>NZ_JAQGNX010000009.1 GCF_028293835.1 Pseudomonas sp.
CTCCGACTCAGCGTAGCTTTAGCCTCGCAACATAACTCGCATATTGTCGAAATCGTAAACCTTGCCGCCTTGGGCGGCAGGGCTGATGTGGGATAGATAATAGGTTTTGCGCAAGCCTTCGTGCGTGACGGAAGGTGCCGCTCCATTCAGCATGACTGCAATCTCTTCCGGGGCGAACTGCATCGAAATGGCTGGGTCTGCCGCAATTGCCTTCCAGAAAACGATTTTCAAGTCGTCGAATTGTTTAAATACCCGACCCCGCAGCTGCTCCGCAATGCGAGATGGCACCTTAGCCTCTGCCGTCGATTCTCCACTTAACCACTCTCCTGAGATGTCAACGCCCTGTCCTTCGGTTACGCCCGCATAGTGTCGGCGATCCTTGAGCATTAAATAAAGCGGCGCAATGTCTGACTCTTCAGGGAACACGATAACGTAATCGTCGAACTCAACATCCGTAGGGAGTGCCAGTAGGTTTGGAATCGACTGCGGCCTAATAATGCCGGGATGTTTTGAAGTGTCCAGCGGTACGGGTATTTGGTGCCTGAGTTCTTCAAGCGTTAGAGGTAATGTCCAGACGATTGTTGTAGGCGCTACACCGTCCGAGGTGAACTGGTAGGTACGCTGGTCAGGTCCAGGTCGGGCACTTCTGACTCGGACGGGCGCAGGGACAACGATTCCATCACTAGGCGTTAGGTAGACATGTTTGTAGTCCCGGGAATCCTTTTCGGAAAACACAACGCCAGAGCCGAGGCGAACAGGTAAATCTACCTCTTCAGACGCTTGCGCCATACCCAGCCAGTCGTGACCATCCAAGGGGATAATTTCAGCCAGAGGAACACAAAATCCGTAGCGTTCATCAGCGTTCAATCGGGTTGAGAACTTCAATAGATCGGTATATTGGCCGGCAGCTCCACCTGTGGTTGCCGATGCATCCCACGCGAATCGAGCGATTGCTGATTGCATGGCAAATTGCAAGCCGTCGAACGAGGATTCAAATGCAGCTGCTTCGTTAGCCGTGGGGGTCAAAAATAACGCGCGGCTAGAAGCCTCCATCGCCGAGGTCGTAAATGTAGTGGGAACATCGTTAGGTCCTTGGCGTGTTTGAGCCGCCAAGCGAATACGGTGTTCCTCTGCCCAAGGCATAGCTGCAGCGATTCGCGTCTCAAGCTCTTTGTGCAGGCGATCAATGGCCGGAAACGATACTTGGAACCTATTGATAAGCTGGTCAAGTTGTTGCATGACATCAGCGTGCGTTGCACTGTCAATCCACACGCTGTGATGTTTCGCCTGACTTACCTCCGACGTCAGTTGGTCCCCAAAGAAACTGTACCTGTACATCTTTGTTCCAATCAGTGATTCTGCTGTCTGAATCTGCCCTATCTCTTCTATAAGGCTGGCCAGTTGTTGTGACTTAGCAGGGGCCAGCGGCGACGCTTCGGAAGCCGTTCGTTGCCGTTCAATGCTCGTCAATGGCGCAACGGTAGATTGAAGCACTTGCTCTACCGCGAGCTTCGCTGCGTTCAGGTCCGTCTCAATTTTGTTGATTTTAGCGAGCGCGGCCGCAGAACGAGTTTCTTTCGTTTGTTTGGGCCAAACATGAGGTGCGACAGCAAGCTCCCCTTTGAAGCCTGGTTTGCTGTTCTGCCGTCGCCACCATTCCAGCATATACACTACACCATCAACTGATGGAGAAATGCCCGATACGGATGTCTTTGCATGAAAGATCAGGTCTGCGCCATCGGGGTGTTCGACAATGCTGTCAAAATGATCAATCAGTTTGTCGTGGTCTTCTTGCTGGATGTTACCGTGCCAGAGGGTGTGGACCAGTGTCGTGAATTCATCTCGAGTGTAGTCTTGAATGCTTGGTTTAAGTTCCATGATTTGTATATTTCCTTGGTTAATAAATAGCAGGCCTCGCGATCACTATTTTTTTGAAAGGTTGGCGTCTCGTCAGAGCGGTGAGCTCGAGGATTTTAAACGTATGTATAATAACTAGTCGTGATCTTTATCGATCAAGGTGAATGCCAGTGAGTCAACTTTTAAGTCTCTTGTGTAAGAGAAAAAAACTTTTTTATTTGGAAAGGCTATGGAGTCTAGATGATAACAGTCCCATCCTCCTATCTTCCCTACAGGGTCTGGCATTGTTATGGGCCCGGATGATTCTGTTGGCTCTCCAAAAATGGTTCGGACATCACTCTTGATCATATTTTTAGTGTAAGGGGGCGGTAGCTCACCCTCGTACTCAATGGTGGAGGGTGTTGTTTTAATCAATGTGATGAATAATGATTCGTAGCGTTTGGTTTCTGCCCAGAATACCAACTCTAAGCCTGATTCTGGAACAAGAAAAACCTCATCTATTCCAGAAAATAACTCAATTAATGGTTGGTCAGTAATAACGCCAGTTTTCTGGAGCACATCGTGGAATTGGCCGAGACGGCTAATCCATTGGTGGATGTTATTGCGATCCATTACGATATTCCTTGTTGTTTATTAAATTATGCAGTTTTTCCCGAAATACTTCGATGCTTAGCTCGTCAAATCCCCTTGTTATAAGTGCAGATTTAATAGCGTCAACATTGCTGTCGATCGCGATTTGAAGATTTTCTGCGTCCTTGACCTGTTTAATCTTGGTGTTCCGGCCCCCATAGGTTTCGCTAAATTTCCGGTGAACTTCAGCGGGGATGGCCACGCTCGGCGCTCGTCTTAAAATATCGTTCATTCTCGACATGTTCATAGTGGGAGCGTTTTTTAGAATATGTAATCTGAGCGCCTGCCGAGAAGGAATATGATCAATGTCCATCTGATCCAAACCACTCCTATTCGCTAGCTCATTATACGGCCCCACCTCCAACGGCTTAACCGGTGGCCCAGCTTCCATTACCCCCGGCGACGGCAGCTCATCATCCGACGGCAGCCCAGGAATATTGGCATTTACATCCGTAGGGTCAAGCCCCGGAAGTGGATCAGTTTGTGTCGGTACCGGTTCAGTGGTATCGCCCGGATAAATCGTTGGCAGGGCAGGGTTGATGGGCAATGTTGTCGAGCCAATCGCTTCGCTGCCGGGTGGGGTTGTAGGTGTTTCGGTCCGGGTGCCTGGTTGGCTTTCGGCTTCTATCGCTTGTTCAAACCAGCGCAATGCAGCTTCGCGCTGCTGAGCCAAGGTTCCCATCAAGCCGCGCATGCCGGGGCTGTCCGGAACCGACCACGGTGTTGCTGGAAGTGATTCTGGTTGGTTGCCCTGTTTACTGGGCGTCCCAACCGAAAAGTCATCTAAATTAAACGTGCCGTCTCGCTGGATCGGAGTCTTGCGGTCATTTAGCCGATAGGTTTTTTGCTGGCCTAACCACTGGCTTCTTGGTGCTATCGGGGCGTGGCCCCTCTTAAGTCGATGCCTGTTGGCTTCGCCAAATCGCCGATTGATAACCTCCTCGGTCGCCAGTTCTTTCCAGAAGTCAGTTTCGAAAGCGTTGAGGGTGGGGAATGCCTTGCCGCGAGATCTGTCGGCAATCGATGACGGAATTTTTGCGCCCGTGGATGTGGCTTCATCCCACCATTTTTCGGAGGCGGGTTGCCCTGTTCCCAGTACTACTCCTGACGCGACGGGCGGCGGCTGGAACGAAAAATAACGGGGTGCATGGCCTGGAATGCAGACGATGCAATCGTTGATACGCCTATCGGCGCCTGGAGGCATGTGCTCGACAGATGGATTGAACTGCAAAGGTAGGTCGGGGTGATCAATCTGCCAATCCCCTGCCTCGGAAGCGACGGGATCAGTTTCCAACGTGAAGTTTAATGTTCGGCCCAATGGCCCACCGAGCTTGGCGGTGTACCATTATTTTGTGCGTTTGCGGTGGCATTAATGACCTTCACGCCGGGGGCAATAGCGCTCCCCGTTGCCACGACGTTTAGCTTGGTACCTTCGACGATCTCTTCAATCGAAAGTCGGTTATCGAGTGATACTTCGCCGCCTGCATCGGCAATGCCGTTTAGATCAACTCCCACAGGAATGCCAAGCGTCTCTGGACCAACCGAGACTCCTTGAAATAATCGTCGGCGTTGTGCAGGAGTCAATTCGCCGTTAGCGACGGGCGTTGAATACAGCGCAGTGGTGGCGAACGCGGCGCCTATCGCGCCAACCGGGCTCACTGCCAGAATGCGACCGATTTCCAAGGCGGTGACGCGGATAGATGCATTAAGCGCAATGGCTGCGCCTTCGGCAGCTATCAAACCCGTACGGGTCATCACCGCCGCCGCAAGCCCTGGCGCAATGGAAATGTTTACTGTGTGGGCAGCGGAGACCTTATCCAGGCGCACGATCTCATTGCTTTTTGTTTTGAACCGCAGTTGCTCCTGATTTTTATCCACTGCGATTTGATGCAGTCGTTGACGCTCGGCTGCCGCACGTTCCAGCGCCTCGTAAACCGGTATTTGTGCGGCTAACGTGCTGGTTTTTTCTTTGAGGAGTCGAATAGACTCCGTCAACTCCAGCGCTGATTGTGCCGCCCTGTAAGCCGATTCCCAGGATTGTTGTGCGGCCGGGTCGACGATAACCTTATTTAAATAGTCCTCAACTGAGTGGGTTAAAGGATCGCTTCCATAAAATGAATGTGCCTGGGCAGTGCTGGATTGAAGCTCTGTCGCTTTTCTGGCAATTAACCCATCAATTTCGGCAATTTGTTTTTTCAGTAAATGGACGTTCCACGAGTTGCTAACCTTGTCGTACGTGTGCGGTCCACGAGCTGCTATCACTTCCCCTTGAAGTGTCGACGCTAACTGTTGAGACCTGATGCCATAATCAACATCAATAGCAGCTTTAACGGCGTGGAAGTGTTGCGCTTGCTGCGCAAGTCTTTGTTGGCGAGCGGCATGTGCTTGTTGTTCTGCAACGGCACGGGCATGGGCCGCTATTGCTGCTTGTTGTTGCTCGGCGGCTGCCCGAGCGTTCGCTGCTATTTCTTGATCTCGCTGAGTGCGAGCGCGAGCTTCCGCCTCCCGCTGGGCGCGTGCAGCCAGTCGCAATCTACGCCTTCTTGAGTTTGATAAGCCGCCAGCGCCGTAGCTGCCGCTGCCGCCGCCAAATCCAAATGTCCAGCCGCTATTTGAACCTGGGCTTAGTCCATTGCCTGAGCCATAGGGATTACTAGGTTGATCTATGGGTACTGTTACAATTATGTTTTTTTCTTTCTGTCCATTTGAGTCGCTCATACAGTTCTCCTTGTTGTCTGTATGGCGAGCAGTTGATGCTTATCTCAAGCTTATGTATGTCCGGTCTTGCTTGGTTTTATGTGGGAAATATCCGATATTCAAATCACATTGTTATTTTGGGAAGTGTCATAGATATGTGTCGCACATTAAATTATTTCGCCCACAAGTTTGATCCTACAGAGAGTTGCGATCACCTGTAGGAGCCTGCTTATTGGCGAGACATAACCCCAGACATAAAAAAACGCCCGGTCGTTTCCATTTCAAGAAAACAACCGGGCGCTGATTAAAACCACTTACAAATCTTTTAATAAGTCCGCCATGTCATCGGCATGCTCTTCTTCCTGAGCAAGGATGTCTTCGAAGATCCTCCGTGTAGTCGGGTCCGCTTCACCAATGTATTGAATGATCTCGCGGTAGCTGTCGATGGCGATTCGTTCGGCGACGAGGTCTTCGTAGACCATTTCTCTGAGCGTATTGCCTGCAACGTATTGCGCGTGGGAATTTATCGACAGCAGGTCCGGGTTGAACTCCGGTTCGCCGCCCAGTTGCACGATGCGCTCAGCGAGCCTGTCGGCGTGTTCGGCTTCTTGACCGGCGTGCTCCTGGAACTCTGAAGCGGCGACTGACGCTTTCAAGCCAGTGGCCATGTAGTAGTGGCGTTTGTAGCGCAGGAAGCAGACCAGTTCAGTGGCCAGCGATGCATTGAGTAAACGCACCACTTCTTCGCGGTCAGCGCTGTAACCTTCGGTCACGGCACCGTTTTCCACGTGCTGACGCGCGCGTTGGCGCAAAGTGTTCACATCGGTTAATTGCTGCACATCACTCATTATTAATCTCCAGGGCTAATCCGGTTTCCGTCTCGCTCTAGGGCAGATCGGTACCTTGTTGTGAGTGATGGCGGGCGAGAAAGTTTTATCGAATGCGCAAAATGCAGAAGCCCGAGGCACAAGGCCTCGGGCTTCTTAGTTTGACAGTGCCAGGCGGACGCTTACATCGACGCGCGGTCATTCGCTTCGTGCTGGTCGCAGGTCATAAAGCCCGAATTGTCGACCTTGCCGTTGCCGTCAAAGGAGACGTAGTAGCTTTGTTGGCTACCCTCGTGATTGAGTACGTAATTATTGCAGGTACCAGGGTGGACCTTGCGGTGTTGACGCGACGAAGGTTCCCCGCCAGCGGTCAAGACCTGTTGTTCATTCATGCCTTTTGCGACTTGCTTGACCAGCGGCTGGTCGCGGTAGGTGACAAAGTCCACCGGGTTTTGATGGGTCGTGGTAGACGAGCAACCGGCCAAAACGGCGAGAACGCTAAGTGCCGCCAGAGTTTGCTTGTACATGTGAACGCTCCTGATAGCTGAGCCATTGTTGGCCCGATGAAGCTTTGAGCGATGGAAGGTAGCAAGAGTTCGATAAATAGATGGCGATCAGGCATCAGCCGTGCGTCACGGCAAGCAGCAACGACTAAAGTTGACTCGCCCCCTATGCACAAGGACCCAGGCTAATGACAAAATTCGCCACTCGCTATCCGTTGATCATGGTCCCAGGAATGCTGGGGTTTGTTCGTCTGGTGTTCTACCCGTACTGGTTCGGAATCCTCTCGGCGCTACGTCGCGGAGGGGCCATGGTGTTTCCGGTGATGGTTTCCGCCGTCAATTCCACCGAAGTGCGCGGCGAACAGCTGTTGCTGCACATCGAGCAGATACTGCGGGAAACCGGTGCCGCCAAGGTCAATCTGATCGGCCACAGTCAGGGCGCGCTGACCATTCGCTATGCCGCCGCGAAACGGCCTGATTGGGTAGCGTCAGTCACCAGCGTCGCAGGCCCGAATCATGGGTCGGAATTGGCGGATTATCTCGAACGAAGCTTCCCGGTCAATACCGCCAAAGGGCGTCTGCTGAACCTCTTGTTGCGCGTGTTGGCCTGGTTCATGGCGTTACTGGAAACCGGTTATCACGGTCCGAGGCTGCCGGTGGATATTCAGGCATCCCATCAATCGCTGACCACCGCTGGCGTTGCGCTGTTTAACGGCCGTTACCCTCAAGGACTTCCCGAAACCTGGGGCGGGCAGGGGCAGGAAGAAGTCAACGGCGTACGTTACTACTCGTGGTCCGGCACGCTGCAGCCGGGGCGCACGGACCGTGGACTCAATCGTATGGACGGGACCCATCGCAGTTGCCGCCTGTTTGCCCGCACTTTCACCCGAGAGGTGGGGCAATGCGACGGCATGGTGGGACGCTTCAGTTCACATTTAGGCACGGTAATCGGCGACGATTACCCGCTTGACCACTTCGATATCGTCAACCAGTCCCTGGGGCTGGTGGGCAAGGGCGCGCATCCCGTGCGGTTGTTTACCGAGCATGCCGAGCGCTTGAAGGGTGCCGGCTTATAACGCCGGGCCTGCTACGCCGGAGCTGCTACGCCCAGCGGCGTGGTCCAGCGTTCTGCAAGCACCACGCCGACCAAGGTCAACGCGCCGCCGATCAAGTGATACGAGGCCAAGTGCTCACCCAGTACCGCTGATGCGATCAACGCGGTGGTGAGGGGCATCAGGTTGAGAAACATGGCCGCGCGGCTGGAACCCAGGCGACGAATGGAATGCATCCACAGTAACGGGGCAAGCATGGAAGTTGGAATGCAGGCGTACAAAATCAGTGGAATATTGCTTGGGCTCAACCCCGCCTTGGGCGACAGCAAGAACATCGGCAGCAGGACGATCACCGCAGCCCAAATCTGCAGGTACAGCAGTTGCAACGGGGGAAGGTGCATCTGCCACTTCTTCAGCAGCGTGCTATAGGCCGCATAGGCCACTGTTGCCACCACAATCATGCCATCGCCGAGATTCACGCCGCGCTGGATCAGGGCGCTAAAGCTACCGGCTGACACGACCACGGCCACACCGCTGAACGACACTATCGCGCCTACCAGCGCACCGGCAGTCAGCCGAGTGCCGAGGACTGTGATCGATAGGCCCAGCGCGATAATGGGCATCAACGACAAAATGATGCCCATGTTGGTGGCGGTGGTCATTGGCGCGGCGAAGTAGGCCAGGCTCTGATAAACCGCCATGCCAAGCACGCCAAGGACAAAGATTTTTTTCAGGTTGGGCCTGATCAGCGCCCAGTTCTTGATGACTGGCCAGAGTAAAAACGGGGTAAACAATATGCCCGCCAGCAACCAGCGATAAAAACCTATCTCCGCAGGAAAAATCACCCCGACCGCGAGCTTGTTCACCACGTTGTTGGCCGACCAGATGACAATCGTCAGCAAGGGAAAGAGATATTGCATGAAGCCACCGCACAGACGCAGGAATGAAACGGGATTATCCCCTGTCTGTCACGATGGCTATACTTCGTTTCAGACAACTTCCACTGAGCAGCAGACAGCATGACCACCAAGCTTCTTGCCCTCCCGGATTTTTCCGGGTTGCCGTGCCCGGTTTACCTGCGCCATGACGAGTTCGGGGCCGACACCCATAGCGATGCTCACCGCCATGGCTGGGGCCAGCTCAACTTCGTCAAGCACGGCGTGATGGAAATTGAGATCGCCGGGCAGCGCTTCATCTCGCCGCCGCAATATGCGGTATGGATTCCGCCCCATGCCGAACACAGCTGTTACAACCGCCAGGCCATCGTGTATCGCTCGGTTTACCTGTCGCTGGAACACAGCGCGCACATGCCGAGCGAGCCATGCACGCTGATCATCAGCGACATTCTTAAAGCCATTCTCAATGACTTCGCCGACCGCGACGTAAAAGTTCCTGAGACCGATGCCGATGTGCGCCTGGCTCAGGTGATCGTCGACCAGTTGTGTGTGGCCCCGGTACAGACGCGCTATCTGCCCTATGCGCACAGCCCGGGGTTGGTATCGATACTCCAGGCGTTACAGGCAGACCCCGGTGATAGCCGGCCCTTGGTCGAGTGGGCCAATCAAGTGCATGTCAGTGAACGAACACTGGCGCGGCAGTGTGTGCGGGAATTGGGCATGAGCTTTGGCGACTGGCGTCAGCGTCTACGATTTTTATCCGCCATCGAGGCGCTGGAAGGGCGCCGCAGTGTGCAGGAAATCGGTTTCGACATGGGCTACAGCAGCGCCTCGGCCTTTATTTCGATGTTCCAGCGCTTGGCCGGTTGCTCGCCGGAGCAATATCGCCGACAAGCAAAAAGGGCCTGACTGTACGTTTACATGCAGTAACACATCTCTGGGCGTTGGCTACACTTCAGCCCAGGCCGTGCTGATCGGCGCGGAAAAAGGAGATAACTCCATGAAAATGCTACGTGTTGCTCTATTGGTCATGGGTTTTTTGATGTGCGCACAAGGATTTGCCGCCACTGCACAACAGAGCAAAATGACCACGTGTAACGCTGACCCTCAAGCCAAGACCCTGACCGGTGATGCCCGTAAAACGTTCATGAGCAATTGCCTCAAAGCCGCGCCCGCCGCGGCGGCCAAGCCCGTTACGGCACAGCAGCAGAAGATGAAGGATTGCAACGCAGATCCTCAGGCTAAAACCTTGAAGGGCGATGAACGTAAAGCGTTCATGAGTACCTGCCTGAAGAAGTGATCGGTTGATCGTCGGCAGCCTCCCTTTGAGCACTGGTCCTCGACTCGGAACGCTGGCAGACTGCCCACCTTTTCGCGCCGTTCGTTTCAGAGGCTGTCATGCCAACGTTTTCCCCGCGTCACGTGTTGTTGGCCAGTTTGATCATTGTGTGTGTCGGGTTACTGGCGGCGATACCGCTCAAACTTCTTCCCAGTCTGTTAGCCGGTTTGCTGGTGTTCCAGTTGGTCAATATGCTGACCCCGAAACTGCAACTGCTGATTGCCGGCGAGCGCGCGCGTTGGTTAGCCGTTGCGTTGTTGGGCACCTTAGTGGTCAGCGTGTTGACCCTGCTGTTTGCCAGCGCCATCAGTTTCCTGCTGCACGAAGCGGAAAACCCTGGTGCGTCGTTGGGCAAATTCATGACCGTGGTGGACCGTGCCCGGGGACAACTGCCGCCGTTCATCGACAGTTATCTGCCCGCCAGCGCGGACGAATTCCGCATTTCCCTGGGCGCCTGGATGACCAAGCACGTGGGCGACTTGCAGCTGTTGGGCAAAGGCGCGGCGCATACCTTTGTCACGCTGCTGATTGGCATGGTGCTGGGCGCAATTGTTGCCCTGCAACGTGTGGTCGTCGGGCATAAACGCAAGCCGCTGTCGGCCGCACTGTTTGAGCGTCTGGACCTGCTGAACGAAGCGTTTCGCAATATCGTTTTCGCCCAGATCAAGATTGCGCTGCTTAACACTGCGTTCACTGCAGTGTTTCTGGCAATCGTGCTGCCGCTGTGCGGAATTCATCTGCCACTGACCAAGACCCTGATCATCCTCACCTTTTTGCTGGGCTTGCTGCCGGTGGTGGGTAATCTGATCTCCAATACCCTGATCTTTATCGTCGGTTTGTCGCTGTCGATTTGGGTGGCCGTTGCGGCATTGGGTTATTTGATCGTGATCCACAAGCTTGAGTACTTCCTCAATGCGCGGATCGTCGGCGGACAAATCAGCGCCAAGTCATGGGAGTTACTGCTGGCGATGCTGATCTTCGAAGCAGCCTTCGGCCTGCCGGGCGTGGTGGCGGGGCCGATTTATTATGCGTATTTGAAGAGTGAACTGCGTCAGGCGGGGTTGGTTTAAGCGTATATAAAACAACCGGTAGGAGCTGCCGAGGCTGCGATAGGTCGGGGTCGCCGACGACCGGCACCCCTTCAGCGGTTCACGAGGGCGACCGGTCCCGGTCGAATCGCAGCCTTCGGCAGCTCCTACCGGTAATTTGTCGGTCTTTATCAGCCGTAACGCTTCTTGGCTTCAATCGCCAAACCGCTGCCGATGCTGCCGAAGATGTTGCCTTCTACATGGCGGGCGTTGGGTAGCATGGCCGAGACGCTGTTGCGCAGTGCGGGTATCCCGCTTGAACCACCGGTGAAAAACACCGTGTCAACCAGATCCACGCTCACGCCTGCATCGTTCAGCAGCTTGGACACGCTGTTGCGCACGCGGGTCAGCAGCGCTTCGATGGCCGATTCAAACAGGGCCCGGCTCAGTTCCACGCTCAGGCCCGGTTGAATGCGGTCCAGCGGCACATGGCGGCTTTCTGCTTCGGTCAGCTGAATTTTGGTCTCTTCAATTTCCATCGCCAGCCAATGCCCGGCGCGTTGTTCGATCAGCTTGAACAAGCGGTCAATGCCGCCCGTATCGACGATGTCGTAACGCATGCTGGCCAGGGCGATCTGGGATTTCTGTGAATACACCGCGTTGATCGTGTGCCAGGTCGCCAGGTTCATGTGATGGCTGGTGGGCATGTATGCCTGACTTTTCATCCGGCTGCCGTAGCCAAACAGCGGCATCACCCCCTGCAAGCTCAGTTGCTTATCGAAATCGGTACCGCCGATATGCACACCGCCCGTGGCGAGAATGTCGTCATGGCGCTCGTCCACAAACCGCCGCTCTGGAGACAGGCGCACCAGGGAAAAGTCCGAGGTACCGCCGCCGATGTCGACGATCAGCACCAGTTCTTCACGCTCGATGGTCGACTCGTAGTCGAACGCCGCCGCAATCGGCTCGTACTGGAACGATACTTCCTTGAAGCCAATCTTGTGCGCGACTTCCACCAACGTGTCTTCGGCTTCCTGGTCGGCCGCGGCGTCGTCATCGACAAAATGCACCGGGCGCCCCAGCACCACTTCGTCGAATGGACGGTCAGCGGCAGTCTCGGCGCGCTGCTTCAGTTGGCCGATGAACAGCCCTAGCAGGTCCTTGAAGGGCATGGCCGTGCCCAGTACGCTGGTATCGTGTTTGATCAGCTTGGAACCGAGCAAACTCTTCAGCGAGCGCATCAGGCGGCCTTCGTAGCCTTCCAGATACTCATGCAGAGCCAGGCGGCCATACACCGGGCGACGCTCTTCCATATTGAAGAACACCACCGACGGCAGCGTGATTTTGCCGTCCTCCAGCGCGATGAGCGACTCCATGCCCGGCCGTAGCCAGCCGACCGTGGAATTGGACGTGCCAAAGTCGATACCGCAGGCACGAGCTGGAGATTCGTTTTTCATGTGCTTCATGTTCCAGTCAAAAAACGGCCGCGCAGTGTATGTCAGCACACCGCAGATGCGTAGGGCGAAACGTCGGTTAGGTGCAGTTAAATCCGAAAAAGAGCATGCTACGCGCTGAGCATGGGCCTTTTGAGGCTGCGCTGGATAATTGGGGATGGTGACCGTTACATGGACTTCAAAGACTACTACAAGATTCTTGGGGTGGAACCCACTGCGGACGACAAAGCGATCAAGGTCGCTTACCGCAAGTTGGCGCGTAAATATCACCCCGACGTCAGCAAAGAAAATGGCGCAGAAGATAAGTTCAAAGAAGCCTCCGAGGCGTATGAAGTTCTCAAAGCCCCGGATAAGCGCGCCGAATATGATGACCTGCGCAAGTACGGTCAACCGGGTCGCCCGTTTCAAGGGCCTCCAGGCTATCAGAACCGTGGCGGGCCCTCCGGCGGATACGGCGAAGACGCGGGGGACTTTTCAGATTTTTTCAGCTCGATCTTTGGTGGTCGGGCTCAGCAAGGCCGGGGCCGTAGCGCTGGTCGTCGTGGGCAGGATGTAGAAATGGAATTAGCGATCTTTCTCGAAGAGACCCTGTCGAACGAGTCCAAGCAGGTCAGCTTCAAAGTGGCCCAGCACAGCGCTGACGGCCAGCGTATGCCCGACATCACCAAGACCTTGAATGTGAAAATTCCGGCCGGCGTGGCTGACGGCGAGCGTATCCGCCTTAAAGGGCAGGGCGCACCGGGCGTGGGCGGCGGCGAAAATGGCGATTTGTACCTGATCATTCGTTTCGCCCCGCACCCGATGTTCGACGTCGAAGGCCACGACCTGATCATCACCGTGCCCCTGGCGCCGTGGGAAGCGGCACTGGGCACCAAAGTCGCCGTGCCGACCTTGACCGGCAAGATTAACCTGACCATTCGCCCCGACAGCCAAAGCGGTCAACGTTTGCGGGTCAAAGGCAATGGGTTGCTCGACAAGCAAGGCCAGCGCGGCGATTTATATGCGCAGCTGAAAGTCGTGATGCCGAAAACCAGCGACGACGCCACGAAAGCGCTGTGGCAGAGCCTGGCCGACACCGCGGCATTCGATCCGAGAGCCCAATGGAGTAACTGATCATGAGCAGCACCCTGATCGTAGAATTGGATATGAAGGAATTCTGTCAGGTGACCGACATGCCGGCCGCCTTCGTGATCGAAATCGTCGAACACGGCATCCTCGAACCTCAGGGGCAGCGGCCCGATGATTGGTTGTTCGACGCCCATGCCCTGGCCGTCGCCAGGCAGGCAATCAAGTTGCAGCATGACCTTGAGCTTGAGTGGGACGGCGTGGCATTGGCCCTGGATCTGTTGGGCGAGGTTGAACGCCTACGGGCAGAAAATTTCATGCTCAAACAGCGGCTGGGGCGGTTTTTGCTGGAGTGATGCTCTTCTCGGATCAACGCTTCTCCTACAGATTTTAGATGTTGCTTACGTTTCCTTAGTTTTTGGGCAACACCACGGTAAACGTGGTCCCATCGTCTCGGTTTGACGTCACTTTAATGCTGCCTTTATGGGCAGTGACGACTTCCTTGACGATAAACAGGCCCAGGCCAAGGCTTGTCGAAGGATGTCCCAATTCTTCGCTGGCGCTGCGCACCAGTGGATCGAAAATGGTGCCGATCGCGTCGGCGGCGATTGGCTCACCAAAGTTATGCACAGTCAGCGTCACACTGGTTTCATCAGCACTGAGGGTCAGCCGAATCTGATGGCTATTGGCTCCATGCTGCAGCGCGTTACCAATCAGGTTTTGCAGCAACTGATCGATGCGTCCACGATCCCATTCGCCATGGGTGTCACCGTTGACTTCAAACGTCGGGTCACATTCGGGTTGTCCGGCGCAGGCTTCTTCGATGGCCTCGCGGCAGGCGCTGGCCAGCTCCATGGGTTTACGCTGGATCGGCAGGGTCGCACCCAGTCGACTGCGTACGAACTCCAACAAGTCCCTGACCATGGCCCCCATATGCCGCGTACCCCCCTTGATGCGCGAAATGTACGACAGGGCCAATTCGTCCAGCCCGACCTTACGCATCAAAAGTTCGGTGGACATGCTCACCGCCTGTAACGGTGCGCGAAGGTCATGCCCGAGAATGGCCAGAAAGATATCCCGCGAGCGCCCGACTTGCTCGGCATACGCTGCGGTTGACTCCGCCAGCGCTTCATCGATGGCTTCGTTAAAGCGAATCATGTCCTGAAAATAGTCCAGGTCCGGCGACTTCAGGCTGGACACCCACATACGAATCACGCTGGCGCGCAAATGGCGAAATTCGGACGTCATCTGTACCAGGTCAAACCCTACGTTATGGCGCAGTTCGCCATGGCTGGCAGCAGCCTGATCCAGGGTTGGGGTCTTTTCCGGGCCTACGCCTTTGGCTTTGGCGGCTTGCTCGGTTTTAGTCTGGGAGGTTGTCATGTCGCGGGCAGACGCCAGAAGAATTTCCTTGGCGTGGTCACGCAACCCTTCACGGTCCATGGACTGAGCGGCCGGTTGAATGGTCTTCGCAAATTTTTCCCACTCATCAACGATCCGGTCCACGTGTTGGACGATGAACTGGGAGAGGCGCATGGGTGATTTCCTGGGTGGGCAGACGCGAAGAGCGGTTTCGTATAGTAGCGTCTTTTTACCCAACCTGAAAAAACTGCTTGTTGGCAAGAGGTACACCGCGGCGTGTCAGGTAAACCGAGGCGTCGGCTTCCCGATGAGGTTCGGTCCCATCGGGATGTTTGCCAGGCGCTGAATGTGGATCAAAACAGCGTGGTGTCAAAATAAAAAGTACCGCTGCGCCATTGGCAGTACTTGCGCGGGTTCGCACCACAGCAACACGCCGTCGGCCTTGACCTGGTAGGTCTGTGGATCGACGTCGATGCTCGGCAGGTAGTCGTTGTGGATCAAGTCAGACTTCTGCACATTTCGGCAGCCTTTGACCACACTGATGGTTTTCTTCAGGCCCAAGGATTCAGGAATGCCAGCGTCCATCGCCGCCTGGCTGATGAAGGTCAGGCTGGTGGCGTGCAGCGAGCCGCCGTAGCTGGCGAACATCGGGCGGTAATGCACTGGTTGGGGCGTGGGAATCGAGGCGTTGGCGTCGCCCATCAAGCTGGCGGCAATGGCGCCACCTTTGAGGATCAGGCTCGGTTTTACTCCGAAGAATGCCGGGCGCCAGAGCACCAGGTCGGCCCATTTTCCCACTTCGATAGAGCCCACTTCATGGCTGATGCCGTGGGTGATCGCCGGGTTGATGGTGTACTTGGCAATATAGCGTTTGGCGCGAAAGTTATCGTTGCCGGGGCCGTCTTTTGGCAGCTGTCCGCGCTGTTTCTTCATTTTGTCGGCGGTTTGCCAGGTGCGCATGATCACCTCACCGACGCGGCCCATGGCCTGACTGTCGGAGCTGATCATCGAAAACGCGCCGAGGTCATGGAGGATGTCTTCGGCGGCGATGGTCTCGCGGCGGATACGGCTTTCAGCGAAAGCGACGTCTTCGGCAATGCTTGGGTCCAGGTGATGGCAAACCATCAACATGTCCAAATGTTCATCGATGGTGTTGCGGGTAAACGGCCGCGTCGGGTTGGTCGAACTGGGCAGCACGTTGGGCAAACCGCAGGCCTTGATGATGTCCGGCGCATGTCCACCGCCAGCGCCTTCGGTGTGATAAGTGTGAATGGTACGGCCCTTGAACGCGGCCAAAGTGGTTTCGACGAATCCGGACTCGTTAAGGGTATCGGTGTGGATCGCCACCTGTACGTCGTATTGATCGGCAACATTCAGACAGTTGTCGATGGCAGCAGGCGTGGTGCCCCAGTCTTCATGCAGCTTTAAACCGATGGCACCTGCTTTGACCTGTTCGATCAGCGGTCCCGGCAGGCTGACGTTACCTTTACCGGTAAAACCGATGTTCATCGGGAAGGCGTCGGCAGCCTGGAGCATACGCGCCAGATGCCAAGGGCCGGGAGTGACTGTGGTGGCATTGGTGCCGGTGGCCGGGCCGGTGCCGCCGCCGATCATGGTGGTGACGCCGCTCATCAATGCTTCTTCGATTTGCTGGGGGCAGATGAAGTGAATGTGGGTGTCGACGCCGCCCGCAGTAAGGATCATGCCTTCGCCGGCAATCACTTCAGTGGCCGCACCAACGGCGATGGTGACCCCAGGTTGAATGTCCGGGTTACCCGCTTTACCAATGGCGGCGATGCGGCCGTTTTTCAGGCCAACATCGGCTTTGACGATGCCCCAGTGATCGATGATCAGCGCATTGGTAATCAATGTGTCGACCACCTCGGCGGACATCAACTGACCTTGGCCCATGCCGTCACGAATAACCTTGCCGCCGCCGAACTTCACCTCTTCGCCGTACACGGTCAAGTCTTGCTCGACCTCAATCCACAGCTCGGTATCGGCCAAGCGCACGCGGTCGCCAACGGTGGGGCCGAACATATCGGCGTAGGCTTGTCTGGAGATTTTCATGGGCGATCCTTAAATCCAAAATTGTCGACGCCTGAATTGGCGATACGCAGCCTTCGGCAGCTCCTGCAGGTCTTGCGTCGGCCCCGAACTGTAGGAGCTGCCGAAGGCTGCGATAAGGCCCGAAGGGTCTTCAATGTTGTCAATCCAACTCGCCCATCACCCGTCCGGCAAACCCGAACACGCGGCGATGCCCGGCCAGGTCAACCAATTCCACATCCCTGGACTGGCCTGGCTCGAAGCGCACGGCGGTACCTGCCGGAATGTTCAAGCGCATGCCACGGCTGGCAATGCGATCAAAGGCCAGGGCGTCGTTGGTTTCGAAAAAATGAAAGTGCGAGCCGACCTGGATCGGTCGATCTCCGCTGTTGGCTACGTTCAGGCTGAGGGTGCGGCGACCGACATTGAGTTCGATATCGCCGGGCTGGATCTGATATTCGCCAGGGATCATGCGGTCTTCCTCGACAAGGTTTTGTAATAGATTGCAGTCGGCTTGTACTCGCCGTCGGGGTTGCAGGCGTAGTCGGGCAACTTGCCGATGTTGATGTAACCCAGGGAGCGGTAGAAGGTTTCGGCAGGTGACCCGGCTTCGGTGTCCAGGTACAGCAGTCCGCGTTTGTGCTGTTGCGCGGCCTGCTCCAGGGCACTGATCAACTGCCCACCCAGACCCCGTCGTTGCGCCGGTTTCAGCACCAGCAACTTTTGCACTTCGGCTCGGTTCAGGCCGTTAGGCTTTTGGCACAGGGACAACTGCACGCTGGCCAATACCTGCTCTTCCTGAACCACCACCCACAACAGCCGCTCGCCCTTGTCCAACTCTGCCCGCACGCCGTCGAAATAGGCCAAAGCCTCCCCTGGCTGCAGGTTGCCCATGAACCCTATCGATGCGCCTTGCTTCACCGCATCCAGCAACAACTCAACCAGACCTTGACGGTAGTGGGGGAAGCTTTCAGCGTTGACGCGACGTATCTGGGCGGCGTTCATGGCCGGTCTCCTTGTTTTTGTAGGGGCGCCTTATCGGGCGGCGAACGCGGTGCCGAGGGCGCAGCATTCGGTGTCAAATCCAATTGCATGAAGGTCAGGTCCAGCCAACGACCAAACTTGGTGCCGACTTCTGCCATCTGCCCGGTGACAATAAATCCAAGACGTTCATGCAGGCTCACTGACGCACTGTTACCGCTTTCGATGGCAGCGACCATGATGTGTTTATCGCAGGCTCGGGCGCGTTCGATCAGGGCCTGCATCAGTTTCGGTCCCAGGCCGTTGCCACGCTGGTCGGAGCGCACATATACCGAATGCTCAACGGTGTGGCGAAAGCCATCGAACGGACGCCAGTCACCAAATGAAGCGTAGCCGAGCACTTCATTACCGGCGTCGGCCATTACCAGGATGGGGTAGCCCTGGGCCTGCCGCGCGTCGAACCACACTTTGCGGTTGGTCAGGTCTACCGCTTGTTCATTCCAGATCGCCGTGGTGTTGAGCACCGCGTCGTTGTAAATGTCGAGGATGCCTTTGAGGTCGGCTTGCAGTGCGTCACGAATCAGGTACGTCATCAAAAAACTCGCCTCCTAAAATCAGGCAATCGGTTGGTGCACGGTCACCAGTTTGGTGCCATCTGGAAACGTCGCTTCGACCTGGATCTCCGGGATCATTTCCGCAATACCTTCCATCACTTGTTCACGGCTGAGCAGCGTGGTGCCCAAGTGCATCAATTCGGCAACGGTCCGGCCGTCGCGAGCGCCTTCCAGTAAGGCGGCGGCAATGTAGGCCATGGCTTCCGGATAGTTCAGCTTCACACCCCGGGCGAGGCGCCGTTCAGCCACCAGGCCAGCGGTGAAAATCAGCAGCTTGTCTTTTTCGCGGGGGGTCAGGTCCATGTTCGGTTCCGTTTGTTTGTTTTGTAAGGCCGCCTCGATCCTGAAGGAGCTGGCTTGCCTGCGATCGGCCGCGAAGCGGTCGTGCTTCTAAAATGTTATGAAGGTCCTGCGGGCCTTATCGCGAGCAAGCCCGCTACAGGTGTTCAGCGGCGTTACGTGCTCCAGATTCTAGGCGCAACAGCTTCACGCCCCAGCAACTCAGGGCGCAGCAGCTTCCATAATTCAATCAGCCAGGCACGGGCATGCAGGGCTTCGTCGGCCAGGCAGCGGGCGACCAGCAGGCCGGGTAATTGGCTCAGGTCGCCGCGAATTGGCATGTGTTCAGCCTGCGAGCGGCAGGCCTCTAATAACGCGCTACTGGCTTCGCCGGTCACCAACAACGTGGCGAACACCGGTTTGCCGCCCAAACCAATGGGCGAGTCGAGCAGGCCATCGTTGCCGATAATCCGTTGACGTTCATGCCACAGCAAGCGTCCATCGCGGCGGATCTCGACCTTCGATTGAAAATGCCCGAGATCAAAACGCTCGCCACTGGCTGGGCGGCCCAAGGCAACCACATCCCAGTAAAGGGCGCGTGCATCGCCTTGCAGTTCGATGTGCGTGCTGAGTTCTGCCTGGGCGGCGCTGAAGACGATGGTCTCTTGCGGCAGCCATTCCAGCGTGCCACCCGCTTCGATATTCAGTTCCAGCTGTTGATAAGCCGGGCCGGCAGCGCGATACCATTTCGCCGCACCGGGGCTGGTCAATTGTGCCCAGGCGTCGCTGCCGACATTCACCGATATATCCAGTCGATCACCGCCAGCGATTCCCCCAGGCGGATGCACGATGATGTGTTGGCACACCTCAGGGCCTTCGGCATACAGATGCTTTTGCACCCGCAGCGGACCTTGATGGCGGCGCAGGGTCGGGCGCGTGCTTTCACCGAAACGGCCGTAGCCCAGTTCCAGCTCGGCGTGCCAGCTGGGGGTAAACAGCGCGGTGTGGGCGGGAAGGTTCATGGTTGGGTCGTTGAGCTTCTAATGAGGTCGCACCTTAGCCGATTGGCGCATCAAATTGTAACCAGACCACGAACCCCTTGCGCTTCCATGTCTTCGCCACGGCCTTGCTGAACGATTTCGCCACGGGACATCACTAGATAGTGATCCGCCAACTCAGCGGCAAAGTCGTAGAACTGCTCGACCAACAGAATCGCCATGTCGCCTTGGGCCGCAAGTTTCTTGATCACAGCGCCAATCTCTTTGATCACCGAGGGCTGGATGCCTTCGGTGGGTTCATCCAGAATCAGCAGACGAGGGCGGCTGGCCAGCGCGCGGCCAATGGCCAGTTGCTGTTGCTGTCCGCCAGACAAGTCACCACCACGGCGTTGCTTCATTTGTAGCAACACTGGAAACAGCTCGTAGATAAACGCCGGGACTTCTTTAGCCTCGGAACCAGGGAACCGCGACAGGCCCATGAGCAGGTTCTCTTCCACCGTCAGACGGCCGAAGATTTCACGGCCCTGGGGCACATAAGCGATCCCGGCATGCACGCGTTGATGCGGCTTGAAGCCGGTGATGGTTTTTCCTTCCCATTGCACCGTGCCTTCTTTCGACGGCAGCAGCCCCATCAAGACCTTGAGCAACGTGGTTTTGCCCACGCCGTTACGGCCAAGCAAGCACGTCACTTCGCCGATTTTCACGTCGAACGACAAACCGCGAAGAATATGACTACCGCCGTAATACTGATGGAGCTTGTCGACTTGGAGCATGGGTAAGTTCTCAAGCAAATAGAAACGTCTACAGGGATAGCAATCATCTTCCTAAATACACTTCGATCACTCGCTCATCCGCCTGGACATCTTCCAGCGAGCCTTCGGCCAGTACGCTGCCTTGGTGCAGGACGGTGACGTGGTCGGCGATGGCGCCGACGAAGCCCATGTCGTGTTCCACCACCATCAGCGAGTGCTTGCCCGCCAGGCTTTTGAACAACTCGGCGGTGAATTCGGTTTCGGCGTCGGTCATGCCGGCCACGGGTTCGTCCAGCAGCAGCAATTGCGGGTCTTGGACCAGCAGCATGCCGATTTCCAAAAACTGCTTTTGCCCATGGGACAACAGCCCGGCGGGGCGATGCATCGAGTGGGTCAGGCGAATGGTTTCCAGCACCTGAAAAATGCTGTCCCGCTGCTCTCCGGTGAGCCGCGCACGCAAGCTGGCCCAAACCGATTTATCGGTCTTCTGCGCCAGTTCGAGGTTTTCGAAAACGCTCAAGGCTTCGAACACCGTGGGCTTTTGGAACTTGCGACCGATTCCTGCCTGGGCAATCTGCACTTCGCTCATCAGCGTCAGGTCCAGGGTTTCGCCAAACCAGGCTTTACCGTGACTGGGGCGGGTCTTGCCAGTGATCACGTCCATCAGCGTGGTTTTACCCGCGCCGTTAGGGCCGATGATGCAGCGCAACTCGCCCACGCCAATGTACAGATTCAAATTATTCAACGCCTTGAAGCCGTCGAAACTGACGCTGATGTCTTCCAGCGTAAGAATCGTGCCGTGACGCGTGTTCAGCCCTTCGCCGGCCATCTGCCCGAAGCCGATGGCGTCGCGGCTGGTGCCTGCGTCTGAGTTAGGGGCCAGGATAGGTTCGAGCATGAAGGCTGGGGTAGGCGTGGTTTTCATTGCTCACCCCTCTTTTTCAGCAGACCGATCACGCCTTTGGGCAAGTACAAGGTGACGATAATGAACAGCGCGCCAAGGAAGAACAGCCAATATTCGGGGAACGCCACGGTGAACCAACTTTTCATGCCATTCACCACGCCAGCTCCCAGCAGCGGGCCGATTAGCGTGCCACGGCCACCAAGCGCAACCCACACGGCGGCTTCAATGGAGTTGGTCGGCGACATTTCGCTGGGGTTGATGATGCCCACCAGCGGTACATACAGCGCCCCGGCCAAGCCACACATGACCGCGCTCAGCACCCAGACGAACAGCTTGAAACCCCGTGGGTCGTAGCCGCAGAACATCAGACGGTTCTCCGCGTCACGCAGCGCCGTCAGTACCCGGCCGAATTTGCTCAGCGCCAGGCGCCAGCCGACGAACAAACAGCCGAGCAACAACAGTACTGTGAGCAAAAACAAGGTCGCCCGAGTGCCTTGAGAGGTAATGCTGAAGCCGAGAATGCTGCGAAAATTGGTAAACCCGTTGTTGCCGCCAAAACCGGTCTCGTTGCGGAAGAACAACAGCATCCCGGCGAAGGTCAGGGCTTGGGTCATGATCGAGAAATACACGCCTTTGATCCGCGAACGGAAGGCGAAGAAACCGAAGACCAACGCCAGCAAGCCCGGCGCCAGGACCACCAGGCACATAGCCCAAAGGAAGTGATTGGTTCCGGTCCAGTACCATGGCAGCTCGGTCCATGACAGAAAGGTCATGAACGCCGGTAGTTCATCGCCCGAGGTTTCTCGCATCAGGTACATGCCCATGGCATAGCCGCCCAGGGCGAAGAACAAACCGTGGCCCAGGGACAGCAACCCGGCGTAACCCCACACCAGATCCAGCGCCAGGGCGACGATGGCGTAGCACAGGATCTTGCCCACCAGCGTCAAGGTGTAGGCCGAGACTTGCAGGCTGTTTTCCGGTGGCAGCAACGACAGCAATGCCAGCGCGATCAGCAGCAGAAGAACCACAGCGCCAATGGCGAGGGTGATTTTCGCGCCGGCTTTATGCGCGGCGGTAACCAAAAGAGGCTGATTCATCAGTCAATCACCCGGCCTTTGAGTGCGAAAAGCCCTTGCGGACGTTTCTGGATAAACAGAATGATCAGCGCCAGGATCAAGATTTTGCCGAGCACGGCGCCGATCTGTGGTTCAAGGATTTTATTGGCAATGCCCAGCCCGAAAGCGGCCATCACACTGCCCGCCAGTTGCCCGACGCCGCCGAGGACCACCACCAGGAACGAGTCGATGATGTAGCTCTGGCCCAGGTCCGGGCCGACGTTGCCAATCTGACTCAAGGCAACACCGCCAAGACCGGCGATGCCCGAGCCCAAACCGAAGGCCATCATGTCGATGCGGCCGGTGGGCACGCCACAGCAGGCGGCCATATTACGGTTTTGCGTAACCGCGCGGACGTTCAGGCCGAGGCGGGTTTTGTTCAGCAACAGCCACGTCAGCACCACCACGGATAACGCGAAAGCGATGATGACGATGCGGTTGTACGGTAGCACCAGGTTCGGCAGCACTTGAATACCGCCGGACAACCATTCCGGGTTAGCCACTTCAACGTTCTGCGCGCCGAATACCAGACGTACCAGTTGAATCAGCATCAGGCTGATACCCCAGGTCGCGAGCAAGGTTTCCAGCGGCCGGCCATATAAATGGCGAATGACCGTGCGTTCCAACAGCATGCCGATCACTGCCGTAACGAAAAACGCCACCGGCAACGCGATCAAGGGATAAAACTCAATGGCGCCGGGCGCATACCGTTGAAACATCAATTGCACGACGTACGTCGAATAGGCACCCAGCATCAGCATCTCGCCATGGGCCATGTTGATCACGCCCAGCAGGCCGAAGGTAATGGCCAGCCCCAGCGCAGCCAGCAACAGGATCGAACCCAGGGACAGGCCGCTAAACGCTTCGCCGAGAACCTCGCCGACCAGCAATTTGCGTTTGACCTGAGCCAGGCTGGTTTCGGCAGCGGTGCGCACCCCTGCATCGGTTTCAACGGCGGGGTCGAGTAACGTTTCCAGACGGGTGCGGGCCAGCGGGTCGCCGGTTTCACCGAGCAAACGAACTGCTGCAAGTCGCACTGCCGGGTTGGAGTCGACCAATTGCAGATTAGCCAGGGCCAACGTCAGGGCCGTGCGCACGTCCGTATCAGTTTCAGCGGTGAGCTGGCGATTAAGAAAGCCAAGCTGCGCCGGTTTGGCGTTTCTCTGTAGCTGTTGCGCGGCCCCCACACGCAGTTTAGCGTCGGCAGCGAGCAGTTGATGACTGGCCAGTGCGGTATCAATCAAGCCCCGCAGGCGGTTGTTCAGGTGCAGCACTTGAGGTTGACCGTCGATGCTCAGTTGGCCTTGTGCAAGCTCATTGATCAGCTCGACACGCGCCGGGTCAGGCTGCGCGGCCCAGGCTTCCAGCAGTTTGGCTTGCTCCACCGGGCTGGCGGCCACGAAATCAGTGGCATCGCTGGCGTTAGCTGTAAACGGCAGCAGCAGGGCCAAGGCGAAGATCAGGCGGTACAGGGTATTAAACATATCGGTGTCCTGGGATACGTCCAGACCGAATGATCTGGCGATTCCCCTGTAGATACTCTGTTGCCGGTCAAGCTTTTACGAAGTGCTTTTCGCTAAAAAGCTTGGCCGTATCA
>NZ_JAQGNX010000019.1 GCF_028293835.1 Pseudomonas sp.
ACCGGGACACCTACGTAGTACTACGCGGGTGAAATTCAGCCGTACGCGGCTACCATGTGACCCTTAGCGTCTAAAACCCGGACTTCACCCGTCATGCAGCTCAAACACAAGATCGTCGCCCTCGGAATTTTGCCGCTGATACTTGCCGTCTTGGTCATCAGCGCATTGGTCATTTCGCAGAATCAGCGGCTGGGCGAACAGCAGGCGCAATTGATCGAGGACAGCATCCTTGCCAGCAAGCGCGCCGAACTGAAGAACTACGTAGAAATGGCCATGAGTTCTCTAGCGCCGCTGTATAAAAGCGGCCGCGATGATAATCAGACCAAGCAGCAAGTGCTGGATGAACTGCAAAAACTCAGCTTTGGCATCAACGGTTATTTTTTCGTTTACGACCACAACGGCCGCAGCCTGATGCACCCTCGGCAAGCCGATTTGGTGGGTCGTGATCTTTGGGACATGACCGACCCTCACGGGCTGCCGGTGATTCAAGCGCTGCTGAAAAGCGCCCAGAGCGGCGATGGGTTTCAACCCTATGCATGGGAAAAACCCTCGACCGGGCAAGTCACTGACAAGCTGGCCTACGTGGTGATGCTCGACCGCTGGGGCTGGATGCTCGGCACCGGGATTTATCTGGAAGATGTCGAGCGCGCCACCCAACAAGCCCGCGAAGAAGTAGCCCATGGCATTCATTCGACGATGCTTGCGATTGGCAGCGTCGCGCTAATCGCCGTGCTGTTGGTATTCGCCGGGGGCCTGACCTTGAACGCCAGTGAGCATCGCCTGGCCGACAAGAAACTTCAGGGGCTGACCCAACGCATCGTCAGCTTGCAGGAAGACGAGCGCTCCCGGCTGTCCCGAGAATTGCACGACGGTATTAGTCAGGTACTGGTGTCGATCAAATTCCAGTTCGAACTGGCGGGCCTTGAGCTGGAAGCCGCCAGCGGTAAAGGCCCGGATATTTTGCGCCGTGGCATCGACCGTCTGGCCGACGCGATTGGCGAGGTCCGGAGCATTTCCCATGACCTGCGCCCTTCCCTGCTGGATACCTTGGGCCTGGCGGCGGCCGTTACCCAACTGGTTACCGAATTCGAACTGCGCAGCGGCCTAACCGTGCACTATCAGAATAATCTTGGCGACTTCCAACTCGTCGACGGCGCACCGGTGGCGTTATTCCGTATCCTTCAAGAAGCGTTGACCAATATCGAACGTCACGCCCACGCCAAGAGCGTTTACATTGACCTTGAAGGGGACGCGGTGCAGGTCAGGCTGTCGGTATGCGACGACGGAGTGGGCTTCAGGATCACCCGCCTGGAGTCGATACAAGGGGGGATCGGCTTGCGCAACATTCGCGAACGAGTTGACCATTTCAGTGGCCAGTTCAATCTGGCTTCGGTGCCGGGCAAAAGCGAACTGATTATCACCCTGCCCACTCGTCCGCGTTCATTCACCTAGCACAACCTGAGCCTTATTCATGAGTCCTTCATACCCCATTCGTATCGCCCTGGTGGATGATCATGCATTAGTGCGTGACGGCATACGCGCGCTGCTGGCTGTCAGGCCGTCGTTTGACGTAGTTGGCGAAGCGGAAGATGGACCCGAAGCCCTTGAACTTTGTGGCCGAGTAGCGCCAGATATCCTGCTGGTGGATATCGGCCTGAAGGACATGAATGGGCTGGAATTGACCCGCTTGCTGCGGGTGCAGTACCCCGAGATCAAAGTTTTGATCTTGAGCATGTACGACAATCAGGAGTACATCGCCACCTCCATCCGCGCCGGCGCCAGTGGCTATGTGTTGAAGAACGCACCGTCCCGGGAAATCGTCGCGGCCATTGAGGCGATTGCCGCAGGCGGAACGTTTTACAGCGCCGACGTCGCGCTAAAGCTGGCGAGCAAAAAACCCGACGAAACCGAGCTCACGCCGAGGGAAAGCCAGGTTTTGGTGGGATTGGCCAAGGGCCTGGACAACAAGACCATCGCTCGCGAACTGACGATCAGCGTGCGCACGGTGGAAACCCACCGGCTGAGTATTCGACGCAAGCTGAACGTCGATAAGCCGGCAGGTTTGGTCAAATACGCCATGGAACACGGCCTTCTGTCTCGCTGAACAGGCCTGGACTTCCAATCGCGTAACGCTGGATACCCCAGTATTTCCGGTAATACCCAGAATTCCTGTGGAAGGGGCCGCCACGTCTCCGACGCCGCGATGTCGCGCAGCAAACAAAAATCTGTAGGAGCGAACTTGTTCGCGATCGGCTGCGCAGCAGTCGTACTCATTGAGTAGATCTCTTCCAGTTAAAACCGGGTATGGCAATTGGGATCACTTCGCGCTCCATCGCGAACAAGTTCGCTCCTACAGTTCAATTTGCGCTGATTCAGTGACTTAGCCGTTGGCTCCTACAGGCAGTGCCGTAAGTTCGTTTTATATCAATGACTCTGCGTGGTGGAAGCCAGCCCATGGGCCGGATCAACCGCTACGCTGGCAAGATCGCTGGTATCCCAGCCGCCACCCAGTGCCTTGACCAAACCCACATTGGCGCTCAACTGACGAGTCTGCAAATCCAGTACGCTGCGTTGCGAGTCAAGTGCGACGGTTTGCGCCTCGACCACATCCAGATAGCCCACCGCACCCTGGCGATAACGCGCCAGGGCCAAGTCTTCCGAATACTGTGCCGCGTCGGCTGCGTCGTGCTGATCTTTTAGCGCATCACCCAACCCTGAGATCAACGCCAGGTTGTCCTCAACTTGCTGAAAAGCACCCAAGACTACGCTGCGATAGCGGGCACCGGCTTCGTCGGTTTGCGCCTTGGCAATGTCAACCCCCGCTTGCCGTGCACCGGCGTCGAACAAGGTTGTGACCAGTGAAGGTCCGATGGCCCAAAACAGGTTCGGTGCGGCAAGCAGACCGGCGTACTCGTCGCTCTGGTAACCTGCCTGCGCACTGAGGGTAATGGTGGGGAAGAACGCCGCACGGGCTACACCGATCCCGGCATTGGCTTCTGCAATCCGCCGTTCAGACGCGGCGATATCCGGCCGCCGTTGCAACAGGGCCGACGGCAAACCGGTCGGCACCACGGGCAGCACAATCGCCTGGGTGTTGGGAGCTACACGAAACTCCGACGCCGAAGCGCCCACCAGTGAGGCAATCGCGTGTTCCATCAGCGCCCGCTGGGCAAGATTTTGCGTCAGTTGCGACTTGGCGGACGACAACTGCGTCTTCGCCCGGGAAACGTCCAGTCCGGAGACGATGCCGCCGCCGTGCAGGCCTTCGGTCAAATTCACGGCCTTGGCATAAGCGTCCGTGCTTTCTTTGAGCAACTGAGTCTGTTGATCGAGGCCGCGCAGTCGAATGTAGCTGTCGGTCAACTGCGTTTGCAGGCTCAGACGTGCATTGGCCAGGTCGGCTTTGCCCGCTTGCGCTTCGTCGGTGCCAGCGGCAACCGAGTCACGCACGCGGCCCCACAAATCGACTTCGTAATCGACCTCGGCGCCCAGCGTAAATGAGTTGTACTCTGGCCCTGCGGTGGCAGAGCGCAACGGACGAGTGTCGGACTGACGATCACGCTGGCCGTTGGCATTGCCTGAAATGCTCGGGAACAACCCCGATTGCACCTGGGTAACAAAGGCTTGGGCCTGGGCATAGTGCGCCAGGGCTGCGGCCAGGTCCGGGTTATTGATCAACAACCGCTGCTGCAAATCATTGAGCTGCGGGTCGTTATATATCTTCCACCAGCCATCGCGACTCAACTGGTCGGAAGGTTTCGCGGCGCGCCACGGACCGTCCGTACGGTACTGCGCAGCCATCGGCGTCGCAGGTGTCTGATACTCAGGGGCCAAATGGCAAGCGCCAAGCCCAATCAATGTGGTCAGCAGGACGCTGATTTTAAAAGCCGGTCGAGTATTAACCATGAGCTTTGGCCACTGCTTCGTTGGACTTGGCGGGATCATTGGGTTTGGCCAGTTGCACCCGGTCACCGTCAAGCAGACCGTCTGGCGGTGTATTGATGACTTTATCGGTCGGCAACAGGCCCGAGCCGATTTCCACCGAGTCGCCAAAGTCCCGGGCAATGGTTACGGTCTTGAACGACACATGATTGCCTTCGCCCAGGGTCGCCACACGCATACCGCGATCGTCGAACACCAGCGCACTGGAGGGCAAGCGCAACGCATTGGCTTGCACCGGAAGCTTGAACTGCACGTTGGTAAAGCTGCCCGGCATCAGGCGCCGGCCCGGGTTTTCAACCAACAGTTGAACCAGGGTGGTGCCGGAGGCCGCGTTAACCGAGTCGGCAGAGGCGATCACTTTGGCGGTGAATTGCTCTTGCTGGTACTCCGGCACTGTCAGGCTGGCAGTCGCACCGGCACGCACCAATGGCGAAAAACTTTGTGGCACTTGCACGTACACCCGCAAACGGCTTACATCCGACACCGCAAACAGCTCCTGCGACGTGCCGCCACCGGCATTGATCAATTGACCGACATCGGTGTTACGTGCGGTGACCACGCCATCGAATGGCGCGACCAAACGCTGGAAACCCTTGGTTGCAATGAGTCGTTCAACGTTGGCTTTGGCCGCCGCCACATCGGCCTGCTTGGCCGCTTGGTCACTGACGCGCTCATCGACTTCCTGGCGGGAGACCGAGTCGGACGCGAGCATGGCCTGCCAACGCTTAGCCGTGGTGCCCGCCAGGGTTGAATTGGCTTGCGCGGTAGACAATACCGCACGGGCCTGGACCAGTTGTTGATCCAGTTCCGGGGTATCGATCTCTGCCAGTAACTGCCCGGCCTTGACCGGAGCGCCAATGTCGACTTTCCACGACTTCAAATAACCGCCCACCCGCGCCGAAATCGAAGCCCGGGAGTAGGCCTCAAGCCTGCCCGGCAAGTTCAGCACAGGGCCCTGGGCCGCTGGGTTTGGCGTGATCAGCACAACGCTGGGTACCGCTTGGGTATCGGTCCAGACTTTCAGGTCTTTGGATTCGTTGGCCCGGATCGAAATCCCGGCTACCACCACTATGGCCACCACAATCAGCGCGATGACGATACGCACCAGGCCGCCCCGCCGACGACGAGGGGGTGATGTGTTGGTTGATGCAGAAGTGTCGATTGACATGTCAAGACCCTTGAATGGCGGTTGCCGGGATGGACGCTTGATCGCGGCGTGCGTGCAGAATGCTGAAAATCACCGGTACCAGAAACAACGTTGCGACGGTAGCAAAGGCCAGGCCGCCAATAACGGCTCGACCCAATGGCGCATTTTGCTCGCCACCCTCACCCAGGCTCAAGGCCATGGGCGCCATACCAATGATCATCGACAACGCGGTCATCAATACGGGACGGAAGCGCGTGAAGCCCGCCTCCAGTGCGGCCTTTATCGGGTCGCCATGCTTGTCCAACTCTTCTCGACAGAAACTGACCACCAGGATGGCGTTTGCGGTCGCCACCCCCATGCACATGATGGCCCCGGTCAATGCGGGCACCGACAGCGTGGTGTGCGTCACGAACAACATCCAAACGATACCCGCCAGTGCTGCCGGCAATGCGGTGATGATCACGAACGGGTCCGTCCAGGACTGGAAGTTGACGACGATCAATAGGTAAATCAATACCACTGCGCCGAGAATCCCGAACATCATCCCGTTAAACGCACTGTTCATGGTTTGCACCTGGCCCTGGAACACAACCCTCGACCCTTTTGGCACATCACCGGCGCTGTCAGCAATAAGCTTCTGGATATCACCGGCTACGGCGCCAAGGTCGCGGCCCTGTGTCGAGGCAAAAATCTCCACCACCGATTGAATGTCCGACTGACTTACCACCGAGTTGCTATGGGTGCGCTCTATGGTCGCCAAACCACCCAGTATCTGCCCGCCGACGCCAGGCCCCGATGAGCTGAGCGGCAGGTTATGCAACGCCGCCAAACTGTCGAGACTGTACTGCGGCGTCTGCATCACGATCGGGTACGACACGCCGTTGGCGGTGTTCAGCCAATAGGTTGGCGCTACTTGGCTGGACCCCGCAAAGTTGACCACCAGACTGTTGGTGATATCACGCTCGGTAATCCCGACCAACTGCGCCCGAGTCCGGTCCACATTGACCTTGAACGTGGGCAATTGTTGCGACTGCTGAAGACGGGCATCCACCACGCCCGGCACATTGCGTACATCGCGCAACAGCTTGTTGGCATAGGCAAAGTTACCCGCAAGGTTAACCCCTTGAACCTGTACATCGATGGGCGCTGCTGCCCCGAAATTGAGAATCTGGCCGACAATATCTGCAGGTGGATAAGAGAACACCACCCCAGGGAATTCCCGAGGCAAGCGCTCGCGCATTTCACGTATGTACTCGGCCGTCGGGCGATGGTCGTCATTCAGCTTGATTTGAATGTCGGTGTCTTGAGAACCCACCGTGCCCGTGTTGTTGTAGGCGGCGTTGATGCCACTGATCGACAAGCCGATGTTGTCCACCATGGTGCTCAGTTCAGAGGCAGGAATGATGCGTCGAATGGAGTTTTCCACGTCGAAAACAACCTGAGCGGTGGTTTCGACCCGCATCCCGACGGGGGCCCGAACATGCATCAGGATCTGGCCGGAGTCCACTTCAGGGAAAAAATTACGCCCCAGATAAGGCACCAGGCCGAACGACAGCACGACAAAACCAAGGAAGCAGGCGACAAACAGCCCGCGGTGGTGCAACGCGGATTCCAACATCGAGTGATAGCCGTCACGAAACTTTTCGAACTGCCTTTCGAACCCACGCTGAAAGCGCACCAACGGATTGGAAGAAGGCTTACGGTGCTCTTTCTCCTCCTCCTCGGTGTGCGGCTTGAGCAGGAAGTTGGCCATGGTCGGTACCAAGGTACGCGACAGTATGAACGAGGCGATCATGGCGAACATCACCGCTTCGGCCATTGGCACGAAGAGGAACCGCGCAACGCCATCAAGGAAGAACATGGGCACGAATACGATACAAATACACAGCAGCGAAACGAACGCCGGGGTCACGATTTGCGCAGCGCCGTCGAGAATCGCCTCTTTAACCTGTTTGCCTTGTTCAAGGTGCCAGTTAATGTTCTCGATGGTCACCGTGGCATCGTCAACAAGGATACCAACGGCCAGCGCCAGCCCTCCCAAGGTCATGATGTTGAGGGTCTCGCCCAACGCAGAAAGCATCGCAATGGAAGACAAAATCGCCAACGGGATCGACACCGCGATAATCACTGTCGAACGCCAACTGCCGAGAAACAACAGGATCATCAGACTGGTCAGCGCTGCCGCGATAACGCCTTCCCGTGCTACCCCCTCGATAGCAGCCCGGACGAACAGCGACTGATCGCTGATAAAATCGATTTTCAGGTTTTCAGGCAATGCCGCCTTCGAGCTTTCAAGCTTTTCCCTGATCCCGGCGATAACCCCGAGGGTTGATGCCGAACCGGTTTTCAGCACGGTGATCAATGCCGAGCGGGCACCGTTAACGTGGACGATGTTTTGTTGCGGTGGGCTGCCATCGCGCACGCTGGCCACGTCACGCATCAATACCGTGGTGCCGTTGGCGGTCTTGATCGGCAAGTCCTCCAGATCGGCAATCGCCGACGGCGCGTTGTTCAATTGCAGCATGTATTCGTAGCCGCCAATCTTTTCCGTACCGATGGGCGTGATGAGGTTTTGCGTGGCCAGGGCATTGGCCACATCCTGGCCCGACAGACCGCGGGCTTGCATGGCCGCCGAATCAAGGTCGATCTGCACCTGCCGGCTTTTACCGCCAAACGGATACGGCATGGCCGCGCCTGCCACCGTGGTCAGCATCAGCCGCACGGTGTTCAGTCCCAGGTCGCCCAGTTGCTGCTCGCTAAGGCCTTTACCAGATAGCGCCAACTGCACGATCGGCACCGTCGAGGCGCTGTAATTCAAGATCAGCGGTGGCGTGGTGCCGGGCGGCAGCTGTTTCAGAATCGACTGGGACACGGAGGTCAATTGCGCGTTGGCGGTACTGATATTCACATTGGGCTGAAAATAGACTTTGATGATGCCAAAGCCATTCAGCGATTGCGCCTCAATGTGCCGAACATCGTTGACCGTGGTAGTCAGTACCCGCTCGAACGGTGAGGTGATCCGCCCCGCCATCTGGTCTGGGGACAGACCGGTGTACTGCCAGATAACAGCAATAACAGGAATACGGATTTCAGGGAAAATATCGGTTGGCGTGCGCAAGGCAGCCAGCGGGCCGATGATCATAATAAATATCGCCAGCACGACGAAAGTATACGGCCGGCTTAAAGCTATACGTACGAGGCCTTGCATTGTTGTTATCCGAACTGGGAACCGAGCAGACCAGCACACGTCAACGCCGACTGCTGGCGCTGTATGTCCACTGCATATCCATGGTTACGTGAAAGGCCGCGATGAGCCGCCGGGTTCGAACAGGACGTTCGATTATCCAGCAGACTGAGCGCACAGGTGCATGACCAACTCGGGGCTAGGTGTTTCAACGTTGACCGAAGTCACCCGTACCCGCAGACACATTAACTTCAGCCAGAACCATCGGTTTTTTCATGACCGTCACGCCAACTGACACGCCACCAGAATTCGATTTTCATTAATGTCATTCCTGCAGCAAACCCCCACGAGCGGTGGCATACGCCACAATATCGATATTAGAGGCATATGCCAACAAATTTTTAAGCACTCGTATGTTTGTATGACGAACAGCGACTACTTTGCACCTTTCTCCGATAAAAGCGCTAGTGCAACCACCGGGCTTATCGATCGAATAAAGCCTTGCCCTTTGAATAAGGCCGAGCATAATCAAGGCATATACCGCTAACCAGAGAGTCCGATGACCAAAACAAGCGTTTTGCTCAACCCTGCTATCCCTGCCGCCAGTGGCTGTTCCAATGGTGCCATCCGCCGTGCAGCGCGGCGGATGGGCCAGATCTATGACGACGCATTCGCTCCGTCGGGGCTCAAAGGCACGCAGTATTCGCTGTTGTCACAAATCTGCCGCCTGCAAGGCCCCACCATGCGCGGCTTGGCCGTGGAGTTGGTTATGGACCTCTCAGCCTTGGGTCACACCCTCAAACCATTGGTGCGTGACGGTTTTGTCGAACTGACCGTGGATGCCACGGATCGCCGTTGCCGACGGGTACATTTGACTGAAAGCGGCTTGCATAAATACCAGGAAGCCCAGGAGATATGGAAACGCATACGTAGCGCCTTTGACGATGTCTACGGCGCGGAAGAGGCTGTCCAATTACGCTCCACCCTCGACTACGTTGCCTCGGAAACATTTGCTGCAGCCATGATGCTCAAGCTCTCTAAAGATTGATTTTTTCGGAGGCTGCAACCCGAAGAGGTGGCCTGATGTCATCGCCATTCGTCGTCAACCTGCGCACTTATCTGCTCAATCAGCACCCAAGTCATGTACCTATCTCAATATCCCGGAGATGAATCATGACCATGAAACAGATTACGACCCTTGCTTTCGCTACCTTGCTGTCGACCGCTTCAATGGTCGCGATGGCAGCAACAAACGGCACAAGCGATCCGATGGACCCAACGCCTTCCACAACAGGAAAGGGCGCGGATCAAGGAACCACCAATTCAAATAAATCCCTGAATCCACCGGGCAAAAAAAACCAGAACTCCACTCATGTCCCTGGTGCCAAAGGCGCCAACAGCAACGGCACAGACCAATCACCGTCGACAGGTGTTGGCAAAGGCAGCGGCGCAGACGGCGACACCACCAACGAAATCAAATAACAAAACCCTAAGCCAAGTGCACCTGATCTCGCCCTTCCCGGCCAAAGCCTGGCTCCCACAGCTGTTCTGTATTGATCCGACTCCACGATCATGCCGGAATCTCTGGGGGGCCGATTCATTCGGGGAGGCAGGCAGCGCGCTAAACCAGACATACCGCGCTGCTGGCTTCCCGAACAGGTTCCCGTCGGTTTCATAACGACGCAAGTTCGGAAATATTTAGATCAGTTAACCCAACCACCACCACGCCAATGCCAGCCGTCGGGACGATGCTCCCAGTGCGGATGGACATAACGATACCCCGGACGCACCGGCTCCCAATGTCCGCCAACGGCAACGTAGCGCGCGCCGTCCCAGCGCCAATAACCGTGAGCCCAGATAAACCCTTCGCGGCGACCCGGCTCGACTTCGACGATACGCTCTGGTGGGGGCTGTGGAGCGACCACTTCAACGTACTCGGTTTGTACTGGGCGATCGTGAACAACCCGGCGTTCATGCACGACGCAACCGCTGGTCACAGCGACGACGGCGATTACTGCTACACAGCGAAAAAACATAGTTTACCTCGGACACACTTTAGACACACTTTGAAACGTACAGCAGTTTGATCATCGGTAACAGCGGCTTTACCGGACCATTACATTCGGCTGAAAGCCCCGTCTTACGGGCATAACGGCCTGCTTGCCAGCCTTTCCTCAGGCGGCCACTATGGGTACCGATACACCGCTGATCGTCAGGTCGACGTCATGCAAATATCTTCTCGGGAACCTCCCAATGCCTGTTTTGCGCGCTGTGTGTCTATTGGTCTGCCTACAGATATGTGTTCCTTTTCCAGCCTCAGCTAGCGCCGCCGCCGCATTGAACCCGGTCGATATTGCCTGGTTGCGACGCGACGGCTTCGACCTCGATGCTGCCAGCGTGACGCGCTTGCGATCCATGGGCCGGGCGGGGCTGTTGGAGGCGCAATTGACTGATCGTATTCCTGAGCAATTACCGCCAGCCATCGCCACGTTGCTGGATAGCTACCCTGCCCTCACATCCTCTCTTGATAAGTCCTTGATTGCTCGCAGGCAGGAGCAGGAAAAGCTCAACGCAATGCCCGATGGCGACGACAAACTGGCTGCAAAAAAAGCCGCACAGCAGGCGGCTAATGAGTTCGGCCAACAAGCGCAGGAGATCGTCCTGCTGCGGGCGGTATACGGACAAAACCAATTAAAAGAACAGTTGATCGACTTTTGGCTCAACCATTTCAGCGTTTATCTGGGCAAAGGGCGCGTGCGCTGGATGGCGGCGGACTATGAAGAACATGTGATTCGTCCCCACGCGCTGGGCAAGTTCAAAGATTTGCTGATGGCGACCCTCAAAAGTCCGGCGATGCTTGAATATCTGGACAATGCACAAAATGCCAAAGGTAAAGTTAATGAAAATTACGCCCGCGAACTGATGGAGTTACATACGCTTGGGGTGGGTGCCGGATATACCCAGCAAGACGTGCAACAACTGGCGCTGATATTGACCGGCTCCGGGCTTGAACCGCTGGATGGCAATGAACAAGCCTTTGCCCCGGCGCTGGCGCCATTCGTGGTGCGCGAGGGCCTGTTCGAATTCAACCCCAAGCGCCACGATTTCAGCGATAAGGTGTTGCTCGGCCAAACCATCCGCGGCTCGGGTTTTAATGAAGTCACCCAAGCCGTTGAGCTGATCACTCGCCAGAAAGCCTGCGCAGAATTTATTTCACAGCGGTTGGCCGAATATTTTGTCGCCGACAAACCACCCCATGCATTGGTCGAGCGCATGGCCGCGACCTTTCAGCGCAGCGACGGTGACATCGCTCAGGTGATGCGAACGCTGTTTCAGTCTAAAGAGTTACAACACAGCGCCGGTTCGAAGTTCAAGGACCCGATTCAGTTTGTCGCCTCGTCGGTACGGCTGGCGTATGACGGCAAATCCGTGGCCAACGCCAGGCCCATGATCAACTGGCTGAATCAGATGGGCGAGCCCGTGTTCGGACGCGTAACGCCGGACGGTTGGCCTCTGGATTCCAGCGGTTGGACCAGCTCGGGACAGTTGTCCAAACGTTTTGAAATAGCCCGCATTATCGGCCGCGGCGATAGCCAATTGTTTACCCCGCAAGGCAGTCCAAAAGCAGGTATCGGATTCCCCATGATTACCACACGGCTTTTCTACGATGCGGTTGCTCCCGGCTTGAGTGCGGCCACCCGAGGGGCATTGGACCAGGCTGCTTCGCAACAGGAGTGGAATACCTATTTGTTGTCGTCGCCCGATTTCAACAACCGATAACGGCGCTGATGGCTGGGGCAAGGCTAAGGCCGGCTGAATCTCCATCACGTTCCATTGCGTCATGAGGTGCCTGATGAACCGTAGAGAATTCCTGATTGCCAGCGCTGCGGCCGCAGCTTTACCGAGCCTGTCTTTTTCCGGGAAGTTATTTGCCGCACCCGCCTCAGCGCCGCGATTTCTGTTCGTGTTCTTGCGCGGCGGCTATGACTGCAACACTCTGCTGGTACCGTACAACAGCGACTTCTACTACCAGTCTCGGCCAACCCTGGCCATCGCCAGACCCGATCAAGGCGACTCCAACAGTGCCATCGCGCTGGATTCGAACTGGGGCCTGAACCCAGTGTTGCGCGACTCGATCTACCCGCTATGGCAACGCAAGCAAATCGCCTTCGTTCCGTTTGCCGGCACCGATGATCTGTCCCGCAGTCACTTCGAAACCCAAGACAACATCGAGTCCGGGCAACCCAGCGAGAGCCGCAACGGCTATGGCTCAGGCTTTCTCGCCCGCCTGGCGCAAGCCTCTCCTGGCAGCGCACCGATTGCTTTCACTGACGCTTTGCCCCTGAGTTTCCAGGGCGGTAAAAACGTGCCGAATCTGGCATTGCGAGGCGTGTCGACACCGGCGTTCGATGATCGTCAGTCCTCAATACTCGCCGGAATGTACAAAGGCACTGCGCTCGAGGCATCTGCGTCCGATGGCCTTGAGCTGCGCCAGCACGTCTCGAAAGACCTTGAAGAAGAAATGCTGCGGGCCAATCGCGGCGCGGCGACAGCGAAGAATTTTGCCGCCGAAACCCAACGCATGGCGGCCTTGATGCGCGACCAATATCGGTTGGGTTTTGTCGATGTGGGCGGCTGGGACACCCACGTCAATCAAGGCAGCACCAGCGGCACTCTCGCCAATAATCTGGCCAACCTGGGACAGGGCCTGGCGGCGTATGCCGAAGCGCTGGGTGATGAATGGAACACCACCACGGTGGTGGTGGTGTCCGAGTTCGGTCGCACGTTTCGCGAGAACGGCGACCGCGGCACCGATCATGGTCACGGCACGGTGTATTGGGTACTGGGTGGCAACGTTCGTGGCGGGCGTATCATCGGCGAGCAAGTCGCGGTTAATCAACAGACGCTGCTGCAAAACCGCGATTACCCGGTGCTCAACAACTACCGCGATTTACTCGGTGGACTGCTGGGGCGCACTTGGGGGCTGTCCAACTCGCAGCTTCAGGCGGTGTTTCCTGGGGCGCGGCCCAACGCCCTGGGGTTGGTTTAAAACACCGACCAGCCGATGCGCTGACTGAGTAACTCCAGGGCCGCCATGCCAACCAGGGAATTTCCGGCAGCGTTCAATTCCGGCGACCAGACGCACACGGTAAATCGCCCTGGCACCACGGCGACGATGCCGCCGCCGACGCCACTTTTCCCTGGCAGCCCGACCCGGTAGGCAAAGTTACCCGCCTCGTCGTACAAGCCACTGGTGGCCATGATCGAATTGACTTGTTGGGTTTGCCGCGGGGTCAGGACCTGTTGGCCGCTGTGCTTGCAGAAGCCATCGCTGGCGAGAAAACAGAAGGCACGGGCCAAATCAACGCAGCTCATTCGTAGCGCGCAGTGGCTGAAATAACTGCGCAACACTGACTCTACTTCGTTGTGAAAATTACCAAACGATTGCATCAGATACGCCATGGCCGCGTTGCGCGCGCGATGCTGGTACTCCGATTCCGCCACCCGCCCATCCACCAATACCCCCATGTTGCCAGACAACCGACGAACAAAATCGCGCATGGACAATGCCGGTGCGGCGAAGCGCGATTGGTTGATGTCGCAGATCACCAACGCTCCGGCATTGATAAACGGGTTACGTGGCCGACCTCGCTCGAACTCCAACTGCACCAGGGAATTGAACGGCTGCCCGGACGGCTCGTGGCCCAAGCGCTGCCAGATGTCTTCACCGGAATGTTGAATGGCCTGCACCAGGCTAAAGACCTTGGAGATACTCTGTACGGAGAAAGGTGTGTGCGCATTTCCCGCATGAAACAATTCGCCGTCATTGCTGTACACAGCAATACCCAACTGTTGTGGCGGCACATCCGCCAGCGCCGGGATGTAATCGGCCACTTTGCCCTTACCGATCAACGGGCGGACTTCATCAAGAATTTCGTTCAACAGCGCTTGCATGCTCAGGCTCGCGTCTACTCCCCGAACCGCTCCAGGGATACGTCTTGCTAGACGCCAGCTGTGCGGGTTAAAGCACAGTTATTGTTGGCGCCGGGGCCAGGGGCCATGTGGCCAAGGCAGCGGCGGATGTATAAGGGGCGGACACGTTCGCGAAGCATGCGACTCGGTTTGCCTGATACGCCACCCGGCTGCTATCGCGAGCTTCAAAACAATCCCAACTGCCCGCCAATCAATGTACTGAAGTCATCGTTCACGAACGGTAAAATCGCGTCCGCCACGGGTTGCAGTTGGCGGGTGACGTAATGGTCGTAGTCGATGGGCGAAGCTTGGGTTTCCAACGGTTCGGGGCCAGCGGTGGTCATTAAATAGCTGATCCAGCCGCCACTCTGATACTGCCGCGGCCTGCCCTGCCGGTCGTTGTATTCATCGGCGATTCGCGCCGCGCGCACATGGGGTGGCACGTTGCGTTGGTAGTCATCCAGTTTACGCCGCAGCCTTTTGCGGTAGATCAGCAAATCATTGAGGTCGCCCTTCAGCGTTTTGCGAACGTAATCACGTACATACTCCTGATACGGCTGTCGGTTGAAGATCCGCTGGTAGAGCTCCTGCTGAAACTGTTGCGCCAATGGCGACCAATCGGTGCGCACGGTTTCCAAACCTTTGTAGACCATTTCATCTTGACCATCCGCACGGGTGACCAGGCCGGCGTAACGCTTCTTGCTACCTTCCTCGGCCCCCCGTAGGGTTGGCATCAGGAAGCGTCGGAAGTGGGTCTCGAATTGCAGCTCAAGCACACTGTCCAGTCCAAATTCGCGCTGCAGATGCTCGCGCCACCACGCGTTGACCTGCTTGACCAACGCCCGGCCAATTCGCGCTGCGTCGTCCTCGGTATGCGTGCTGCGCAGCCAGACAAATGTCGAGTCGGTATCGCCATAGATCACTGCGTACCCTTGGGCCTCGATCAGCTCCCGGGTCCTGCGCATGATCTCGTGTCCACGCAACGTGATAGAGGACGCCAGGCGCGGATCGAAAAAACGGCAGCCGCTAGATCCAAGCACCCCGTAGAACGCGTTCATGATGATTTTCAGCGCTTGGGACAGCGGCGCGTTTCGCTCCAGTTTCGCCACTTCACGCCCTTGGGATACTCGGGAAATGATCGACGGCAGACAATGCCGGGTTCGCGAGAAACGTGCCCCACGAAAACCCGGCACCGACTCATCGTCGCCGGGGTGGCGCATGCCTTCAACCAAGCCCACGGGGTCGATCAGAAAGGTGCGGATAATCGACGGATACAGGCTCTTGTAATCAAGCACCAGCACCGACTCATACAACCCTGGCTTCGAATCCATGACAAACCCACCGGGGCTGGCCTCGGGTGGCCGCTCACCCAGATTCGGCGCGACAAAGCCCTGGCGATGCATCAGCGGCATATACAGGTTGCTGAAGGCGGCGACCGATCCGCCGCTGCTGTCCGTGGGCAAACCCGTCACCGAGGCCCGCTCCAGCAGAAATGTGAGTAACTCGGTCTTGGCGAAAATTCGCGTCACCAGCTCGCAGTCCTTGAGGTTGTAACGCGCCAACGCGGGCTTGTCCTCGGCGAACATGCGGTTGATTTCATCCATCCGCTGGTAGGCGTTATTAATCGCCTTACCTTCGCCCAGCAACGTCTGCGCGACGTTCTCCAGACTGAATGACGGAAAACTCCAGGTCGCCGAGCGCAGCGCTTCAATGCCGTCGATGATCAAGCGTCCGGCAGCCGAAGCGAAGTAATGATTGCTCCGGGTGCCGTGCTGACGCCAGCCCATCTCGTCGCCGCCACGTCCCAGTCGCAAAGGCACCTTTAAACGTTGAGCGTGCTCGTGCAATACCCGAAGATCAAATTGCACCAGGTTCCAGCCGATGATCGCGTCAGGGTCGTGTTGGACCAGCCACTCGTTGAGCTTTTCAAGCAGTTGCGCGCGGGTATCGCAGTACTCAAACAGAAAATCGACGTCGTCATCTACGCCGTTTGCGGGGCCGAGCATATAGACCTGACGCTGACCGCAGCCTTCCAATGCGATGGAGTACAGCTCGCCCTGAGCCGTGGTCTCGATGTCCAGCGACACCAGCCGCAACGACGGCCGATAGCCTGGCGCTGGCTTCATCTGGGCATCCAGCAGCATGCCGTTAGCGTCCAGGGTTCCACCGAACGCCACCGGTGCGGTGATGAAGCGTTCCATCATGTAGCGCTCGGGTGGACGGATATCCGCTTCATAAACATCAACGCCGAATGCGCGCAATTGCTTATCGATGTTCATCAACTGCCGGTGCTGCTGGCAATACAGACCCAGTACCGGGCGATGGCGAAAGTCGCACAGTTCCAGCGGTTTCAGTTCAATGTTACGCTCACTGCGCAACAACGACTCAGCACGGGAACGCTGTTCAGCGGGAATAAACGCCACCGAAGGTTGATGCGGCAGACGAATGCGCTTAGGGCCATTGTCAGTGGCCAGCCAGAATTCGACTTCCGTGCCGGAGGCCGTGTCGCGCCAATGTCGGGTCAGGACAAACCCCTGTTGTACATCCACCGCTGCAACCTCAATAACGTGAATCAAGGCGCGAGTTTACGTGCCAACGCGTTGGATAGCGCGGTTTTCAAGCTGCGGCTCGACGCCATAGTAATCGCGAATCAACCCGCCCAGCGCCAGTGCTGCGGCAGACGGCTCGCCCTTGGCAAAATGCAGTTCAATGGCAAAGTCGCCCAAGTCCGGCAGCCCCGACTCCGGGCCGAGTATGTTCAGCCCTTCGGGAATCGTGGAACTCAGCCAGGCCGTCACCGCCATTTCCGTGCGGACCATGGCCGTGGTTGCCTCGATGCTGGCGTTGTCAAAAACGATTCGCCAAGGAATCGCGTCACGGTCCAGCCGCTCGAACAGCATTTCGCGGAAGATACAGCGCTCGGTTACCATGCACACCGGCAGCGGCCGAATCTCATGAGCCTGGCCGACGCTAAGCCACACCAGCCGCTCGACGCTCAGTCGTTCTCCCGCGCTGTCCGCCTCGGTGACCGGCGCCTGACACAGCACCAGGTCCATCTCGCCCCGCGCCAGGCCTTCCATCAATACCAACGACGCGCCCGAGATCATGGCCACGTCTACCGCCGGATAGCGTTTGACGAACGCCCGTAGAATCGGCGGAAAATGTGTGCCGACCAGGTCGAAAGGTACGCCGATGCGGACTCTCTCCGGTGCGACATAAGCACTCATCATTTCGAACAGACGCTCGTTGGCGCTGATCAGCCGCCGCGCTTCCGGCAGCAGTGTCTGCCCTTGAACGGTAAGTGTGCTGCCCTTGGCGTCGCGCTCGATCAAGTGGCAACCAAAAAAACTTTCCAGCCGTTTGATTCGCTGGCTGACGCCGCCTTGGGTAACGTGCAACCGCGCGGCCGCAGCCGAGAGACTGCCCAGTTGAGCCACGGCTATAAATGTTTCCAGCAAATCCAGATCGACGTTTCGCATGGGTTTCAGCCATTAACATCATTAATGGGGTAACTATAAAGATTCGTTACGGCCATGACCCTCTTTTTGTTTACCTTTAACACTTCTTGAACAAACGGAGCGAACCCCATGCCCACTTTTACCCAGCCCGTGAGCATCGCCCAGGCACTCAGTTCGCTGACTGCGTACTGGTCACCGAAAGTTGTTGGTCGGGTCAACGATCAGTACATCAAGGTTGCCAAGCTCAAGGGCGAATTGATGTGGCACGCCCACGACGATGAAGACGAAACATTCATGGTCATCTATGGGGCGTTGAAAATTCAGCTGCCAGACGCTGAAATGCTCATAAACGCAGGTGAGTTTTTTACGGTTCCCCGTGGTGTGCGCCACAACCCGGTCGCCGAAGAAGAGTGTGGCGTGATGCTTATCGAAACCGTCACCACCCTGCACACCGGCACCGAGATCACCTCGCGCAGCGTACCTATCGATGCTCAACTTCTGTCCTGATAGCTGCTAGCCTTGGGGGCCTTTGAACAGACATAAACAACCTTGGACGCCTTGCCAGCCATGAACGCCCTGCCTCTTGAAACCGACCTGACGGGAGCGACCGTCGAACTTCAGCCGCTGCAATTGAGTCACACGCCGCAATTGTTGGCCGCCGCGGCTGATGGCGAACTCTGGAACATGACGCTCACGGTGGTGCCGGGGCCGGAAACAGTCGAGCAGTACGCAGCCATTGCGCTAGAAGGACGCCAGGCGGGTACAGTCATGCCGTTCGTTATTGTTCAAAGGGAAACCGGCAAAGTGGTGGGCAGTACACGCTTCTGGAAAATCGACCGGAAGAATCGCAAGCTGGAAATTGGCCACACGTGGCTGAGCCAATCGGTGCAGCGTTCTGGAATCAATACCGAGGTGAAATACCTGCTGTTGAGCCACGCTTTTGAAGTCATAAACTGCGTGCGGGTGCAATTCACCACCGATGAACTGAATGAGAGATCCCGCGCGGCCATACTGCGAATTGGCGCGACGCAAGAAGGGATTGTTCGTCATGAGCGGATCATGCCGGACGGCCGTAAACGCAACTCGGTACGGTACAGCATCATCGATTCGGAATGGCCGACGGTGAAGGCGTTACTCGAAGCGAAAATGCGTCGTTAAAGGTATCTTGGATTAACGCAAATCTGTACGAGGTTCCGCCACGCCTCCGACGCCGCGCTGTCGCGCAGCAGACACAAAACCAGTAGGAACTGCCGAAGGCTGCGATAAGGTCGGGACGACCTTCAGCGGTATAACGAGGGTGACCGGTTCCCGGTCGAATCGCAGCCTTCGGCAACTCCTACAGATTATTTTTAAGTCAATACGTTATGCGTTGTTTGATTAGAGCCAACGTGTTGGCGAAGCGATTCACCGGAATACGGCATCAGACGCCTCGCCAACCAGTTGATGCTACAGATGATCAATCAAGTCGTCAGGCTGTAAGCCGGTCGTTCGCCACGAAAGTTTTGTTCCAGGCTGACCACTACGATTTCGCCCATGCGAGTGCGGGTTTCCACGGTTGCGCTGGCGCGGTGCGGTTGCAGCACGACGTTTTCCATGCTCCATAACACCTCGGGCACATGGGGCTCGTCGACGAACACGTCCAGACCCGCGCCGGCGATTCGGCCTTCGGTCAGCGCGTCCACCAGATCAGTTTCGTTGACCAGCTTGCCTCGGGCGACGTTGATCAGGTAGCCATCCTTGCCCAACGCGTTCAGCACGTCGGTATTAATGATTCCTTCCACTTTATCCGCTGCGGCGGCGACGATCAGCGCGTCGCACTGCTCGGCCAACGCCGTCAGCGTGCTGAAAAACCCATAAGGCACATCGTCCATCGCTTGCAGATCGGTGTAGCTGATCTGGCAATTAAACGCTGCGGCACGGGTGGCCACTGCGCGCCCTACCCGGCCCAGACCGACAATGCCGACCCGCATGCCGCTGAACTGACGTGCCAATGGCAAGGGCACCAACGGTGTCGCACTCTTGCCCCATTTGCCATCACGGACATAACGGTCGCCGGTGTTGATCCCGCGGCAGACCGCGATCAGCAACCCAATCGCCAAGTCGGCAACGTCGTCGGTCAATGCGCCAATAGTGGCGGTGACATGAATACCGCGTTCCCGAGCATAGGCCATGTCCACGGCGTCAGTGCCCACTCCGTTAACGGCAACCACTTCCAGCGCGGGTAAGCGCATCATCATGGCCTTGGTGATCCCGGTGTGACCGCCTGAAATTACCCCGCGAATATTGGCCGCGTGCTCGAGCAAATAAGCTTCTTTGTCGGCTTGTTGGAAATACGGCCGAATGGTGAACAGCTCATTCAGCTTGGCGTTGATCGATGGGATCAACACAGGACTCAATTGCAGAATTTCGGGCTTCATGGGAACACTCATGAGGTGATAAGAGGCGCAGCAATGCCGCGGATCGCGAATCCGCCAGCATTCAGGGAGGGTCAATCGAGACTGATTAGCCCCGGCCAACAAACGGCATGTTGGTGGCCATTACGGTCATGTTCAGTACGTTGGCTGACAGCGGCAACGCAGCGATATAGCGCACGGCATCGGCGATGTGCTTAACGTCAACCATTGGTTCAATCGCAGTTTGCCCGTTGGCCTGGCGCACGCCTTTGGTCATGCGTACCGAGAGGTCGGTCAGCGCATTGCCGATATCGATCTGGCTGCAAGCGATGTTGTATTCGCGGCCATCCAGCGCCAGGGACTTGGTCAAACCCAATACCGCGTGTTTGCTGGCGGTGTAAGGTCCAGTGAACGGCCGTGGTGTATGGGCAGAAATGGAGCCGTTATTGATGATACGACCGCCCTGCGGGCTTTGTTTTCTCATCAAACCGAACGCGCCGCGAGCACACAGGAACACGCCGGTGACGTTGGTGTTGATCACGTTCAGCCACAGATTGACGTCGAGTTCGTCCACCGGAATCGCCGGTGCATTGATCCCCGCATTGTTAAAGGCCACGTCCAGTCGGCCGTACACTTCTTCGATGGTGGCGAACAACGCATCAACGCTGGCTGGATCACGCACGTCGGTGGACACTGCAATGGCACTTTGGCCAGCGGCCCGGGCGATCTCCACCAGTTCGTCCAGCGGTTCCTGGCGGCGACCGGCCAAGACCACGCTGAAACCGTCCGCCAGCAACGCTTGAGCAACAGCACGACCGATACCGCTGCCTGCGCCGGTTACCAGCGCGACTTTTAAGGTAGAAGCGTTAGACATTGTTATTTCCTTCTAAAAATGAGTGTTTGATCGTTACCGACAGGTTGCCGATACCGTCAATGCCTGCGGTCACTGTGTCGCCGCGCTGGATGCCCTCCACCCCAGGTGGAGTGCCGGTCATGATCAAGTCGCCGGGGTTAAGCTGGACCGAACGGGAAATGTGACTGACCACTTCGGCGACTGACCAGATTTGATTGGCCAAGTCTGAGCGTTGACGGTCGACGCCATTGACCTTGAGCCAGACCGCACCTGTGCTCGGGTGGCCGATTTTGCTCACAGGGACAATGGCGCCGATTGGCGCAGAACCGTCGAATGCCTTGGAACCTTCCCACGGCCGGCCCTGTTCCTTGGCCGCCATTTGCAGATCGCGACGAGTCAAATCCAACCCTGCACCGTAGCCCCACACATACTCGAGAGCGTCCTCCACCGAAATATTCTGACCCGACTTGCCGATGGCGATAACTAACTCGATCTCAGGGCAAAACTCCTCGGTCAACGGCGGATAGTTCAGTTCACCTTGAGCGTCGATAACTGCATGCGATGGCTTCATGAAGAAAAACGGTGGCTCCCGTTCCGGCGCTTTACCAGCGGTTGCATCCGGCCACCAGTAATTGCGACCCAGGCAAAAGACTCTGGCCACCGGGTAACGTCTGCCATCACCTTCCACCGGCAAACTTGGCTGGGACAACTCGGGAAATACATACTGGCTCATACCGATCCTTGTTCAACGACTTGATAACGTTCCACACAAGCAGTGTACGCAGCGTCGACGCATACAATCAGGACGAAACTGCGTATTACTTGGACAAAAACACGCGCCTTGTGATTCAGGTTTTACCGCGCGACCAATACGATGCGATGCAACTTGCCGAGCAACAGTGAATAGGACAATGCGCCCATCAAGGCGACCGCACCAATGAAGTAGAACGCCAATGAAAACGAGTGAGTGACGCTGAGGATTGCACCGATCACAGTTGGGGTAACAATCCCGCCGATGTTCGCCGCCAGGCTGGTGACCCCACCGGTCAATCCAATCAGTTCCTTGGGGGCGATTTCCGATACCGCTGCCCACGAAGCCGACGCAATACCCTGGGCGAAGAAAGCGACGGTCAGAATGGCGATGCACAGCTCATTGGAATCAGTGAAGTTGACCAATACGATGGACATCCCGAGCATCGAGCCAACCACCAGGGGTAACTTGCGAGCGAACGACATGGTGTAACCACGGCGAATTAACAGGTCCGAAACCAAGCCTGCCAACAACACGCCAACTGTTGCGCCAATAAAAGGTAGCACGGCAAAAATGCCCACTTTGATCATGGTCAAATGGCGTTCTTCGATCAAATAGGTCGGGAACCAGGTCAGGAAGAAATACAACGCCGACGTACTGGCGAACTTGCCGATGCAAATTGCCCAGATTTGACGGTAACGGAACAGTTCAGCCACCTGGCGCCAATTGAACCTGGTACGTTCCTGGCTGCTTTTGACCAGACCGCCGCCATCTTCGATGTACTTCAGTTCTTCTTTGCTGACTTTTTTACAGGTCAATGGATCGCGATACAGGTAGAGCCAGGCAATACCGAAAATCACACCGACAATACCGGTGGTGAAGAAGATGTAGCGCCAACTGTAAGTCGTCGCCAGCCACAATAAGCCGCCGGTAAACAATGCAGTGCCCAAATATTGGCCGCTGACATAGATGCTGCTGGCCAACCCGCGCTCACGGATTGGGAACCAGATCGCTACAGCCCGGGTGTTGGCCGGAAATGCCGGTGCTTCAAGCGCACCGATGCCCAACCGCATCGCAAACAAAGAAGCAAAACCGCCCGCTACGCCTTGTGCCACGGTAACAGCCGACCAGGTGATCAACGAAACGCCATAGGTAAGACGCGAGCCAAACCGGTCAGAAATAAACCCCGCTGGAACTAACGCAAACGCATAGGTCCAGGCAAAGGCGGAGAAGATCAAACCCATCTCGAACTTGTCCAGCCCCAGGTCCTTGGCCATGAACGGTGCCGCAATCGAAATATTTACCCGGTCGGCGTAGTTAATGATCGTCGCGATCAACAACAACAGCAGCATGAAGTAGCGTCGCCGAGTGGGCAGCCGAGTGGACACCTCGACAGGTATGGCTTGCGCAGTGTTTGTACTCATTGAAACGCCCTCTTTATTTTTATTGACCAGCACGTACAACGACGGTGTTGCGGTATCAGGGAGTCGGACTTTGGGCGTTAAAACGCTATTGAGCGCCCTGCTTGTCCATCAGCGCAGCGAGCATTTCGAACTCTTCTGCGGTGAGGTCAGTCAGCGGCGTGCGGACCGGGCCAGCGTCATAACCGGCGATCTTCGCGCCAGCTTTAACGATGCTGACGGCGTAACCCGACTTGCGGTTACGAATGTCCAGGTATGGCAGGAAGAAATCATCGATCAGTTTGCCGACGGTGGCGTGGTCGTCACGGGCAATGGCAT
>NZ_JAQGNX010000088.1 GCF_028293835.1 Pseudomonas sp.
TCAAAGTTAAAGAGAACGAACCCTTCGACGTAGCTCTGCGTCGTTTCAAGCGCTCCTGCGAAAAAGCCGGTGTTCTGGCTGAAGTTCGTAGCCGCGAATTTTACGAGAAGCCGACTTCTGAGCGTAAACGTAAAGCAGCAGCCGCTGTTAAACGTCACGCCAAGAAAGTTCAGCGCGAGCAGCGCCGCGCCGTTCGTCTGTATTAATTTACAGACATCCGTCGCACGCTTCTGCCACGCCCGGCCTCAAAGCCGGGCTGCCGGCAGTTGCACATCAAGCCTCATGCTTTACTGACAGAGGCTGTCTAAGCCGCAGGTGCACGTCAACTGCGACTAAGACAAATCCCGTCAAGACACGTCTCGCTCTGATTCGGCAACGACTCAGATTGCATCGATCACGTCTACACTGACGACGACCAATGCGCATGACGAGCACGCCTCATTGACCTTCGAAAGGAGTTCAATCAGGCAGCGTCTCCCAATGTCAGCTTAGTGAACACACTGGCCCGCAATGGCCAATGTCGTTGCGTTTTAGTTTCGCCACGATTTTGTTGGCGGGCAGTCTGATGATGAGAACGCCATGGCCGGGCTAATTCCCCAGAGCTTCATTGACGACTTGTTGAACCGCACCGACATTGTCGATGTTGTCAGCTCACGCCTGCAATTGAAGAAAACCGGGAAAAACTACAGCGCCTGCTGCCCATTCCACAAAGAAAAAACCCCGTCGTTCAGCGTCAGCCCCGATAAACAGTTCTATTACTGCTTTGGTTGTGGTGCAGGCGGTAACGCGCTTGGTTTCATGATGGACCACGACAACCTGGATTTTCCCCAGGCCGTCGAAGAACTTGCTAAAGCCGCCGGCATGGAAGTGCCGCGCGAACAAAGCGTTAAAGGACAAAAGCCCCGTCAGCCGACCGATTCACCGCTTTATCCTCTGCTGACGGCAGCCGCCGAGTTTTACCGCCAGGCCCTGAAAAGCCATCCGATGCGCAAAGCCGCCGTGGATTACTTGAAAGGTCGTGGCTTGTCAGGGGAAATCGCCCGGGACTTCGGCCTGGGCTTCGCCCCACCCGGCTGGGACAACCTGCACAAACACTTGAGCAGTGACACGCTCCAGCAGAAGACCATGATCGATGCTGGCCTGCTGATTGAAAACGCCGAGACCGGCAAACGCTACGACCGCTTCCGTGACCGCGTGATGTTTCCTATCCGCGACAGTCGCGGGCGAGTCATCGCTTTTGGCGGTCGGGTGCTCGGTGACGACAAGCCAAAGTACTTGAACTCGCCGGAAACGCCCGTATTTCACAAGGGACAGGAGCTGTATGGCCTGTTCGAAGCACGAAAGTACAGCCGCAACCTCGATGAAATAATAGTCGTCGAGGGCTACATGGACGTCATCGCCCTCGCCCAACAAGGCTTGCGCAATGCCGTCGCCACATTAGGCACTGCCACCAGTGAAGACCACCTGAAGAAGCTTTTTCGGGTCGTGCCCAACGTACTGTTCTGTTTCGACGGCGATCAGGCCGGCCGCAATGCCGCCTGGCGAGCACTGGAAGCTGCGCTATCAAGCTTGCAGGACGGCCGCCGAGCGCGGTTTTTATTCCTGCCTGAAGGCGAAGACCCAGACACACTGGTTCGCTCCGAAGGCACCGATGCGTTCAGAGCGCGGATCAACCAGCACGCACAACCGCTGGCTGACTATTTTTTCGAGCAGTTGACCAAAGAGGCTGATCCGCGCTCGCTGGAGGGTAAAGCCCATATGGCAACCCTGGCCGCGCCGCTTATCGACAAAGTCCCGGGCGCCAATTTACGTACGCTTATGCGTCAACGCCTGAGCGAAATTACTGGCCTGAACACTGAGGCCATGAATCATCTGGTGCAAAGCGCGCCCCACGAAGCGCCGCCCGGTTATGACCCAAACATCGATTACGACGCGATTCCGGACTACGCTGACTTTCAACCAGACAACGTTTATGAAGCGCAGCCGGAATGGACCAAGAAAGCCGGTGGTCAGAAAAAGTGGGAAAAGAAACCCTGGGACAAGAAGGGCAAACGACCCGACTTCGAACCCCGCGGACCCCGCACACCAGCGACGGTAGAACCACCGACGCTGACCGCATTGAGAACGCTTCTGCATCATCCGCAACTGGCCGAGAAAGTCGAAGATGCCAGCCATTTTGCTGCAGAAGATCATATTTACGCGCAATTACTGGTCGCTCTGCTTGAAGCATTGCAGAAAAATCCGAAGCTGCGTTCACTTCAATTGATTGCGCGCTGGCATGGCACAGAACAAGGCCGACTGTTACGCGCATTAGCAGAGAAAGAATGGCTGATTGAGGCCGATAACCTTGAACAACAGTTTTTCGACACTATAACTAGTTTATCCGCCCGCCAACGCGAGCGCAGCCTGGAACATCTAATCAGGAAAGCACGTCAATCCGAACTGAGCGCAGAAGAGAAAGTTCAGCTACGCGACCTGTTAATTCGTAATGTTCCTGCACAAACCCCGACCTCAACTGGCGCGTGAGGTCATAGCTCGGGTATAATCCTCGGCTTGTTTTTTGCCCGCCAAGACCTTCAGTGGATAGGGTGTTATGTCCGGAAAAGCGCAACAGCAGTCTCGCCTCAAAGAGTTGATTAGCCGCGGTCGTGAGCAGGGTTACCTGACTTACGCGGAGGTCAACGACCACCTGCCTGAAGATATTTCAGATCCAGAGCAGGTGGAAGACATCATCCGCATGATTAATGACATGGGGATCAACGTATTCGAGAGTGCCCCGGATGCGGATGCACTCCTGTTGGCCGAAGCTGACACCGATGAGGCGGCCGCGGAAGAAGCGGCCGCAGCCTTGGCGGCAGTCGAGACCGACATTGGTCGCACCACCGATCCCGTGCGCATGTATATGCGTGAAATGGGTACGGTCGAGCTTCTGACTCGTGAAGGCGAAATTGAAATCGCCAAGCGTATTGAAGAAGGCATCCGTGAAGTGATGGGCGCAATTGCGCACTTCCCAGGCACGGTTGACCATATTCTCTCCGAGTACACACGAGTCACGACCGAAGGTGGACGCCTTTCTGACGTCCTGAGCGGTTATATCGACCCGGACGACGGCATTGCGGCTCCTGCTGAGGTTCCACCTCCTGTAGACCCCAAAGCGGCGAAGCCAGAAGGCGACGACGACGAGGAAGAAAAAGAGGGTGATGCAACCGACGAAGAGGAAGAGGTTGAAAGCGGCCCTGACCCGATCATCGCTGCAGCGCGCTTCGGTGCGGTTTCCGATCAAATGGAAATCGCCCGCAAAGCGCTGAAGAAGCATGGTCGTGGCAGCAAGCAGGCTACTGCCGAACTCATCGAGCTCGCTGTGCTGTTCATGCCGATCAAACTGGTTCCTAAACAGTTTGAAGGCTTGGTCGAGCGTGTCCGCAGTGCACTCGAGCGCTTACGTGCTCAAGAGCGCGCAATCATGCAGCTGTGTGTACGTGATGCACGTATGCCTCGCGCCGATTTCCTTCGCCAGTTCCCAGGCAATGAAGTCGACGAAAGCTGGACTGACGCGCTGGCTAAAGGCAAAAGCAAATACGCTGAAGCCATTGGCCGCCTGCAAGTCGATATCCAGCGATGCCAGCAGAAGCTGACCGCGCTCGAAACCGAAACAGGTTTGAAGATTTCCGAGATCAAGGACATCAACCGTCGCATGTCGATCGGCGAGGCCAAGGCCCGCCGCGCGAAGAAAGAGATGGTAGAAGCGAACTTGCGTCTGGTGATCTCCATCGCCAAGAAGTACACAAACCGTGGCCTGCAATTCCTCGATCTGATCCAGGAAGGCAACATAGGCTTGATGAAAGCGGTGGACATGTTCGAATTCCGTCGTTGTTACAAGTTCTCGACTTATGCCACCTGGTGGATCCGTCAGGCGATCACTCGCTAGAT
>NZ_JAQGNX010000095.1 GCF_028293835.1 Pseudomonas sp.
GAGCATCGGGCGCAGTCGCTGTATCTGAGGTGCCGTTTCCATTGCCGGTTGTTGTGCAGCAGACTCAGTTGGACGAAATCACCGGAAATACCCTTACCCAGAACTTTCAGTACCGCCAGGGCTTTTACGACGGGCATGAACGGATATTCCGTGGCTTCGGCCTGCTTATGCAAATCGACACCGAGCCAGGCGGAGTGGAGGATGAGTCTTTCGCAGCACCCGTCCTGACCAAAACATGGTTTCACACAGGCCGTTATCCTGAACGTCCACCTACGGATTACAACACTAGCGATAGGGACGCTCAGTCGTTGGGGCCTCATCTTTTCAGTGAACTCGACAATGCCAGTCAAACCGAACAATTATTCGCCACCAGCGACGAGGCAACGCGCCGGGAAATAGCGCGCGCACTCAGCGGGTCGGTACTGCGGGTAGAAGTGTTTGGTCTCCAAAGCGGCCTCGACGGTGATTCAGCGCGCGCCGTGCCTTATTCGGTACAGAGTTCACGCTATCTGGTTCGGCAGTTACAACCGCTAGGCCCACATCAGCGCTATGCAAGTCTTTTGACGCTGGCGCTGGAATCCATCGGCTATCACTACGAACATGTTGCTGACGACCCCTTGTGTGAGCACACGGTGAGCCTGGCGTGGGATGCGTTTGGCACGCTGACCCATGGGGTAAGCGTCAACTATGCAAGGCGAAAACAACCTACCGACACGCCACCTACCGGCTATGACGAACACCAGCAACGCTGGTGGCAGGCCTCCCATGACGACGCGCAACAATGCGTGTATCTCAACGAGTCGCTGGCCCAAGCCATTCATCTGGATCGACCGCAGAGTTGGCGCCTGGGTTTGCCCTTTCGCTTGCGCGGTAATGCCATGGTCGTCCCCGCCGCCAGCCTGCTTCCCACTGAGGTCACGTATGAACGGTTTGTCGACCCTGCCAGCGTCTTTGCCACGTTGCCCAGAGTGCTGACCGGGCTTTCAATCCAGCGCTATATCAATTGCGGCGACGGTGAGGCGACCTTCGAGGCGCTGGCCGACTACACAGAAACTGCGGAGCTGGATGACAACGCACTCAGTGCCTATGATCGGGTCATGACGCCCGATGAATTAATCGCCAAGCTTCTTGAAGTCGGCTATCATTTGATGCCCAGTTTTCTACCTGCGGACGGGCTGAACCTATGGTCAGTCAAACGCGGCTTCAACACTTACGCCGCGCCCGAAGACTTCCACCAGATCACCGCCTTCCGGCCAACGCGAAGTCATGGCGAAACCTTGGTCGAATATGACCCTTATCACCTGTTTCCGACCCGAATCACTGACCCGGCGGGCTGCGCCACTACCGCGACTTACGCTTATCACAGCTTGCAGCCATGGCGAATTGTCGACCCTAATCAGAACACTCAGGAGGCGGCGTACGATGCTTTCGGCAGGCTGCGGGCTACCAGTTTTTATGGCACTGAGTTGGGCATTGAAGCCGGGTTTGCTCCGCTTACAGAGCTCATGGACCGCAACATTACCTTCGACGAAGCAATTGCTTACCCAGAAGCCGTATTGGGCAATTACGCCACTGTCTGTCTCTACGATACGTTTAGTTGGTGCAAGGACGAACGCACCCGGGAACCCGTAAGAAGCGCCGTACTCCAGGCCGACCGCTACCCCGGCGACCCGGACGCACAAATACGCATTTCTATCGCCTCTGTCGATGGCTTTGGGCGCACATTGCAAACCAAGCAAAAAGTTGAAAGCGGCGACGCGTTCAACGTCAACGATTATGGCGAGCTGATTATCGATTACGGCACGACGCCCCCCAGGCCCGAGATCATCAATGCCGCGCCCCGCTGGCGCGTCAGCGAACGAGTGGAATACAACAATAAAGGTTTGGCAGTGCGGGTATACCGTCCCTATTTTGCCAATAAGCTTCGCCACATCAATGACGTATTTTTCAGGGATTATGGCTACTGCGACAAGCAGTTCTACGACCCGCTGGGCCGCCCCACTGTCACCTTGACTGCAAACGGTTGGATGCGCCGCCAAACTTATTTGACGTGGTACACCATTGCCGAGGATGAAAACGACACGGCGCAAGAAATGCTGGCGCTCAAGGCTGAAAGCGAAAAATGAACCTCAGCCTTGTCGTCATCTATGAGTTAGCCAGTGGTAGACCGATGGATTGACCTCATCTGTGGCAGGCCAATCACCGCTGCAACAGCTGAATTACGCCTACGATCCGGTAGGCAATATCCTGAAAGTCGAAGACGCAGCGCTACCCGTACGTTTTTTCGCCAATCAGCAAATCGACCCCATCAACCGCTACCGTTACGACAGCCTGTATCAACTGATCGATCCCTTATATCTCGGGCCTCGCCTTCCGACCCGAATCGCGGTATTGGCAACTTCATCTCGCTCTCGAAAAAGAGAACGACCCTGCTAGGCTCGATTCTAAAAAAGTTCTGAGGCGAACAACCTTGTATCGCGATGGCCGTTGAGCTTCACATTCAAACTCGATCCGCTGATCGAGCTCTGAATGTACCTGAAGATCACTTCGCAGCCGAGCGCACCACACTTAGCTCCGGCGCCGCAACCCGACGCTGACTCAGATACCGCGTACAACTGACCCGAAGGAATGAGGCGAAGTTAATCACTTCGCCGTTGAAGCCCATGACTTCCTCGTACAGCTTGGTGATCAACTGGTTGGTGGTCATGCTGTCGTTGCGGGCGATTTCCGCCAGGATATCCCAGAATTGATTTTCCAGACGCAGCGTGGTTACTACGCCACAGATGCGCAGGGAACGAGAGCGTGACTCATACAAAATCGGATCGGCTTTGACATAGAGTTCGCACATACGTGTTTCCTCACAGAGTAATTTCAGTCCCGAGCAGTTTAAGAAAACCGTTCAACCAGGCTGAATGCGCAGGCCAGGCGGGCGCACTCACCAGGTTACGGTGGGTATGGGCTGCCGTTACAGCGATGTCCATGAACGTGCCGCCAGCCAAACGCACTTCCGGGGCGCAGGCAGGGTAAGCACTGCATTCGCGGCCTTCCAGCACACCCGCGGCGGCCAGCAATTGCGCACCGTGACAGACCGACGCGATGGGTTTATCGGCTTTATCGAATGCGCGAACCCAGCCAAGAATGGTTTCGTTCAAGCGCAGGTACTCCGGCGCACGGCCACCGGGAATGACCAAGGCGTCGTAGTCCTCAACCTTGACCTTATCGAAATCGAAGTTCAGCGCAAAGTTGTGGCCCGGCTTTTCACTGTAGGTTTGATCGCCTTCAAAATCGTGAATGGCAGTGCGCACTGATTGACCGTTGGTCTTGCCAGGACAAACGGCGTGGACAACGTGCCCGACCATCTGCAACGCCTGAAACGGCACCATCACTTCGTAGTCTTCAACGAAATCGCCGACCAGCATGAGAATTTTCTTCGCGGCCATGACTTTCTCCTTAAGCAAAGGTGTGGGCAGATAAGGATAGTCAACGTACGGCCGACGAGCACGGCGCGGGTAATAGGCAACTACTACGGGGCACTTGATTAATTACGACGGTCCAGCACGTTAACCACCAGCCGGTCGATCCAGCCCCAGATTCGTTGCTGTACTCGGCGCAAAAACGGCCGAGACTGCCAATCTTCCAGGCTGACTTCTGTGCTTAGCGCGAAGTCAGCGGCGAAGCTGCTGGCTACTGCCTGGGTCAAACCAGGGTCGAGGGCTTCGAGGTTGGCTTCGAGATTGAACCGCAGGTTCCAGTGGTCGAAGTTGCAAGAGCCAATGCTCACCCAGTCGTCGACCAGGACCATTTTCAAATGCAAAAAACACGGCTGATATTCGAAAATGCGCACGCCTGATTTTAATAGCCGCGGATAATAACGGTGGCCCGCGTAGCGTACAGACGGATGATCCGTGCGTGGCCCCGTGAGCAATAAACGGACGTCGATACCGTGCGATGCAGCTCGGCGCAGTGCCCGGCGGACTTTCCAGGTGGGCAGGAAATACGGGGTCGCCAACCAGATCCGGCGCTGGCCGCTGGCCAAGGCCCGGACCAGCGATTGCAGGATGTCACGGTGCTGGCGGGAATCTGCATACGCCACACGGCCCATGCCTTCGCTGGTCAGTGGCAGCCTGGGCAAGCGCGGCAGGCCGAAGATATGTGTGGGGCGCCATGCGGTGGGACGTTCGTTGGCGTGGAACTGCCGGTCGAACAGCGCCTGCCAATCGACAACCATCGGCCCGGTAATTTCCACCATCACTTCGTGCCAGTCGCTGGTCTCACGTTCCGGGTGCCAGAACTCGTCAGTAACGCCAGTGCCACCGACCACCGCCAGGTGCTTATCCACCAGCAGCAGCTTTCGGTGATCGCGGTACAGGTTGCGCAGACCTCGGCGCCAATGCATTCGGTTATAAAACCGCAGGACGACCCCCGCGTCGGTCAGTCGTTTGCGCAGGCTCAACGTGAAGGCCTGGGCGCCAAAGCCATCAAACAGGCAACGCACTATGACGCCCCGTTGCGCCGCCGCCACCAAGGCTTGTACCACCGCTTCAGCGCAGCTCCCGGCCTCGACCAGGTACAACTCCAATTCGACCTGCTGCTGCGCCTGCTCGATGGCGGCGATCATGCGTGGAAAAAACGCCGGACCGTCGATCAGCAAATTGAACCGGTTCTCGGCGCGCCACGGAAAAATCGCCCCCCTCATGCCGTTAAACTCGACGAGGTCAGCAGAAGGCGAAGTGTGTTGAGCATGCGAACTCCGTACGCGCGGTGGGGGCCAACCTTAACCGGCTGTTATAGGCGGTTGCAAATCCCTGCGGCAATAACTGACAACCTCGACGCAGGCCCTTCCAAACGGCACTGCTGATATACCGCGTCGCCTGCTTCACGAACACGTTCGCTCTTATCAAACAACACGTAACTTATTGACTTACGCGACAGCGCGGCGTCGAAGACGTGGCGGACCTTCCTACAGCGATTATCTACGCGCCTCGGCGCCACTGAAAAACCAAGTTACTGCTTTTACCAGCAAGCCGGCTCAGATTTAAGTCAGGGGTCAAACCGCTGTCATACAAGCATCACCAAAGCTTAATAGTGGTGACATCGCGCCTCCATAGCCTGCATTTGTACCCAAATTTGCGATTGAACTCGACCGGCCGCAACTGCCTGGCTGGCTTATGGAGACGCCACATGACCCAGATCGCCCGTACTTGCGACACCCGTGTCGAACGCCGCCTGCAGGCCGAACGCCTGACTGGCGCAAAGGCGCTTCACGAAGCCCAGGCTTTGCGTTTCAGCGTATTCAGCGGTGAGTTCAACGCCAAGCTTAAAGGCGCCGAACTTGGCCTGGACATGGATGACTACGATGCGCACTGTTCGCATATCGGTGTTCGCGATTTGGCCACAGGCCGGCTGGTAGCAACCACCCGTTTGCTCGACCACAAAGCCGCCAGCACGTTGGGCAATTACTACAGCGAAGAAGAATTCAGCCTACACGGCCTCGGCCATCTGCAAGGACCCATTCTGGAGCTGGGCCGCACCTGTGTCGACCCGGCTTATCGCAACGGCGGCACCATCGCCGTGTTGTGGAGCGAACTGGCAGAGATCCTCAACGAAGGCAGCTACAGTTACCTGATGGGCTGCGCCAGTATTCCCATGCAGGACGGCGGCATTCAAGCCCACGCCATCATGCAACGCTTGCGCGAACGCTACTTGTGCACCAGAAACCTACGCGCCGAACCGAAAAAACCATTGCCCACGTTGGACCTGCCCAACAACGTCATCTGCGAGATGCCGCCGCTGCTCAAAGCCTACATGCGCCTGGGGGCAAAAATTTGCGGCGAACCGTGCTGGGACGAAGACTTTCAAGTGGCCGACGTATTCATTCTGCTCAAGCGTGATGACCTGTGTCCGCGTTATGCCCGCCACTTCAAGGCAGCGGTCTGATGAGCCGGGTACGCGGTTATGCGCGGTTAATCCGGGTGTTGTGGGTGCTCGCCCTGGGTCTGGCGATTGCCGGCACGTTCGGCGTGCTTGAGAAATTACGCATCGGCGATTCCATGGCCCGCCGTCAGCGCTGGTCCCGATGGTTCATGGCGCGATTGAGCGCGGCACTGCCGTTTCGCGTGACGGTCAGCGGGGAATTACCCCGTGAGCCGATGCTATGGGTCAGCAATCATGTGTCCTGGACCGATATTCCATTGTTGGGGATGATTGCACCGCTGTCCTTTCTGTCCAAAGCCGAAGTCCGCAACTGGCCGGTTGCCGGTTGGTTGGCGCTCAAAGCCGGTACGTTGTTTATCCGCCGCGGGTCAGGTGACAGCCGTTTAGTACTGCAACAAATGACCCAGCACTTGCAGGGCCAAGACGCATTGATGATCTTCCCCGAAGGCACCACCACTGACGGCCGCAGTCTGCGCACGTTCCACGGGCGGATGCTGGCCAGTGCCATTAATGCGGGCGTGCAATTGCAGCCGGTGGCAATTCGTTACCTGCGTGACGGCCAACCGTGTCCTATCGCGCCGTTCATTGGCGATGACGATTTGCTCTCGCACTTGCGCCGCTTATTCGCCAACGCACAGGGCGATGTGCATATTCAATTGCTCACCCCCATCGCCAGCCAACACCAGGAACGCGCAGCGTTGGCGTATCAGGCGCAACAGGCCGTACAACTGGCGCTGTTCGGCGAAAGCCCCCTGCCCGCTCAAACGAAGGAAACGCGGTCGGCCAAGGCCGCCTGAGCGAAGTCCTGTAGCAAGGGATAAAACTCAGCGAAGTCCGCGCTCAAGGGCTGATACAGCGCCTGTAACTCCTGCATGGCGCCGGCCAGCCCTTCCGGCCGCGACAAGCGTCGGGAAATGCCGCGCAACACGGCCTCGAGTACATCGAAGTCACGGTACGAGCCCAACCAATCCTGAGCCGCCATGTACGGCGCGATCAGCGCCAAGCGCTCCGGCAATGCGGGTTCGGCAGCCAGTACGCGGTAAACCCGGTCAGTAAACGCGCCTAACGGTTGCGCCGCATACAAGGCCCAGTCTCGCGCCAGGCAGTGATCAAAAAACACATCCAGGACGATGCCCGCATAACGCCGCCGTGAGGCGGGAAAGCGCGCAATCGCCTCCTTTACCAGCGGGTGCGCGTCGGTGAAGGTATCAATGCTGCGGTGCAACTGGATGGCCGCTTCAAGTTCAGGCGTGAAGCGGCCCGGCAACGGTCCTTTGACGAAGTCGCCATACAGGCTGCCGAGCAGTTGCGCGGGGCGATCGCCGCCCAAATGGAGGTGTGCGAGGTAATTCATGGATCGAAGCTTACGCCAATTCAATGCGCGAGCCTATATCGATATAACCCGATATACCGTTTTATGCGGTTCTTAGTCATTCTGCGTATTTGTATATCGCGAAATACAAATATATAGTTCGCCGCATCGCGATATAGCGTTATCCCACGATCTGAGAACGACATGCCTATCGACCTCGACGAAATAATAAAAGCCCTGGCCCACCCTGTGCGACGCGAGATTCTCGTGTGGCTCAAAGACTCGGCGCACTACTTTCCTGACCAGGACCACTCCCTGGAAAACGGGGTGTGTGCCGGTCAAATTGATCAGCGTGCGGGACTGTCTCAATCCACCGTCTCGGCGCATTTGGCGACCCTGCAACGGGCGGGGTTGATCACCAGCAAGAAAGTTGGCCAGTGGCATTTTTTCAAGCGCAATGGAGAAACCATCCACGCGTTCCTGCAAGCGTTAAGCAAACAGCTCTGACGTCCTAACCCCTTCAAGGAGACGCTTCGTGCCTCTTTCGCTACTTATGCTGGCCCTGAGCGCTTTCGCCATCGGCACCACGGAATTCGTGATCATGGGGCTACTGCCCGATGTCGCGGCCGACCTCGGCGTGTCCATTCCTGGCGCTGGTTGGCTGGTCACCGGGTACGCCTTGGGCGTAGCCATTGGCGCCCCCTTCATGGCCATGGTGAGGGCAAAACTTCCACGCAAAGCCGCGCTGGTTTCGTTGATGGTGATCTTCATCGTCGGCAACCTGCTGTGTGCCTTGGCCAGTGACTACAACGTATTGATGTTCGCCCGGATCGTCACCGCCCTGTGTCACGGTGCTTTCTTCGGCATCGGTTCGGTGGTGGCGGCCAATCTGGTTGCACCCAACCGTCGGGCATCGGCCGTGGCGATGATGTTTACTGGCCTGACCCTGGCCAACGTGCTGGGTGTGCCGCTGGGTACTGCGCTGGGTCAATACGCTGGCTGGCGCTCGACCTTCTTCGCAGTGACCGTGATCGGCGTGATCTCGCTGATCGGCCTGATCAAGTTTTTGCCAGCTAAACGCGACGAAGAAAAACTTGATATGCGCGCCGAGCTGGCAGCCCTGCGAGGCGCTGGTGTCTGGCTGTCGTTGAGCATGACCGTGATGTTTGCCGCGTCGGTGTTCGCGCTGTTTACCTATATGGCACCGCTGCTGGGTGAAGTCACTGGCGTCAGCCCACGGGGCGTGACGTGGACCCTGTTGCTGATCGGCCTTGGCTTGACCCTCGGCAACGTGATTGGCGGCAAACTGGCCGATCGCAACATGTCCCGGACCTTGATTGGTGTGTTCATCGTCATGGCCGTGGTGTCCAGCGTCTTGACCTGGACCAGCAGCTCCCTGATTCCAACTGAAATCACCCTATTCATCTGGGCCACCGCAGGTTTCGCCGCCGTCCCCGCGCTGCAAATCAACGTGATGACCTTCGGCAAAGCCGCACCCAACCTGATTTCGACCCTCAACATCGGCGCATTCAATGTCGGCAACGCCCTGGGCGCCTGGATCGGTGGCAGCGTGATTGCCCACGGTTTCGGTTTGAACAGCGTGCCGCTGGCCGCTGCAGCCTTGGCGGTTATCGCGCTGCTGCTGACCCTTATTACTTTTCGCCAGCCGGTTATCGCCGACGTGGCTACTGCTGCCAACTGATCTTTAAGAGGATTAACCATGAGCACTATTTTTGACCCGATCACCTTGGGCGATCTGCAACTGCCGAACCGCGTCATCATGGCGCCACTGACCCGTTGCCGCGCTGACGAAGGCCGCGTTCCTAACGCATTGATGGCTGAGTATTACGTTCAACGTGCAAGCGCCGGCCTGATCATCAGCGAAGCAACCTCGGTCACGCCGATGGGCGTTGGCTATCCCGACACCCCCGGCATTTGGTCTGACACACAGGTTCGCGGCTGGAGCAACATCACCAAAGCCGTGCACGCTGCGGGCGGCCGTATCGTTCTGCAACTGTGGCACGTAGGCCGGATTTCCCACACTTCGTACCTGAACGGCGAAGCACCGGTAGCGCCAAGTGCTATTACTGCCAAGGGCCACGTGAGCCTGGTTCGCCCTCTGGCTGATTACCCGACGCCGCGAGCGCTGGAAGCTGCTGAAATTGCCGACGTGGTTGATGCTTACCGTCAAGGCGCAGAAAACGCCAAGGCTGCCGGGTTCGACGGTGTGGAAATCCATGGCGCCAACGGCTATCTACTCGATCAGTTCCTGCAAAGCGGCACTAACCAGCGCACCGATGAATACGGCGGCTCCCTGGAAAATCGTGCGCGTCTCATGTTGGAAGTGACCGATGCCGTGATTGAAGTCTGGGGCGCTGGCCGTGTGGGCATGCACTTGTCACCGCGCGCTGACCTCCATGATATGGGTGACGTAAACCTGTCCGAGACCTTCAGCTACGTGGCTCGCGAGCTGGGCAAACGCGGCATCGCGTTTATCTGCTCTCGTGAAAAAGAAGCCGGCGACAGCCTTGGCCCACAACTGAAAGAAGCCTTCGGCGGCAATTACATCGTCAACGAAAGCTTCAGCAAAGACAGCGCCAACGCCTGGCTGTCCAGCGGCAAGGCTGATGCAGTGGCGTTCGGCGTGCCGTACATCGCCAACCCGGATCTGTTAGAGCGCCTGCAACAAGACGCACCACTGAACACACCCATTCCAGAAACCTTCTACGCCAAAGGCGCAGTCGGCTACATCGACTACCCACGGCTTTAAATATTTAGTTAGAACGTAAAACCCCGGCTCAAAGAGCCGGGGTTTTTTATCGATGTAATAACGGTAGCAACGATATTATTCCTGACGCATACCGATTATATCACCCTCGTCATTGGTTAATGTTCCGTCTTCGTATTCCCAGATACCGTCCGGATGACGAATTAGATTTAGCTCGGTATATTCCCAGCGACCATCCGGGTGTTCTAACACTCCGCCAGGATGTTGAATGATGCCATCGGCCTGGATAACGGTTTCATTATCAATGTCCACTCTGGAGCCGTCTGGCAATATGACGACTTTCTCTTCTACATGAACGACACTGCCGTCATCTAGCGTGACCGCGCGAAGTTTATCGGATAGCTCCCAAACGAGCAGCGCCAGCGTTAAGGCATCCACCGCAGAACTAAGAATCTCACCGGTCGGCCTCAGGGAAAATTTGCGCACTGGTTTTTCCGGTAGCTTCACCGTTGGAACCGGTAGACCTGTGCGCTTTGGTGGTAACGGTCTAGCCGTGATCTGTTTTTTCGGCGTTGTGGTCGGCGGCTTGATCGGTGGTTTTACGGGCGGTGTTACCGGTGGCTTAATCGGTGGTTTTACAGGCGGCGTTACCGGCGGCTTAACCAGTGGTTTTACCGGTGGCTTTACCGGCGGCTTTACCGATGGCTTTACCGGCGGCTTAACCGATGGCTTTACCGGCTTCTTAATGGGTGCCTTCACTTTACACCCCCAGCGTAATCAACGTTAGACGACACTGATTCGCCTGCATTGTCAGGGGTGAGCGTGTAGCGCAATCCGCGTCAAATTCAGAAATGAATCCATTCATTATATTTCTTCCTTGTGTCGCCCAGCGTGGCCGGGCGACATTGCATAAAAGATAAAAGTTACGTTTGATATGCGCCAACAGCGCAAGCGCATTCAAAGTTTCAAGCAGGCCTGCTTGAAGTCACCTTACGAAACGCAGAGAAAAATGCAAGTGAGATACCGGGATACAGCGAAACACAGACTATTCCCACGCAACTGTTGCTAATTTCAACATCGCCAGGGGAATAGTTCTGACAAAACGTTATGACGGCGTTCTCGACACCCAGGCTGTTCCTCAACGTGCGCTACACGTTGAGGAACAGATGCATGTTAACAACGCGCGAATTTTAAGCCGTCAACGCCGGGCGTTGATCTGCTGTTGCAGGTTCTGAATCTGGCTTTGCAGGGTGTTGATGTTGCGAGTGACCTGACCGCGGAAAGCGTCAAATTCGGCCGTGTTGCCGCCGTCCTGAGGGGCCGCCGCCGGGCGGTTGTCTTGTTCGCTTTTCAGCACCAGCAACTCTTGTTCAAGGCGATCAATGGCGACGCTGGGGTTGCCCTGCTTCTTCAGCGTGGCCACGTCTGCATTCAGCGCTTTTAACTGAGCGTCCAGTTGCGCCTGGGACGCCTGGATGGCTTTTGAGTCTGGCTGAGCCCCTTGCAACGCAGTCAATTCGCTGCTCAGGCTTTTCACTTGGTCCTGCAATTGAGTGTGGGCGGTTTGCAATTGCGCGGTCTGTGCTGACATCTGCAGCAAACGACTGTCCAGCTCGCCTTGCTGGCCCGATACATCTTCCTGCTGTTTGTCCTGATCGTTGAGCTTGCTTTCCAGCTTCTGGATTTGCAGTTTCAGCGCCTCGCTGTTGCTGGCTGCTGACTGAGAGGCTACCACTTTGCCCGAGATATCCTGTAAGCGACCGGCAGCATCTTCGCTAATGCGCGCGAAGCTTTCCTGGGTCGCCACCAGTTGTTGCTCCATCAATGAAATCTGTTGAAAGCTCCACCAGGCAAGTCCGGCGAAGGCGATGAACAACGCACCGACCAGTGCCCAGATCGGCCCGGTATTGGTGCGTTTGGCGTTCACCACAGGCGTGCTGCGCGAGCGCACGGTTGTACGCTCGCGGGCACCACTGGTGGGCACAAAATCATCATCGTCGTCGTCTTTGGCACTCAGGTGCGGCACATCATCGAAGTCGTCATGAGGATCGTTACGCATTGGTTAAACCTTCAAGGGACACGGAGACAGAAAGGTCTGCAGTATAACCACTCGAATCGCCTGCCAAGGCGTACGCCGTCATGCGAGTGGTCAATTCGATTGTTGCGCCTTCCACCAGCCACAAAACTCGTCCAGGGCCGCCCAAAGGCTGACGCGCGGCTCGTATTCGAGATAATGCCGGGCGCGGCTGATGTCCAGCGTGAAATCTTTGCTCATGATTTGCATGCCCAAACGGGACAGCGTCGGCTCTGGACGACCCGGCCGCAACAGGCATGCGCCTTCATTCAACACCGCAGCGCTGTAGGCCAACCCGTACGAGCGATAACGCGTCACTTGTGGCATGTCCATTTGCCGCATGACGTAATTCACAGCATCCCACAACGGCACGGGCGCACCGTTACTGATGTTGTAGGCCTTCCCCAGCGCAGAGCCCGCCGCCAATAAACTGCTGAGTATCGCGTCGTTCAGGTTTTGCATGCTGGTGAAGTCGACCTTGTTCAGGCCATTGCCGATAATCGACAGGCGATTTTTACGCTGCATGTTCAACAGACGCGGGAAGATGCTGTTGTCACCTGCGCCGGTGACGAAACGCGGTCGCAAGGCAATGACTTCCAAGCCAAATTCCTCGGCACCAAAGACCTTTTGCTCAGCCAGGTACTTGGTGGCCGCGTAGTGATTGTTGAACTGTTTTGGCACCTGTTCTTCTCTGAGATTCAGGTGCGAATGACCATCAAAATATATCGAAGGTGACGACAAATGCACCAGGCGCCGAACCTGCTGCTTCAAACAGCCTTCGACAATGTTCTCGGTGACCTGCACATTATCCTGCTGAAACGCCTGGCGCTTACCCCAGACGCCTACGGCACCCGCGCAATGAACAACCGCCTCGACGTCATGGCAGAGTCGCTGGACCAATTCCGGGTCGGACAAATCGCCTTGTATGAACTTCGCTCCACGGCGCACCAGATGTTCGACGCCCTCGGCCCGACGGCCATTGACCCGCACATCCAAGCCCTGCTCCAACGCGAAACGCGCAAAGCGCCCGCCGATAAAGCCGCTGGCGCCGGTGACCAAAATCTTCATTTACCGCTCCATTTAACTGTGTATTCGTAGCAGGTGCTATTCATTAGAAACAACTGACGCTTACTGATTGCCAAGCGGCACCAGCCATTCGCCAGCTCGCCGAGTCAGAAGGTCGGTTAGCTGCGCAAGTAATTGACCACCATTGCGCCAATGATGCCAATACAAAGGCACATCGACGGGTTGATCAGGCAGCAGCTCGACTAATAATCCACGTCGCAGTTGATCGCGCACTTGCACTTCTGGCACCAGCCCCCAGCCCAGTCCGGCTTCGGTCATACGCAGAAACCCCTCGGATGATGGACACAGGTGATGCTCAAAACCGCCCTCCACGCCCAATGACGCCAAGTAACGATGCTGCAGGAAATCATCAGGGCCGAACACCAGCGCAGGGGAACGCGCCAACAGCTCGGCGGTGACACCCAAAGGAAAATGTCGCGCGATAAAACCGGGGCTGGCCAGCGCACGATAGCGCATGGCGCCGAGTAGCACGCTGCGCGCGCCCGCCACAGGCCGCTCGCTGCCGCATAAACAAGCCGCTACTTCACCAGCACGCATGCGTTTGAGACCGACGTCCTGGTCTTCGACCACCAGGTCCAGCAATAGGTGCTGGTCCGCGCAAAAGTCCCCCACCACCGCAGCCCACCACGTTGCCAGGCTGTCGGCATTCAGCGCAATGCGCAGACGCTCGGGCATGCCTTCATCGTCCAGCGCCGGAACCTGACGTTGCAAATCCCGTTCGAGCAGACGAACTTGCTGCACATGGTTGAGCAGACGCCTGCCGATGTCAGTGGGTGTGGGCGGCGTAGCGCGAACCAGCACCGGTTGCCCAATCCGCGCTTCAAGCAGTTTGATCCGCTGTGACACGGCTGATTGAGACAGGCCCAGCACCTGAGCAGCCCGTTCGAAGCCCGCCTGTTCAATAACGGCGGCCAAGGCCGAAAGCAACTTGTAGTCGAACATCAGTTTCTCTAATGAGCGATCAGTAATATTTGTTTTTCTTATACAGGCTGGACCATCAGACTGGCTATACAAACCGCGATCAAACCGACGGATTGCTGATGAGTTCGAAGGAGCACTAACCTATGTGGCAAAGCTATCTCAACGGGCTGTTAGTCGCAGCTGGCCTGATCATGGCCATCGGTACGCAGAATGCCTTTGTATTGGCGCAAAGCCTGCGCCGCGAGCATCATTTGCCAGTGGCTGCATTGTGCATCGTCTGTGACGCACTTTTAGTGGCGGCCGGCGTGTTCGGCCTGGCGAACCTTCTGGCGCAAAACCCCACATTGCTGGCAGTCGCCCGTTGGGGTGGTGCCGGCTTCTTGCTTTGGTACGGCAGCCTGGCATTGCGGCGTGCCTGTTCTCGGCAGAGCCTGCAACACAGCGAAGGCACCGGCCTGCGTTCACGCCGCGCTGTACTGCTCAGCGCCTTGGCGGTCACGCTGCTTAATCCCCATGTGTACCTCGACACTGTATTGTTGATCGGCTCACTCGGCGCGCAACAAACCGTGCCCGGCGCATACGTAGTCGGAGCCGCCAGCGCGTCATTGTTGTGGTTCACCACCCTGGCGGTCGGCGCGGCATGGCTGGCACCGTGGCTTGCAAGGCCTGCAACCTGGCGGTTGCTGGATCTGCTGGTCGCAGTGATGATGTTCAGCGTCGCCGTGCAATTGATCGTGGCGCGGTAAACGGGTGAACGCAGCCAATCAATATTCCTCATTAATTCCCAACGAGGCTCTGGAACCTATATCCCACACAGTTGTTGCGTGGTTATGCCGCAAACCCGGTGCTATGATCCAGCCCTGCGTCGCAAAGAGTACAAACTCCCCGACGCATGTTTACATCTGGCCGCCCGTGATCGGCCTTGCGCTCACCGCAACCGAACTGATTAGGAGATTAACCATGGCTTTTGAACTGCCAGCGCTGCCCTACGCACACGATGCCCTGCAGCCGCATATTTCTCGTGAAACCCTAGAGTTTCACCACGACAAGCACCACAACACCTACGACGTGAACCTGAACAACCAGGTGCCAGGCACCGAGTTCGAAGGCAAAACCCTGGAAGAAATCGTCAAGAGTTCTTCAGGCGGCATCTTCAATAACGCCGCTCAAGTCTGGAACCACACGTTCTACTGGAACTGCCTGGCGCCAAACGCTGGCGGCGAACCTACCGGTGCGCTGGCCGACGCCATCAACGCCGCGTTCGGGTCCTTTGACAAGTTCAAGGAAGAGTTCAGCAAAACCTCTATCGGCACCTTCGGTTCCGGCTGGGGCTGGCTGGTGAAAAAGGCTGACGGTTCCCTGGCTCTGGCCAGCACTATCGGCGCCGGCAACCCGCTGACCAGCGGCGAAACCCCACTGCTGACCTGCGATGTATGGGAACACGCTTACTACATCGATTACCGCAACGTTCGCCCGAAATACGTGGAAGCGTTCTGGAACCTGGTCAACTGGAAATTCGTCGCTGAGCAGTTCGAAGGCAAGGCTTTCACTGCTTAAGCTGCGCTCCAGACAAAAACCCGGCTCTGCCGGGTTTTTTTTCGCCTGTTCTTCGCTCTCCCCCCTATTGCCACAGAGCAATAGCGGACTAATATCCAACCTGCACGATTTAATTAAACCGCTCTTCAGTTTCCTGGGTGTTTAACCGACACAGTAGGGACAGCCTGATTCGGTCCATCGAACGGCGTCACTGGCGAGCACGCAAGAAACGGATGCATTAGCTGCGCTTGCCCCTTTGACGAGCAGATTCTATTTGCAATACTCGCGGACAATCGCGCTCCCGGCACGGACTAAGGAATAAGCATTTGAAGCTGGAACTTAAAAACAGCCTGTCGGTGAAGTTGCTGCGCGTAGTATTGCTTTCGGCACTGATCGTAGGGGTGGTATTGAGTTGTGCACAGATCGTCTTCGATGCCTACAAGACTCGGCAAGCGGTTGCGCATGACGCCGAACGCATTCTCGACATGTTCCGCGACCCTTCGACCCAGGCGGTCTACAGCCTGGACCGGGAAATGGGCATGCAAGTTATTGAAGGCCTGTTCCAGGACAATGCGGTACGCATGGCGTCTATCGGCCATCCCAACGAAACCATGCTCGCGGAAAAGTCCCGAGACTTGCGTCAGACCCCGACTCGGTGGCTGACGGACCTGATCCTTGGGCAAGAGCGCAGCTTCACCACGCCTTTAGTGGGTCGTGGTCCGTACAGTGAATATTACGGAGACTTACGCATTACCCTCGACACCGCCTCTTACGGCGAAGGTTTCATCGTCAGTTCGGTGATTATCTTTATTTCCGGGGTACTGCGCGCGTTAGCCATGGGCCTGGTCCTGTATCTGGTCTATCACTGGTTGCTGACCAAACCCCTGTCGAAAATTATCGAACACCTGACCAACATCAATCCAGACCGGCCCAGCGAGCATCAGTTGCCGCTGTTGAAGGGTCACGAAAAGAATGAACTGGGCATCTGGGTCAATACTGCCAATCAGCTGCTGGCGTCCATCGAGCGCAACACCCATCTGCGTCATGAGGCGGAAAACAGCCTGTTGCGCATGGCTCAATATGATTTTCTCACCGGGCTGCCCAACCGCCAGCAGTTCCAACAACAGCTGGATAAAATTCTGGTTGATGCGGGCCGCCTGCAACGCCGCGTTGCCGTGCTGTGTGTTGGCCTTGATGACTTCAAGGGAATCAACGAACAATTCAGCTATCAGACCGGCGACCAGTTGCTCCTGGCACTGGCTGACCGCCTACGGGGCCATAGCGGACGTTTAGGTGCCCTCGCACGGCTCGGCGGCGACCAGTTCGCGCTGGTTCAGGCCGACATCGAACAGCCTTACGAAGCTGCCGAACTGGCGCAAAACATCCTCGATGACCTTGAAGCGCCGTTCGCCCTCGATCAGCAGGAAATTCGCCTGCGCGCCACCATCGGTATCACCTTGTTTCCGGAAGACGGCGACAGTACCGAGAAGTTGCTGCAAAAGTCCGAGCAAACCATGACGCTGGCCAAGTCTCGGTCGCGCAACCGTTATCAGTTTTATATAGCCAGCGTCGACAGCGAAATGCGCCGACGTCGCGAGCTGGAAAAAGACCTCCGAGAAGCTCTGCTGCGTGATCAGCTGTACCTGGTCTACCAGCCGCAAATCAGCTATCGCGATAACCGCGTGGTCGGCGTCGAAGCCCTATTGCGCTGGCAACACCCTGAACATGGGTTGGTACCACCGGATCTGTTCATTCCCCTTGCGGAACAAAACGGCACGATCATCGCGATTGGCGAATGGGTGCTTGATCAAGCGTGCCGGCAGTTACGTGAATGGCACGACCAAGGGTTCAGCGACTTGCGCATGGCCGTCAACCTGTCTACCGTCCAGCTGCACCACGCCGAGCTGCCTCGGGTGGTGAATAACCTGTTGCAGATCTACCGCCTGCCACCGCGCAGCCTGGAGCTGGAAGTCACCGAAACCGGCCTGATGGAAGACATCAGCACGGCCGCTCAACATTTACTGAGCTTGCGTCGCTCCGGAGCGTTGATCGCCATTGACGATTTTGGCACCGGTTATTCGTCCCTGAGCTACCTCAAGAGCTTGCCGCTGGACAAAATCAAGATCGATAAGAGTTTCGTTCAGGACCTCATTGATGACGACGACGACGCGACCATCGTTCGCGCCATTATCCAGTTGGGTAAAAGTCTCGGCATGCAAGTAATTGCCGAAGGCGTGGAAACCGCTGAACAAGAGGCGTACATCATCTCCGAAGGCTGCCACGAAGGTCAGGGCTACTTCTACAGCAAGCCGTTGCCCGCCCGGGAATTGCTGGCCTATCTCAAGCAAGCCGAGCGTATCCACGCGACAACCACGTAACGCAAGCCGCGCTCATCCGCCCGTCATTTCACGCCGGCTGTGACATCGTGAAATGACATGTAACCAATTTCCTGCCGCCTTCCCCTTACGCTAACTGCATATCTTTCGCATCATGGCGCAGCTTTTTCAGTGCTAACGCGTTCTATTCTTTTTCCGACGCAGGATTCCGTCATGATTCGTATGCCCTTGGCAACAGCCAGTCTGCTGGCCATCGCTGTTTCTCTAGTTGGCTGTGGCGAAGGCAAGGACAAGGTCGCTGCTCCGGTAACTGCCAGCGCCCCATCCGCAGCGACTGGCCAGCCCGACAATGCGGCGGCCAAGGCGGTTGTCGCCAACTACACGAACATGATTTACGCCGTGTTCAGCGATGCTGAATCTACGGCAAAATCCCTGCGCAGCGAGGTCGACCATTTCCTGGCCAAGCCAGACGACCACACCCTCAAGGCTGCCCGGGATGCCTGGGTCGCCGCGCGCGTACCGTATATGCAAACCGAGGTTTTTCGCTTCGGCAATACCATTATTGACGACTGGGAAGGCCAGGTTAACGCGTGGCCCCTGGACGAAGGTCTGATCGATTATGTCGCCACCGATTACCAGCATGCGCTGGGCAATCCAGGCGCCACCGCCAACATTATCGGCAACACTACAATCCAGCTCGGCGAAGACAAGGTCGACGTTACGCGGATCAGTGCTGAAACACTGGCGAGCCTGAACGAATTGGGCGGTTCAGAAGCAAACGTCGCCACCGGTTATCACGCCATCGAATTTCTGCTCTGGGGCCAGGACCTCCATGGCACCCAAGCAGGTGCAGGCGAACGCCCGGCCACTGACTACGTCGAAGGTCCAGGCGCCACGGGCGGCAACAACGACCGCCGTCGCGAATACCTGAAAGCGGTCACCGACCTGTTGGTGACCGACCTGGAAACCATGGTCAATAACTGGAAGCCTGGCGTGGCCGATAACTACCGCGCCAAGCTCGAAGCCGAGCCGGGCGAAAGTGGCCTGCGTAAAATGCTGTTTGGCATGGGCAGCCTGTCCCTGGGGGAACTCGCAGGGGAACGGATGAAGGTCGCACTGGAAGCCAACTCCAGCGAAGACGAACACGACTGTTTTAGTGACGACACCCACCATTCACACTTCTACAACGGCCTGGGCATTCGCAACGTCTATCTGGGGGAATACACCCGGGTAAACGGTGAAAAAATCAGCGGCCCGAGCCTGTCCTCACTGGTGGCCAAGGCCGATGCGGCGACTGACGCCACGCTCAGGTCTGACCTCAACGGCACACAAGCCAAACTGCAAGTGATCGTCGACCGAGCGAATAACGGCGAACACTTCGATCAACTGATCGCTGCGGGCAACACCGACGGCAACCAGGTGGTACGCGACGCCATTGCTTCATTGGTCACCCAGACCGGCGCCATCGAACAAGCCGCCAGCCGTCTGGGCATCGCCGACCTGAACCCGGACAACGCCGAACATTCGTTTTAGTTGATCGGCCGTTAATTGCCATCCCTGAAGGCGCCAACTTGTTGGCGAGGCGGCGTATTGATACACCGCGCTGACTTTCGCCAACAAATTAGCGCCTACAGGGGATTTGCGCCGTGCCGGTCGCGCGTTGTCTTGCACCCGTCAGCTTCCACCAGGATGTATATGTTTGCGTTGCGCCCTCTTCTGCCTGCCACTTTCGCCTTAGCCCTGGGTGCCTGTGACGACTCTCCGCGCTTCACCCAGGCAGAACCGGGGGAAGCGTTGTCTGGTGGAAGCGCCACGGTAAAAAAACTCGATCGCAACGCGTTTTCACTACCGTCGGCCAATCTTTCGTCGGTTCGCCGTCTGGACTTCAGTGTCGGCAACAGCTTTTTCCGCAACCCTTGGGTAATTGCCCCATCGACCACCACGGCGCGGGATGGGCTGGGTCCATTGTTCAATACCAACGCCTGTCAAAACTGCCACATCAAAGACGGCCGCGGTCATCCGCCTACGCCGGGGGCGGTCAATGCGGTGTCGATGCTGGTGCGTCTATCAATTCCCGATGATCCCGCGTTTGCTCGATTGATTGAACGGACCGGCGTATTGCCCGAGCCGGTGTATGGCGGGCAGTTGCAGGACATGGCGATCCCGGGCGTCAGGCCCGAAGGCAAGGTTCGTGTCGACTACGATGAGCGGCTGATCAGCTTTAAGGACGGTACTCAGGTCTCGTTACGCAAACCCACACTGAACATCACTGAACTGGGTTACGGGCCGCTGCACCCGCACACGCAGTTCTCGGCTCGTATTGCGCCACCGATGATTGGATTGGGTTTGCTCGAAGCCATTCCTGAGGCAGTGATTCTCGCCCAGGCCGACCCCCATGACCGCGACGGCAACGGCATCGCTGGACGTGCCAATCAGGTGTGGGACGATGCCCTGCAAAAAACCGTAATGGGACGCTTTGGCTGGAAAGCCGGGCAACCCAACCTCAATCAGCAAAATGCCCACGCCTTCTCTGGCGACATGGGCCTGACCACTCGACTCAAACCCGCCGATGACTGCACCCCGGCGCAAACCGATTGCCTCAATGCGCCCAACGGGGGCAGCCCTGCCGGTGAGCCAGAGGTGAGCGACAACATCCTGCGTCAGGTGCTGTTTTACAGCCGCAACCTCGGTGTCCCGGCACGACGAGACGTCGAAAATCCTTTAGTACTGGCGGGCAAAAATCTGTTCTATCAAGCAGGGTGTCAGCAATGCCACAGCCCAGTATTTACCACCCGTGCCGACGCCGCAGAACCCGAACTGGCCAATCAAATCATTCGTCCCTACAGCGACCTGTTGCTGCATGACATGGGCGAGGGCTTGGCCGATCAACGCAGCGAATTCCAGGCCTCGGGTCGAGATTGGCGTACTGCGCCGCTGTGGGGCATCGGCCTGACCGAAGCCGTCAGCGGCCACAGCCAATTTCTACATGACGGTCGTGCCCGCAACCTGCTCGAAGCGGTCCTGTGGCACGGCGGCGAGGCACAGGCCGCACAACAACATGTACTTGGCTTCAATGCCTCGCAGCGCGACGCTTTGCTGGCCTTTTTGAACTCGCTTTGATGCGTACCCTCACGACACACTCAGGAGCCGGACATGTTCCGCCCCAAACTGCTACTGACCAGCCTTGCCGCCTTAGCCGCCCTGACGACTGCGGCCTGTTCGCCACAGGACCCACAGGCGGTAACCTCGGCGGCGATCGCCAGGCAGGTGATTCTGCCCACCTACAGTCGCTGGGTTGACGCCGACCGCCAATTGTCCATCAGCGCCCTGGCTTTCTGCCAAGGCAACGCCAGCCTGGACACGGCTCGCGCCGACTTCCTCCATGCGCAAACCGCCTGGGCTGAGTTGCAGCCGCTACTGATCGGGCCGTTGGCCGAAGGCAATCGCGCCTGGCAGATACAGTTCTGGCCGGATAAAAAGAATCTGGTCGGACGCCAGGTCGAGCAACTATTGAGCGCACAACCGCAGGTCGATGCAGCGGCGTTAGCCAACGCCAGCGTTGTGGTGCAAGGCCTTTCTGCCTATGAATACATTTTGTACGACGCCGTGGTCGACATGACCAATGTCGAGCAGAAGGCCCGCTACTGCCCCTTACTGGTGGCCATCGGAGCGCGACAAAAAAGCCTCGCCGAAGACATCCTCAACCGCTGGAACAACACCGACGGCATGCTCGCGCAGCTGAGCAAATTTCCCAACCAACGCTACGCCGATGCCCATGAAGCCATCGCGGAGTTACTGCGGGTTCAGGTCACCGCGCTGGACAGTTTGAAAAAGAAACTTGGCACGCCCTTAGGGCGCCAGGCCAAGGGCATTCCCCAGCCATTCCAGGCCGATTCATGGCGTAGCGAATCCTCGCTGAAAAGCCTGGAGGCCAGCTTGCTCAGCGCCAAAGCGGTGTGGGCCGGGGTAGACAATCAGGGCTTGCGTGGCCTGCTTGGCGCCGAACAGAAACCCGTAGCCGACCGGATAGATGCCGCTTATGCCGACAGCAGTAAATTGCTCTCCTCGTTGCAGCCACCGCTAGGTCAACTGCTCACCACTGAACAGGGTCGCCAGCAACTCAACGGGCTCTACGACAGCTTGAACACTGTCCACCGTTTGCATGAAGGTGAACTGGCCAAGGCATTGGGTGTTCAACTCGGCTTCAATGCCAACGACGGAGACTGATATGTTGAGACGTCAGGCGTTGGCCTTGGGGAGTGTATTGCTTGGCGCCTGCACCTTGGGCGGTTGGACGGTCTTTCGGCAAAAGCAAACCCCGCCGCTGCTGCTGTCCGCCCGAGACGACAGCGATGGCAATCACTTTGCCGTGGGTTATCGGCTGGACGGCCGACAGGTTTTCGCTACCCAGGTCGGCCAACGCTGTCACGACATCGTCAACCATCCCGACTTGCCGCTGGCGCTGTTTGTTGCCCGCAGGCCGGGAACGGAAAGCTACCTGCTGGACGTGCGTGACGGACGTTTGCTGCAGACGATAACCTCTGCGCCGAATCGGCATTTCTATGGACACGCGGTCATTCATAAGGGCGGTGACTGGCTGTACGCCACGGAGAACGACACCACTGATCCGGGCAGGGGCCTGCTGGGCGTTTATCGGTTCATCGATGAGCGTCTGGTGCGCAGCACGGAGATGCCCACTCACGGTGTCGGTCCGCACCAAGTGTCGTGGATGCCTGACGGAGAAACACTGGTTGTCGCCAACGGCGGCATCCGCACTGAAGCGGAAAGCCGAGTCGACATGAATTTGAACGCCATGCAACCGAGCCTGGTACTGATGCGCCGCGATGGCATGCTGCTCAGCAAGGAAACCCTCAGCCAACCGATGAACAGCATTCGTCATTTGGCCATCGCCAGCGACGGCACACTGGTGTCCGGCCAGCAATTCATGGGCGACAGGCAAACCACTGCCGATCTGCTGGCAATCAAGCGCCCCGGTATGCCGTTCGTTGCGTTCCCGGTAGGTGAAAGCCAGCTGCAAGCGATGAACCATTACAGCGCCAGCGTTGCCATACACAGCGGCTTGCGCCTGGTCGCAATGAGTGCGCCCCGTGGAAATCGCTTGTTCATTTGGGATTTGGACAGCGGTGAAGTCCGCCTGGACGCGCCCTTGGCAGACTGCGCGGGAATTGGTGCAGTAGCAGACGGCTTCGTCGCAACCTCAGGCCAAGGCCGATGTCGGTTTTACGATTGCCGTCAACCGCAGATAGTAGCGACGCCTTTACAGTTGCCCGCAGGGCTATGGGATAACCACCTGCATATGGTGTGAAATCTGATTCACCAGAATCTGTGGGAGCCAACTTGTTGGCGAGGCGGTGGTCTGATCCACCGCATCAACCCTCTCGCCAACAAGTTGGCTCCTAAAGAGTCCTGACATGACGCCTGCCCATCACTGAGTCATGCCATACATGAACAGCAGCAAATCATGGCTCGGTTCAGCCACCTGCTTGACCTTGGCTACGCGTGGTAAAGGGCAATGCCCCTCACCAATCTGTGCGCTTAATATTTTGGGGCCAGGTTGCTCCCACACGGTCAGGGCCAGAGACGCTATACCTAGCGCCCCTACCAAGAAAAAACCTCGCGCTATTTCGAGTTTCATCACCTTAAGCCTTTGATAGCGCTGCCAAACGCATGCTCGTAAAAATAGACTAATTTCAGCCAGTCTGTGTCGTTGAACGACGAGTGGCGGCGTAGCTGCTGCAGATCATGCTGGGCCGCGCTTTGGGCCGTCCAGCGGCGGCGGCATTTCTCCAGATCAAGCAGCGCCACCTCAACTTTCTCATCAGGACCGTCGCCGCTGACCCGCACGAAAATGTGTTTTATATACAAACAGCTATGCTGCCAGCGCCCCAAATGCATGCGCGACAGGTTGGCCGCCAACTCTTCAAGCAAACGGTCATGCACCGCTTCACCGTGACGCTCACGACCGCCCGCAGCGTACCAGTTGTCCATCTCAACAAAGCCATCGAGCGCTGCGGTCACCAGCAGTGCCCGCCATTGCTTGTCCGCATCGCGCTCTGCGCCGCAAAACACCAGCTTGGGTACATTAACCCTGAGCTGACGCAAGCCCTCTATGGCATCACGCTCGCGCAATACGGTGGGCCTGCCGAATGGATGCAGCCATGAACGATAGGTATGACCTGTCTGGCGTTTAACATAAAGCAGGCGGCCGTTGGGCGATACCACGCGCTGCACGCCACTTTCACCACCACGACGACGGTTAGGTTCTTCGACCCACTCGCCCTGTTGATTCCAGAAATAGGCAAAGCGGTCTTGAGGGGCGACGCCCGGTGCGGCTACGAAATCAACGGCCATTGCTTACCTCATGCGTTAAGGATAAAACCTGCCAATGGTGAAGCTATGGGGAACCGAGGGTAGATCCAGGTGCTGCAAAGTCCGTACCCGCGGACTGGAAAACTTCAGCGGACCCGCCTGTTTGATGCCAACCTGATACGCGGCAGGTGGGAGGGCGACTGATTGTCGCCGGTGTGTGACAGTTTTTAGTCTGTAAAGTTCGAAGCTGCTGCATGCCGTATCAGCTGGATGTTTCAGTCAGCACAACACGGAAACGGCAGCCGTTGGGTTCCATGGTGCTGAGATTAACAGTCCAGTCCTCGCTCTCACAAATCCGCTGAACCAGCGACAGCCCAAGACCTAGCCCCTCACCCCGCTGTTCATTGCCGCGTACAAACGGCTGAAACATTGCCTCACGCTTTTCTTCCGGAATACCGACCCCGCTGTCCTCAACCACAAAGCCGTGGGCTTCCAGGGTCAAACGAATAAAACCGTGGTCGGTGTAATGCAGGGCGTTACGCAGCAGATTACCCATGACGGCGAGTAAGAATGTTGTGTGATAGCTGCCTGGCGAAGGAACGCCTGGGTTGAACTCCAGCGTCAGCCCCTTACGCTCGATAGGCTCCCGCCATTGCGCGATCAATTGTTCAGCCACAGCGTTCAACGAAATTTTCGACGCTCCGGCCTCGTCGCGCTGGGTACGGGCCAGCATCAGGAAAGTCTGTACCAAGTCGCGCATTTCTTCGCAGGCACGGGCGATGCGCTCGACCTGAGTGCGTGCCCGATGATCGAGTTCGGGGTTTTCCAACAGCAACTCGCAAGAACTGGCGAGCACCATCAGGGGGGTACGCAGCTCGTGGCTGACGTCGCTGGTGAACAGACGCTCACGGGTCAATGCCTGACGCAGACGCCCCAGCGTGGCGTCGAAGGCAGTTGCCAGTTCTCCCACCTCATCGGCCGCGTAGTCCGGCGCCAAGGGCGGCGCCAGTCCCAACAGCTGATCCCGGTGACGCACTTGCCTGGCCAGACGTACCACCGGTGCCATTACCCGTCGAGCCAATATCCAGCCGAGGAACACAGCCAGGGCCAACGCCAGGACAAACCCAACCAACACCACGGCGAACAGCACTCGCTCACGTTCTTCGAAGTCGCTTTGATCTTGCAGCAGCACATAGCGCCGGCCGTCGACGATCTCGACCATGGCGTGATAGGACAACGCCTCGCGAAAGACTTCGTGAAAACCGGAATCCAGGTGTCGCAAGTCCTTGGGCAAGGCGAAATCGCCACGGCCGTTGCTGTAGTAGAACAATTGGTCCGGCTCAGGCCGATGGCTCCAGTCGCTCACGCTGTCCATCAGCAGCAAGCGATTCAGATCGCCGCCCAAGCCTGAGGAAATCAATTTTTCTTCGACTAAATGAACCGTTGCCACGATTCCCAGTGCGAACGACCCGGCCACCAATGCGCTCATCAACGCGAAGGCGATGATGATCCGCTGGGCGAGGCTTTGCTTAAACTCCATCACGGCCCTCGGCCAGGCGGTAACCCACGCCGTGCACCGTTTGCAGCAATGGCTTGGCGAAAGGCTTGTCGATCACCTGGCGCAATTGGTGGACATGACTGCGCAAGCTGTCGCTGTCCGGGCAATCGTCGCCCCACAACGCTTCTTCGAGGATTTCCCGGCGCAGCACATGCGGGCTTTTTTGCATCAATACGGCCAACAGCTTGAGGCCAACCGGGTTTAGCTTGAGCAGACGCCCGTCGCGGCTCACTTCAAGGGTGTCCAGGTCATAAACCAGATCAGCGACGGTCAATGTCCGTCGACCGCCGCCCTGAGCGCGCCGCAGTACTGCTTCAATGCGCGCGGCAAGCTCCGATAAGGCAAAAGGTTTGAGCAAATAGTCATCGGCGCCGGAGCGGAAGCCCTGCAGCCGATCATCCAGTTGATCGCGGGCGGTCAGCATGATCACCGGCGTGTCGCGGCGCGCATCCTCCCGCAAACGCTTGCATAAGGTATAGCCATCGATGCCGGGTAGCATGATGTCGAGCACGATAAGGTCGTAGTGTTCGGTGGCTGCCAAGTGCAGTCCGGAAAGACCATCTTGCGCGCAATCGACGGTGTAACCTTTCAACCCCAAATAGTCAGCGAGGTTTGCCAGGATATCGCGGTTGTCTTCAACCAGCAGAATTCGCATGAGGGTCTCCGTATGCAGTTATGGCCTTTGAAGCTGGCGCAGCTTAAGGCGTCGGGACGCGTTCGACCAGACTTAACGGTCGAGCGGACCCGGCATGTCCTTTAAACATAAAAAAACCCCGCACGAGGCGAGGTTTTTTTGAGTCTAGCGCAGGGGTAAAGCTGGCTTACATCATGCCGCCCATACCACCCATGCCGCCCATGTCTGGCATACCGCCGCCAGATGCCTTGTCTTCAACCACTTCAGCAATCATCGCTTCGGTGGTGATCATCAGGCTGGCGATGGACGACGCCGCTTGCAGAGCAGAGCGAGTCACTTTAGCCGGGTCAAGGATACCCATTTCGATCATGTCGCCGTATTCGCCGGTAGCAGCGTTGTAACCGAAGTTACCCGAACCCTGCTTGACCTTGTCGACAACAACGCTTGGCTCGTCACCGGAGTTGGCAACGATCTGGCGCAGTGGAGCTTCTACAGCGCGACGCAGCAGAGCGATACCGACGTTCTGATCAGCGTTGTCGCCTTTCAGGTCAGCAATGGCTTGCAGGGAGCGAACCAGCGCTACGCCACCGCCAGGTACAACGCCTTCTTCAACGGCTGCACGAGTAGCGTGCAGGGCGTCTTCAACGCGTGCTTTTTTCTCTTTCATTTCAACTTCGGAACCGGCGCCGACTTTGATCACTGCAACGCCGCCGGACAATTTGGCCAGACGCTCTTGCAGTTTTTCTTTGTCGTAGTCAGACGTGGTGTCTGCTACCTGCGTGCGGATCTGAGCGATACGCGAGTCAATGTCCGAACGAACGCCAGCACCGTCGATGATGGTGGTGTTTTCTTTGTTCAGAACCACGCGCTTGGCGTTACCCAGGTGTTCCAGGGTAGCGGTTTCCAGGCTCAGGCCGATTTCTTCGGAGATAACAGTACCGCCAGTCAGAACAGCGATGTCCTGCAGCATGGCTTTGCGACGGTCGCCGAAACCTGGAGCTTTAACAGCTGCAACTTTCACGATACCGCGCATGTTGTTCACAACCAGAGTCGCCAGGGCTTCGCCTTCAACGTCTTCGGCAACGATCAACAGCGGACGGCCAGCTTTGGCCACTGCTTCCAGAACTGGCAGCATTTCGCGGATGTTCGAGATTTTTTTGTCGACCAGCAGGATCAGCGGGCTGTCCAGCTCGGCAACCATGGTGTCTGGCTTGTTGATGAAGTACGGGGACAGGTAACCACGGTCAAACTGCATGCCTTCAACAACAGACAATTCGTTTTCCAGGCCAGTACCTTCTTCAACGGTGATAACGCCGTCTTTGGTCACTTTTTCCATAGCTTCGGCAATGATGTCGCCGATGGAGCTATCGGAGTTGGCGGAAATAGTACCCACCTGAGCGATTGCCTTGGTGTCGGTGCACGGCTTGGACAGCTTCTTCAGCTCGGCAACAATGGCGATGGTCGCCTTGTCGATGCCGCGCTTCAAGTCCATTGGGTTCATGCCGGCAGCTACGGCTTTCAGGCCTTCGTTGACAATCGACTGAGCCAGAACGGTAGCGGTGGTGGTGCCGTCGCCTGCGTCATCGTTCGCACGGGAAGCAACGTCTTTGACCAGCTGCGCGCCCATGTTTTCGAAACGGTCTTTCAGTTCGATTTCTTTAGCAACCGACACACCGTCTTTGGTGATCAGCGGAGCGCCAAAGCTTTTTTCGATGATAACGTTACGGCCTTTAGGCCCGAGGGTCGCTTTAACTGCGTCAGCCAGGACGTTTACACCGGTGAGCATTTTTTTGCGAGCCGAGTCGCCAAACTTAACTTCTTTTGCAGCCATGATCGTTATTCCTTAAATACTTTGTAGTAATGGGAAATTCGCGGGTAAGACTCAGGCTTCAACGACTGCGAGAATTTCGTTCTCGCTCATCACCAGCAGGTCTTCGCCGTCTACTTTCACAGTGTTGCTGCCGGAATACGGGCCGAACACCACTTTGTCACCCACTTTCACAGCCAGCGCACGTACTTCGCCGTTTTCCAGCACGCGGCCGGTACCTACAGCGAGGATCTCGCCACGGTTAGGCTTTTCAGCAGCCGAACCTGGCAAAACGATACCGCCAGCGGTTTTGGATTCTTCTTCGCTGCGACGGATTACGACGCGGTCATGCAGAGGACGAAGCTTCATTGTCGATCTCCTAATTATGGTTTTAAACGCCCCGGTGACTGACACCGGTGAGTTACAACATCCGGCGTGGCCGGTTGCGGTTCGACAAGCGAAACGCAGAATACGGTCTGGCGATTCCACCAGAAACCTTGCGGTGACCCATACATAAGGGCGAGCAAGGTGATTACAAGGCTTGAGACCGATTTTTTTTCGCAATGCACTACAACGGTTATAACGAAAGCAGACGCCGGGACAGCCTTACAGGCCGCCCCAAGACGGATGAAGAGGCAAAGGGCTTATGGCTTGTCGTCGCGGTGTTCGAACTCACCTTCGATAACGTCCGGCTCTCGGTGGCTCTGGGGCGCAATACCGGCATGACCAAAACCATTACCGGCCTGGGGCTCATCGGCGAATGCACGTTGCCGCGTAGCCTGATCTTGCGCACGCTTGCGCAACTTGCCCACCAACACCCGACGAGTGATGGGCAGCAGGCAAATAACACCCAGCACGTCACTGATAAAGCCGGGCAGCAGCAGCAAGCCACCACCGACCGCAATCATTAGTCCTTCAAGCATTTCCTGAGCAGGTAGCTCGCCGCGCGTCAGGCTTTCACGCGCACGCAAAGCGGTGGCGAAACCGGCCACCCGGATCAGGAAGACACCCAGCATCGAACTGGCCACCACCAACAAGACAGTGGGGAAAAAACCTATCGCCATGCCGACCTTGATCAGAATAAACAGCTCAAGCATCGGAAACAGGACGAACAAAAACAGAAAAACACGCATCAAATGAGTTCCTCGACGGAAGATGACTTCCAATAAACCCTATGTGACGTCGCAGCTATGTTAATTCAAGCCTCCTGGGCTTCTTCAACCGGCCATTTCTCGGCGTGGGCCAGTAGTACCAAGGCTTCGCGAACTTGTGTCGGCGTATTGCAGGGTTTCGCAAAGGGCAACCAGTGTAAACCATGGCCGATGCGCAGGTGCATGCCTTCGCTGTCAACGCCAACCAGTACGGCGGGCTCAGTCTGGGGCAAACCGGTCAATTCCACATAATGCGCAATGGCTTTGGTGTGGTCTTCATTCATGTGCTCGACCATGCTCGCCTCGGCCTTACCGGCAAACGGGTTGGCCAACGCAATTTCATCGAGCCAATGGATCGCGCCGAAACCGCCAATGAAGCGGTAGCGCACCGGAGCCAGTACCCAGAAGTCAAAGTCGTGGGCACGGTGATAACTCTGGGACTCGGGGAAGAACCGGTAATACCGCTGGGCGGCGGCTTCGATGGCCGCAGCGTCCTGAAGTTTCTCGGCCTCGGCCAACACCGTCACGCGGCCCACCGCTTGCACATCCTCCGCGCCACGCTCGCCCACCAGCAGCGAGCACTTGGGGTCTTTTTGCAGGTTGTGGGTGTGCTGAGCGATCCGGCTGATCAAAATCAACGGCCGGCCCTGGTCGTCCAGGCAATAAGGCACCACCGAGCCAAACGGAAAGCCGGGCATTGATTTGGAGTGCGTGGACAACACGCCGCGAAATTCCTTGAGTAACAGCTCTCGGGCCTGCTTAGCGGCTTTCGCGCTCATCTTAATGATTCCTTATGAAGCGTCCGCCGAAACCTGACGGGCACTCGAAAATTTGGCAGCACCAAGACAAGATAATAATTATTAGTGGCAGTTGGAAGGGTTGACCTCCATAACACTCACCACTGTAGAAGGGTCCGCCACGTCTTCGACGCCGCGCTGTCGCACAGCATACGCAAAACCTACAGATTATTTTCAAGTCAATAAGTTATGCGTTGCTTGATCTTGCTCGCGATCGCTTATTACCAGGTCACGCCAAAGCCTGCGGTATAGCGGGTTGTGTTCAGCGCGCCTTCTGAGGTGCCGCTGATAACGTTTTTCTCGGCCTTCATGTTAAGCGAAGCCCAGTCGGTGAGTTTGTAACGCAATCCCAGCTCGGCATCCAGGCTGTAATCGGCAACGCCACTGAGCGGTTTACCCAATTCGCCATTGGTGAAGAACTCAAATCTCTTGCCCATCAGCAAGCGGTTGTAATCCCACTTGACCGCGGCCGAATAGAAATTGTCTTTCAAGCCATTTGAGTATTCATAGTCAGTACGGTTAAGCAGCGAACCCAGGGAGAACGCCCCCAGCTCATCGTCCCAGAATTGATAGCCTGGACCCGTACCCACTACGCGCTGACGTGCAAGGTCTTCGATAAAGTCGCGTTTGTACGTCACGCGACCTTCCCAGAACCATTTTTCGGTGAGGAAGCGGTCGATGGAATACTCAGCACTCCAGTTATTGGTACTGACGGCTTCGTCCTGGGTTTCGCGGTTGTATTCGCCCTTGGCGTTCTGGCGCCAGTAGCCATGGCGAGCCGAGGTTTTGAAGGCGATGTTGTAATCGTCGGTATCATTTTCGGCGCGCTGAAAGTCCAATGCGGCGTCGACATTACCTTTCCAGACCAGATCGGTGATGATCGGTTTAGGCTTCATCATTTGCTGGATGCTGGACAGCTCGACGGTCTTAGGTGCTTCGCCATTGGCCAACGTCACCTTGCCGTCTTCGGCAGGTTGCAAGGACTTGGCGACTTCACCTGTGTACTGATCCTGCTTGACCAGCAGCTTTTGATCGCTTTGCAGGGTTTTGATCTGCTTCCAGTCAAGCGGGATCGCTCCGCCGTAGTCGGTTTGCAGTAACAATTTACCGCCGTCGAAAACAGAGATTTTGCCGGTGAGTTTGTCACCGTTTTTCATCCAGACGGTGTCTGCAAGAAGCGGTGTTGAGGCGGTGGTAATAGCGAGGAACAGCAAGGTTTTCGACAACATAGGTGTCCGCAATACTCGAGTACGGCGATAAATCGGGCATCATCCCCCAAGGACGACAATCTGCTTCAAAGACCCTAGACTTCATCTGTAGTTCCCCACAACCCGACCAACGCCACGCAACAGGACGAACGTCGTGACCGAACATCCCACCGCCTGTGACGACCCTCCGCACCCCAGCCCGGCTGAGATTAGGCGTACGGCGTTATACTTGACCCTTCATCAGGTGCCCCAAGGCAAGGTCGTCAGTTACGGGGAGTTGGCCGCCATGGCCGGCTTGGGGCGCGCCGCTCGTTGGGTTGGTCGACTACTGAGCCAGTTACCCCATGACACCACCCTGCCCTGGCACCGCGTGCTAGGTGCCGGAGGCAGGATCAGTTTGCCCGCAGGCACTGCGTCGGGCGACGAACAGCGTGCCCGCTTGAGAGCGGAAGGGGTCACTGTCTCGAATAATCGAGTAGATATACGACGCCATGGCTGGCGTCCGATAGAGCACAGCGGTTAGAGTGCGCCCTTTGTTTCGTAATCTGAGGCAGACTTCAGCCCATGCCCCGTAAAACCTGGCGCGCCGCGCTCGCCGCTTACGCCACACCGTCAGCGCTCGTGATGTTATTGCTCGGATTCGCCGCCGGCTTGCCTTATATGCTGGTGTTTTCCACGTTGTCGGTCTGGCTGCGCGAAGCTGGCGTCGCCCGCGAAACCATCGGTTATGCCAGCCTGATTGGCTTGGCATACGCTTTTAAGTGGGTCTGGTCACCGCTTTTGGACCAATGGCGCCTGCCAATTCTTGGTCGACTCGGCCGCCGCCGATCCTGGCTGGTACTCTCGCAATCACTCGTGGTGATTGGCTTGATCGGCATGGGGTTTTGCGATCCTCAAAAGCACCTCTCCTGGTTAATTGCCATCGCGGTACTGGTCGCGTTTTCGTCCGCGACTCAAGACATCGCCATCGACGCCTATCGCCTGGAAATCGCTGAAGACAGCAGCCAGGCGGCATTGGCCGCCAGTTATATGTCCGGCTATCGCATCGCCGCGCTTCTGGCCACCGCTGGGGCGCTGTATATCGCCGAAGGCTTCGGCTCTACCGGTTTCAGCTATAAACATTCGGCGTGGGCCGGGACCTACATTCTGTTCGGCCTATTGATGTTGCCCGCACTGATCACCACGCTGATCATGCGTGAATCGCCGGTATCGTTGCGCACCCAGCTGTCAGCCGCTCGTTATGGCTTCAGCCACCAACTGGCGTCGGTGTTTGTCCTGATTATCCTGCTGGTGTCGGTGCCAGCGATGTTTACCCAGCTTTACTACACAGACTTCGCCAGCGTGCTGTTCGATGGCGAAAGCTGGTCCGATTTGCTCATGGAGGACCGCGCGTTTCTGCGTGCGCTGTTGTACGTCGTACTGACCACGCTGTGCTTGTCATCCTTTGGCAGACGCGGGCTTGCCCCAGTGCTGACGCCGATCAATGACTTTATTGGACGTTATCGCTGGCAGGCATTCTTGCTGCTGGGGTTGATCGCCACGTACCGCATGTCGGACACAGTCATGGGCGTCATGGCTAACGTTTTTTATATCGATCAGGGCTTTACCAAGGACCAGATTGCCAGCGTCAGTAAACTCTTTGGCCTGGCCATGACCCTGCTTGGCGCCGGGTTCGGGGGATTGTTGATCGTGCGTTTCGGCATTTTGCCGATTCTGTTTGTTGGCGGGGCAGCGTCTGCTGGTACCAATCTGCTGTTCCTGATGCTGGCTGACATGGGCGCGAATCTGCAGATGCTGATCGTGACCATTTCATTGGATAACTTCAGCGCAGGGCTCGCGACTTCGGCTTTCGTCGCCTATCTGTCAAGCCTGACCAACTTGAAGTTCTCAGCCACTCAGTACGCCTTGCTCAGCTCGATCATGCTGTTACTGCCGCGCTTGATTGGCGGTTATTCAGGCGTGATGGTGGAGAAGTTCGGCTACCACAACTTCTTTATGATGACGGCATTGATGGGGGTGCCGACGTTGGTAATGATCGCCATTCATTGGTCCCAGGAAGCCCGCCGCATCAAGGCAGCCGAAGCGCTCAAGGGCGACCCGCCAACGCCAGTTACCGAAACACCCGTTAGCGAACAACCCTGACAACGCACCGCCGGCTTCCTTAATGAATTCGGCCCACAGGCCAAGGCCAAGCCCTGTGGGCGAATTCATTCGCGAATGGGTTTGACCCAACGGCTAATCCTACTTCGCTGCCGCTTCCTGCATCACACGCACCATTCGCTGCGGGGCGGGAATGGGGATATTCGCCGCCTTGAGCCTGTCGCGGGCCTCAATATTGAAGTACGACACCACACTGCCGTAATCTCCGGTCTTGGCCCAAACCCGTAGCGACAAGGTGATCGCGTTCTCGCCCAACGCCGACACCACCGCTTCAGGCGCAGGGTCCAGCAGCACGCGTGGATCTTGAGCCATGTCCAGCAGCACTTGCAGCGCTTGCTTAAGGTCAGCGTCGTGGTCCACACCGATGTCGAATATGACTTTGCGGGTGGGCTGACGGTTGGTGTTGGTGATGATGCCATTCGACAAAATGCCGTTGGGCACGATTACCGTCTTGTTGTCGCCTGTACGCAGCACGGTGTGGAAAATCTGAATGTTATCCACCGTACCGCTGATGCTTTGCGCTTCGATCCAGTCACCGATGCGAAACGGGCGGAACAGCAAGATCAGCACGCCACCGGCGAAATTCGCCAGGCTGCCCTGCAACGCTAAACCGATGGCCAGGCCCGCCGCACCGATTACCGCGACGAATGAGGTTGTTTCGATGCCGATCATCGAAGCGACGCTGACAACCAGCAGGATCTTCAGAATGATGTTGGCCAGACTGCTGATAAAACCCTGCAACGCCAAATCGGCTTTGCGCAGTGCCAACAGGCTACCCAGCCTGCGGGTCACCAGGTTGATCAGCCACCAGCCAATGCCAAGGGTAACCACTGCCAATAAAAAACGGCCGCCGTATTGCAGGATCAGCGGCCACCAGGACTCGGAAACCTTGACCAGATTGTCGACCTGACTATTCAAATCCATTTATCTCTCCTTAATCGCGGAAGTTATTGAATTGCAGCGGCATGCCGAAGTCTTGACCGCGCAGCACGGCCATTGCTTCTTGCAAGTCGTCACGCTTTTTGCCGGTGACGCGCACTTGCTCGCCTTGTATAGCAGCCTGCACTTTCAATTTGGCTTCTTTGATGTGGGCGACAATTTTCTTCGCCAGTTCTTTATCGATGCCTTCTTTGAGAACCGCTTCTTGCTTCATCAACTTGCCTGAAGCGAAGGCGTCTTTGATTTCAAGACACTTCGCGTCGATTTTGCGCTTGAGCAGGCACAACTTAAGAATTTCGATCATTGCTTCCAGCTGGAAATCTGCCTCAGCAGTAAGGTTGACCGTTAATTCCTTGAACTCGAAAGTGCCTTTGCCCTTGAGATCGTACCGACGGTCCAGCTCTTTGATGGCATTATCGACGGCATTAGTGACTTCGTGTTTATCGAGTTCGGACACTACGTCGAACGAGGGCATGTAATCTCTCCAGATGAATGGCGCGGCTCGGTATGAAGAAGGAGCACGCCTGACTTGACGGTATGAATGCGTGGTCATTATAACGAGACTTTCCCCTCTCACGTGCGAGCCTGCCATGTTGAACTTCGATTCCATCGCTTTAGGGTTCGTGACGCTCTTTTCGGGTATCGGATAATGGCCACAGAATGGCATGTGTTAGGCGCCGGCAGTCTCGGCAGTTTGTGGGCCACACGTTTAGCGCGTGCAGGTTTACCGGTCCGATTGATACTGCGCGACCCCGCACGGTTGGCAGCCTATGAGGCTGTCGGTGGTTTGACCCTGGTCGAACAAGGTCATCACCAGTTTTTTTCAATTCCAGCCCAGACGATCGACGCCCACGAACCCATCGAGCGCCTGCTGGTAGCCTGCAAAGCGTATGACGCAGAAGCCGCCATCACACGACTGGCGCCGCGCCTGACGGCTAATGCCGAGCTGATCCTGCTACAGAACGGCCTTGGCAGCCAGGATGCGGTCGCGGCAAAAGTCCCCCGGGCGCGTTGTATTTCCGCCTCAAGCACTGAAGGCGCTTTTCGCGATAGCGACTGGCGCGTGGTGTTTGCCGGCCACGGTTATACGTGGCTAGGCGATGCCAGTGATCCGACGCCGCCGCTTTGGCTGGATGACCTATACGCCAGCGGCATTCCCCACCAATGGACGCCGGATATCCTCACGCGACTTTGGCGCAAGCTTGCGCTGAACTGCGCAATCAATCCTCTGACCGTACTCCACCACTGCACCAACGGTGGCCTGCAAGCGCACCAATGCGAGGTCGCGATGCTGTGCGCCGAGCTGACCGACCTGCTGAACTGTTGCGGCCAACCCGCCGCCGCGCAGGACCTGCAGAGCGAGGTAGAGCGAGTCATACAGGCAACCTCAGCCAATTACTCATCGATGTACCAGGACGTTGCTCACGGCAGACGCACTGAAATCAGCTATTTGCTGGGCCACGCCTGCGCCGTTGCGACGCGGCACGGATGTTCGATGCCGCACATGAACCAGTTACAGACGCGATTGACCCGATTTTTACAGGCCCGGGGCCTGCCTACCCTGTAGGAGCGCTCAGCGGATCGGGTTCAGATTGCCCAGCGAGCAATCAGCGCGTTACCCTGCGGATTCTTTAATCGCGTGTGATTTTGCCCGATGCCATTGCGCCAACGTCTAGAAAACCTACCGGTGGGCCAGAAGCTTCTGGCAGCCTTGCTGGTCTTGTTGACCACCGTATTGTTGGTCGCCAACCTGACCTTCATCAGCGCGGCTTATTACATTTCCCAGGAAAGCATGGCCCCTCAGGCGATGCAGACCATTGGCCGGCTGATTAGCAATCCCAACCTCGCCGCCCAGGCCTTGAACTCGGCCGAAAACGCTCAATCCTTGCTCAAGGAATTGAAAAATTACAATCCCCTGCGGGCGGCAGCGTTATATGACAGCAACGGCGACCGGCTCGCCCAACTGCAACAAGGCGACAAACTCAAATTGCCTGAACGCTTCAAAAGCGTCGAAGCGTGGCGTCTCACCGAGTTTCGCAACACCCAACTGATCTCCATCCCCAAGGCTGGCAAGGAATCGGGGCATTTGTTGTTGGTAGCCAGCAGCGAACTGCCCACCGCGTTTTACACCGGTACTTTTACCGCCAGCGCCGGGATTCTGGTGTTCAGCGTCTTGCTGTGGTTGGTGGTGGCGCGGCAGATCCGACGGCTGATTACCGAGCCTATTTATCAGTTGGAAGAACTGTCCAGGCAGGTGACTCGCGAAGAGGACTATGCACTGCGGGCCGAACCGGGTAACAACGACGAGATCGGCAGTCTTGCGGAAGCGTTCAACACCATGTTGTCGCGCATCGAAGCCCGTGAGCAGCAGCTCAAGCGTGCTCGCGACGATTCACAAGACGCCTATTCACAAGCACAAGGTATGGCGGAGGAAACCCGCCACACCAATCGCAAACTGGAACTTGAAGTTCAAGTGCGAAGCAAGATCGAGAAAAAGCTCACCGGTTTTCAGAACTATCTGAACAGCATTATCGACTCCATGCCCTCCGCGCTAATCGCATTGGACGAACAGCTGTACGTCACTCAGTGGAATCAAGAGGCCAGCGCCCTTTCCGGCACACCGTTGGACGAAGCGCTTAATCAGCCGATCTTTCTCGCTTTCCCGCCTATGAAAGCGTTTTTGCCAAAAATCAGACACACCGTTGAGCGGCACATTGTGGCCAAGATTGAGCGAGTCACCTGGGTCAAGGACGACGTGCCTCACCATTACGCGCTAACTTTTTATCCATTGACCGGCGGCGCGGGCCGGGGCGTAGTAATCCGAATTGACGACATTACTCAACGGCTGTCGCTGGAAGACATGATGGTGCAGTCAGAAAAAATGCTCTCGGTCGGTGGACTGGCCGCTGGCATGGCCCACGAGATCAACAATCCCTTGGGTGCCATCCTGCACAACGTGCAAAACATTCGTCGGCGCCTGTCCCCGGACCTGCCGAAAAACCTTGAGCAAGCCGAGCTGGCGGGGATCAAGCTGGAAGCGGTCAATCAATACCTGCTGAGCCGGGAAGTACCACAATTGCTGGATGGCATTCAGCAGGCTGGCGCACGCGCCGCAAAGATTGTCAGCCACATGCTTAATTTCAGTCGGCTGAGCAACCGGAAAATGGCGCCCTGCGACCTGCCAGCGTTGATCGATCAAGCGGTAGAAATCGCCAGCAATGACTTCGACCTGACCATCGGGTTCGACTTCAAGGGCCAGGCGATCATTCGCCAGTTCGACCCCAATCTGGGACCGGTCCCGGGGACCGCGAACGAGCTGGAACAAGTGCTGCTGAATTTGTTAAAAAATGCCGCCCAGGCCATCCACCAACGGATCGATGATGGCGAGCCAGGTCGTATCATTTTACGCACGCGGTTAAACCCGCCATGGGCGGAAATCCAGGTCGAGGACAACGGCGTCGGCATGCCGGAAAATGTCCGCAAGCGCACGTTCGAGCCGTTTTTCACCACCAAGGAAATCGGCCAAGGCACAGGGCTGGGGCTGTCGGTGTCGTACTTTATTATTACTAGCAACCACAAGGGCCAGATGGAAGTGCACTCGACCCCCGGCCAGGGCACGTGCTTCACCCTGCGCTTACCGTTGGCGGGCAGCACGGTCAATGTTGTGGAACAGAATCTTTCGGAGTTATAGGCATGGGCTTTCGGCTTTCAAAAATCTACACGCGTACCGGCGACACCGGAGAGACCGGGCTGGGTGATGGGCGCCGGGTGCCAAAAGATCACCCGCGAATCGAAGCCATTGGCGAAGTGGACACGCTGAACAGCCAACTAGGTTTGCTCTTGGCTGGATTGAACGAACAGGTTGCACGCTGCCCCGGACTGGGTGAGCTGATCGAAGTACTGCAGCCTTGCCAGCACCGCTTGTTCGACCTGGGTGGCGAGCTGGCAATGCCGGTTTATCAGGCGCTGAATAACGCCGAGATACAGCGCCTCGAAGCCGCTATCGACCTGTGGAATGACGAATTGGGCCCGCTGGAAAACTTCATACTACCGGGCGGTTCGGCGCTGATTGCACACGCCCACGTCTGCCGCAGCCTGGCGCGCAGCGCCGAACGTCGCTGTCAGCATCTCAATGCTGTTGAGCCACTGACGGGGGTTGGCCTGGCCTACATAAATCGGTTGTCTGATTTGCTGTTTGTCGCTGCGCGGTTAATCGCCAAGCGCCAGGGAATTGCAGAGATTTTGTGGCAGGCGGCGGCGAAGCCGTAGTCAGTTTTGGTTTTTAGCTAAACCTCAGGCCAAAACGCGCGTATTCCGGCCACACCTTGTGCCCCACTTTCCCATGCCCGCTGACGGTCATCGTTTCCGACTCCGCCGAGCAGGAACACCGGCTTGCTGAACCCCGCGATCAACTGCGATGCAGGCTCCCATCCCAATGGCGACGCATCCGGGTGGGTTTTTGTCGGCTGCACCGGCGACAAGGTCACGAAATCGACGCCCATCAGCTCAGCCAAGGCCAACTCTTCGGCGTTATGACAGGAGGCGGCCAACCAGCGCTCTTTTGGGAACGGACGGCCATTGCTTGCCAATTTGCGCAGCTGTGCAGCCGTCAGGTGCCAGCCCGCCGCAGGAAAGTCGCCCAACCACTCCAGCGGACCTTTGAGCATTAACTGCGCCTTGCCCGCACACAAACCTACCGCATCCACCGCCAGATCGCGGTATTGCGGGTTGTAGCCGTTGGGTGCTCGCAGTTGCACCAGCTTGATGCCGCCAGCGATGGCTTTCTGCAAGCCGCGTAACAGCTCTGGCGTGTCCAGCCCCTCAGGGGTGATCAGGTAACGATCAGGCAAGCGCGCAGCGGCGACGATAGGTTGATTGGCGGCGGGAAAATCATAATCAGCCAGCTGCCTGGCCGTCACCCATGCCAGCGGCTGACCTTCCGCGCCGTGGGGATCGCCACTAAATGCCGACACTTCCCAGACATCGAGCAACACCTGCTTATCGGGGTAGTCGTGTTGAACCTTGATCAACGGACGCGCAGCGACCACGACGATGCCCAGTTCTTCCAAGAGTTCACGGGCCAACGCTGCTTCGACCGTTTCACCCGCTTCGACCTTGCCGCCCGGAAACTCCCATAAACCGCCCTGGTGCTGGGACCCCGCACGCCGAGCAATAAGGATCTTGCCGTCATTGCCGCGAATAACCGCAGCCGCTACATGCAGTCGTTTCACCGAACCACTTCCTTTAAACCTGCTTTCTGCCAGCGTTGAAAAGCTGGCCATTTATAAATTGTCTCCACGTACGCCGCCGCTTCGGCTGGCAGCGCTACCCGATAAGTACGCAGTCGGACTGCAACCGGTGCGAAGAACGCATCCGCCAGGCTCAACCGGCCAAACAGGTAAGGCCCGCTCTCCGCAGCGGCCGCTCGGCACTCGGCCCACAGCGCGACGATACGGTCGATGTCGGCCTGAACCTCGGCCGGCATAACATCGAGCGCCTGGTCACGCCGCAAATCGAAACCCATGTTTGAACGCAAGGCGGTGAAACCGCAGTGCATCTGTGCACACGCCGAGCGGGCTTGAGCCCGAGGCGCGATCTGTTGCGGCCAGAGGTGCGCCTCGGGGAAACGTTCGGCCAGGTATTCAACAATTGCCAGCGAATCCGCGATGCTACCGTGTTCGGTTTTCAACAACGGGACTTTGCCAGTCGGGCTGTGCTGCAAAATATTTTGCAGTGTGTCCGGCTGGTTGAGCAGGACCACCTGCTCAGTAAACGTTGCGCCCGCCATGTCCAGCGCCAACCAAGGGCGCAAGGACCACGAAGAAAAGCGCTTGTCGCCAATCACCAGGTGCAGGCTCATGTGCGGTATTCCGCGTTGATTTTCACGTACTCATGGGACAGGTCGGTGGTCCAGATGGTTTCTCGGCAGTCACCACGACCCAATTCGACGCGAATGGTAATTTCAGCCTCAGCCATGACCGCCGAGCCTTGCTCTTCGGTGTAGGTCGTCGCGCGGCAGCCTTGACTGGCGATGCACACGGAACCGAGGAACACGTCGATTTTGCTGACGTCCAGGTCCGGAACACCGGCACGACCCACCGCCGCCAGGATGCGACCCCAGTTCGGATCGGAGGCGAACAACGCCGTTTTGATCAGCGGTGAATGGGCCACGGTATAGCCGACATCCAGGCATTCCTGATGGGTGCCGCCGCCGTTGACTTCGACCGTCACGAACTTGGTAGCGCCTTCGCCATCGCGCACGATGGCCTGGGCCACTTCCATGCAGACATCGAACACCGCTTGTTTGAGTGCGGCGAACAGCGGGCCTTTGGCCTCGGTGATTTCCGGCAGCGCAGCCGTGCCAGTGGCGATCAGCATGCAGCAGTCGTTGGTCGAGGTGTCACCGTCGATGGTGATGCGGTTGAACGACTTGTTGGCGCCGTCACGCAGCAGGTCTTGCAACACGCTCTGCGCGACCTTGGCGTCGGTGGCGATGTAGCCCAGCATGGTCGCCATGTTTGGGCGAATCATACCCGCGCCCTTGCTGATACCGGTAACGGTGATCGTCACGCCGTCATGCTGGAATTGGCGGCTGGCGCCTTTTGGCAGGGTGTCAGTGGTCATAATCCCGGTGGCTGCCGCCGCCCAGTTATCCACAGACAAATCATCAAGCGCCGCTTGCAAGGCACTCTCAATCTTCTCTACCGGCAGGGGTTCACCAATCACCCCGGTGGAATATGGCAGCACTGCATGTGCATCGACGCCTGCCAGCTCAGCCAGCCTGGCGCAAGTGCGTGTCGCAGCAACAAGGCCAGGTTCACCGGTACCCGCGTTGGCGTTGCCGGTATTGGTCAACAAATAGCGCACCGGGCCTTCAAAACGTTGCTTGGCCAGAATCACCGGGGCTGCACAAAATGCGTTCAGGGTAAACACGCCAGCCACACGAGAACCTTCAGCACAGCGCATGACCACGACGTCTTTGCGCCCTGGGCGCTTGATGCCGGCGGAGGCGATGCCCAATTCAAAACCGGGTACCGGGTGCAATGTCGGCAAAGGACCAAGACCAACAGCCATTGAGTGCTCCTTGGAAGCTATCTGTGCCGCCCGTAGGGGTACGGCTCATCAATTGAAAAACGCCGCGACGGCTGATGCCGGTCGCGGCGCGGATGTCTCATCGATACAACGCCAGGCTGAATCTAGTCGATTTTGCCGTGGCAGTGCTTGAACTTCTTGCCTGAACCACACCAGCACAGCTCGTTGCGGCCCTGTTTTTGTTCGTTGCGAACCGGTTGCTCGTTACGAACCGGCACGGCGGCGACGGCGACATCTCCGCCCTCCTCGACGATTGCCTGCGGCGCTTCAAGACCCGGTGCCTGGGCGTGTTCAAACTGCATGCGCTGAGCCAGGTCTTCTGCATCCTGGCGCATACGCGCTTCTTCTTCGATCGGATCTTCGCGGCGGACCTGAACGTGGGACAGCACGCGAATGGTATCGCGCTTGATCGAATCGAGCAGTTCCTGGAACAGGGTAAACGACTCGCGCTTGTATTCCTGCTTCGGGTTCTTCTGTGCATAACCGCGCAAATGGATGCCATGACGCAGGTGATCCATGGTTGACAGGTGGTCTTTCCACAAGTCATCCAGTACACGCAGCAGAATCTGCTTCTCGAACGTGCGCAGGGCGTCAGCACTGGCTTGTTCTTCTTTCTCGTTGTACGCCGCCAGCAGCGCTTGCAACAGCTTCTCGCGTAGGGTTTCTTCGTACAGGTGATCGTCTTCGTCCAGCCACTGCTGAATTGGCAACTGCACACCAAAATCAGTATTCAGTGCAGCTTCCAGACCCGAAACGTCCCATTGCTCAGGCAGCGACTGAGGCGGAATGTGTTGACTGACCAGACTGTTGAGAACGTCGAGGCGGAAGTCGGCAATGGTGTCACCAATGTTCGCCGCAGCCAGCAGGCTGTTACGCATGTGGTAGATCACTTTACGCTGTTCGTTGGAGACGTCATCGAACTCCAGCAATTGCTTGCGGATATCGAAGTTACGGCCTTCAACCTTGCGCTGCGCCTTTTCGATCGCGTTGGTCACCATGCGGTGCTCAATCGCTTCGCCAGACTGCATGCCCAACGCCTTCATGAAGTTCTTCACCCGGTCAGAGGCGAAAATACGCATCAGGCTGTCTTCCAGCGACAGGTAGAAACGGCTTGAACCGGTGTCACCCTGACGGCCGGCACGACCGCGCAACTGGTTATCGATACGGCGCGATTCATGACGCTCGGATGCGATCACGTGCAAGCCGCCCGCTTCGATCACTTGCTGATGGCGTTTCTGCCAGTCAGCCTTGATCTGGGCGATCTGCTCAGGCGTAGGGTCTTCCAGCGCCGCAACTTCCACTTCCCAGTTACCGCCCAACAGGATGTCAGTACCACGACCTGCCATGTTGGTGGCAATGGTCAATGCACCTGGACGTCCAGCCTGGGCAATAATCTCGGCTTCTTTTTCGTGATACTTGGCGTTCAAGACCTTGTGCTCGATACCTTCCTTGATGAGCAGATTGGACATGTGCTCTGAAGTTTCGATGGTCGCGGTGCCCACCAGGACAGGACGGCCCTGGGCCAGGCTTTCCTTGATGTCGGTAACGATGGCGGCGTATTTCTCTTCGGCCGTCAGGTACACCAGGTCGTTGAAATCTTTACGCGCCAACGGCTTGTTCGGCGGAATGACCGTCACGGACAAGGTGTAGATCTGGTGGAACTCGAACGCCTCGGTGTCAGCCGTACCGGTCATGCCGGACAGTTTGTTGTACAGGCGGAAGTAGTTCTGGAAGGTGGTCGATGCCAAGGTTTGGCTTTCGGCCTGAATGTTGAGCATTTCCTTCGCTTCGATGGCCTGGTGCAGGCCCTCGGACAGACGACGACCCGGCATGGTACGACCGGTGTGTTCATCGACCAGCAGGATCTGACCGTCCTGAACGATGTATTCGACGTTGCGATGAAACAGCTTGTGCGCCCGCAGACCGGCATAAACGTGGGTCAATAGGCCCAGGTTATGGGCGGAGTAAAGGCTTTCGCCGACTGCCAGCAGACCGACCTCAGTCAGCATCTCTTCGATGAACTGGTGACCGGCTTCGTTCAGCTCGACCTGACGGGTTTTTTCGTCAACGGTGAAGTGCCCGGCTTTGGTAACGACGCCTTCCACTTCCTCGATGTGCTGCTCGAGTTTCGGGATCAGCTTGTTGACCTCGGTGTACAGCTTGGAGCTGTCTTCAGCCTGGCCGGAAATGATCAGCGGGGTACGCGCTTCGTCGATCAGGATCGAGTCGACTTCGTCGATTACGGAGAAGTTAAGCTCGCGCTGGAACTTGTCTTCCATGCTGAAAGCCATGTTGTCGCGCAGGTAATCGAAACCGAATTCGTTGTTCGTACCGTAGGTGATGTCTGAAGCGTAGGCTTCACGTTTTTCTTCTGGCGGCTGAAAAGGTGTGACAACACCCACGGTCAGACCGAGAAATTCGTACAGCGGACGCATCCAGTTGGCGTCTCGACGAGCCAAATAGTCGTTCACGGTAACAACGTGCACACCTTTGCCCGACAAGGCGTTGAGATAAACCGCCAGTGTCGCGACTAAAGTCTTGCCTTCACCCGTGCGCATTTCGGCGATCATGCCGTCATGCAGGGTGATGCCACCAATTAACTGGACATCAAAGTGGCGCATACCCATGACGCGCTTGCCGGCTTCGCGAGCAACCGCAAAAGCTTCAGGCAGCAGGTTATCGAGGGTCTCACCTTTGGCTAAGCGGGCCTTGAACTCTTCGGTCTTGGCACGCAGTTGCTCGTCCGAGAGGGCCACCATTTGCTCTTCGAATGCATTGACGAGTTGAACCGTCTTGAGCATGCGTTTGACTTCGCGCTCATTCTTGCTTCCAAAAAGTTTCTTTAACAAAGGCGCAAACATATCGACAGGATCTTCCACACATAGGGATGGAGGGCGGCCCCGTGAGTCGCCCGTGCAGCCCTCATGGCCGCATGCGAACGAGCATTCTACCCGGAAACGGTGGTGAGGAAAGTGGCGTTATTCCACGATGCTGGCACAGCGCTGTAACGGGGCTATTTTTACAATAGGGGCGAACTGGCAGACTTCAACCCATTAGCGGATGAAGGGGCGTATTAAAGTACCGTTGAAAGCTAAGGAAAAAGCCATCTAGCCGTGCTGCAGAGGTGCTTTCTGCTAACATGGCGACTCTGTAACTTGAGGTGTCCCCCATGGCATTTCGCCCCTTGGTAGCCCGGGCACCCGCCGTTTTACTCCGCGAAGCAAAACCGCTCAAAGCCATATTCCACCACGCTCAACGCCTTGGCCATTTGCAGCGCCTGCTCGAAAGCCAACTGCAACCCGCCGCTCGCGAACACTGCCACGTTGCCTCTTGGCGTGAAGGTAGTTTGCTGTTGATTGTGACCGACGGCCACTGGGCAACTCGCCTGCGCTACCAACAAAAACGCCTGCAACGACAGCTTGTAGCGTTTGAAGAATTCGCCAACCTGACCCGCATCCTGTTCAAAGTACAGCCGCCTACCGTGCAACAAGGGGCCGCTGGACACACGATTACGTTGTCAGAAATGGCAGCAGAGAGTATCCAGGCGACGGCAGAGGGCATTACAGACCCGAAACTGAAGGCCGCGCTGGAACGGTTGGCGAGTCATGGGAAGCCTAAAGTCGACTGAACACAACCATCTCTGCAGGAGCCAACTTGTTGGCTCCCTACAGGGTTTTTTGACAGCCATAAAAAAAGGCCACCCGAAGGCAGCCCCAAAACTAGAAAAGAGAGTACTAAACTATACGGCCGCTACAGGACGCATATAAGAGATCGGTGCGGCGCTGGCATCTTCGAAGGTCACAATTTCCCAAGCGTCTGTCTGTGCAATTAATGCACGGAGCAGAACGTTGTTCAATGCATGCCCGGACTTGAAGCCTCGGAACTCGCCTATCAGGCTATTGCCCAGCAGGTAAAGGTCGCCGATTGCATCTAGAATTTTGTGTTTGACGAATTCGTCCTCATACCGCAGGCCATCTTCGTTCAGCACGCCGTCCTTATCGACCACGATGGCATTTTCTACGCTACCGCCGAGTGCGAGGTTGTGCTTGCGCAGGTACTCGATATCACTCATGAAACCAAAGGTACGTGCGCGGCTGACTTCTTTAACAAAAGAGGTACTGGAAAAATCCACGGTTGCGCTTTGTGTACGGTTACGGAAGACCGGGTGATCGAAATCGATCTCGAAACTCACCTTGAATCCTTCGAAAGGCAGGAAAGTAGCGCGTTTACCGCCCTCCTCCACTGTGACTTCTTTCAGGATACGGATGAATTTCTTGGCTGCGTCCTGCTCTTCCAGGCCGGCAGATTGAATCAGGAATACGAAGGGTCCCGCGCTACCATCCATGATTGGAACTTCGGAGGCAGAGAGTTCGACGTAGGCGTTATCGATGCCCAGGCCAGCCATGGCCGAAAGCAAGTGCTCTACCGTGTCCACCTTGGTGTCCCCGCTGACCAATGTGGTCGACAGGGTGGTGTCACCGACGTTTTCCGCACGGGCAGGGATCTGCACCATAGGGTCGAGGTCGGCACGACAAAACACGATGCCGGTATTCACGGGTGCGGGCTTGAGGGTCAGGTAAACCTTCTCCCCGGAGTGCAGCCCTACACCTGTGGCACGGATAATATTTTTCAGGGTGCGTTGTTTAATCATGGCATTGGCCGCTTCAGCGCAAGTTGCGAACTGGTATCAACAAAGGCTGGCGATAATAGCAGACCAGACCTTTGCTGAACACCAATCACCCTAATACCCCTGATACATTTCATTAATCAGCCTGACGACGCAGGAATGCCGGGATATCCAGGTAGTCCAGATCGTCATGAGGATTCATCTTGGCAGACGCTTGTGCACCAGCATGAGCCTGGTTGCGCATCACCGTTGGACGGTCCAGATCGCGGTAGTTCGGCGACGGCATGTCCTGACGAGCAGACGATTGTGCCGATGCGTGCTGCGATGGCTGCAGGGTGTTGTCGATGACCTTCACAGGCTTCTCGATTTTCGCGCCCAGACCTGTAGCGACCACCGTTACGTGCAACTCGTCACGCATGTCCGGATCGATAACAGTACCGACCTTGACCATGGCGTGCTCGGAAGCGAACGCTTCGATGATGCTACCCACGTCCGAGTACTCACCCAGTGACAGGTCAGGACCGGCAGTGATATTTACCAGGATACCGCGAGCACCTTGCAGGTTGACGTCTTCAAGCAGCGGATTGCGGATAGCCGCTTCCGTCGCTTCACGTGCACGGTTAGGACCGCTGGCGCAGCCAGTGCCCATCATCGCCATACCCATTTCGCTCATCACGGTGCGTACGTCGGCAAAGTCGACGTTGATCATGCCCGGACGTTTGATGATGTCGGAGATACCGCGAACGGCACCGGCGAGTACATCGTCAGCCTTAGCGAAAGCCGAAAGCAAGCTGGCGTCTTTACCGAGGATGGTCAGCAGCTTCTCGTTAGGAATGGTGATCAACGAGTCGACGCTTTCCGAAAGCAAGCGAATGCCTTCATCGGCGATCTGCATGCGTTTTCTGCCTTCGAACGGGAACGGACGCGTCACAACAGCGACGGTCAAAATACCCATTTCCTTGGCCACTTCGGCAATGATTGGTGCAGCACCGGTACCGGTACCGCCGCCCATGCCAGTGGTGATGAACACCATGTTTGTGCCTTGCAGCACTTCAGCGATGCGTTCACGGTCTTCCAGCGCTGCCTGGCGACCTACTTCAGGGTTTGCCCCTGCACCAAGGCCCTTGGTTACACCTGTACCCAATTGCAAGATGGTCCGCGCGCCAATGCTTTTCAGCGCTTGCGCGTCGGTGTTGGCGCAGATGAATTCCACGCCTTCGATGTTGCTCTTAACCATGTGGTTAACAGCATTGCCACCACCACCACCTACACCGATAACTTTGATTACCGGGCTCTGCGGGACGTTGTCTACGAGTTCGAACATTTTCCCTCTCCTTCTCTAGTTTTGTGCCTACTGCCGCCTACCACTACCGCTTTGAAACTTAGAAATTGCCCTGCACCCAGCGCTTGAGGCGCTCAAGAACAGGAGCTTTAGGTTCATCGCTGCTATAGCCGCTACTGCTACTACTGATGCCGGACAATGAAATGCCGTCGGACTGCTTTTGCAGTCCGTACAGCAATAGCCCCACACCGGTGGAATAAATCGGGTTGCGCACAACATCGGCGAGCCCTTTCACGCTGTGTGGCACGCCGAGGCGTACCGGCATGTGGAAGATTTCTTCGGCCAACTCAATGGCGCCTTCCATTTTTGATGTACCACCGGTCAGCACGATGCCGGCCGGGATCAAATCTTCGTAACCACTGCGACGCAGTTCAGCCTGAATCAGGGTGAACAGCTCGTCATAACGTGGCTCAACCACTTCGGCCAGCGCCTGACGCGACAACTCACGCGGTGGACGGTCGCCAACGCTTGGCACCTTGATGGTTTCACCGGCACCGGCCAGCTTGGCCAAGGCGCAGGCGTAGCGAATCTTGATTTCTTCGGCGTACTGAGTCGGTGTGCGCAGCGCCATGGCGATGTCGTTGGTCACCTGATCGCCCGCTATCGGGATCACTGCGGTATGGCGGATCGCGCCTTCAGTGAAGATGGCGATGTCAGTGGTACCGCCACCGATATCCACCAGGCAAACGCCCAGTTCTTTCTCGTCGTCGGTCAGCACGGAATAAGCCGACGCCAACTGTTCAAGAATAATGTCGTCGATTTCCAGACCGCAGCGGCGTACACATTTTTCAATGTTTTGCGCGGCGTTTACGGCGCAGGTCACCACGTGAACCTTGGCTTCCAGACGCACGCCCGACATACCCAGCGGCTCGCGCACGCCTTCCTGATTGTCGATGACGTAGTCCTGCGGAAGGGTATGGAGCACCCGCTGATCCGCTGGTATGGCCACGGCCTGTGCCGCATCAAGCACACGTTCAAGGTCAGCCATGCTGACTTCACGATCACGGATCGCGACGATGCCGTGGGAATTGAGGCTGCGGATATGATTGCCCGCAACGCCCACGAATGCTGAGTGAATACGGCAGCCCGCCATCAGTTGAGCTTCTTCAACCGCGCGCTGGATCGACTGCACGGTGGACTCGATATTCACCACCACGCCTTTCTTCAAGCCGCGGGAAGGGTGCGTGCCGATACCAACGATTTCCAGGGTCCCATCGGCCCCGACTTCGCCCACCAGCGCTACCACTTTGGAGGTGCCGATATCCAAACCGACGATCATTTTCCCGCTTTGCACGTTTGCCATGGTCCTGCCTCTTATCAATTCTTCGCGACGGCGGGTTTGTCCGTCGTAGGCGCAACCTGCTCACGCCATCCGACGGCAAGGCCGTTGGAGTAACGCAGGTCGATGCGCGCAATATTCGTTATTTGCTCTTTCAGCGTTTTTTCGTAAATGGCGATAAAACGGCGCATTTTTTCCACCAGATGGTCGCGGCCCAGCAACAACTCGATGCCCGGACCCGAACTGCCCGCTCCGGTGGTCAAAAACCAACTGCCGCGTTCACGTAATTCCAGGCGCACGATGGAGAAGCCCAAAGGCCGCAACATCTGACTGAGTACCTGGTACTGCTGCATCACCTGTTGCTGGGCACGCTGCGGGCCGAACAACTGGGGTAAATGCTCATAATTGGCCAGTTCGCGCGGGGCAAATGCCTGTCCCTGGTTATTCAACAGGGCCTCATCGCCCCAGCGCGCTACTGGCAGTTGTTCTTCCAGACGAATCACCACTTGATCCGGCCAGATGCGTCTGACTTCGGCGTGAGCAATCCACGGCATCTTCTCCAGTTCGGTACGCATGCCCGTCAGGTCGATGGTGAAAAAGCTTGCCGCCACATACGGCGCGATACGTTGCTGAACGGCTTGTTGGCTGATGTAGCTCAGGTCGCCCTGGACGTTGATCTTGGTAATCGGCCGGTCTGCATACGGCAGCAGCCGGGTGGCCGCCTCGTAAGTACCAAAGCCCAGGACCACCAGCATCACTGGCCAGAAAAGATGTTTGAATAACCCGAAGTTGGCTTTAGGCAGGCGCGCCGATAGCGGCTCTTTAGCCACCATTCGGCTGGCACCACGCGGCACCGGCTTGCGGCCGGGGACGGGTTGCTGATGACGTAGCATCGCGCCTTGCATGGGATTAACCTCGCGCCTCGATACTGTCGGCTAATATCGCCAACACCAACTGCTGAAAATCCAGGCCTGCAGCACGAGCTGCCATTGGAACCAGGCTGTGGTCGGTCATGCCCGGAACAGTATTCACTTCCAACAGCCAGAACTTGCCGTCCGCGTCTTGCATGACATCCGCTCGCGCCCAGCCGGCGATGCCAAGGGCTTCGCATGCACGTGCAGTGAGGTCTTTAAGCTCTAGCTCTTTGGCATCATCCAGCCCGCATGGGATCTGATACTGGGTATCGGATGCCAGGTACTTGGCGTCGTAGTCATAGAATGTGTGGGGGGTGCCGAGGCGGATGGGCGGTAAAACCTGGCCGCGTAGAGTGGCAATGGTGAACTCCGGACCTTGAATCCACTGCTCAACCAACACTTGCGAATCGTAGGTGCTGGCGGCTTTCCAGGCGGCGATCAATTCGTCGACGCTGGTCACCTTGGCCATACCAATACTGGAACCTTCATGGGCCGGTTTGACGATCAAAGGGAAGCCCAGTTCCCCGGCTGCGGAAATACAGTTGGCCTCGGAGGACAATACCGCATGACGGGGAGTCGACAGCCCCAGGCTTTGCCACACTTGTTTGGTGCGCAATTTGTCCATGGCCAATGCCGACGCCAATACGCCGCTGCCGGTGTAAGGGATTTCCAGACACTCCAACAGCCCTTGCATGCTGCCGTCTTCGCCGCCACGCCCGTGGAGGACGATAAATGCGCGGTCAAACTTTTCGCTGACCAGACGCTGCAAAAAGTCATCACCTACGTCGATACCGAAGGCGTCGATGTCGGCGCCTTGCAGCGCTTCAAGCACAGCCTGGCCAGATTTCAGCGAGACCTCGCGCTCAGCGCTTTTACCGCCGAACAGCACCGCCACACGGCCGAAAACCTTTGGCTCCAGCGTGCAAAACAACGGGGACTTCATGGCGAGTGTACTCATTTCAATTTGCCCTCGGTCGGGGCGACAATTGCACCCGCGAACAACGGGCTTTTCAGCAGTTGTGGTGCGAGGCCGCCAATATCACCGGCGCCCTGACACAGCAGGATGTCACCGGCACGCAGCAGCGGCTTGACCAACGGCGCCAGCTCAACGCCACGCTCGATGTAAATCGGGTCCAGCAGGCCGCGCTGACGGATGCTGTGGGCCAGATGGCGACTGTCCGCACCGGGGATTGCTTCTTCACCGGCTGGATAGACTTCCATCAACAACAGCACGTTGGCCTCGGTCAGCACCTGCACGAAGTCGTCGTAAAGATCACGGGTTCGACTGAACCGATGCGGTTGGTAAACCATCACCAGGCGCCGATCCGGCCAGCCGCCACGGACGGCATTGATCACGGCAGCCACCTCACGCGGGTGGTGACCGTAGTCATCGACCAGCATCACGTTGCCGCCTTCCACCGGCAGTTCGCCGTAAATCTGAAAGCGCCGACCGACGCCTTGGAAGCCGGATAATCCCTGCACAATGGCTTCGTCAGAAACCCCTTCGTCGGTGGAGATCGCAATGGTTGCCAGCGAGTTAAGAACGTTGTGGTTGCCCGGCATGTTCACCGACACATCCAACGGTTCGCGGTCGCGGCGCAGCACGGTGAAATACGTTTGCATGCCGTCCTGCCGGACGTTGATTGCACGAACGTCAGCTTCTTCGCTGAAGCCATAAGTCACCGTCGGACGCTTGATCAGTGGCAGGATGTCGCGCACCACAGGGTCGTCGATACAGACCACGGCCAAGCCGTAGAACGGAAGGTTATGCAGAAACTCGACGAAGGTTTTCTTCAGTTTGTTGAAGTCCCCTTCGTAGGTTTCCATGTGGTCAGCGTCGATGTTAGTCACCACGGCCACCAGCGGCTGCAAGTGCAGGAAGCTCGCGTCGCTTTCATCGGCTTCCGCAATCAGGTAACGACTGGTGCCAAGCTGGGCATTGGTGCCAGCGGCGTTCAGACGACCGCCGATCACGAACGTCGGGTCCAGTCCACCGGCGGCGAACACCGAAGCGATCAAGCTGGTGGTGGTGGTTTTGCCGTGGGTGCCAGCGACCGCGATACCGTGGCGATAACGCATTAGCTCAGCCAGCATTTCTGCGCGCGGGACTACCGGAATCCGGCGCTCGATGGCGCTAGCAACTTCCGGGTTGGAGGTATTCACGGCGCTGGAAACCACCAGCACATCAGCGCTTGCAGTGTTCTCGGCGCGATGGCCAATAAAGATTTGTGCACCGAACGACTCGAGGCGCTCAGTCACCGGGGAAGCTTTCAGGTCAGAACCCGACACGCCATAGCCCAGGTTGAGTAACACCTCGGCGATCCCGCACATGCCCACACCGCCAATACCGACGAAGTGGATACGACGGATACGGCGCATTTCCGGTTGCGGCATCGCGCGCTGATTCTCAACCACGGGCCACCTCCAGACAAACTTCGACCACGGTGCGTGTTGCGTCAGGTTTGGCCAGGCGGCGAGCCGTACGGGCCATGCTGTTCAATTGTTCGGGTTGCATCAAAACCTCTGTCAGGCGTGCAGCCATTTCTGCCACGCCAGTTGTTGCTTGTGGCATGACGAAAGCAGCGCCTTCGCGGGCCAAATAGTCGGCATTACGGGACTGGTGGTCGTCGATTGCGTGGGGCAATGGCACCAACAGCGACGGCAGACCAGCTGCCGCCAGTTCACTGACGGTCAGCGCGCCTGCGCGACAAACCACCAGGTCGGCCCAGCCATAGGCTTGAGCCATGTCTTTGATGAACGGGGCTACTTGCGCCTCGACACCGGCAGTGCGATAGCGCTCGGCCGTAATCTCATCGTGATTCTTGCCGGCCTGATGAAACACTTCAGGGCGCAGCTCCAATGGCAGCAACGCCAATGCTTCGGGCAGCAACTTGTTCAATGGCTCGGCGCCGAGGCTGCCACCGAGGATCAGCAGACGCGCTTTACGCCCGGCCAATGCTTGGCGCGGGGTTTCCAGAAACAACTCGCTACGCACCGGGTTTCCGGTTGTGCGGCGTTTGGCCGACTTGGAGAACGTGTCCGGGAACGCCTCACACACGCGGCTGGCAAACGGCACCAGACTGCGGTTGGCGGTGCCGGCAATGGCGTTCTGCTCGTGAATGATCAGCGGGATGCCGGCCAGCTTCGCCGCCAGTCCGCCAGGCCCCGTGACATAACCACCCAAGCCCAGCACACACACCGGCTGCAACTGACGCACAATCTTGCGCGCCTGAATCAACGCCTTGAGCAACACAAACGGCGCTTTAAACAACGCAAGCACACCTTTGCCGCGCAACCCGGTCATGTTGATCAAATGCAGCGGCAAGCCTGCCTGGGGCACCAATTCATTTTCGATACCCCGTGGCGTGCCCAACCAGTGGACGCTGTAACCACGGGCTTTAAATTCCTGGGCGCAGGCCAGTGCCGGGAACACATGCCCACCGGTACCGCCCGCCATGATCAGCACGTTAGCGCCCATTGTTCGACTCCTCAGCGAAGTCGCTTTCATTGAATTCTGTTTCTTCGCTGCCGGTGTTGGTCCGCGCTTCCCACTCGATGCGCAGCAGCAAGCCCAGGCTTGCACAGCAAATCACCAACGAACTGCCGCCGTAACTGAGAAACGGTAAGGTCAGGCCTTTGGTCGGCAGCAACCCGACGTTTACCCCGATATTGATCAAGAACTGACCAATCCACAGGAACGCCAGGCCATAAGCGACATAGGCACCGAAGTATTGCTTGGCCCGTTCGGCCCACATACCGATGTACATCGCGCGGATACTGACGAAAACAAACAACGCCACCGTCAGCAGCGAACCCACCACGCCCAGCTCTTCAGCGAGTACAGCGAACACAAAGTCGGTGTGCGCTTCTGGCAGGTAGAACTGTTTCTGCACGCTGTTGCCCAGGCCTACGCCAAACCACTCACCGCGACCGAACGCAATCAGTGCCTGGGTCAATTGATAGCCGGAACCGAACTGATCGGACCATGGGTCGGTGAAGGTAATCAGACGCGCCATACGGTAGGGTTGCGCTTGAACCAGCACGAACACCGCACCCACGGCCAGCACCACCATCAAGGTGAAACGGAACAGGCCAACGCCGCCCAGAAACAACATGGCCGCCGCTGCACCCATCATCACGACGGTGGCACCGAAGTCCGGCTCCATCAGCAGCAGACCGGCCATGGGCAGCAAAACGATGAAGGGTTTAAAGAAGCCCATCCAGCTTTCCCGGACCTCTTGCTGACGGCGAACCAAGTAGCCACCGAGGAAGATCACCACGAAGACTTTGGCGATTTCCGACGGCTGCACGTTGAACATGCCGAAACCAATCCAGCGCATGGAACCGTTTACCTCACGGCCCAGACCCGGCACCAGTACGATCACTAGCAAACCGAAGGCGCCGATCAACATTAGCCAACCCAACCGCTGCCAGGTCGCCACGGGAATCATCATGGTCGCCGCGCAAGCGCCCAAGCCGATCACCAGATAAATCAGGTGACGAATCATCATGTAGAGCGGGTTGCCGGACTGGACCGCAGCCACTTCCGACGAAGCAGAGGTGATCATCACCAGGCCCAGGCCGAGCAGCGCCAGGCAACCGGCGAGCATTGGAAAGTCGACGTCGATACCACGGCCGCTGATCAGGGGTGATGGATAAGGTCGGATCACGCCAAGAATCATGACAGGGCCTCCACTGAGCGAGCGAACAGGCGGCCACGTTCTTCGTAATTCTTGAACATATCCAGGCTTGCACAGGCAGGCGACAGCAACACAGCGTCTCCCTCTTGAGCGACTTCAGCAGCACGCAGCACGGCTTCTTCCAATGTTGAGACGCGAATTAACGGGATAGCATCGCCAAGGGCTTGCGCCACCAACTCAGCGTCGCGGCCCAGCAGCACCACGGCGCGGCAGTGAGCAGCAACCGGCGCGCGCAGGGCAGAGAAATCTGCGCCTTTGCCGTCGCCACCGGCGATCAACACCAACTTGCCGCCGATGTCTGCGCCCAAGCCTTCGATAGCGGCCAGTGCGGCGCCCACGTTGGTGGCTTTGGAATCATCGTAATAGCTGACACCGTCACGCTCGCGCAGCCATTGGCAGCGGTGCGTCAAGCCAGTGAAGGCGCGCAAGCTCTCGAGCATGGCGTCGAACGGCAAGCCCACGGCGTGCCCCAGCGCCAGCGCGGCCAGGGCGTTGGATTGGTTGTGAGCCCCACGAACTTTCAGTTCGCGAGCCGGCATCAAGTTTTCGAATTGAAAGGCTAGGTACATTTCGCCGTTCTCTTCGCGCAAACCGAAACCGTGAAAATCGGGTTTGTTCAAGCCAAAGGTCCAGCATGGCAAGCCTTCGCCAATCAGCGGCCGCGACAACGCGTCTTGCCGATTGACCACCACCTGCCGCGCACCACGGAAAATCCGATGTTTGGCCAAGTGGTACGCCGGCAAACCGCTGTAGCGGTCCATATGGTCTTCGCTGACGTTAAGCACGGTCGCCACTTCAGCGCCAAGATGGTCGGTGGTCTCAAGCTGGAAGCTGGAAAGCTCAAGCACATACAACTCGATTGAGTCGTCGAGCAGGTCCAGGGCAGGTGTGCCGAGGTTACCGCCCACGGCGACGCGCTTGCCTGCTGCAAGCGCCATGTCACCCACCATGGTGGTTACGGTGCTTTTGGCGTTCGAACCGCTGATGGCCACAATCGGCGCCTTCGCGTTGCGCGCGAACAGCTCGATGTCACCCGACAACTTCACGCCACGGGCCGCCGCTTGCTGCAACGCCGGGGTAGCCAGGGCCAGGCCGGGGCTTACGTACAATTCGTCAGCGCGGCACAGAAACTCTACGTCCAGGTCGCCACAACGCACTTCCACCTGCGGGTATTGCTCGCGCAATGTCGCCAGTTCAGGTGGATTGTCCCGCGTGTCTGCCACGGCAAACGACACACCCCGGCTCGCTAGAAAGCGAACCAGAGACATGCCGCTCTTGCCGAGGCCGACAACGATGCGGAAGTGGTCAGAAGCGATCAGAGACACTCGTTCTACCTCAGCTTCAGGGTGGCAAGGCCGATCAACACGAGAATCACGGTGATAATCCAGAAACGGACGATCACCCGGGGCTCGGGCCAGCCTTTAAGTTCAAAGTGGTGATGAATCGGCGCCATGCGAAACACGCGGCGGCCGGTCAACTTGAAAGAAGCAACCTGAATCACGACAGACAGGGTTTCCATCACGAACACGCCGCCCATGATGAACAGGACGATTTCCTGACGGACGATAACGGCGATGGTGCCCAGTGCGGCGCCCAGTGCCAGGGCACCGACATCCCCCATGAACACTTGGGCGGGATAGGTGTTGAACCAGAGAAAGCCCAGCCCGGCGCCAATCAATGCGCCGCAGAACACGATCAACTCACCGGCGCCCGGAACGTAAGGGATCAGCAGGTATTCTGCGAATTTCACGTTACCCGACAGGTAGCAGAAAATGCCCAGCGCCCCGCCGACCATGACCGTTGGCAAGATCGCCAGCCCGTCGAGGCCGTCAGTCAGGTTGACCGCGTTGCTTGAGCCGACAATGACGAAGTAGGTCAACACCATGAAGCCGACGCCCAGGGGAATACTCACATCTTTGAGCATCGGTACGATAAGGGTGGTTTCCACAGCGGAGGGCGCGGTGACATAAAGAAATATCGCGGCGGCGAGACCGAATACCGACTGCCAGAAATACTTCCAGCGGCTCGGCAAACCCTTGGAGTTTTTCTCAATGACTTTGCGGTAGTCGTCAACCCAACCGATCCCGCCAAACAACAGCGTGACAATCAGAACAACCCACACATAACGATTGCTCAGGTCCGCCCACAGCAGCGTACTGACGGCGATGGCGGACAGAATCAACGCGCCACCCATAGTAGGCGTGCCCGATTTAGACAGGTGCGATTGCGGCCCATCATTGCGAACTGACTGGCCGATCTGGCGGGTCTGCAGGGTGCGAATCATCCATGGACCGAGGAACAGCGAGAGCGACAATGCAGTAAGCACGCCAAGGATCCCGCGCAGGGTCAGGTACTGGAAGACTGCGAAGCCTTTGTAGAATTGTTGTAAATACTCCGCCAACAACAGCAGCATCAATGTTTCTCCTGGCTAGAACCACACAAACCGGCGACGATATTTTCCATCGCCGCACTGCGCGAACCTTTAATCAAAATGGTGGTGTCGATGTCCTGCTCGGCGCCAAGCGCTGCGATCAGGTCCTGCTGATTTGCAAAATGACGTCCGTGCTCGCCGAAAGCGTTCACGGCGTGAGCCATCAGCGGTCCAACCGCGTACAGCGCCGACACCTTGCCTGCGGCATAAGCGCCCACATCACGATGGCCCTGCTCGGCCCACTCGCCCAGCTCGCCGATATCCCCGAGCACCAAGACGGTGCGCCCGGAAAAGCCGGCGAGTATATCAACGGCCGCGCACACGGAAGTGGGGTTGGCGTTGTAAGTGTCATCTATCAGACGAATGCCGTTAGTGGCCAATTGCGCTACCGCACGACCTTTGACCGGTTGTACCGATGTCAGCCCGGCAACGATGCCTTCGAGTGTTACGCCCAGCGCATGAGCCGCCGTCGCAGCCGCCAGCGCGTTGGCGATGTTGTAGGCACCCAGTAGATTGAGCTGAACGGACGCCGAACCCGACGGACCATTCAAAGTGAAATTTGCGCAACCGCGCGCATCACGCGTCAGGTCGCGGGCATAGAAGTCTGCGGCGTCGTCACTTAAGGCGAAACTCAGCACCTGGCGCCCATTGGCGCGAGCCTGCCAACTAGCAAACGCCTTGTCGTCGCGATTGAGCACCGCGATCCCACTGGCATCGAGGCCTTCAAGGATTTCGCCCTTGGCCTGGACAATTTTCTCCGGGCCACCGAACTCCCCGACATGGGCAGTACCGGCGTTGGTGATGACTGCGACGTGAGGCTTGGTCAACCCGACCGTGAAGGCGATTTCCCCCAGTCGCGAGGCACCCAACTCGATCACCGCCCCTGCATGCTCCGGCGCCAGTTCCAGCAACGTCAGCGGAACACCCAGCTCGTTGTTTAAATTTCCCCGAGTGGCCAGCACTGAACCACGGGTGCGCAAAATGCTTGCGAGCATTTCCTTGGTGGTGGTTTTGCCGCTGGAGCCGGTGATGGCGGCTACCGGCTTGTCAAAACGGCTGCGGTTCAAGCCACCAAGCTGTGCCAATGCCTGACGGGCATCCGCAACAACCAATTGCGGCAAGGCACAGCCAGGCACTTCACGCTCGACCAGCGCACCCACCGCGCCTTTGCCAGCGACGTCGTCCAGATAATCGTGACCATCGAAATGAGGACCGGTCAGCGCAATGAACAACTGGCCCGGATCTATCTTGCGGCTGTCAATACTCACGCCGGTAAAGGTGCAATCGGCGCCGACCTGACGGGCATTGAGTGGCGCGACCAATTCAGCGAAGGTCAGAGGCTTAAGCATGCGTCACCTCCCAGGCGGCCAAGGCTTTTCCCGCTTCATCAAGATCGGAAAACGGCAGACGTTGACCGTTGATTTCCTGATAATCCTCGTGGCCCTTGCCCGCCAGGACAACCACATCAGTGGCCTGGGCACTGGCAATCAACTGCGCAATCGCCAGGCCGCGCCCGGCGACGAAGGTAGCGTTTTCAGCGGCAACGAAGCCTTTACGGATGTCGTCGAAAATCTGCGACGGCGCTTCTGTCCGTGGATTGTCGTCAGTGACCAGCACGGTGTCCGCCAGGCGTTCGACGACTTCCGCCATCAACGGACGCTTGCCGCGATCACGATCACCACCGCAGCCGAACAGACACATCAAGCGGCCTTTTGCATGGGGACGCAGTGCCTGGAGCACTTTTTCCAGGGCGTCGGGGGTGTGTGCGTAATCGACCACCACCAGCGGCCTGCTTCCGCCGCCCAAACGCTGCATGCGGCCGACCGGACCTTCCAGTGTCGGCAGCACGTTCATGATTTCGTCCAGCGGATAATCCAGGCCCATCAACGCCCCGATGGCAGCCAAAACGTTGCTCAGGTTGAAGCGGCCCAACAAACTGCTGCGCAAATGGTGCTCACCCTGGGCGGTCACCAAGGTGGCGCGTACGCCGTCGTCGTCAAAATGCGCATCGCGGCAGTACAGCGAAGCGCTGGCGTCTTTGATGCTGTACGTGATCAAACGTGATTCGAGCTTATTGGCCGCTAACTGCCGGCCGAAGTCGTCGTCCAGATTGATCACTCGGCAACTCAGGTTGGACCAGGCGAACAACTTGGCCTTGGCCGCCGCGTAGGCTTCCATGGTCCCGTGGTAATCCAGGTGATCACGGGACAAGTTGGTCAGCACCGCAACGTCGAACGCCAAGGCACTTACCCGACCTTGATCAAGGCCATGGGACGACACTTCCATGGCCACCGCACGGGCACCGGCTTTTTTCAAATCAGCCATGGTTGCCTGCACGGCGATGGGGTCTGGCGTGGTCAAACGGCCGCTTTGCAGCGCACCGTAGAAGCCCGTACCCAGCGTACCGACGATCCCGCAATGCTGGCCCAATTGATCCAGCGCTTGGGCGATCAATTGAGTGACACTGGTTTTGCCATTGGTGCCGGTGACGCCGACCAGATTCAAGCGGCGGCTGGGGTCGCCATAGAAGCGGCCGGCGATGTCGGACAATTGTGCCGCCAGACCTTTTACCGGAATCAACGGCACGTCGGTAATCGGCAATACGGTCGCGCCCTCTACCTCATAGGCCACCGCTGCGGCACCGCGGTTGAGGGCATCGGCAATATGTTCTCTGCCGTCGATTTTGCCGCCCGGGACCGCCAGAAACAGATCGCCTGGGCGCACGTTACGGCTGTCGAGAGTCAACTCGCGGATCAACAGATCGCGGTCGGCATGGGCAAATATCTTGTTCAGACTAAAGGACATCAACCACGCCCTCCTTTAACAGCGGGCACGGCATTCACTTGCTCTTGGGTAGGCGTCGCCGCAAGGTTGTCCGGGGTGATGTTCATCAGACGCAACGTGCCGGACATGACTTTACTGAACACAGGGGCCGAGACCAAGCCACCAAAGTAGCCCGCTTTGCCTGGCTCATCGATCACCACGACGATGGCGTAACGGGGATTGCTCGTTGGACCGAAGCCGGCGAACAGTGAGCGATAAGCGTTTTCTTCGTAGCCTTTGGTGCCCGATGCTGTTTTACGTGCGGTACCACTTTTACCCGCCACGTGATACGACGGCACGCGAGCTCGATACACGCCGCGCGGGTCTTCGATGACTTGCTGAAGCATGCCCTGAACCGTTTTCGCAGTGGCTTCCGGAATCGCCTGAACCGCTACTGGCGGCGTATCGGACTTCAAAATAGTCAGCGGCACGATACGACCGTTGTTGGCGATGGCGGCATAAGCATGCACCAACTGCAACGCGGTGATCGACAGGCCATAGCCGTAAGAAAGGGTCGCGGTCTCGGCTTTGCGCCATTCCCGGTAGTTGGGCAGATTACCTACACGCTCACCCGGGAAGCCGAGGCCGGTATATTGCCCAAGGCCAACGCGCTGCATGGCATGGAAGATCGCCTCACCGCCAATGTCGAAGGCCACTTTACTCATGCCGACGTTACTGGAGTTGATCAAAATCCCGGTCAAGTCGAGGATTGGGCCTTCAGTCTTGGTCACGTCGCGAATCGTGTATTTACCGATTTGCAACGTCCCCGGATAAACCTCTACTTTATCGGTCGGTTTCCAGCGACCGCTGTCCAGCGCGGCGGTCATGGAGATCGGCTTCATGGTCGAGCCCGGCTCGAATACATCGATGATCGCCCGGTTGCGCATGGCGGCCGGAACCATAGTGCGACGGTTGTTCGGGTTGTAAGTCGGCGAGTTGACCATTGCCAGTACCTCGCCAGTCTTCACATCCATGATCACCAGGCTGCCCGCCTTGGCGTCGTTTTCTTGAATGGCGTTACGCAGTTCGCGTGTCGCCAGATATTGCAGGCGCAGGTCAATAGACAAAGCCAAGGTCTTGCCGGCCTTGGCGTTTTTGGTGACCTGAACATCTTTGATCAGCCGACCACGACGGTCCTTGATGACCTGTCGCTTGCCGGGCACACCCGCCAGCCAGTCGTCATAAGCCAGTTCCACGCCTTCGCGACCATGGTCGTCGAGGTCAGTAAAACCAACCATGTGCGCGGTGACATCGCCAGCCGGGTAGAAACGCCGAAACTCTTCAATGCCGTAAACCCCAGGCACTTTCAAATCCAGGACCACTTGACCCTGCTCCGGCGTAAGGCCACGGACCAGGTAGATGAATTCCTTGTCAGCCTGGGCTTCAAGGCGATCACTCAGCAACTTGGCGTCTTGACCAAGGGCCGCCGCCAATGCCGGCCATTTGTCTTTACCCAGTTGCATTTCTTTCGGGTTGGCCCACAGGGTTGTGACCGGCGTGCTGACGGCCAAAGGCTCGCCGTTACGGTCTGTGATCAAGCCGCGGTGCGCCGGAATCGGGATATGACGAACGCTACGCGCATCGCCCTGTTCCTTGAGGAATTTATGGTCGACAACCTGCAGGTCGACGATCCGCCAGCAAATTGCACTCACCATGACCGCAAGCAAACCCACCACAACGCGAAAACGCCAAGGATAGAGGGCGCCTTCGAGCTTCATCATGGTGCCACCATTCGAACTTCTGCCGCACTCGGGATGCGCATTTTCAGTTGTTCGGTGGCCAGGGTTTCGATCCGACTGTGGGCAGTCCAGGTGCTTTGCTCAAGGATCAGCCGCCCCCATTCCGCCTGCGCTTTGTCGCGCACGCTTAGCTCGTTGTACAAGGAGTTAAGCAACTGGCGGTTCCAGTGGGCGCTGTATGACACGCCCACCGCCGAAATCAACACGGCAATGAACAGCAGCAGCATAATGAAACTGCCGGTGGGTAAAGGCTTGAGGGCTAACTGGCTCACCGAAGCTTCTCCGCAACGCGCATGACAGCGCTGCGCGATCGTGGATTGGCTTTGGTTTCAGCTTCGGAGGCGAATTGCGCCTTACCATGGATTTTGATTTTCGGGTCGAATGCCTGAAAGCGGATCGGCAGGTCCCGTGGCATATTGTCGGCTTCGCCTTTGGCGAGCCTACGCATGAACAGTTTAACGATGCGGTCTTCCAAGGAATGGAAACTGATCACGACCAGTCGGCCGCCGATTTCCAACGTTTCTAACGCGGCTTCAAGCCCTGCTTCGAGGTCGCCGAGTTCGTTGTTCACATGAATGCGCAACCCCTGGAACGCACGGGTCGCAGGATTCTTGCCTTTTTCCCACGCCGGGTTAGCTACCTTGAGCACTTCGGCAAGATCGCCGGTGCGTTCGAAACGCTGGGTCTCGCGGCGCTGGACTACCGCATTGGCCATGCGCTTGGCAAAACGTTCTTCGCCGTATTCCTTGAACACACGGGCGATTTCTTCAGCCGACGCCGTTGCGATGAACTCAGCAGCACTAACGCCGCGACTGGGGTCCATGCGCATGTCCAAAGGACCGTCGTTCATGAAACTGAAGCCGCGCTCCGGATCGTCCAGTTGCGGCGACGAAACACCGAGGTCCAGCAGAACCCCGTTTACCTTACCGGCCAGCCCGCGGCTTTGTACTTCGGCACCAAGTTCGGCAAAGCTACGCTGTACAATGACAAAGCGGCCGTCTTGGGCCGCTAACGCTTGTCCAGTGGCAATCGCTTGAGGGTCTTTGTCGAATCCCAGCAAAACCCCGTCGGGACCCAGCTGCTGCAATATCAAACGGCTGTGTCCGCCGCGCCCGAACGTGCCATCCAGATAGCAGCCATCGGTACGCACCGCAAGCGCCTCCACGGCTTCTTCGAGGAGTACGGTGATGTGGGTAAAGCCGCTAGTCATAGTCACAAGATCAAATCACGTAATTCGTCAGGCATAGCGCCTGGTTGTTGAATGGCCGCCAGATCCGCTTCAGCAAGAGCGTTCCAGGCGTCCTCGTCCCACAGTTGAAACTTGTTTAGCTGGCCAACCAGCATCACGCGCTTATCCAGTTTCGCGTAATCGCGCAGGCGCGGCGGCACTAAGAATCTGCCACTGCCATCAAGTTCAAGGTCAACCGCATTCCCGATCAACAGCCGCTGCAGACGACGGTTTTCTTCTCGGAATGTGGCCAGGTCGCGTAATTTCGCTTCAATCAGTTCCCATTCAGATAACGGGTAGAGACATAAGCAGGGGTCAACGGCGTCAATCGTTACTATCAGCTGCCCGGCGCTACGCGAATCCAGCTCGTCGCGGTACCGACTCGGCATAGCGAGGCGACCCTTTGCGTCAAGATTGATTGCGTTGGCACCACGAAACACAGGCGCGATCTCCGAATACTAACTTCTTTAGCTAAAAAAACCCACTTCATGCCACTTTCCGCCACTTGTGCACACTATAGGAATGCGGCTACCGCACCGTCAAGGCGCGACCGGAAGGAATTCCCTTACAGAACGGAGATTTAGAGGGTAAATACAGGCGGGGGGAGTGGTTCTTCGATTATTTTGACAGACAAACCCAAGCGAGCTCAGGGACCTGAGGCTCGAAGTTAATGTGAATTATCAAGAGTTAGATTTTTTTGGTATTTCGAATATTTCGAAGAAGCTGAATAAAGCGATTTGAAGCGAGGAAGAAAAAGGTGGAGAGTCGATCTGTAAGCCGGGTTCTGTCGTGAACAGTCATTCCTCTACGACGGCCATCACTGGACGCCTTTAGCAACCTACCCGGTTCCAGCGCGGGCCACGCCTTGGAACCCTATTTGGTCTTGCTCCGAGTGGGGTTTACCTTGACCACGACCTGTTGCCAGACGTGCGGTGCGCTCTTACCGCACCTTTTCACCCTTACCGGCACCGAAGTGCTTAGGCGGTTATTTTCTGTGGCACTTTCCGTAGGCTCGCGCCTCCCAGGCGTTACCTGGCACTCT
>NZ_JAQGNX010000099.1 GCF_028293835.1 Pseudomonas sp.
TTTATCCGCTAACCGTAGACCAGATGCGCGCCGGCCTTCCCGGTCTCATTGACTGTATAGAGCTCGACAATGTGGGCCACTGGGTACAACACGAATCTCCCGATGTGGTCAATGAGCATCTCGTGACGTTCCTGCGTGCTGTTAGCCCCGTCTGACTTGCACCTGCCATTACGGCGCAAGCGGCATCCAATCTTTAGGTGGAAATGACGATGGCGACTGCTAAAAGCCCGGTCTACAACTTGAACAATGGAATCGAAATGCCCGCCATTGGGCTTGGCGTGTTTCGTAGCGAGCCTGAGAAGACCGTAGGTGCAGTAAGGTCGGCGATTGCAAAAGGATACCGGCTCGTCGACACGGCTGCGGCTTACATGAACGAGGAACAGGTTGGAGAAGGTATCCGCGAGTCTGGCGTCCCGCGCGCAGAAATCTTCGTTACCACCAAGGTCTGGATGACCGACTACGGCTATGAGAAGACGCTTCATGCTTTTGATCGAAGTCTTCGCAAGCTAGGCCTTGATTCCCTGGACCTGTATCTGATCCATTGGCCGTACCCCTCCGCCTTCGAGGCAACTATCGACGCTTATAAGGCCGCGATGAAGCTCCTCGCAGAAGGCCGGGTTCGGGCGATCGGTGTGTCTAACTTTGGCGCTAACCATCTCGACAAACTTATCGAACATACCGGCCATATCCCCGCCGTGAATCAGGTAGAACTGCACCCGTTTTTCATTCAAAGCGGACTTCGTGAGGCTAACGAGAAGCGCGGAATCATCACGCAGGCATGGTCTCCCATTGGCGGCATCAATCGCGACGGCGCAAAGGCAAACACCTCAAAAGCGATGCATGACCCTCTCTCGCATCCGACGGTGGTTCAGTTCGCCACGAAATACGCGAAGACGCCTGCACAGATTATCCTGCGCTGGCAGATCGAGTTGGGCACGTCTCCCATCCCCAAGTCCGTGCGTCCAGAACGTATCGCCGAGAACTTCGACATCTTCGATTTCTCGCTTACATCCGATGAGGTTCAAGCGATCAGCGCCCTCGACACGGGAGAGCGAGGCGGCCCAGACCCAGAGCAGGTAAGCGCCCAGTCCTTTCCAATAACCAACCTGGACTAGCGCAGACATGCCCACTTTTTCTCGCCCCACTCCCAGCTCAGCAGGGCACGTCGTCGGTGCCGCTTCCCTGGTGTCGTCCGGCTCGGACTTACCTAACGTGCCCAGACTGAACGTGCGCACCTTCACCTCACCCCGCCACACAACGCGCTATCTGGAGGCCGGGCCGGTCGACGGGCCGTTAATGGTCTTTCTGCACGGGTGGCCGCAGATTGGCCTGATGTGGCGCTCGCAGGTTGAAGCCTTCGCCTCCCAGGGTTGGCGCTGTGTTGCTCCCGATATGCGTGGCTACGGCGGCTCATCGGCGCCCACTGAATCGGGTGCTTATGCCTTGAGCGAGATTGTCGAGGATATGGTCGAGCTCCATGACCATTTGGGCGCGCGCCCGGCAATATGGGTTGGCCACGACTGGGGAAGCCCGGTGGCTGCGGCGTTGGCCGCCCACCACAGGGATCGCAGTCGCGGTGTGGTGCTGATCTCGGTCCCTTATTTCCCGAAGGGATTCGCTTTGCCCAATCTCCTGCCTTTGATCGACCGTCAGCTATACCCCATCGACCGATACCCGGACGGACAGTGGGATTACTTCCGTTTTTACCTGACACACTTCAATCAGGCGGTCAGCGACTTCGAGGGGGACATCCCGGCAGCCTTGGCCTCGACGTTTCGGCCTGGCAACCCTGCGTCTGCGGGATTAGTCTCGCCCTCTGCCTTGATCACACAAAATGGAGGCCGTTATGGCTCGGCTCACCGCGCCCCGCCGACGCCGTCCGACCCCGCGCTCTGGCCATCCGCCGATTTTGACGCCTTGGTCGAGGCGTTCCAGGTCAGCGGTTTGCGCCCAGCCAATGCCTGGTACCTGAACGATAGGGTCAACATGACCTATGCCAACGCTGCACCCGACGGCGGACGCATTCGCCCGCCCGTGTTATTCGTCAACGGTGAGTGGGACCCTATCTGTGACATCAACCGCAGCCGACTCGGGGAGCCTATGCGCGATGCTTGTCGGGATCTTTTCGTAACGAACCTGGCCGCCGGCCACTGGTTGCCGCTCGAACGCAAGACCGAGCTGGTCCACGTGATTCGTTCGTGGCTTGAATTGAAAGGATTGTAGTGGGGGCAGCGGTTTACTGTTGCACAAGCGGCCATCCGCTTTGATGTTCAGTTTGGATGCCGTTAACGACTCAAAAAATTTTTGGGAGATCTTTCATGGCTAATCGGACAATTTTTGTTGCGGGCGCGACAGGCGATACTGGCGGAGCTGCAGCGCTCGAGCTTCTGCATGCGGGAGAGCGGGTTCGGACATTGGTCCGAACGAAAAGCGACCGATCGGAGCGGCTGGAAGCACAGGGTGTCGAGATCGTCGTTGGAGACCTCTCGGATATTGACGATGTCTGCGGCGCGCTCGACGGAATATATTCAGCCTATTTTGTCTTCCCTATCGAGTCAGGAGGGGTCTCGGCTAGCGCCTATTTTGCGCAGGCTGCGCGGGAGACGAAGGTTAGCGCCATCGTGAACATGTCGCAGATTTCTGCACGCCGCGAAGCGAAAAGTCATGCCGCGCGCGATCACTGGATTTCCGAAAGGGTCTTCGACTGGTCCGGTACGCCGGTCACGCACCTTCGCCCCACCTTTTTTGCACAGTGGCTGACCTATCCCGGACAGGTGGCGAACATCAAGACGGATGGCGTGCTGCGACTGCCGTTCGGCGACGGCAGACATGCGCCTATTGCAGCGGAAGACCAAGGCCGCGTCATTGCCGCTGTCCTACGCAACCCCGCGCCCCACGCAGGAAAGATCTATCCATTGTATGGCCCCGTTGAGATGAACCACTATGAAATTGCGTTTGAGATGAGCAAAGCCTTGGGGCGGGAAATAACGTATCAGCCGATCGACCTGGAACTATTCAAGAAGCGCCTAGGTAGCGATGCCAAATTCAGTGACACCTTTGCCCAACATTTGATGTCAGTGGCCGTCGACTACCAGAGCGGCGTATTCGCGGGCACGAATACTCTCGTGAAGGACCTGACCGGCACACCACCAATGACCGTCGAGGCGTTCGTTCGAAAGCACGCGGCTATGTTCGACTGACTGAGCAGACGTGCTGTTTCCTGTGATTGAAGTCCTCTAGTTAATTGAATGCGAGGTGGAGGCTCTTTATTTAATTTGGTCTATAGACAGTCTTTCATTGTTGAGCAAGAAACGGAGTTTTAATTAAGGCGTAGATGGGTAGTTTTCGGTTTGAGGAAAATACATTCCTTTAACGTAAACTAACTCCGAAGGTAACGATTATGTCCCAGGTAGAAGATAACAAAGCCACCGTAGGTCGCTGGTTCACCGAGTTTTGGGGGGACAATTACAACCCGGCAGTGGTGGATGATCTCGCGGCGCCGGATATGGTTCTGCACTATTCGCTCCACGATCCGCGTAACGGCCGTGAAGACATCAAAGCTTTTATGGCTGATTTCCGCGCAGCTTTCCCGGATCTGTCATTCGCAGGCGCAGCCGATCTGATCGCCGAAGGCGATTATGTTGTCGGACGGTGGATCGGCGGTGGCACGCACACGGGCTCCGCTTTCTACGATTTCTTGGCAGGTTCACTGCCTGCCGCGACGGGCAAAAAAATGCGTTTTACAGGCACCACCGTATTGCGTCTTCAAAACGGTAAAATCGTTGAGGAAATAGGGTTGGATGATGGAGTGACCGCATTGCAACAATTGGGCTTGCTGAAAGCTGTCTGAACACTGCCAAGGGCGTGTTTGAAAACGCCTGGCCACTGCGGATGTTTGGTGACGATAAAGCGTTATGAAAAGGCCGTATTCTTTGGAGACGGCCTTTTTAATTACGATGGAATGCTCAAGACTCAATATTCGACTTGGCAAGTAAGGCGTTGCCGTTCTGATTGAGGGAGCCTTCAATGCCCGGCCATTTCAGTCGGGCGATTGATTGCCTGAACGAGGAGGGCGGACCGTCACAGACGACCTTCCTGCTTCAGGATTTCACGCTTACGCTCGCTGCCCCAGCGATAACCTGAGATCGAACCATCGGCGCTAACGACTCGGTGGCAAGGAATAGCAAACGCAAGAACGTTCGCAGCGCATGCTCCAGCCACCGCCCGGACTGAACCGGGTGTGCCGAGTTGCTCGGCAATTTGTCGGTAACTGCGCGTAGATCCATAGGGAATAGCACACAGCGCTTGCCACACTTTTTGCTGAAACGGCGTCCCGCCAACAGTCACGTTCATCAGGTCACAAGACGTGCCTTCCATAACTGCAACGACCTGGGCCAATTCGCGTTGCCATCCGGTGTACTCTTCTACAACTGGATTTTTGGGAAAAGCGGCGATTATTTCGTTGCGCAGTCGATCGGCGTGATCACCCACGAAAATTGCACAAACCCCGTCATCACAACGAGCCGCGAGCAATACGCCATGAGTGCTTTCGCCAATGGCGTAGTGGATGTCACCGGGAACAGGTTTGCCCGGTTCACGGAAATTGAGCTTAACATTTGGAGTGGTGAAGATATTCATGTGCTGAGGTCCTCATTAGTTGATGCCTTATAATGAATGCCGAACCACAAACAAAAACTCCGGTCCTTGCGATCAAATTAATTACGGTTGTTGTTGCGGCGAGGCGTTTGTGGTCAACGCTCGCTGACAGGCCAGTTCTGAGCCCCATTCGAGCTGGCAACCCCGGGATTTTTCCAAGTTGCCGTTAACCGGTTTGGGCCAGCATGGTGCGAAACGGCGTGGTACGCACCAGCGACTCTCACGGGGAAAATGACCGACAAAACATAAAATTTGCGTTTGTCCGTTAGGCGATATATGTCGGCCTTCTAGCGATAGACATGCCTGATGGCTGCCTGTAGCTTTGACAGAACAATTTATATATTAATTATTAGACGTTCACTGCCCACATTTTCTGCGCAAATAGCGGAAGAGTTACGTGTGCCTGAAGTTTTATATGTCCGGCAATGTACTGCATGGCTCTTCGCCTAACACTACTCATGTAAATTCGCTTGGCATGGTGATTGCTAGCAACGTATGTAGCACACACTAATTAGCGAGTACTATTCATGAGTATACGAGAGCATTTAGTTGCGTCCGCGCACGTTAGTTCAAGGAGCGTGCGTTGGAATCAACTTTTAATTGGCATCGTCTGTATGATGGCAATATCCAGCCCGCAATATGTCTGGACATTGTTCACCGGCCCGTTAACCGAGAAACTCGGCGTTTCGCTGGCACAGGTACAGATAACGTTTTCACTATTGATTATCTTGCAGACCTTCTTTTCCCCCGTACAAGGTTATCTGGTCGATCGTTTTGGCATTCGAACGTTGGTGGGCCTTGGCTGTACGCTGTCCGGCCTTAGCTGGGTGCTTGCCAGTCAAGCCTCTTCATTGAGCATGCTCTACCTGAGCTACGGTGTGGTCGGTGGCCTGGGGACGGGGATCGTTTATGTCGGCATCGTCGGCCTGATGGTGCGTTGGTTTCCGGATCGTCGAGGCCTTGCCGCTGGAGCAGTGGCCGCCGGTTATGGTATGGGGGCTATGATCACCACCTTTCCCATAAGCAACAGCCTGCATAACGTAGGCATGGAAACCACTTTGCTAACCTTCGGGCTGGCGTTGGGTGTGGTAGGGCTGCTGGCATCGCTATTTTTGCGCCAGCCGCCGCCGGTACTCAGTGAGACTCCACTGCCGGAAAGCGGACAGACCGTCGTCGATGTGCCACCCAGGGAAATGCTTAAGACCCCGGTGTTCTGGTTGATGTTCGCCATGTTCACCATGATGTCGACCTCAGGTCTTATGGTGACTTCGCAAATGGCCAGTTTCGCCAAGGACTTCGGCATGACTTCTGTAATGGTCATGGGCATGGCCGCCCTGCCGCTGGCTCTGACCATCGACCGTATCTGCAATGGCCTGACCCGCCCGCTGTTCGGCTTGATTTCAGACCGCTATGGCCGCGAAAACACCATGGCGTTCGCTTTCCTGCTGGAGGGCGTGGCCATGACTCTTTGGCTGCTGACCAGCGATAACCCGGTGCTGTTCGTTTTGCTGTCTGGGGTCGTGTTCCTGGGCTGGGGGGAAATATTCTCGCTGTTCCCCTCGACCCTGACCGACACTTTCGGTACTCGCCACGCCACGACCAACTATGGGTTCCTGTACATGGCGCAAGGAATCGGTTCGATCATCGGTGGCCCGGCAGCCGCGTTGCTGCATCAGCATACTAATAGTTGGTACCCGGTTTTCACCGTTGCCATCAGCTTTGACATCCTCACCGCGCTACTTGCGTTTTTCGTACTCAAACGTATTCGCGCCAATTGGATTAGCACGCGCGCCCGTAGTTTCTAAAATAAGGATTGTCCGTATGTTGAATACCACACTTGCCGCTCGCGGCATTGCCGTCGCTCCTCACAGCTTAGCGGCTCAATCGGCCCTGGCAGTGTTGCGTGAAGGCGGCAACGCCATCGAAGCAATGGTCGCCGCTGCCGCCACGATCGCTGTTGTCTATCCGCACATGAATAGCTTAGGAGGCGATGGCTTCTGGTTGATCATGCCTGCCGAAGGCGCGCCAATAGCGATCGACGCCAGCGGGCCTGCGGGTAGCCTGGCAACCCTGGGCCGTTACGAGGGCATGAGTAAGATCCCTACGCGGGGTGCCGACGCGGCGCTGACTGTCGCGGGGACCGTTGGCGGCTGGCAGGAAGCGTTGAGCGTGGCCGCTGAGTTGGGCGGACGAACCCCGTTGCCCCGTCTGCTGGAGGACGCGATCCACTACGCCGGCGCCGGAATTCCAACCACGCTTTCACAGCACATGGCCACCTCCAGCAAGCTAGCCGAACTGCGGGATATTCCGGGGTTCGCTGAAACCTTTTTACACGCCGGTGCGGCGCCTGAAGCCGGCAGCTTGTTCAAGCAGCCACGCCTGGCGGCCACGTTGCGCACCTTGGCTGAGAGTGGTCTGGACAGTTTCTACCGAGGCCCACTCGCCGACTCCATCAGCCGCGATCTGAAAGTGCTGGGCGCACCGGTCACCCGCGAGGACTTGGCCAATTACCGAGCGAAGCGAGTACGTCCTCTTGAGTTAGCGCACAGTGCTGGCACCGTTTACAACTTGACGCCACCCAGCCAAGGGCTGGTATCGCAATTGATCCTGGGCATTTCCGATCACGCCGGCCTGGGCAAACACACAGCGGATACGGCTGACCATATCCATATTCTGGTTGAAGCAACCAAGCTCGCCTTTGCTGTGCGCGATACCCACATCACCGACCCCGAGCACATGACTATTGATCCACAAAGCTGCCTTGATCCAGCCAATCTTCAAGCGATAGCGGCAAACATCGACCCTCAGAAAGCCGCGCTTTGGGGCGAAGGAAAAGGCCCTGGGGATACCGTCTGGATGGGCGTTATCGACAACAACGGCCTGGCCGTATCCTTCATCCAGAGCATCTATCACGAGTTCGGCAGCGGCATTGTGTTACAGGGCTCGGGCCTGAACTGGCAAAACCGCGGCGCCTCCTTCAGTCTGGATCCGCATCATCTCTTGGCATTGAAACCGGGGAAGAAACCTTTCCATACGCTAAACCCTGCAGCCGCACGTCTGAACGACGGCCGTGCCCTGGTTTACGGAACCATGGGCGGTGATGGCCAACCGCAGACCCAGGCAGCAGTGTTTAGTCGTTATGCCGTGTTCGGTCAGCCATTGCAGCAAGCCGTGACGGCGCCGCGCTGGTTGCTCGGGCGAACCTGGGGTGAAAGCTCAGACACATTGAAAATAGAGTCACGCTTCGATGATGAGGTGCTAGACGAACTCAGGGCTCGCGGACACGAAGTGGAAATGCTGAGCCCGTTCACCGAAACCATGGGCCATGCCGGTGCCGCAGTTCGGCTGGTCAACGGTACGTTCGAAGGCGCATTTGACCCTCGTGGAAACGGAGCCGCGGCTGGCTACTAAAGGTACGAGCCTCAAAATATGGCGTGGAAAAGCAGATAAAGACTGGCGGACAGGAGCATGGCTGCTGGCAAGGTGAATACCCATGCCAGCAACAGGTTTCGCACAGTCGCCAGTTGTATCCCGCTGCCATTGGCCGCCATCGCGCCAGCAACCCCTGAAGACAGGACATGCGTCGTTGATACAGGGAGGCCGAACGCATCGGCTGCACCAATGGTGACCATGGTCACCATCTCTGCGCTGGCGCCCTGGGCATAGGTCAAATGTTTCTTGCCAATTTTTTCCCCAACGGTGATCACAATCCGCCGCCAACCCACCAGCGTTCCGAGTCCAAGGGCGATGGCTACCGCGACTTTCACCCAAAGCGGAATGAAGCGAGTGGCCTCATCGATCTGCCGTTTGAATTCATTGAGGTTGTCGCGGGTGTCTTCCGAGAAGGTGACCAACTTTTGCTGGTTCATCAGACGGATGCTTTCGGAGGTGAGGAACATGTCACTGCGCACGTTAGTCATGTCCTGCGAGGGCACATTGTCCAAGGTCCCGTATTGGCGCACTTCTTTGGCAATCAGGCCGACCACGCCTGCCAGCGCAGGCACTAGGTCCTGCGGGGCTTTCCGGCTGCGGACGTACTCAATGAGTACGGCGCGAGGATCGGCGGGAGAGGGCGCAAGCACCGCCTGGGCCAAACCATCGCGCGTAACTTGCGCCACCGCGACGAACTGAGTGGTTTGCGTGGCAGGTACCGCACGATTGAGGGAATACGCCATCGGCAGCATGCCCACCAGGATAAGCATGATCAAGCCCATGCCTTTTTGACCATCATTAGAGCCGTGAGCGAACGAAACACCGCTGCAAGTGAGGATGAGCAAACCGCGAATCCAGGCCGGAGGCGGTTGATCGCCGATGGGCTCCTGGTACAGCTCTTTCTGTTTGACCAACAGCCTTAGCAGGAGAAGCAAGCCGGCTGCGCAGACGAAGCCTACTAACGGTGACAGGAGCAGCGCGTAACCAACTTTGGTGACCTGCGACCAGTCCACTCCTTGAGTGCCTGATCGTCCATCCAGCCAGGCGCTAGTAATGCCCACACCCAGTATTGAGCCGATCAAGGTGTGCGACGAGGACGCGGGTAATCCCTTCCACCACGTCCCGAGGTTCCAGATGATGGCGGCAATCAGCAATGCGAATATCATGACAAAACCATTGCGGGAACCCACTTGGAGGATCATATCCACCGGCAGCAAAGCGACCACGCTGAACGCGACGGCGCCGCTGGAAAGCAGTACGCCTGTGAAGTTGCACAACCCCGACCAGATCACCGCGACATTGGCAGGCAGAGAGTGGGTGTAGATGACGGTCGCGACCGCATTGGCTGTGTCATGAAAGCCGTTGACGAACTCGAAGCCCAAAGCGATGACGAGGGCCAGGGCCAGCATTCCATAGGGCAACCATGTCGTGTAAACGGTTCCTGCATTACCCACGTCCTTGAATATCCTCCAGGCACTGAAGGCCAGTCCGCCGACTAACAGTATGCCGAACAGCGCCATGGTGAGTGGGCCCATACGGTGAAGCCGGGGGCGTGCAACGGATGAATTGCGACGGAGCGGATGGACCATTTACACCTCAAGGGAGTTTGAGCATCACACTGAAGCTATTTCGCTGCAACGATGCAGACTTGAGACTCGGCAATGCCTTGTTAAGTGCGACGGACGCCTCAAATTAATGGGCGAGGGTAGATCAGACAGTGCAGGAGTTTGAATGCTGGTGCTTATCCGACAGCGCTTTTGCACTAGGGTTTGGTAAAGCCAGTTTTTGCTCCTGGCTTCGTCAATTCTGCAAACGGCGATAAAACGGCGGAATCAATGCCCTCCTAGCTGCCCCATCAACCAATCCTTGAACCGCTCTACCTTGCGACTCTTCTTATTACCCGCCCGATAACAAAGAAAATGCATCTCCCTGCGCAGGCAAGGCTCAAACCCCTCCACCACAACCAATTTCCCGCTTTTCAGCTCGTCTTCCGCCAGCCGCGTCGACTCTAGCGCAATCCCCAACCCATCTGCTGCCGCCCCCAGCGCCATCGCCGCCCGGTCAAACGAAGGCCCGGAATATTGCAATTCCCGTTGCACCCCCCGATGCACAAACCAGTCGCCCCACGTGACAGGACTCAACTGAGAGTCAATCAACGGAAACTGAGCCAGCTCCTTTTCTGTTCGAGGCATAGCGTGGCCGATCAAAGATAGCGAAGCCATGGGCGCGATCATTTCCTTCCCCAGTGCCTCATAAACAATGCCGACGCGTTCGATGGGCGCGCCGTATGTCACTGCGACATCCACTTCTTCGTGGCGAATCAGGTCTGGCGGCGTGGCGCTGGAGGTAAGTCGGATGTTGATGGGGTTGGGCAGGTTCATGAACAGGCTTAACCGGGGGGCTAACCACTTCGAAGCGAAGCTGGGGGCGCAGTGGACGGACAAGCTCATTGTTTCAGGCACATGCATCCATTCGGAACAGGCATCCTCCAGTGCGTCGAGGGCAGTGCTGAGTTTGCCAGCCAGTTGCTGGCCATTGGTTGTGAGTTCAACTCGACGGGTGTGGCGTACAAACAAGGTAACGCCGAGGCTGGTTTCCAGATTTCTGATCTGGTGACTGATGGCAGACGGTGTCAGGTGCAGTTCATCTGCTGCGGCGGCAAAGCTCTCTAGGCGCGCGGCTGATTCGAATGCGCGCAGGGAAGCGAAGTTGGGCAAATTTCTCATGGCAAACGCTCATGGGTGAATTTTATTCAACAATCAGTGAAAAGGGATCGTTTGTCAACGCAGTGGCGACTTCGCGACCATCAATCCTGTTCAATAATAATTAAGAGGTCATGAACATGGATCCTTTGTTGCAACTTGCGCCTACCGTGAATGGCAAACGCCGTATCTCTATTTATCAGCCAGAGCAGGAGGGTCTGATATTTCCGGAAATCCCGGAATTCAAATCCCATGATCAAGAACGGCAGTATCGCAAGAAGCACCTGGTTGCAGCGTGTAGGGCTTTTGCCGCGCACAGTCTGGATTATGGATTTGCGGGCCACCTGACGGTGCGTGATCCCGAATTTCCTGAGTTGTATTGGACCAACCCAATGGCGGTTCATTTTTCCAGGGTCAAGCTGTCTAACTTGATCCTCGCCGATCACAACGGCGTTGTCGTAGAAGGCGACTATGCGATCAACCGTGCCGGTTTTGTATTGCACGCGGCTGTTCATGAAGCCCACCCGGATATTGTCGCGATGTGTCATGCCCATACCATTTACGGGATTGCCTGGGCGGCTACAGGGCTGCCATTACCACCGATTTCCCAGGACGCTGCGGTGTTCTTTGAAGACCACGCCGTGATTACCAGCGAAGCTGGGGCAGTGGCCGTCGAAACGAAAGCGGGTAAATCGGTAGCGGAGCACTTTCGCAATGTGCGCGCTGCGATCCATCAGAATCACGGGCTGTTAACCGCGAGTCGCCACAGCATCGACGAAGCCGCTTTCTGGTTCATCGCGCTGGAGCGTTGCTGTCAGCAGCAGTTACTGATCCAGGCCAGCGGTATAACGCCGATACTGGTTACGCCCGAGCGCGCGCGCTACAGCCGAGAAAACGTCGGCAGTCCTTATATAGGCTGGCTTCATTTCCAGGCGCTGTATGACAAATTGGTGTCTGAGCAGCCAGACATGTTTTCGTAAAATCTCTTGCAGGCGCCTTCACATGATGGGCGTCTGCGAGTCGGCCTGACGGCCAAATCGATAGCCTGAAAATAACAACAAATTCGTGGAGATCGGCTATGTCTAGCGTGCTTGAGGCACCGTACCCGGAACAAAAGACCACTAACAGCGAAACTCAACTGTACGCACGGGTGACCTTGCGACTGATTCCTTTCCTGTTCATCTGCTACGTGTTTGCCTATCTGGATCGCGTCAACGTCGGTTTCGCCAAGCTGCAAATGCTTGACCAGTTGGGCTTCAGCGAAACGATCTATGGCTTGGGCGCCGGCATCTTTTTCCTTGGCTATTTTCTGTTCGAAGTGCCGAGCAACATCATGCTGCACCGGGTCGGTGCCAGGCGGTGGATTGCCCGGATCATGATCAGTTGGGGGCTGTTGTCAGCGTGCATGATCTTCGTGCACACCCCAGCGTCCTTCTACATTCTGCGTTTCTTGCTGGGCGTTGCCGAGGCAGGATTCTTTCCGGGGATCATCCTCTATCTGACCTATTGGTTCCCGCCATCCCGCCGGGGAAAAATCACCGCGCTATTCATGACCGGCATCCCTATGGCGGGCGTTATCGGTGGGCCGTTGTCTGGATGGATCATGGCGTCCACTCACGGTGCGCAGGGCTACGCGGCCTGGCAGTGGCTGTTCTTTCTCGAAGCCATTCCCTCGATCATTGCCGGCGTGGTGGTGCTGTTTTACCTGAGCGACGGGATCAAGGATGCCAAATGGCTGAGCCGCCAGGAAAAAGAAACGCTGGTCCACAATCTGGACAGAGAGAAGGGTCAAGCGGAGGTGCATTCTGCATTCGGCGCGTTTCGCAATCGCCGTGTATGGGTCCTGTGTGCCGGGTACTTCGGCTTCATGATGGGGCTCTATGGCATCAGCTTTTGGCTGCCGTCACTGATAAAAAGCTCGGGCATCGACAACCCCGTGCATGTCGCGCTGCTGACCACCATCCCCTACGCGGCAGCCACATTGGCCATGATTTTTACCGGGCGTAGCGCGGACCGTCGAAAAGAGCGGCGTTGGCATGCGGCGATACCGGCCTTATTGGGCGCGGCAGGCTTGGTCCTAAGTACGTTCACAACTCACAATCCAATGATTGCCATTATGTTTTTGTCCATAGCGACCATGGGCATCATGACCGGACTGTGTCAGTTCTGGTGCTTGCCGCCAGCATTTCTAGGTGGTATTGCAGCGGCGGCGGGCCTTGCCATGATCAACTCCGTAGGGAATCTGGCCGGGTTCATCAGCCCTTATCTCATCGGATGGGTCAAGGACGCGACGCAGAGTACGGACATCGGCTTGTATTGCGTTGCAGGGTCATTGGTCTTTGCAGCGTTTATCTGCCTGTCGATGCCAAAGGCCATCGTCAACCGTTGATGACATCCCACCGAAGATTGAAGAACGCCAACCCGCCCCGAAACGTGGCGGGTTTTTTATTTTTCCAGGTACCGACCCAGACGCTCAGCGAGGCTTTCCCTGGCCCGAGTGGTGTGGTGGTCGGTGAGTTCTCCAGCAAGCGCCACGTTACCTTGCGTGATCGCTTGCGCGATGGCTTCGTGTTCATCCCAAATCGTCTGGCGCTGTTCGCTGGATTGCAGCACCGCGCCCATGGCTCGGCGCAAGTGGACCCAATAAACCTCTGCGCTTTGGGCAATGAGCGGATTGCCCGAGGCGACGTAGATGGCGTTATGGAATGCCACGTCGGCATCGATCATGACTTTTACGTCCTTGCCTTTTGAGACGTCGCGACCGTAAGTGATCAGCGCAGGGTCCATCTGATGCCGTTTACCGGCAGCCAACTTCGCCGCCAGGTTGTCCAGCGCGCCTCTGATCAGATACAGATTGCTGATGGACTCAACCGTCAATGGCGTCACCAGCACCCCGCGTCCCGGCGCGTCCTGCACCAGCCCGTCCTTTTTCAGCAGGCGCAACGCCTGCAAGACGGGGGAGCGGGAGATATGCATCTGCTCGGCAATTTCTTCCTGAGTGATGCGGCTGCCCGGTGCAAGCGAGCCGTCGCTTATAGCGTCAAGCAACGCTTTGTAGACCTCATCAACGTAATCAGGGCGAGTTTGAACTCGCTGAAGCTTGGCATTCATAAACGGGCTCTGAGGTGAGCTAACGGGTTTGGATTGAATTCGAGCTGCATTGTCCATCTTCTCCTCGGCATTTCCAATTGTCCCTTGACTTGAGACAAGCATAGGTCAAGACTCTGAACTCTGTATACAGAGTTCAGAACTCATTACTCTAATAAAAACGGAACCCAAGCCATGAGCGAAAAACTTGATAAGCATGACGATGATCAACGTGGCAGCGGTGCCGCAGCCAGCGCCGTGCCAAAGAAATTGATTGCCTACGGCGGTTATCACACCAACAAACAAGCCGAACATGATCCTGAATTGACTGAAACCGGGCCGGGCACGCCGATGGGCGAATACCTGCGCCGGTTCTGGCACCCGGTGTGTATGACGTTGGAGCTGACCGATACGCCTCGCTTCCTCAAGATCATGGGCGAGGAACTGGTCGCCTTTAAAGACGGCAGCGGACAGGTCGGCCTGCTGCATGCGCATTGCGTACACCGCGGCGCTTCGCTGGAGTACGGCGCGATTCAAGAGCGCGGCATCAAGTGCTGCTATCACGGGATGGTGTTCGACGTGGATGGCGCATGCCTGCACGTACCTTTCCCGGCCGGCGAAGAAAAAGACGGTGAGAAGTATGCGTGCTCGATTCGCCAGGGGGCTTACAAGGCCTTTGAACGACACGGCCTGGTTTTCGCTTACATGGGCCCTCCGGATGAGGAGCCACCGTTTCCGGAATGGGAGCAGGATTTCACCGTAGCGGAGGGCGACGAACTGGTCGGCTATAGCAACTTTCAGCACTGCAACTGGCTACAGGTGCAGGACAACGCCGCTGATAATTTTCACCCCACCGCGTTGCACGCCGCCAAAAACGTCGTGAACAAGCAATTCCAGGGCACGACCTTTGA
>NZ_JAQGNX010000123.1 GCF_028293835.1 Pseudomonas sp.
GATAGGTCAGAAGGTGTAAACCTTATTCAGGACGGGACATCCCATTAAAAAAAGACCCCGCAGAATCACTTCTGCAGGGCCTTTTTTATAAACAACGAACGCGCTATCAGAAGTCTATCGAACCCGACAATTTAACCAGACGCGGATCACCCTGGGTCAGGAAACCACCCTGTGCGGAGGCCCAATAGTCTTTGTTTGCAACGTTTTCGACCGTGGCGCGCACGGTGACGTCGCGCTGGTCAACCTTGAAGTTGTAACGAGCGCCCACATCAAAGCGGTTCCATGTCGGCAAGCTGAGGTTGTTAGCCGCATCGGCGTATTGACCGCCGGTGCGTAACATCAAGCCGTTCAGAGATACGCCTTGCAAGCCAGGTACATCCCAATCGACCGAGGCGTTGAACTGAAACGTCGGAACACCAATGGCACGATGACCATCATTGGTCCCGTCCGCAGTTCCTTTTAACTCGGTTTCCATGCGCGTCAGGCCAGTCAACAAACGCAGTCCTTCAACTGGCTCACCGAAGACGTTCAGCTCAACCCCTTTGTTGATCTGCTCACCGTCGCGAAGATAGACAGCGGTGGTGGCATCGACGACCTGGGTATAACCGTCGCTCGGCTGCGAGATACGGTACACACCCAGGCTTGCGCCGTAGGTACCCATGTCGACTTTTACGCCTGCTTCAGTCTGTTTCGAACGGGCAGGCGCGAACACTTGGGAGCCGTTACTAACGGTCAAATTACCCGCAGTGGTGGGTGCGGTCGGGCCTTTAGCCAGGCCTTCGATGTGGTTGGCATAGATAGACACGTGGTCCCACGGCTTGATCACAATGCCGTAAACCGGGGTGGTGATCGACTCATCGTAAAAAGCAGTACGGCTGCCACCATCGTAGCTATAACCCTGCACAATCAGTTGCTGACGGCGTAGGCCGAGTGTTAGCAGTACACGATCATCAAAAAAGCCCAAGGTGTCGGACACCGCACCGCTGCGAACGATGGTTTTGCCGACGACATTTGGATCACCCAGATCCCCACCCGGGAGGTTACCCACCGGAGCCGGGGTATCCACAGGGTCATAAATGTTGGTCGCGTGGGCATTCAGATCGAAGTTATAGGCGCTGCGCTGTTGGGTCCAGATACCGGCCAGGCCGAAGTTCAGCTTGTGGCTGACAGGCCCGGTTTGAAACTTGCCGTTCAAGCCAGCCATCGCGCTGGTGTTGTCCTCGATGTGCGGAATGAACGAGCCAGCGATCGTTGCGTTGCCGAGGTTGTCGGTCAAGGTGACCGACGAGTAATTCCCGGTTTCACGGGTGTGCTTCTGACCGGCTGCGGCATACGCCGTCCAATGATCGTTCAAGTCATATTCGGCGCGCATCATGCCAAAGGTGTCTTGAATGTCGGTATACGCCCATTTGGCGTTGTAGTTGGTGGTCGACGAAGGCGCGTCGGGAATCTGCGTTGCAGTGCCAACGAATACCGAGTTGCGGCCGCCGTTGATGCGCGCGCTCTGGTAGGCAAAGTCGCCGGAAACACGCAGGGCGTCACCACGGTAATCCAGGCCTATGGCGAATAATTTAGCGCGATTGCTCTCGTCGTCGATGGCGGTGTCGCCTTCACGCTGAGCCAGGTTTACACGGACCCCGAATTGGTTGCCCTCACCGAAGCGCTGGCCTACATCCAGATGCTCGCCGACCCGGCCGTCATCGCTGATGTCCATGCTCAAGCGACGCAACGGAATATCATCCGCGCGCTTAGGTTGCAGGTTAACGCCGCCGCCGATACCGGAGCCAGTCGGCGTCACGCCGTTGACAAAGGCGTTCGGTCCTTTGAACAGCTCAACGCGCTCAAGGGCATCGGTGGAGATGATCTGACGCGGCAGCACCCCATACAAACCATTGTAGGAAATGTCATCGGCGGCCAGCGGTAAACCACGGATCATGAAGACCTGCGACTGGTTGGCATAGCCACTGGCCTGACGGACCGACGAGTCGTTCAGCAGCACGTCGCCAACCGTCTCGGCCTGTTGATCACGAATCAGTTTTTCGGTGAAGGACGTGGTGCTGAAGGGCACGTCCATGATGTCCTGATTACCCAGAACACCCAATTGCGCCCCTCGGGCGACTTGGCCGCCTGCGTAAACCGGTGGAAGGCTGGAAGTCGGCGCAGTCGCCTGTGCTTCAATGCTTACCTCACCCAGTGCCATGCTGCCGTTCCCTTGAGTGTTGCCCGCATCCTGCGTTGTTTCAGTATTAGCGCCCTGGGCATTGATCGTTAACGAACACAGTAAGGCAAGTAGGGTCGGGCGCAAGGGAATGCTTGGTCGAGCGGGAGTTAGCATGGTCGATCCTGAAGGAAGGCCGAATATATTGAGGGAGATGGGCTACAGAAAATTCTGATTGGCAGGCGAGAAGCTAACGAGAATGATAAGTTCTATCATTTATAATTACAACGTTTTATAGTAGCGTCTAACGCCAGAACGCCCTGCCAGACCTAATTGCTTCCCACAGCGCGCTCTGAGACAATCGCGAAATATTCTCGTTCGTGTCGGGATTGATGCCACGGCCCTCAGGTCGTTAACTTCGTCAGCTCAAAGCACACAGAACGAAACAGGGCCACTTACCGCAAGTGGCCCTTCGCTTTTGGAAAAAACATGAAAAGCCGAACTATCCGCCGCTGGTCATTCGTCCACACCTGGACCAGCCTGATGTGCACCGTGTTTCTGCTGATGCTCGCAGTCACTGGGCTGCCATTGATTTTTCATCATGAAATTGACCATCTGCTGGGCAATTCACCCGAACTCAAACAGATGCCCGCCAACACGCCGACGCTGAGCCTGCAACAGCTTGTCCTCAAGGCCGAGGCGCATCGCCCGGGCGAGGTCATGCAGTATTTTGGCTGGGACGACGACACGCCCAACGCCGTGACCACGATCATGGCCGTCACCGCAGGGACTGAGCCGAACTCCTCACACACCTTCCTGCTGGACGCGCGCACCGGCGAAGCGTTTGAAAAGCCTTCGTCCAACGGCGGCTTCATGATGATCATGCTGCGCCTACACACCGACATGTACGCCGGCCCGTGGGGCATGTTGTTTCTCGGCGCCATGGGACTGTTGTTTGTCATCGCCATCGTCTCGGGCGTGGTGCTTTATGCACCGTTCATGCGCCGTCTGAAATTTGCCACCGTGCGCCAAAACAAATCCAGGCGCGTGCGCTGGCTGGATCTGCATAACCTGATCGGTGTAGTGACCTTGACCTGGGCACTGGTGGTAGGTGTGACCGGCGTGTTCAACGCCTGCGCCGACCTGGTCATCAATGCCTGGCGCAACGACAGTCTGGCGGCAATGATCGCGCCCTATCGCGATGCACCGCCGCTGGTGGATCGCGCGCCGGCCACGCGCTTGCTGGAGATCGCCGAAGCCGCCGCCCCCGGTATGGAGGCAGATTTCATTGCATTCCCTGGCACCCGTTTTTCCAGTGAGCACCATTACGCCGTGTTTATGAAAGGCGCGACACACCTCACCTCGCACTTGCTGACCCCCGTGCTGATCGACGCCAGCGACCTGCGCGTTACCGCCATCGTCGACCGCCCGTGGTACATGGACGCCCTGCTGATGTCCCAACCGCTGCACTTCGGCGACTACGGCGGCATGCCGATGAAAATACTGTGGGGCGTTCTGGACGTACTGACCATTATTGTTCTCGGCAGCGGCGTGTACCTGTGGTGGGTACGGCGGCGCGCGGCGAAGCTAGTGCGTGTAGACGAATTTCGGGCGGAAACTGCCCGATGAAGGTTAAACACACGAGTCACTGGAGCGTGTTTGCCCATCCGATCTGGATGGGTTTACTGATGGCGGCCGGACTGTTTGCGGCGCTGTTGGGCGATGGCGCGTGGGATGCGCTGTCGTGGATTGGAATGGGCATTCCATCGGTGTTATGTGCCCGGGGGCTATGGCGCAAGTCCATGTAGGAAGGCTCACAGGTGGCGCGGCCTGCGTGAAATATCGCGCCGTTACCATCGCGAGCAAGCCCGTTCCTACAGTTGAATTCGCACAGATTCAGATGGGTTAGGCGTTAGTTGGCAGGAGCGATTTCAACAATCAGGCTTATCCGCCGTGTAACGCCGCGCGGGGTTCACCGCCGCGCCGAACTCTCTTAGCGCCTTAGCGCCAATCAACAGCGGGTAGTTGAAGTGGCTGCGGTCTACCAGGTTGACCTCGACGGTGCGTTTGGCATCGCCCAGGCACAGCTCAAGATCAACTACCGGACGTTTAGCCGGGTCGGCGAGTTCTTCTTCATCGTCGCCGTCGAGACGGCCTTTAATTCTGCTGATGCGCGCAACCTTGTGCTCGTACACTTTGCCGGTGGCATCCTTGGTTGCCAGCTTGAAGCGTACCCAATCCTCACCGTCACGCTTGAACAGCTCGATGTCCTTGGCAGACAGCGAAGCGGTCAACGCGCCGGTGTCCATCTTCGCCTTGAAGACCTCGCCGATTTCCGGTACGCCGATGTACTCATAGCGGCCATACAACGTTGGCTCAGCTGCCATCACCGGCAGCGCAAGCACAGACAACAAGGCCAGAATCGATTTCACGTACGGAAATTCCTCAGAATGGATGAAGCCTGCAAGCCGCCGGTAATCGTAACTGCCAGCATAAACTAAGCCGCGTGAAACATTCGTAAACGCCCGCATCGCCGCTTTGCACGGCGATGCGCTAACCGCTGCGGCTAGCCGCCAGTGCCCCAGAGGCTACCCAGGCTTTTCAAGACCGTGCCGCTGGTGCCTTGGTCACCCAAGTATTTCAAGATAATCGGCGTAAATTGCCCCACCATGTCGCTGCTCATGCCTAACTTGCTGAAGGCCGAATTAACATCGCCCATGCTCTGGACGTTACCCAACGCCCCTGCCGCCGAGGCGCCGCCGGCGTTGCCCATCAAGCTGCTCAATGCGCCAGCTCCAGCGAGCTGATCCAGGCCAGGAACGGATTTGGTCAGCGAAGAATAATCACCGCCACTCAACTTGTTTTTCGCCAACCCCATTAAAGCGCCAGTACCACCGACCGCTTGAGTTGGGGTCACATTCAAGCCACTGCCCGTTAGTGCACTGACCAAGCCTGCCGCTTGAGGCGTAGACGCGGCGTTTCCGTTGGTGCCCTTAGAAACAGCGTCAGTTACATCGCTAAAGTTGAAGGCGAATACCGGTGCTGCAGCTACGGTCATGAGCGTTGCGAGTGCAAAAGCACGTTTGATTTCCATCGATATAACTCCTTTATTCGGGCCCGGCCATCACCGGTAGAAAACTGCCGATTTGACCGCGACTGGAGGGACATCGTTCCCCGCAACCTGCGACTCTCTTCCTTGGTAGCCGCCGTAAACAGTGCTCATTTGCCTGCATCTACATCGGCAGCGCGCCCACAAAGGCGCTAAAAACAATTAAGTTTGCTGCAACAAAAAAGGGCGGCATTTAGCCGCCCTTCCTGTTTGCGTTGGAAACTTACGCCGCACTGAACAATTTATGCGGATCGATCACAAACTTCTTCGGCACGCCCGCATCAAACTCGCCATAACCGCGCGGCGCTTCATCAAGGCTGATTACTTCAACGCCAACGATGTCCGCGATTTTGATGCGATCCCACATGATGGCTTGCATCAGTTGGCGGTTGTACTTCATGACCGGAGTTTGGCCGGTGTGGAAGCTGTGGGATTTAGCCCAGCCAAGACCCAGACGAATGCTCAGGCTGCCCATTTTGGCGGCAGCGTCTACAGCACCTGGATCTTCAGTCACGTACAGGCCCGGAATGCCGATTTTGCCAGCAACCCGAACCACACCCATCAATGAGTTGAGTACAGTGGCTGGCGCTTCGTGTTTGGCACCGGCATGACCGTGGCCGCGGGCTTCGAAGCCCACCGCGTCAATGGCGCAGTCAACTTCTGGCTCGCCCAGCAGCGCAGCGATTTGTTCGTGCAGCGGCGTGTCCAGGGACAGGTCGGCGATTTCGAAGCCTTGCGCCTTGGCGTGAATCAGGCGCACCGGATTCACGTCGCCGATGATCACTACCGCAGCACCGAGCAAACGCGCGGAAGCTGCAGCGGCCAGACCAACAGGGCCTGCGCCTGCAACGTAAACGGTACTGCCTGGACCCACGCCCGCCGTTACTGCACCGTGGTAACCGGTTGGCAAAATGTCGGACAGGCAGGTCAGGTCGCGGATTTTTTCCATCGCAGCATCGCGATCTGGCAGTTTCAACAGGTTGAAATCGGCGTAAGGCACCAGCACGAATTCAGCCTGGCCACCGACCCAGTCACCCATGTCGACGTAACCGTAAGCACCGCCCGGACGGGCCGGGTTGACGGTAAGGCAGACGCCGGTGTTCTGTTCTTTACAGCTGCGGCAACGACCGCACGCTACGTTGAACGGAACCGATACCAGGTCGCCGACTTTGAGGTTTTCAACGTCGCGACCGGCTTCGATGACTTCGCCAGTGATTTCATGGCCCAGCACCAGACCGGTTTGCGCCGTGGTACGGCCGCGCACCATGTGTTGGTCGGAGCCGCAAATGTTGGTCGACACCACGCGCAGAATCACGCCATGGTCGATACGTTTGCCCTGCGGGTTTTCCATTTTCGGGAAAGGGATTGTTTGTACTTCGACCTTGCCGCCGCCGAGATACACCACACCACGATTACCAGACATGCTTTCACCTCGCTATTGTTGTTATTTAGCGTTCGCCACAGCCCCAGTAGGAGCTGCCGAAGGCTGCGATAAGCCGGGTCGCGATCGACCAGACGGATTTGTTCGCTTTTAACAGGACTGCTTTGCAGCCCATCGCAGCCTGCGGTAGCTCCTGCAAAGATTGCGTCAACCTTATAAAACCACCGTCCGACTGGCATTCAAGAACACCCGCCGCTCGATGTGATAACCCACCGCCTTCGCCAATGTCTGGGCCTCGACATCCCGACCTTTGGCGATCAGATCCTCGGGATAGTGGCTGTGATCGACCGCTTCGACGCCTTGGGCAATGATCGGGCCTTCGTCGAGGTCGTTGTTGATGTAATGCGCCGTTGCGCCGACCAGTTTCACGCCCTTGTTGTAGGCCTGATGGTACGGTTTTGCGCCCTTGAAGCCGGGCAGCAACGAGTGGTGGATGTTGATTGCCCAGCCATCGAGACGACGGCAGAGTTCAGGCGACAACACCTGCATGTAACGCGCGAGCACTACCAGTTCAGCGCCCGATTGTTCAATTACTTGCCACACCTGACGCTCTTGTGCGGCTTTATCGTTGGGATCCAGGGCGAAATGGTAATACGGGACGTCGTGCCAGCGGGCCAAGGGTTCCAAGTCAGGATGGTTGGACACCACCGCCACAACGTCCATGGACAATTGCCCGATGCGTTGACGGTAAAGCAGGTCGTTCAGGCAATGATCGGCTTTGGAAACCATGATCACTACTTTCGGCCGATAGTTCGGCGCCGTCAGTTCAAACACCATCCCGAACGCTTCACCACGCGTCGCCAGGCCTGCACGAAAAGCCTGTTCATCGAAGCCCTCCGGCTGGCGAAATTCGACGCGGATGAAGAACCGGCTCGACAGCCGATCATCAAAGGAGTGGTGCTCGGTGACGTAACAGCCCTGCTCGAACAAATAGCGGGTCACCGCGTCCACCGTGCCTAAAACGCTCGGGCAATCGGCAGTCAGAATCCATGTGTCGGGGGCGCGGCTCATCTATCGGTTGCTCCTGGTTGAATCTTCATCGTCTGGCTTCTCGCCAAGGCTTCACATCACGCCGCAATACTCAACCCATACTCAGCACTGGCATCTTGCAACCACATCCACCAGTAATCGGAGAACGAGCGGCGGATGACCAATTCCCAGGTTTCTTCGCCAGTACGACGAATCATCAATTGCGACTTGGCGAACACGGTGCCGACGGCTTTGCCCACCGGAAAGTTGCTCGGGTGCACGTCATAGCTGGTGGACTTCATCAGCACTTCACGAACCTTCGGCCCGGTGAGTTCCAGCAGGCTTTGGCCGCCGCTGACATTGATCACGGCGATGTGCTGCCCAACCAGCGCTTCGCGTAGACGCTGCTCAGCACCCAACTCTTCGCCGGTTGGAACGATCAGCAAAAACTCATCTGGACCCAGCCATTGCAGCGAGCTTTCGCCGCTAACGACAACTTTGAGAGGACCGGGCAATTCCATGCCCAGTGCCGTGGCCACACCCGCTGCGAAGGCGGCGTCGTGACCATCGCCACGGAGGGTCAAATGGCCCAGCAGTTTCTTGTCGCGCAGGATCACGCCAGGGTTAGCCCGGCCCTTGCCGACCAGGCTGCCGAGGTCGGCATGAAACAACGGTGACTCGGCTTTTTCACCGGTCGTTGGCCGTTGTTGGTAAACGTTGGCTGTGGTCATAGAGCACCTGTTTTGAATTCTGTTAACACATCGACACCAAACCCTGCAGGAGCTGCCGAAGGCTGCGATCTGCCGCGAAGCGGCAGCCCCATATCAGGTCAAACGTTCTGCTGTTCGCCTTTCGGATCGAAGAACACCGAAGAACAAATCTCCGCTTCGATCACGCTGCCATCGGCCAACGGTGCAAACACACGTTCGCCCATGCGCTTCAAGCCGCCTTTCACAACGCCCATGGCAAACGAGTAACCCAGCGAACCGTTGGTGTAGCTCGACGTCACGTGTCCCACCATGGTCATCGGGATCGACTGTTTAGTGTCGAACACCAACTGCGCGCCTTCCGGCAACCACTTGGTCGGATCGATCGGCTTGAGACCCACTAACTGTTTACGTTGATCACGCACGCAGTCTTCGCGGTTCATCCCACGCCAGCCCAACCACGAGAACGGTTTAGTGCGGCCAACACACCAGCCCATGTTCAAGTCGTCCGGGGTCATCGAGCCATCGGTGTCCTGGCCGACGATAATGAAGCCCTTCTCGGCCCGCAGCACGTGCATGGTTTCAGTGCCATACGGGGTCAGGTTGTACTGCTTGCCGGCCTCGATGATTTTTTCCAGAACGCCCATGGCGTAATCGGCCTGGATGTTTACTTCGTAGGAAAGCTCACCGGTGAACGAGATACGGAACACCCGAGCCGGAACGCCACCGACCAGACCTTCTTTCCAGGTCATGAACGGGAACGCTTCTTTCTCCAGATCAATGTCAGTCACTTCGGCCAGCAGCTTGCGGCTGTTCGGGCCAGACAAGGTCAGGGTCGCCCAATGGTCGGTCACAGAAGTGAAGTACACCTTCAGGTCTGGCCATTCGGTCTGTTGGTAGATTTCCAACCATTGCAGCACGCGTGCAGCGCCGCCGGTGGTGGTGGTCATCAAGAAGTGATTGTCGGCGATACAAGCAGTTACGCCGTCGTCGAAAACCATGCCGTCTTCTTTACACATCAGGCCGTAACGCGCCTTGCCCACGTCGAGCTTGGTCCAGGCGTTAGTGTAGATACGGTTGAGAAACTCGCGGGCATCCGGGCCTTGAATGTCAATTTTGCCCAGCGTGGACGCATCCAGCAGGCCGACGCTGTCGCGTACGGCTTTGCATTCACGGCTAACTGCAGCGTGCAGGTCCTCACCCTTTTTCGGGAAGTACCAAGGACGCTTCCACTGACCGACGTCTTCGAATTCAGCACCGTTTTTGAGGTGCCAGGCGTGCAGCGCGGTGAAGCGCACAGGCTCGAAGATGTGACCGGCGTGACGGCCGGCAATGGCGCCAAATGTGACCGGCGTGTAGTTCGGGCGGAACATCGTGGTGCCCATCTCGGTGATGGACATGTTCAACGAGCGGGCCGCAATGGCCAGACCGTTGACGTTGCCGAGCTTGCCTTGATCAGTACCGAAACCCAGTGCGGTGTAGCGTTTGACGTGTTCAACCGACTCGAAGCCTTCCCGGGTCGCCAGCTCGATGGCGGCGGCGGTGACGTCGTTTTGCAGGTCAACGAATTGCTTCGGGCCCCGTGCAGTAGATTTTTCGTGGGGGACCTGGAACAGCGCCAAGGTCGGCTCTTCCAGACGGGTCAACGCCTTCGGCAGTGTGCCTTCGACGATTTTGAACCCAGCCTCATTGGCTGCGCGAGCGCCGCCTTCAAAGCCATCGGCCAATGCATCCGCCAGACTGAAGACGCCATTGATACCGCCGACGCACACGCGTTTCTGCGGTGCTTCGCCCGGTACGAAACCGAGAATGTCTTCACGCCAGATCGGCTTGCCACCCAAGTGCGAGGCCAAGTGAACGATTGGGCTGTAGCCACCGGACGTCGCAACCAGGTCGCAATCGAGCCATTCGCCAGGGCTGGTAACCCGATGGCCTTTGACGTCGATGGCGGCAACCCGTGCTGCGGAGACGCGTTTGGTGCCACGGGCTTCAACCACAGCGCTGGAGGTCAGGATACGAATGCCCTTGGCGCGGGCTTCTTCAACCAAAGCACCACGTGGATTGGCCCGTGCGTCAGCAATGGCCACCACTTGCAGGCTCGCGTCGAGCCAGTCCAACGCAACGCGGTAGGCGTAATCGTTGTTGGTCGACAGCAGCAGCTTTTTACCCGGCGCCACGCCGTACCGGCGAACGTAGGTGGACACAGCGCCAGCAAGCATATTGCCCGGCACGTCGTTGTTGCCGTACACCAGTGGCCGTTCGTGGGTACCGGTGGCCAAAACCACGCGCTTGGCGCGAACCCGGTGCATGCGTTGGCGCACTTGACCGATGGGCGCGCGGTCACCGAGGTGATCGGCCAGGCGTTCGTGAATGGTGAGGAAGTTATGATCGTGGTAGCCGTTGACGGTGGCGCGAGGCAACAGAATCACGTCCGGCAAGCTTTTCAACTCAGCCATTACCGAGGCAACCCATTCAGCAGCAGGCTTGCCATCCAGGCTTTCACGGCTGTCCAGCAAACTGCCGCCGAACTCTTCCTGCTCGTCCGCCAGAATCACCCGGGCTCCACTGCGACCAGCCGCCAATGCCGCAGCCAGACCCGCAGGGCCAGCGCCAACAATCAGCACGTCACAATGATGGTTCATTGCGTCATAAGTGTCCGGATCGTTCTCGGTCGGTGAACGACCCAAACCTGCGGCCTTACGAATGTACTTCTCGTAGGTCATCCAGAACGATTGCGGGTACATGAAGGTTTTGTAGTAGAAGCCTGGCGGCATCAGCTTGCCGCCGACCTTGCCGAGGATTCCCATAACGTCGGTGTTCACGCTCGGCCAGCCGTTGGTGCTGGTGGCAACCAAACCCTGGTACAGCGCTTGTTGCGTGGCGCGCACGTTAGGGATCTGCGTGGCTTCGGTCGAACCGATCTGCAACACCGCGTTGGGCTCTTCGGAACCCGCTGCGAAAATCCCCCGAGGACGTGAATACTTGAAGCTACGGCCAACGATATCAACGCCATTGGCCAGCAATGCTGCGGCCAGTGTGTCGCCTTCGAAGCCTTGGTAACTCTGGCCGTTGAAGGTGAAATTCAGCACCTTGCTACGGTCGATACGGCCACCGTTAGGCAGGCGATTGTTCTGGCTCATGCCTTGTCTCCCAAAACCGGACTGGCCGCTTTCGCTGTGAACTGCGGTTTCTGGCCGATCAGGTAAGTCTCGAGAATTTCGTAGGTCACGGTGTCACGGGTTGCGTTGAAGTACTGACGGCAACCGGCTACGTGATCCCACAACTCGTGGTGCACACCGCGTGGGTTATCGCGGAAAAACATGTAGTCGCCCCACTCAGCATCGGTGCAGGTATTTGGGTCCAGCGGACGCGGAATGTGAGCCTGGCCCGAAGCGTGGAATTCCTCTTCAGAGCGCAGTTCGCCACAGTGAGGACAGAAGATGTGCAACATAGATTTTATTCCTCCAAAGCCGCTTGAAAACGTAACGAGCGATGGCAAGACAAGGCAAAATCAGGCGAGAAAGCGGAGTTTAGGGTACCTAAATGACCATTTCGAGCCTGGTTTTAACGCCGTATTGCCGAGCGAAGTAGTTTTCATGCGGCCTTTGTTAGTGGGCTACTGCCGCGGCGCCATGTTCATCGATCAACGCACCGTTATGGAAACGGTCGATGGAGAATGGTTTTGCCAATGGGTGCATTTCGCCTTTCGCGAGGCTGGCAGCAAACACGTTGCCTGAGCCTGGCGTGGCCTTGAAACCACCGGTGCCCCAACCGCAGTTGAAGAACATGTTGCCAACCGGAGTTTTCGAAATGATCGGGCATGCGTCTGGCGTGGTGTCGACGATGCCGCCCCACTGACGGTTCATGCGCACACGGGACAACACCGGGAACATCTCGACGATGGCCTGAATCGTGTGTTCGATCACCGGGTACGAGCCGCGCTGACCGTAGCCAACCCAGCCGTCGATACCGGCACCGATCACCAGGTCGCCTTTGTCGGACTGGCTGATGTAGCCGTGGACCGCGTTGGACATGATGACGCTGTCGATGATCGGCTTGATCGGCTCGGACACCAACGCTTGCAGCGGGTGAGATTCAATCGGTAGACGGAAGCCGGCGAGCTTGGCCATGTGACCCGAGTTACCCGCAGTCACCACACCGACGCGCTTGGCGCCGATGAAGCCTTTGTTGGTTTCCACACCGATGCACACGCCATTTTCTTTACGGAAACCGATGACTTCGGTTTGTTGAATCAGGTCGACGCCCAAGGCATCAGCGGCACGGGCAAAGCCCCAGGCCACGGCATCGTGACGGGCAACGCCGCCGCGACGTTGAACAGTGGCGCCGATGATCGGGTAACGGGTGTTTTTCGAGCAGTCGAGGTACGGGATTTCTTCCGCCACCTGTTTCTGATTGAGCAACTCACCGTCTACGCCGTTCAGACGGTTGGCGCTGACCCGACGTTCCGAGTCGCGCATGTCTTGCAGGGTGTGGCACAGGTTGTAGACGCCGCGCTGGGAGAACATCACGTTGTAGTTGATGTCCTGGGACAGGCCTTCCCACAGCTTCATGGCGTGTTCGTACAGGTGAGCCGACTCGTCCCACAGGTAGTTGGAGCGGACGATGGTGGTGTTGCGCGCGGTGTTACCGCCGCCCAACCAACCTTTTTCGACCACGGCCACGTTAGTGATGCCGTGTTCTTTGGCCAGGTAGTAAGCCGTAGCCAGACCGTGCCCGCCGCCGCCGACGATAACCACGTCGTAGACTTTTTTCGGGGTCGGCGTGCGCCACATTTTCTGCCAGTTTTCATGGTGGCTGAGGGAGTGCTTGAAGAGGCCGAAGCCTGAGTAATGCTGCATGGATCTACTCCTGACTCAGCGATAAACCGGGAAATCGGTGCACAGTGCTGCAACCTGACTGGCAACATTGGCCTCGACGTCGGCATCGCCGAGGTTGTCGAGAATGTCACAAATCCAGCCGGCCAATTCGACGCACTGGGTCACTTTAAAACCGCGCGTGGTCACAGCCGGGGTGCCGATACGCAGGCCCGACGTAACGAACGGCGACTGTGGATCATTGGGTACCGAGTTTTTGTTCACGGTAATGTGCGCGCGGCCCAAGGCAGCGTCAGCTTCTTTCCCGGTGAGGCCTTGACGAATCAGGCTGACCAGGAACAGGTGGTTGTCGGTGCCGTCGGAAACCACATCAAAGCCACGGTCCATGAACACTTGCGCCATGGCTTGGGCGTTGTCGATGACTTGTTGCTGATACGCCTTGAAGCCAGGCTCCATGGCTTCTTTAAAGCATACGGCCTTGGCCGCGATGACGTGCATCAGCGGGCCGCCTTGACCACCAGGGAACACCGCGGAGTTGAGTTTCTTCTCAAGCTCTTCGTTGGCTTTGGCCAGGATCAGGCCGCCCCGTGGACCGCGCAGGGTTTTGTGGGTGGTGGTGGTCACGACGTCAGCGTACGGCAGCGGGTTCGGGTACAGGCCAGCGGCAACCAGACCGGCAACGTGGGCCATGTCAACGAACAGGTAAGCGCCCACTTTGTCGGCGATGGCGCGGAACCGTGGGAAATCCAGGGTTTTCGAATACGCCGAAAAACCCGCGATGATCATTTTTGGTTTGCTTTCGACGGCAATACGCTCGACTTCGTCGTAATCGATCAAGCCGGTGGTGGTGTCGATGCCATATTGCACGGCGTTATAGAGCTTGCCGGAGAAGCTGACTTTGGCGCCGTGGGTCAAGTGGCCGCCGTGGGCCAGGCTCATGCCCAGCACGGTGTCGCCTGCATTCAACAGGGCCAGATAAACAGCAGCGTTCGCCTGGCTGCCGGAATGTGGCTGGACGTTGGCGTAGTCAGCGCCGAACAGTTGCTTGGCGCGTTCAATGGCCAGCAGCTCGACCTTGTCGACGTGCTCACAGCCGCCGTAGTAGCGTTTGCCGGGATAGCCTTCGGCATATTTATTGGTCAGGCCGCTGCCCTGAGCTTCCATCACGCGTTTGCTGGTGTAGTTTTCCGAAGCGATCAGCTCAATATGGTCTTCCTGGCGTTGCTCCTCGGCATTCATGGCTGCCAACAGTGCATCGTCATAACCTTGGATTTGGTCTAGCTTGCTGAACATCGCGGTTCTCCCAGCGGCGGCGCTGCGCCTGGCTTATCGATAGGGCTTGTAGAGCGCCCTCTGGATGCGATGGTAGGTCCGACGCAGACAGGCCAAATGCCCATGGACGCCACGCAAAGGTGCGTTTACGACATGCCTTGGCGCGCAGAGATAATTGGTGGCCAAAGACGTAGGAGCGCGCTTGCCCGCCATGGATGGCGCAGCGGTCCCAAATGGTTAACCCAGTTTTAACTGGAGGAATGCATCGACCTGTTTGCGACTGCTGCGCAGCCGATCGCGGGCAAGCGCGCTCCTACAGTCCGAGTAATTTCCTCAGCCCCAGCAACACCATAAAATGCAGCGGATAGATCGCATACGCCCAGCGGCGCATGGGCCAGATGGCGACAGGTGGTTTTGAGCGCAAGATCGCCAGCCCGATCAACGGCGCAAACAGGCACACAGCAATTCCACCAATCGAAACCGGGTCCCCCCAACTGGCGCCCGCAAACATTTCCGGCCATGCATTGCCCGCCAGGCATACGGCGCCCGGCAATAACGCTGTGTACCAGGGCCTGCGCAGCACCAGCACACATGCCAGCGGCAACAACACCCCATAAAAGCCGAACATCAGTTGGCTACTAAAAAACCATCCCGCCAGTAATGAGATGCCCGCCAGCAGCCACGAGGACGCCGAGCGATCACGCCAGCTCCGGGCCACCAGCAGTCCCAACGCCAAGGTCGGCATCACGTTCAGGGTATTGGCCTCGTCCGCCATGTACAGCCGATAAGGCAGCTCCGCCACACAGGCGAATAGTACTAACCATCCCAAATAACGCCACTGGAGACTCTGCCCCTCACCTTTACGTGCAACATTGACGGCAATCGCCAGGCAAAACCAAGGGAACGCCAACCGTCCCGGCACATACAAAATGTTCAGCGACCAGCCCACATAGCGCAGATGGTCGAGCACCATGCTCAGCATCGCCAGCCACTTCAACAGGTCCAGCGCAGAGTCTCTTGGCATCGTTTGTAATGGCTTCATAAAGCTTCCTGACACTTCAAGCTCCGGCAAAACAGAACAACGCATGACCTGAGCCAGATATTCTGGGTAAAGTGCGCACCATAATCGATCACAGGGAGTCGGCCATGACAGATAAAAGCCAGCAGTTTGCCAGCGACAACTACTCCGGGATCTGCCCCGAGGCCTGGGCTGCCATGGAGCAGGCCAATCAAGGACACCAGCGCGCTTATGGCGATGATGAATGGACTGCTCGCGCCTCCGATCATTTCCGCAAATTGTTCGAAACCGACTGCGAAGTGTTTTTCGCCTTTAACGGCACCGCAGCCAACTCTTTAGCGCTGTCGTCGTTATGCCAGAGTTATCACAGCGTTATCTGCTCAGAAACTGCCCACGTCGAAACCGACGAATGCGGCGCGCCGGAGTTCTTCTCCAACGGCTCCAAGCTGCTGACCGCCCGCAGTGAAAACGGCAAGCTAACCCCAGAATCCATTCGCGAAGTTGCCCTCAAGCGAAAAGACATTCATTACCCCAAGCCGCGGGTAGTGACGTTGACCCAAGCGACTGAAGTGGGCAGCGTCTATCAAATCGATGAACTCAAGGCTATCAGCGCTACCTGCAAAGAACTGGGGCTGAACCTGCACATGGACGGCGCGCGATTTTCTAATGCCTGCGCCTTCCTTAATTGCACTCCGGCGGAGCTGACGTGGAAAGCCGGCATCGACGTGCTGTGCTTTGGCGGGACTAAAAACGGCATGGCAGTGGGCGAGGCGATTCTGTTCTTTAACCATAAACTGGCTGAAGACTTCGATTACCGGTGCAAACAAGCCGGGCAACTGGCGTCGAAGATGCGCTTTCTCTCAGCGCCATGGGTTGGCCTGCTGGAAAACGACGCTTGGCTCAAACACGCACGCCACGCCAACCACTGCGCGCAGCTGCTCGCGGAATTGGTGAAAGGCATTCCCGGCGTGGAACTGATGTTCCCGGTACAGGCCAACGGTGTGTTCTTGCAAATGTCAGAACCCGCGGTCAAAGCACTGACCAATAAAGGCTGGCGCTTTTATACCTTCATCGGCGACGGCGGCGCGCGATTCATGTGCTCATGGGACACCGAAGAAGACCGCGTACGCGAATTGGCAGCGGATATTCGGTTGGTGATGCAGGCGGGATGACTCAAGCGCTCCGGTATATCTGACACATCGCGTTGACTGCCGCACTTCTGTAGGAGCCAACGTGTTGGCGATGTCAGCAGCACTGCAGTCTTCAGATGTACCGCGCTGCTTGCATCGCCAACAAGTTGGCTCCTACAGGTAATGTGTCCTTACCCCTGGGCGATAGTCTTGGCGATCACTTCAACCGTGGCGCTGACTTGCTCTTGATAACGGTTGAGTTCCTTATTGTGCTGCCGCTTGAGTTCGATCTGCTGCGAACACAGGTTCAACGCAGCCAATACCAGTAATTTGTCGCCGATCAGCGTCGGGTACTTACGCTTGGTGTCCGCCAAGGCTGATTTGAGCATGACCGCCGCTTCCCGCAGCGTGTGCTCTTCACCGACCGGTGCCTTGATCGAATAGTCATTGCCCAGAATCGAGACGACCTTAACTGCGTCCCCGTCGATACTCATGCGCTGACAGCGGTAACGCTGGTGGCACGATCAACCAATGCCTGAATCCGAGCGGCGGTTGCGCCCTGTTTTTCTTCCTGCTCCAGCAAGCCCAGCTGCAAGCCGTCGTTTTCATCCTTCACTTGGGCCAACTCTGCGCTCAGCTCCGTGTTGCGGCTATGCAGGGCCTGGTTCTGTTGCACCAGATCACCGACCAGTTGTTCCAATTGACTCAGGGATGCTTCCAACATTTTGATTTCTCAAGCAAATTTCAAGGGCGCACACGATAAAGAAAAGTCACCGCAGCGTAAATGCATAACGAGTGGTAACTGACTGCCTTTTCCCTATCTGGTTCCTGCAACTCGTCAGACCGTCCCAAAGCCAAATAACAGCTCAAGACTTCAGGGTTATGTCCGATAGCTGATACACGCTGTTCTCTTCTGTTCCCTGCCGCACGGAATGCGCCGCCCCCGGAAGTCCTATGTCCCTTAGAAATATCAATATCGCGCCGCGCGCATTTCTTGGATTTTCCTTGATTGGCGCATTGATGCTAGTCCTCGGGGTCTTTGCTTTGATGCAAATGAATTCGATCCGTAATTCAGGCCTGCAGATCAGTGAAAACACATTACCCAGCATCAGAAACCTGGACAAGCTGGTGGAACACAGCGTTCGGCTCCGGGTGCTGTCCTTTCGACTGCTGCTCGCCCGTGATCCGGCGATTCAGGAGAAAACCATCGACTTGATAGGCAAGCGCGACCAAATGGTCACCGATGCCCAAGCGGCGTATGAAAAACTCATTGATGATCCTGAAGAACTAGCGACATACAGCCAATTCAAGCAATTGCTCGCTCAGTACCGTCAACTCGAAGACCGCATGAAAAGCCTGAGCCGCGCCAATAAGCTCGACGAATTGAGCACCCTGCTTAACGTCGATCTTCAAGAAAACTCGGACCAGATGAATGTCGTCCTGGGCAAGCTGGTCGACATCAATACCCGCCAAATGAACATTGCCAACGCTCAGGACACCAGCCAGTATTCCCTGGCCTTTAATATGGTGGTCGGGCTGTTGGTTATCGCGACTGTTCTGACGATGCTGTTTGCCTGGCTGCTGACCAATAGCATTACGCAGCCTGTGTCCGAAGCATTATTGGTTGCTGAAGCCATTGCCGAGGGCAACCTTACGCGTCAGATAAAGGCTGAGGGCAGCGACGAAATAGGTCGGCTGCTCAAAGCGATGCAAAAGATGCAGGAAAAGCTGCGCGACACACTGCACCGCATTTCAGGCTCGGCCACTCAGCTGGCCTCGGCCGCTGAAGAACTGAACGCCGTCACTGATGAAAGTGCCAAGGGCCTGGCGCAGCAAAATAAAGAAATCGAACAGGCTGCAACGGCGGTCAATCAAATGACCACCGCAGTGGAAGAAGTCGCTCGCAACGCTGTCAGCACCTCCGACGCCTCAAAAAGCGCCACCACGTCGGCTGGCGATGGGCGGGAATTGGTCATGGAGACCGTTGGTGCCATCGAACGCATGAGCGGCGATGTGCAGAGCACAGCGCAACTGATCGGCAACCTGGCCAATGAATCCCGTGATATCGGCAAAGTGTTGGACGTGATTCGCGGCCTGGCTGACCAGACTAACTTGCTGGCCCTCAACGCCGCCATCGAAGCTGCACGCGCTGGTGAAGCCGGCCGTGGCTTTGCGGTGGTGGCCGACGAAGTTCGGGCATTGGCCCATCGCACCCAGCAATCTACCAGCGAAATCGAACGCATGATTGGCAGCATCCAGGGTGGCACCGAACAAGCGGTGAACTCCATGCGCAACAGCACCGAGCGCGCCGAATCGACGTTGAATATCGCCAAAGGCGCGGGCCTTGCCCTGGACACGATCAACGCGGCCATCCTGCAGATCAATGAGCGCAACCTGGTGATCGCCAGCGCGGCTGAAGAGCAGGCGCAAGTCGCTCGTGAAGTGGATCGCAACCTGGTGAACATTCGTGACCTGTCGGTGCAATCGGCTACCGGTGCCAGCCAAACCAGTTCGGCCAGTGGCGAGTTATCGCGCCTGGCGGTAGACCTGAGCAGCATGGTTCAACGCTTCAGACTGTAAGCGCCGATCTTCGACAGGACATCGGTCGGTTCGAGGGATTTTTTTGCTAAAAAATGGCTAATAGCCACTATTTTGCTTTAAAAACAGCGTTACCCCTCAAGACTTGGCATTTCAGACCGATAGGCAAGGAAACAAATATTGTTCCCTGCCCGCGCGCACGGATTGCGCGCAACTTCTGGAATATCCCATGTCACTTCGCAGTATGAATATCGCCCCGCGCGCCTTTCTCGGCTTCGCCTTGATCGGAGGCCTGATGCTGGTGTTGGGCATCTGTGCACTGACCCAAATGAGCGTCATCCGGTCTGCTGCGGTGAATATCGAAAACACCAGCGTGCCGAGCATCAAGAGCATCGATGAGCTGACTAAAATCAACTATCGCCTGCGCACGCTTTCGTACCGGGTGCTGCTCAACCGCGAGCCAGACGTACAGCTCAAGACCATCGATATCTTCAAAGTGCGCAACGAGCAGATCCGCACCGCTCAAGGCATCTACGAAAAACTGATCCAGAGCCCTGCAGAGCGCGCACTCTACGACCAGTACGTGCAGAAGCTCGCCGAATATCGCGTGCTGGAAGCCAAGATGTTTTCGTTGTCTCAAGCGAACCAAATCGACGCATTGCGCGATCTGCTGAACAACGAATTGCTGAAAAACTCGGACGACACCAACGCGGTGCTGGGCAAGCTGCTGGACATCAACGATGCGCAGACCTCTGACACCAACCATCAGGCTGCCGACCAATATTCCGTCGCTTCGATGATGGTGATTGCGTTGTTGATTGCCGCCACCATCCTCACTGTTCTGTTCGCCTGGTTGCTGACAACTAGCATTACCCAGCCTATTGCCCAGGCATTGGCAGCGGCAGAGGGCATCGCTGAAGGCAATCTGACGCGCCCGATCAAGGTCGAAGGTCGCGATGAAGCCGGCCGCCTTTTGGCAGCCATGCAGAAGATGCAGGAAAAACTTCGCGATACGCTGCAGCATATTTCTGGCTCGGCTACTCAACTGGCTTCGGCGGCAGAAGAGTTGAACACCGTCACCGACGAAAGCGCGCGTGGTTTGGTGCAACAGAATAATGAGATTGAGCAAGCCGCGACGGCAGTCAACCAGATGACCAGCGCCGTGGAAGAAGTGGCGCGTAATGCCGTCAGCACGTCCGATGCCTCGAAAGACGCCACACGCTCAGCGGGCGATGGCCGGGATTTGGTGATGGAAACCGTCAACGCCATCGAACGCATGAGTGGTGACGTTAAAAGCACCGCTGAACTGGTGGGTAATCTGGCTAATGAATCCCGTGATATCGGCAAAGTGCTGGACGTAATTCGCGGCCTGGCTGACCAGACCAACTTGCTGGCCCTTAACGCCGCCATCGAAGCGGCCCGTGCGGGTGAAGCCGGTCGTGGCTTTGCGGTGGTGGCCGACGAAGTTCGGGCATTGGCCCATCGCACCCAGCAATCTACCAGTGAAATCGAGCGGATGATTGGTAGTATTCAAGGCGGCACCGAACAGGCGGTGAACTCCATGCGCAACAGCACCGAGCGCGCTGAATCGACCCTGAACATCGCCAAAGGCGCGGGCCTGGCGCTGGACACCATCAACATGGCTATCGTGCAGATCAACGAGCGCAACCTGGTGATCGCCAGCGCGGCAGAAGAACAAGCCCAAGTCGCTCGCGAGGTGGACCGCAATTTGGTGAACATCCGCGACCTGTCCGTGCAATCGTCAACCGGCGCCCACCAAACCAGCGCCGCCAGCAACGAACTTTCGCGCCTGGCCCTGGACCTGAACAACATGGTTGCGCGCTTTAGTCTGTAGGCAGGACGTCACAACACCTGTAGGAGCCAACTTGTTGGCAAGGCGATTCAGGGGCACACACCGCAAAGGCCTCTCGCCAACACGTTGGCTCCTGCAAAGACTTGTGCCAGACGACTTAGAAGTCGATCCGCACATCCCCCTTCGGCACGCTGCAGCACGACAGGATGTATCCCTCGGCCACGTCTTCGTCGGTAATGCCGCCGTTGTGCTCCATCTCCACTTCCCCGCCCAGCTTCATCACTTTGCAGGTGCCGCAGATTCCCATGCCACAGGCTTTGGGGATTAGCAGGCCAAGCTTGGCAGCCGCTGCGTGAACGGTTTCACCCGGTGCCACACGAATGCTTTTGCCCGCCGAAATGAATTCAACCTGATGCAGGTCCGCCAGATCCACTTCCGGCGCGTCAGCAGCAATTTCGGCTTGTTCAACCGCATCTGCACGGGCTTCTGGCGGCGTCGCACCGAATGATTCCTCGTGGTACTGGGCCATGTTGAAGCCATTGGCTTCCAGCAAACGCTTCACTGCCGTCATGTACGGCGTAGGCCCGCAGCAAAACACCTCGCGATCCAAAAAGTCCGGAACCATCAATTCCAGCATTTTTTGATTCAAATAACCGCGATAACCCGCCCATGGCTCGCCTAAACCATGTTTTTCACAAATCAGATGCAGGCTGAAGTTATCGATCCGCGACGCCATGTGCTCCAGCTCGCGATGATAAATGATGTCTTTCGGGGTACGGGCGCTGTGCACGAAAACCATGTCGACATTGGCGTTGGTGTCATAGAACCAGCGCGCCATGGACATAACCGGCGTAATCCCGACACCGCCGCTGAGGTACAGGATTTTCGGATTAGGGAAGTCCATGGCATTGAACAAGCCCACCGGACCGTGCACTGCCAGTTCCTGACCTTCATGCAAGGTGTCGTGCAGGTAATTCGAAACCTTACCGCCAGGCACCCGCTTGATGGTGATGGAGAAGCTGTACGGCACCGACGGTGAGCTGGAAATGGTGTAGGAACGCATCACCGGTACGCCGTCGATTTCAAGTTCCAATGTCACGAACTGACCGGGCTTGAAGAAGAACATGATTGGCTGGTCGGCCATGAAACAGAAGGTCCGCACGTCCCAGGTTTCCTGAATCACCTTGACGACGCGCACAGGGTGGCGGCCATTAGCCCATGTCTGGGTATTTACCGGATTGAGGAAACTATTGGACATGCTTATCTCCACGGTCGAATGTCGACCTTATGGTGCGGATTCTGCGTAAGGAGCAGCGTGGCCACTTACCTATCTGCGACATTGACGTACTAATCGCAACCAGCCCCCAACGACTGGGGTTGGCGCGTCGGAAACGGATTCGGCCATGTCGCCCATGGATAAGGATCAGTCAGCGCCCGACCTCACACTCGCCGTTAATTAGTTGTGCGCTTTTTTATAAGAAATCTGTAAGACGCCATTCATAAGCATGGGCGGCAAACGTACCGACACCTTGCGTGCTAAAAGCTACAAAGAACCGTATTAGCCACATTCGCCGACCGTTCGAAACGGTCATGAGGTAACTGAAAGATGGACGTCACCGCAACCTTGAGCTTGGGCGATCCGCTGGAACCCGCACGTAAGGCCACCGCCGAGATGCTGCAGAACCGCGAACGCACGTTTTCGCTGCCGCAGCCTTTTTACAGCGACGAGCGGCTTTATGAAATCGACATGCAGGAAATCTTTCAAAAAGAGTGGTTGATCGCGGGCATGACCTGCGAGATACCGACCAAGGGTAACTACATCACCCTGCAAGTCGGTAAAAACCCGATCATCGTGATTCGCGGCGCCGAAGGCCAGGTGCACGCGTTCCACAACGTATGTCGTCACCGCGGTTCGCGTTTGTGCACCAGCGACAAGGGCAAGGTTGCCAAGCTGGTGTGCCATTACCACCAGTGGACCTATGAGCTGGACGGACGTCTGTTGTTTGCCGGTACCGAAATGGGTGCCGACTTCGACATGAAGCAGTACGGCCTCAAGCCTGTGAACGTGAAAACGGCAGGTGGATACATCTTTATCAGCCTGGCTGAAACACCGCCGGCCATCGACGAGTTCCTGCAGACGCTGACGCACTACATGGAACCGTACGACATGGAGAACACCAAGGTGGCGATTACCACCACCTTGCTGGAGAAAGCCAACTGGAAGCTGGTGCTGGAAAACAACCGCGAGTGCTACCACTGCAACGCGTCGCACCCGGAATTGTTGAAGACCCTGCTGGAATGGGACGACGTTACCGATCCGCGCGCTGACCAGGCGTTCAAGGACCACGTAGCTGCTTCTGCTGCCGCATGGGAAGCCGAGAAGATTCCTTACGCTCATGCCAGCTTTGGCCTGCGTAATCGCATCGTACGTATGCCGCTGCTTAAAGGCACCGTGTCGATGACTATCGACGGCAAAGTCGGCAGCAAAAAGCTAATGGGCCGCATCAAAAACCCGGACTTGGGCTCGATGCGCATTCTGCATCTGCCGCACTCCTGGAACCACTGCATGGGCGATCACATCATCGTCTTCACGGTATGGCCGCTGGGCGCGCAAGAAACCATGGTCACCACCAAGTGGCTGGTGCACAAAGATGCGGTTGAAGGCGTTGATTACGACGTCGATCGCATGCGCCAAGTGTGGGACGCCACTAACGACCAGGACCGTCGTCTGGCTGAAGAAAACCAACGCGGTATCAACTCCGACGCTTACCAGCCAGGCCCGTACTCGAAGACCTATGAGTTCGGTGTGGTCAACTTTGTGGATTGGTACAGCGCCCGCCTGCTGGAAAACCTTGGCGCGGCGCCAGCGCCCTACCTGAAGGGTGTTGCGGTTAACCACGAATAAGCCGCATACGAAACTTCTGTAGGAGCGGGCTTGTTGGCTAAGGGCTTGATGCGGTGTAACGGATCACACCGCCTCGCCAACAAGTTGGCTCCTACAGAAACACAATAGATCAAAAATCAACCAATACCCGTCAACAGCAACCCCGCCGCGCTCCTTAGCCTTTCACCAACAAGTTATCCACAGGACCACCCACAGCAATTGTGGGCAAGTCGTATTTTGCCTGTGGAAAAACTCAAGAAAAACCGTGACTTATGCGAAAGTGTGCTTTCCTAACGTTACTGGTTGTTTTTTAATCATGTCGCGCGAAGCCACGCGGGTCG
>NZ_JAQGNX010000146.1 GCF_028293835.1 Pseudomonas sp.
TAAAATTCGCGGCTACGAACTTCAGCCAGAACACCGGCTTTTTCGCAGGAGCGCTTGAAACGACGCAGAGCTACGTCGAAGGGTTCGTTCTCTTTAACTTTGACGGCTGGCATCCAGAGCTACCTTCATTCATTACCGGGGTCAACGACTCGTGCAAAAACTGCACTTAAGTACGTCGGTTTTTAAGGGTTGCGGATGTTAACCCCTCATCGCAAGGAATGCAAAGCCTCTGATCGAAAAGCGCTGGCCGGGGCCTGGAGTGACGACTATCATGCGCGCCTTCGAAGTCAGCCTCTACAAGGCGCAAACCCATGCTAGTACTGGGATTAGAGACATCCTGCGACGAAACCGGTGTCGCACTTTACGACAGTGAGCGCGGCCTGCTGGCCGACGCGCTGTTCAGCCAGATCGACCTGCACCGTGCGTACGGTGGCGTGGTGCCTGAACTGGCTTCCCGTGATCACGTCAAGCGCATGCTGCCGCTGATTCGTCAGGTGCTGGCCGAGGCGCAGTGCGCTGCGACCGACATTGACGCCATCGCCTACACCGCGGGTCCTGGCCTGGTCGGTGCGCTGTTGGTGGGTGCTTCCTGCGCTCAGGCGCTGGCGTTCGCCTGGGGCATTCCGGCCTTGGGCGTGCACCACATGGAAGGTCATCTTCTGGCGCCGATGCTGGAGGAACAACCACCCGAATTCCCGTTCGTCGCTTTGTTGGTGTCCGGTGGCCATACGCAGCTGGTTCGGGTCGATGGCATCGGTCTTTATCAGTTGTTGGGCGAGACGCTGGACGATGCAGCCGGTGAAGCCTTCGACAAGACCGCGAAGATGATGGGCCTGCGTTATCCCGGCGGTCCGGAGATCGCCTTGCTGGCGAATCAGGGTGTGGCGGGGCGTTTCGTGTTCCCGAAGCCGATGACCGATCGGCCGGGTCTGGATTTCAGCTTCAGTGGCTTGAAGACCTTCGCCCTCAACACCTGGCAGCAGTGCCAGAGTGCTGGGGACGACAGCGAGCAAACCCGTTGCGACATCGCTCTGGCCTTCCAGCATGCGGTGGTGGAGACTTTGACCATCAAGTGCAAGCGCGCCCTCAAGCAGACCGGTCTCAAGCGTCTGGTCATCGCTGGCGGCGTCAGCGCCAACAAGGCGTTGCGTCTGTCGCTGGAAAAAATGCTCGGCGAGCTGCATGGCAACGTGTTTTATGCGCGTCCTGAGTTTTGCACCGACAACGGCGCGATGATCGCGTTTGCCGGTTGCCAGCGGCTGCAGGCCGGACAAAAAGAAGATTTGAGCATCAGCGTACAGGCGCGTTGGCCGATGGAGCAGTTGACGGGGCTGTAGGGCGTCAACCTGAGCCGGGTTCATTGCGGAGATTCAAAAATGCCGTTCGCGCCCGGCAAGCAGGTCGCGTAAATTGCCGCGATGTCGCCAGACGATGAGCAAGGTAATCAGGCTCATTGGCAGCAGTGTTTCCGGTTCCTGCCATGCCAGTAACGGCAGGACCAGTGGGGTCGCGATCAGGGCCGCAAGTGAGCTGGTGCGGGTCATGTAGAACACCAACAGCCAGGCGCAGACCGCCAGCGTTGCAGCGGGTGGATACAGGCCCAGCAGCATGCCAGCGGTGGTCGCCACGCCCTTGCCGCCGCGAAAGCGGAAGTACAGGGGAAACAGATGACCCAGTACCGCGAACAGCCCTATCCAGGCTTGCTCTTGCGAGTCCAGATCAAGCAGTTTGGCGATCAGGACCGGCAGCAGGCCTTTGCACAGATCGCCGATCAGGGTCAGAACGGCGAGTTTTTTCCCGGCCAGGCGCAGCATATTGGTCGCGCCGGCATTGCCTGAGCCACTGGCGCGCGGGTCCGGGCTGCCGCTGCGACGGCTGAGCCAGATGGCGAAGGACAGGGAGCCGAGCAGGTAGGCGAGGATCGCCAATAACCAAAAAAAGCACCAAAACATGCTAACCATTCCGGGCGAAGACGCCCTGATTCTAACGGCGCCTCGCGCCCTTGTCGTGCAGCGGAGAACAGTGCTTGGACAGAGTTTTTATCGAGGGTCTAGAGGTCGATACGGTCATCGGCGCCTACGATTGGGAGCGTGGCATTCGCCAATGCCTGCGCCTGGACCTGAGCTTTGCCTGGGACAATCGACCTGCCGCAGCGGGTGATGACCTGACTAAAGCGCTCGACTACGCCAGCGTCTCGACTCGAATCCAGGCGTTCGCCGAGCAGGCGCAATTTCAATTGGTAGAGACCTTTGCCGAGCGTCTTGCTGAAGTGCTGATGAGTGAATTCCAGATTCCCTGGATGCGCCTCAAGCTGACCAAGCCAGGCGCCGTTGCGGCGGCTTCCGGCGTGGGCGTGGAGATCGAGCGCGGATGCCGCTAACTCAGATATTCCTCGGCCTCGGTAGCAACATCGAGCGCGAAAAGCACCTGCATGCCGGGCTGGAAGCGCTGGACAGTTTTTTGCACGAAATGACCTGTTCGCCGGTGTTCGAAAGTCAGCCAGTGGGGATCAAAAGTGGTCCGTTTTTCAATTTAGTGGTGACGGCGTATACCGATCTTCCGCTGATGGAGCTGGACCGTCGCCTGAAATTCATCGAAGCCGACAATGGTCGCTATGCCCCAGAGCGCAAGGGTTTGCCCCTGGATATCGACGTGCTGTTGTTTGGCGAGCAAGTGGGCAATTTTGACGGCTTGATTCTGCCCCGTGCGGAGATTCTCAAGAATGCGTTTGTGCTGTGGCCGCTGTCATTGATAGCGCCGCAGCGAGTGCATCCGGGGGTCAGCAAGACGTTTGAGGCGCTGTGGCGCGAGGCGCAGATTGATCAAGTGTTGGCACCGGTGTCGTTTGAGTGGCGTGGGCGGCAGCTGACGCCCTGAGCGTTTGTAGGAGCCAACTTGTTGGCGAGGCTGTTTGTCGGACACATTGCGTCAGATGCCCTGCCAACAAGTTGGCTCCTACAGGGGTTTGATGTGATTTTTGTAAGCTTGTATTGCCTTTAGCCTTTCGCGCTTTAGCGCCTCGCCCAGCGCAGGCCCTTCAAATCCCTGATCCCGCAATGGCTGCACGGCCACTGTGCGTGCGGCCTCCGCTGCGCCCCGCAAATAACCAGCTTGTGGATAACTGCGCTGTTCGAAGCCCAAACGGCCTCGAGCGTCCATCTCGCAGGCCGTAATGAATTCCTCGAAACGCTGTGGTCGACGGTAGATATCGAAGCTTTGCAACAGCTCGAACAGTGTTGAGGCTTTCAGTTCAAGCGCCCGGTGACCATGGGTGTGGTATTGGCCTACCAACATCGCCAGTTCCTGGCAATCGCGCGGTACCTTGAAGCGTGCATTCACCGCTTTGATTAGCCTCAGCCCGGTGTGCTCATGGGCGATGTGCCGGGGCCACTCACGCTCGGGCGTCAAACCTTTGCCCAGATCATGCAGCAGGCATGCCCAGCGCACGCTCAACGGCTGTTGATGAATCGCGGCTTGCTCCAGCACGCGGAGGACGTGCTCACCGGTATCGACTTCCGGATGGTGCAAGGCCGGTTGCGGCACGCCGAACAGTGCGTCGACTTCTGGAAAAAGCTCCTTCAGCGCGCCGCACTCACGCAATACGCGAATGAAGATTTGTGGCTGATTTTCCATCAGCGCGCGGGAGATTTCTTTCCAGCTGCGCTCTGCTGTCAGCGCTTGAAGTTCGCCCGATTCGCTTAGTTGCTGCATCAGCGCCAGGGTTTCTGGCGCAATCGAAAAGCCGTCCGGGGCATACCGTGCGGCGAAGCGCGCCACCCGTAGCACGCGCAGAGGGTCTTCGGCGAACGCCGGGGAAACATGGCGCAAAATACGCGCTTTTAGGTCTTGTTGGCCATGATAAGGATCGGTCAGGTTGCCGTGGTCATCCTCGGCGATGGCGTTGATTGTCAGGTCCCGGCGAATCAGATCCTCTTCTAAGGTGACTTCGGGACTCGCATGAAAAGTAAAGCCGCCGTACCCTGTGCCGCTCTTGCGTTCAGTGCGGGCGAGGGCGTATTCCTCGCCGGTTTTCGGGTGCAGAAACACTGGAAAATCCGCGCCGACCGGGCGAAATCCGTGGCTGAGCATTTCCTCTGCCGTAGCGCCCACCACCACTCGGTCAATGTCGGTGACTGCTTTGCCGAGAAGACGATCACGTACCGCGCCGCCCACTTTATAAATCTGCATAAAAAACCTCCGTAAGCGCGACAGGATAAACCTTTGAGTCGTTACCTACAGAGGCAAAAGCGAAACAGTTGGTTAAGCTTCAAGCTACAAGCATGCTGCTTACGGCTTATAAGTGTATGACCGCCAAATCGAGCCGGGGATATTCACTATCGGCGTGATCGCCTCTCGGTGGGACGTGGTGGGTTTTCATGATCTGGTCGCCTTGTAGCGTCTCCAGATGGATATCGAAGCCCCATAAGCGGTGCAGGTGTTTAAGCACTTCATCTGTGGACTCGCCCAGCGGTTTACGGTCGTGCTGTTGATGACGCAAGGTCAGCGAGCGGTCACCGCGTCGATCAATGCTGTAAATCTGAATGTTGGGCTCTCGATTGCCCAGGTTGTACTGGGCGGCTAACGTCTCACGGATGATCTTGTAACCGGGTTCGTCATGAATCGCCGGAACCAGCAAATCGTCCTTCTGATCGTCGTCCATGATGCTAAACAGCTTGAGGTCACGAATCACCTTGGGTGACAGGTACTGCAAAATGAAGCTCTCATCCTTGAAGCTGCTCATGGCGAACTTGATAGTGGTTAGCCAATCGCTGCCCGCAATGTCCGGAAACCAGTGCCGGTCTTCGTCGGTGGGGTGCTCGCAAATGCGTCGGATATCCCGGTACATGGCGAAACCCAGAGTGTAGGGATTGATACCGCTGTAATACGGACTGTCGAAACCCGGTTGGTAGACGACACTGGTGTGTGAAGTCAGGAATTCCATCATGAAGCCTTCAGTGACCAGACCTTCATCGTAGAGGTCATTCATGAGCGTGTAATGCCAGAACGTAGCCCAGCCTTCGTTCATGACCTGAGTTTGCCGTTGCGGGTAAAAATACTGCGCAATCTTACGCACTATTCGCACCACTTCCCGTTGCCATGGCTCCAGCAGCGGCGCGTGTTTTTCGATGAAGTACAGGATGTTTTCCTGAGGTTCGGCGGGGAAGCGAGCATTGTCCTTCTCGCTGTTTTTATCTGCGCTTTTCGGAATGGTGCGCCACAGATCATTGATCTGCTTTTGCAAATGTTCTTCACGGTCCTTCTGCCTGCGGCGCTCTTCTTCGGCAGAGATCGGATACGGACGCTTGTACCGGTCTACCCCGTAATTCATCAGGGCATGGCAGGAGTCCAGCAGATCTTCCACGGCATCAATGCCATGGCGCTCCTCGCATTGCATGATGTACTGCTTGGCAAACACCAGGTAATCGATGATCGAACTGGCGTCAGTCCAGGTACGAAACAGGTAATTACCCTTGAAAAAGCTGTTGTGCCCGTAACAGGCATGGGCCACTACCAACGCTTGCATACAGATGGTGTTTTCTTCCATCAGGTAAGCGATGCACGGGTCGGAATTGATCACGATTTCGTACGCCAGACCCATTTGGCCCCGGCTGTAGGACTTCTCCGTACTGAGGAAGTGTTTGCCGTAGGACCAATGGTGATAGCCCAGCGGCATGCCGACGGACGCATAGGCGTCCATCATCTGCTCGGCAGTAATCACTTCGATCTGGTTGGGGTAAGTGTCCAGCGCATAACGATCGGCAATGCGACTGATCTCCCGGTCGTACGCCTGGATCAGCTCGAACGTCCACTCTGAACCCGTGGATATTGGTTGGCGCTTCTGCTCTCTAGCGGTCATGTCACTAACCTGCGCTGGAAGAGTTCTCGGAATACCGGATAGATGTCACCGGCAGATACCAGCTGCTGCTGGGCAAACGTGTCGGGAAACGAGTCGCCGATGCGTTCATATTCGAACCACAGCGCCTGATGTTCGCGTGGGGTAATTTCCACGTAAGTGTAGTACTGCACGAAGGGCATGATCTGCTTCACCAAAATGTCGCGGCAGATCGGCGAGTCATCGTTCCAGTTGTCTCCGTCGGAAGCTTGCGCGGCGTAAATGTTCCATTCGTTGGTCGGATAGCGCTCGGCCATGATCTCCTGCATCAGTTTCAATGCGCTCGAAACGATGGTGCCGCCGGTTTCCCGCGAGTAAAAGAATTCTTCCTCGTCTACTTCCCGGGCGCTGGTGTGGTGACGAATGAACACGACTTCGATCTTGTCGTAGTTACGCTTGAGAAACAGGTAAAGCAGGATGAAAAAACGTTTGGCGATGTCTTTGGTCGCCTGGGTCATAGACCCGGAAACGTCCATCAAGCAAAACATGACTGCCTTGGAGCTGGGGCTGGGTTGCTTGACCAGCAAGTTGTACTTAAGGTCGAAAGTGTCCAGATAAGGCACACGATGGATGCGCGTTTTAAGCCGCTCTATTTCGGCTTCCAAGTCGCGAATGTCGCCGAAATTGTCGGGTTCCTCGCGTTTCATGCGCTCCAGTTCGGCAATCGAATCGCGGAGTTTGGCTCGACTGCTGCCGGAAAGAGCGATGCGCCGAGCGTGGGCTGAGCGAAGGGTGCGGATGATGTTGATGCGTGACGGGTTACCCTCGTTACTGATGCCGGCACGAACCGTTTTGAAGGTATCGGTACCGGTCAGGTTACGCTTCACCAGGTTCGGAAGCTCGAGGTCTTCGAACATGAATTCGAGGAATTCTTCCTGACTGATCTGAAACACAAACTCGTCGGTGCCTTCGCCGGAATTGCTCGCCTTGCCGGGTCCTTTGCCGCCTCCGCCCCCCTGGGGACGCGCAATGTGCTCGCCGGTGGTAAATTCTTTGTTGCCGGGATGGACGACGGTTTGTTTACCGCCGCGGCCGTGGTGCAGAACCGGCTCGTCGATATCGCGACCGGGAATACTGATCTGTTCGCCGTGTTCCATGTCGGTGATGGAGCGGCGGCTGACGGCTTCTTCAACTGCTTTTTTGATGTGATCACGGTATCGCCGCAAAAAACGCTGGCGGTTCACCGTGCTCTTATTCTTGCCATTGAGACGTCGGTCAATCACATAGCTCATAGGGAGCCCTCCGGGCAGCTTCAAGTTACAAGCTTCACGTGCCAAGCTGGAAGCTTAAAGACAAGCGGTCAACTGCCACGACCACAAACACGCCAGCCAGCGCGCTTGTGGCTTGCAACTTGACGCTTGCCGCTGCCTTACTGCGATTTTCTGACCCGCAGATACCACTCGGACAGCAGCCGTACCTGTTTGTCGGTATAACCACGTTCGACCATCCGCGTTACAAAATCGTTGTGCTTTTGCTGGTCCTCTTTACTGGCTTTGGCATTGAAGCTGATGACCGGCAGCAGATCCTCGGTGTTCGAGAACATTTTCTTCTCGATCACAACCCGCAGCTTTTCGTAGCTGAGCCAGGTTGGATTTTTGCCGTTGTTATTGGCGCGAGCACGCAGCACGAAGTTAACGATTTCATTACGGAAATCCTTCGGATTGCTGATGCCAGCGGGTTTTTCGATTTTTTCCAGCTCCTCGTTCAGTGCCACTCGGTTAAGAATTTCACCGGTTTCCGGATCGCGATATTCCTGATCCTGAATCCAGAAGTCTGCATAAAGCACATAGCGGTCAAAAATGTTTTGCCCGTATTCGCTGTAGGACTCTAGATACGCAGTCTGGATTTCCTTGCCAATGAACTCAATGTAGCGCGGCGCCAGGTACTCTTTGATAAAGCGCAGATACCGCTCGCGGGTTTCAGCCTGGAACTGTTCCTGTTCGATTTGCTGTTCCAGGACGTAAAGCAGATGCACGGGATTGGCAGCGATTTCATGGGGGTCAAAGTTAAAGACCTTTGACAGAATCTTGAACGCGAACCGAGTCGACAGGCCGTTCATGCCTTCGTCTACACCGGCGTTGTCCCGGTATTCTTGAATCGATTTGGCTTTTGGATCGGTGTCTTTGAGGTTTTCGCCGTCGTACACGCGCATCTTGGAATAGATGTTCGAGTTTTCCGGCTCTTTGAGGCGCGACAGTGTTGTGAACTGCGCCAGCATTTTTAGGGTGTCTGGCGCGCAATGCGCTTTGGCCAGCGAGCTGTTGAACAGCAGCTTATCGTAGATCTTGATTTCGTCACTGACCCGCACGCAATACGGCACTTTGACGATGTAGATCCGGTCGATAAAAGCTTCGTTGTTCTTGTTGTTACGGAAACTGTGCCATTCCGATTCGTTGGAGTGGGCCAACAGAATGCCGGTGAATGGAATCGACCCAAGCCCTTCCGTACTGTTGTAATTACCTTCCTGGGTGGCGGTGAGCAGTGGGTGCAAGACCTTGATGGGCGCCTTGAACATTTCGACGAATTCCATCAAGCCTTGGTTGGCTCGGCAGAGTGCGCCTGAATAGCTGTATGCATCGGCGTCGTTTTGTGGAAATTCTTCCAGCTTGCGGATATCCACTTTACCGACCAACGCAGAAATGTCCTGGTTGTTTTCATCACCCGGCTCAGTTTTCGCCACAGCGATCTGATTGAGGATCGATGGATAAAGCTTGACCACTTTGAACTGACTGATGTCGCCCCCGAACTCAGCCAGCCGCTTGGTTGCCCAAGGCGACATAATCGTGTTCAGGTAGCGCCGGGGAATACCGAAGTCTTCTTCGAGAATCTCGCCGTCTTCCGTGGCATTGAACAAGCCTAGGGGCGACTCGAAGACCGGTGAACCCTTGATGGCGTAAAAAGGCACCTTCTCAATCAGCTGTTTGAGTTTTTCGGCCAGCGAAGATTTACCGCCGCCGACAGGGCCTAGTAGATAGAGAATCTGTTTCTTTTCCTCCAGGCCCTGAGCGGCATGACGGAAGTAAGAAACGATTTGGTCGATGCACTCTTCCATGCCATGAAAATCTTCGAACGCTGGGTAGCGACGAATCACTTTGTTGGAAAAGATACGAGACAGCCTTGAGTTGGCCGACGTGTCGAGCAACTCAGGCTCGCCAATGGCGAGCAGAAGACGTTCTGCTGCAGAGGCGTAAGCGCTGCGGTCGGCTTTGCAGAGCTCAAGATATTCCTGTAGCGAGAGCTCTTCTTGGCGTGTTGATTCGAAGCGTTGTTGGAAGTGGCTAAAAATACTCATGACGTCACCTCGCTCGATACGTTGAGCCGGCGGCGGATCGTCAGTCGATGCTGGCAACAGCTGAAAATTCCAGCTGCTGTTTACCCCCCAGAACACCATAAAATTACTACCGATGACCCGCGCGCCGGTGTACCGGCTCTCCCCTGATTCGGATGGCCTAGGCTAAGGATAGTTCGGAATCACAGTTATCAACGAGTATTGATTGAATAGTCGGGCTAGCCGTTCGTCAGTTTGCTCGCGAACCCGCACAGGACGCGGGATCGGCGGGAGTAAAAAAATTTATTCCACAGTGCTTTGAGCGGTTTCGTCAGGATAGGTGTTACGCCATAACTCAAAACCGCCGTCCATGCTGTAAACATCGGAGAAACCTTGGCCGACCAAATAAGCGGCGGCACTCTGGCTGGAGTTGCCGTGGTAGCAGACCACCACCAATGGTTTGTCCAGATCGGCCTTGGCAATGAAGTCGGCGATCGAGAGATTGTCCAAATGCTGTGCGCCAGGGATGTGGTTGGCGGCGAATGTCTGTTGATCACGGACGTCGACCAATACCGCACCCTCTTCGAGAAGCGAGTGAGCCTGCGTAGGAGGAATGCGTTTGAACTCAGTCATGGTGGGGTCTCCTGATGGCGGGGAAAGATTGAATTCTAACCCTTGCTGATGATGTGTAGGCCAACACGCACCGATGAAACTGGACTGGCGTCGGCTAGACCTTTGACGTCGCATTCGCAGCTATGGCGTTCCAGCGTATCGACGTTGAGCAAAGTCATGGCGCCACCCCAGACACATCCGGTGTCCAGAGCGAAAACGCCAGGTTCGGTGCAATTGCCCCCAAGCGCCGCCCAGTGACCGAAGATAATTTTCTGGCCCTTGGTCTTGCGCTCTTTATGGCTGAACCACGGCGCATAGCCGGGTAGGGCGGTACCGACGCCTTCTTTGCTTTTCAAATCAAGTTTGCCGTCGCTGGTACAAAAACGCATGCGGGTAAAATAGTTGGTGATCATTCGCAGGCGCGTTACACCTTGCAGATAGGGCTGCCACTTAACCGGTTCGTTGCCATACATTCCGTCGAGAAATGGTTCAAACAGGTTGTCGTCGCCCAGGGCGGTTTCAACTTCCCTGGCGTGCGCAAGCGCTTTGTTCAATGTCCATTGCGGCGGTATGCCGGCATGAACCATCGCTACCTTGCGCTCCGCATCGTAGTGCATCAGTTTCTGATGACGTAACCATTCGAGCAACTGACCGCGGTCAGGCGCTTCGAGAATTTCGCGCAACGTATCGTTCTTTTTCAGTCGCTCGATGTTGTGAGCCGCGGCTAACAGGTGCAGGTCATGGTTGCCCAATACACAGACCAGCGAGTCGCGCATGCCGTACAGGAAGCGCAATGTCTCCAGCGACGCGGGGCCGCGGTTGACCAGATCGCCTACCAACCAGAGACGATCTTTGCTCGGGTCGAAAGCAACATGCTCGAGCAAACATTGCAGTGGTTCCAGGCAACCTTGCAGGTCGCCGACGGCATACACCGCCATCAGTGAAGGGCGCCTGGCATCGCGAGACGAAAGGGCGCGATCACCGCGTCGAAGCGTTTGCCATCTTCGGCGAGCATTTGATAGCTGCCCTGCATGTTGCCGACTTTCGTCGTCATCACCGTGCCGCTGCTGTAGGTATGACTGTGTCCGGATTTGATCAGCGGCTGCTGACCGACCACGCCGTCGCCACGCACTTCTTCAACATGGCCGTCGCCGTCGGTGATCACCCAGTGCCTGGAAAGCAACTTGGCGGGGAGTTCTCCGCTGTTATGCACAGTAACGGTATACGCGAAAGCGAAACGATTCTGCTCGGGTTGCGATTGTTCTACGAGAAAGCGTGTAACGACGCTGACGTCGACTTGATAGCGAGGATCGGACATGCAATGGGCCTTAAAAGCAAAAGCGGAAAAAGCCGGACAATACCGGTGCAGCAATAAATAACACTGGGTCAGTCTAGGGCATTTGCGGGATAAAAAAACAACCGTTGCTAGCTGAGTGCCTGCGTTGGACATTCATTTGCCGCAAAGTGCCCCAAAGAGGTTACTCAGCAACAGGCTGATCGCTCAGTTTGTCCGCCAAACGGACAAAGGCTGCAAGGTCCAGTTGTTCCGGGCGCAGGCTGCCATCGACGCCAGCTGCAATAATCTCGTCATTGCTCAGCAAGGCTTTAAGCGTATTACGCAGGGTTTTCCGGCGCTGGTTAAACGCTTCACGAACCACGCGCTCAAGGGCGCGGTGATCCTTGGCGGGATGCGGCAAAACCTCGTGGGGCACCAGACGAACAATGGCTGAGTCCACTTTCGGCGGCGGATTGAACGCACCGGGCCCGACATTGAACAGGTGTTCGACGCGACAATGGTATTGGACCATGATCGACAGGCGACCGTAATCACCGCCGCCTGGGCCTGCGGCCATGCGCTGTACCACTTCCTTTTGCAGCATGAAGTGCATGTCGCGAATCAAGCCCGCGTTTCGCAGCAACAGGAAAATCAGTGGCGTAGAGATGTTGTACGGCAAGTTGCCCACCACGCGCAGGCTGCTCGGCGCAGCGTCCAGGCTGGTGAAGTCAAACTTCAAGGCGTCGCCTTGATGCAGGTGAAAGTTGGGCTTGCTGCCGAACTGGTGGATCAGGATCGGGATCAGGTCCTTGTCCAATTCAACCACGTCCAACTGGGCGTCGCTGCTGAGCAAACCTTCAGTCAGGGCGCCTTGGCCCGGCCCGATTTCCAGCAGGCGATCTTCCGGGCGCGGGCGAATGGCTCGCAGGATCTTGTCGATCACGCCAGCGTCGTGGAGGAAATTTTGTCCAAAACGCTTACGCGCCTTGTGTTGGAATAACTCGGTCATGAATGGGTCTCGGCCATCTGATAGGCGGTTTCCAGGGCGACCTTCAAGCTGCCGGTGTCGATCCTGCCACTGCCAGCCAGATCCAGCGCGGTGCCATGATCTACCGACGTACGGATGATCGGCAGGCCGAGGGTGACGTTGACGGCGGCGCCGAAACCTTTGTACTTCAGGACAGGCAAACCCTGGTCGTGGTACATCGCCAGCACTGCATCGCAGTGCTCCAGATATTTGGGGGTAAACAGAGTGTCGGCAGGCAGCGGGCCGCGTAAATCCAGGCCCTCGCTGCGCAGACGCTCCAAAGTAGGTTCGATGATGTCGATTTCTTCATGGCCCAAATGTCCGCCTTCTCCAGCGTGGGGATTAAGCCCACAGACCAGAATGCGCGGTTGGGCGATGCCGAATTTGTTGACCAGATCGGCGTGCAAGATCCGCGTGACCCGCTCAAGGCGCTCAGGCGTTATTGCATCGGCGACGTCGCGCAGGGGCAGGTGGGTGGTCACCAGAGCTACGCGCAAGTCGCCTGTGGCGAGCATCATCACCACCTGATCGGTGTGGGTCAGCTCGGCCAGAAATTCGGTGTGACCGGAAAAAGCAATGCCGGAGTCGTTGATTACGCCCTTGTGTACCGGGGCGGTGATCATCCCGGCAAAGTCGCCGTCGATACAGCCCTGGCCGGCACGGGTCAATGTCTGCAGTACGAACGCCGCATTGGCCGTGTTCAGCTCGCCAGTCACAACCGGTGCGTTCAGCGTTGTGTCCCACACATACAGACTGCCAGCCGGGGCGGGCAGGTCTGGCCATGCGTCAGGCGTTACGCGCAACAAACTGACAACCACCCCCAGTTGCACGGCCCGCTCCAGGAGCAGGTCGTGACTGGTAATAGCAATCAGGGGATGCGGCTGAGAATGCGAGGCGAGCAGCAGGCACAGGTCAGGACCTATACCGGCCGGCTCGCCGGGTGTCAGAGCGAAGCGCTTTGCTTTCACTTTGGCGCCTGGTCAGCCTGATCGGGCTGGTCAGGTTGATCAGCAGCGGGGAGCTTGATTTCAACATAGGCTTCGTCACGGATCTGACGCAGCCAGGTTTGCAGCTCTTCATCGTACTTGCGGTTACGCAGCGCAGTCTTGGCCTGCTCTTCGCGGGCCTCGGTGCTGCTGTCGGTGGCGCGACGACCCAGTACTTCCAGGATGTGCCAACCGTACGAAGTCTTGAACGGTTTGGACAATACGCCTACCGGGCTATCAGCCATGACCGCGCGGAACTCCGGTACCAGTTGGTTCGGGTCGACCCAGTTCAGGTCGCCACCGTTGAGCGCCGAACCCGGATCTTCGGAGAAGCTTTTCGCCAGTTCACCAAAGTCTTCGCCATTTTTGATGCGCTCGTACAGGCGTTCGGCCAGGCGATGCGTCTCGTCTTCGCTACGAATTTCGCTTGGTTTGATCAGGATGTGACGCACATGAACTTCGTCCTTCATCTGCGCCTGGCCCTGACCACCGCGTTTTTCCATCAGCTTCAAGATAATGAAGCCGCCGGGAGTACGGGTAGGCGGGGTAATGTCGCCGATCGCCATGTTGCTCAGCATGCTGTCGAACGGCGGCGGCAGTTGGGCACCTTTGCGCCAGCCCATGTCGCCGCCGTCCAGCGCGTTATCGCTTTTGGACTTGGCAACGGCCAACTGACTGAAGTCAGCGCCTTTCTTGAGCGACTGGTAAATATCCTGAGCTTGTTTGTTCGCCGCCTGGATTGCGTCTGAAGACGCGCTGTCCGGGGTAGCGATCAGAATGTTGGCCAGGTGATATTCCTCGGACATTTGCATCTTGCCCATGTCGGAGGCCAGGAAGTTCTTCACTTCTTGCTCGGAAATCTGGATGCGTTCAGCAACCCGACGCTGGCGTACACGGCTGATGATCATTTCCCGGCGGATCTGGTCGCGAGCGTCTTCATAAGACAAGCCGTCGTGAGTCAGGGCCGCGCGGAACTGGTCCACCGACATGTTGTTGCGCTGGGCGATAGTACCGACCGCCTGGTTCAGCTCTTCGTCAGTGATCCGTATACCGGAGCGATCACCGATTTGCAGCTGAAGGTTCTCAACGATCAGACGTTCGAGCACTTGCTGGTCCAGCACATTCGCTGGAGGCACGCCGCCGCCACGTTTGGCGATGGTTTGCTGAACTTCTTGAACACGTTGGTCCAGTTGGCTTTGCATGATCACGTCGTTGTCGACGATGGCCACAACCTTGTCGAGGGACTGCACCTCAGCATGCGCTGCGGTGCCCAGAAGTAACGCGCCCAACATCAATGGGCGCAGACAGTTAGAAAGCTTGGTCTTCACGTTCTTGATAACCTTGGATGCCTTTAGTGAGGAAGCTTTCAACTTTTTGGCCAACAACGCCGCCAAGTCCCTTCAACACGACTTGTAAGAATATGCCGTGGTCGCCTTTTTCGTTCTGACTGACGTCTTGGCTGAACTCGTCATAGTCAACGAAGTAGCGGTCAATCAAACGCAGCTTCCAGCAGCAGTTGTCGTATTCGAAACCACCGAAGGCCTCGAGAGTACGGTTGCGGTTGTAGTCGTACTGCCAGCGGCTGATCACGTTCCACTGAGGAACGACCGGCCAGATGACCGAGAAGTCATGCTGCTGGATTTTGTAGTAATCCTTGACGTAGCCCGGTTGCCCTGGGGTTCCGAGGTCACCGCCGCCTACTACCCACTTACCAGTGTTCTGGTCGTAGCGAACCTGGTCGTTGCGATAGCGGAAACCAGCGTTGACGACCTTGTTCGGGTTGTCCTCAGGCTGGTAGTGCATCATCGCGCTGCCAGAACGGGTTTTCTTGCTGTCCGGATCCCAGTTGAAATCGGAGGTTGCGCGCCAGTCTCTGTTGAAGCGATAAGCGTATTCAAGGGCATAAGGCGAACGGCCGGCTGTAGCGTCTTGGCGAGTCGCGTAATCAATGCCCGGCAGTTGTACTTTGCGGTCCTTGAAGTACACCGCTTCACCGATGCTGAAGGTCTGGCGTTCAAAGCCATTGTCTTCAATCCAGCGGTTGGTGATACCCAGCGACAGTTTGTTCTCGTCACCGATACGGTCGGTGCCGACGAAGCGGTTGTCACGGAACAGCGATGCGTAGTTGAACGTTGTTTCACCCGAGTCGAAGATCGGAATGTCGCTCTGATCCTTGTACGGTACGTTCAGGTAGTACAGGCGCGGTTCCAGTGTCTGGCGGTAGTTCTTGCCAAACCATTGGGTGCTGCGGTCGAAATACAAGCCGCTGTCGACGCTGAATACCGGAATGCTGCGGTCTTCAGAACTGTTGAAGGTTCCGTTGAGCGCTCTCGTTGTCGGGTCTTGAGCTGCGATCTGATCTTTGCCGGTGCTGTCGAGGTCCAGATCATATTTGGTGTAAACGTACTTGAGCTTCGGCGTAACAAAGCCGTAGGTCCACGTCAGCGGCAGGCTCATGGACGGTGCCAGATTCAGACGGTCGCCTTCTGCGCGAGCAAGACCCTGAACGTTGTTGTCGAGCCGCGGAGTGACATTCCCGTCTTTGTCGGCATAGTCGCCGTTTTGCAGGTCTCGCTGGAATCGGACAGCTTCAGTTTCGTAGGCGAAACTTAAACCGCCTGGGTGATACGGCAGCGCACCGTTGAAAGTGATCTGCGGCAGACGGTTGTAAGGGGTGATGTCCGAAACAGACGCCAGCTCATAACCCTGCAGGTTCAAGCGAGCGGTATAGTTATCGCCGCGCCAGTTCACAGAACCCTGCTGGTTGAGGTAGTCACGTTTCTCGACGCCCAGCACGTCACTTTCCAAGTCCTGGAAGTAGTACGGGTCGCTGATGTCGGTGTAATCGATCTGGGTAGAAAGGCGCGAATCAAGGCCGCTTTTCTCTTGTACGTTGATCATGTAGCGAGTGTCTTTGGCGTCAGTTTGCAGCTTACGATCATTGTCCTGGTCGTTGAGGAACGCGCCGCCAATCGTGCCTTCGCTCGACTTGGTCATGTAGCGGAATTCGCCTTCGATCATGGTGCCGCGTTTGGTCATGAAGCGCGGGTACAACGTGGCATCGTAGTTCGGTGCCAGGTTGAAGTAATACGGTGTAACCAACATCGCGCCGGATTCGCCGCCGCTGGAAACGGTAGGAGGCAGGAAACCTGACTGGCGACGGTCATCGATCGGGAAATAGATATACGGGGTGTAGAACACCGGTATGTCTTTAACCCGAAGCGTGGCGTTGGTCGCAGTACCGAAGCCGGTGGCCGGGTTCAGCGTGATGTTATTACCCTTGATTTCCCAAGAGTTGCTGTTGGGTTCGCACGTGGTGTACGTACCGTCCTTGAGGCGGATAATCGCGTTCTCGGCACGCTTGGCGTACAGAGCGCTACCGCGCACGTTGGACTTGTGCATCACGTATTCAGCGTTGTCGACCTGGGCTTCACCCGTGTCGAGCTGAATTTCAGCGTGGTCGCCGACGATCAGGGCACCGTTTTGACGCAGACGGACATCGCCGTTCAGCTCGCCACGGTTTTCTGCCTGATGCAGGCTGGCCTCCTGGGCTTGCACTTGCATGCTGCCCTGACGCAATACAACGTCGCCGGCCAACGTCGCGACTTGAGCTTCCTGCTCGTAACGAGACGCCTTGGCACCGACAAACATCGGCGCTTCGTTCATCTTCGTCTTGTCGTTCATGCCAGGACGGATTGGCTCGACATACGCACCCGAGCAATAAGGGCCGGTTTCAGCCAATTGCGCAGGGGTGAGTTTATCCCGAGGAACCCAGTCGAGGTGGCTGTAGTCAGCACTGCGCGACTTCAGCCCAAAGCCTTTGGCCTGGGTGACGAGCGTGACAGGGGCTTTCTCGGCCACCGTCGTGCCGCTCTCCGGAGTGCTTTGACCGTTCGTACTGATACCGTCCACGCTATGCACGGGGCGCGGTGGCAGCTGAACAGTGTTCACTTTCGGCGCGCAATCCCAAGCACCCGCAGCAGAGACTGAGCAGTCATACTGTTCTGCGGCTACCGCGAATTGAGTGGCTAAAGGTTGCATCGCCAGCAGACTGCCGGTCACGAGCAACGGAAATTTTTTACGAAATGCGTGGGATTTCAATGCCATCTTATTAATCCGGGCTTCCTGCGCGCCATCTGCCCGCGGGGGGGCCGCACGCCTCTCGATGGGCTGAAAAAGATGTCGGATAATAAAGCATGACCCGCTTGACGGCTAGCGCCGTCGGAGACCCTTGTAATGCCAGACCAAGATGTACGCTTGCAACACCTGAAACTTTGGCTCGATGAGCAATTGCCAGCGCTGTTTACAGCCCAAGGCTTGGGCGCCGTACCCCCGGCCACGTTGACCGCGGCCAGTAGTGACGCGAGTTTTCGACGGTATTTCCGTTGGGAGGGTGCCGGTCGAACTTTTATTGTGATGGACGCGCCTCCACCCCAGGAAAACTGCAAACCGTTCGTTGATATCGCAGATTTATTAAGTAAATCAGGAATTAATGTTCCGAAAATTTATGCCGAAGACCTTGTGCGTGGCTTTCTTTTGCTCAACGACCTGGGTCGCAAGACCTTTCTTGATGTGATCAACGAGGAAAACGCTGATCAATTGTTCGCTGACGCATTGGACGCGCTGCTGTCTTATCAGCAGTTGCCGATGGATGCGCCGTTACCCAGTTATGACGTGGCATTGTTGCGTCGTGAGCTTGAACTGTTTCCAGAATGGTATGTGAGTCGTCATTTGGGCATCCAGATGGACGCGGCGCAGGTGGCGTTGTGGCAACAAGCCAGTGACCGTTTGATCGACAGCGCACTGGCGCAGCCCAAGGTGCTAGTGCACCGGGATTACATGCCGCGCAACCTGATGCTCAGTGAGCCGAATCCCGGCGTTCTGGATTTTCAGGATGCGGTATATGGCCCAGTAACCTACGACGTGACGTGTCTGTTCAAGGACGCGTTCCTGAGCTGGCCTGAAGAGCGTGTACACGGCTGGCTGAATCAATATTGGCTGGCCGCCGGGAAGCTAGGGATTCCCGTGCACAGTGAATTTGAAGATTTTCTGCGGGCCAGCGATCTAATGGGCGTGCAGCGGCATTTGAAAGTGATCGGAATTTTTGCGCGTATTTGCCACCGTGATGGCAAGCCCCGCTACCTCGCCGATGTGCCCCGTTTCTTTGCCTATATAGAAGCGGTAATGGCGCGACGACCGGAGTTGTCTGAGCTGGGTGAGTTGTTGGCAAGTCTGCGTTAATCAGTTGGAGTGGTTAGAAGATGATGGAAGTAAACACATGAAGGCGATGATTCTCGCTGCTGGCAAGGGCGAGCGCCTGCGTCCGCTGACCTTGCACACGCCCAAGCCGCTGGTGCGTGCCGGGGGAGTGCCGTTGATTGAGTACCACCTGCTGGCGTTGCGCGCGGCAGGCTTTACCGAGGTCGTAATTAACCACGCTTGGCTGGGCCAGCAGATCGAGGACTACCTGGGCGACGGAGCGCAGTTGGGGCTCAGCATTCGGTATTCGGCAGAAAGCGAGCCGCTGGAAACCGGCGGTGGGATTTTCCGCGCCCTGCCACTGCTGGGTGATAAGCCGTTTCTGGTGGTCAATGGTGACATTTGGACCGACTACGATTTTGCGAATTTGCACCGACCCATCGCCGGATTGGCGCACTTGGTTCTGGTGGATAACCCCGCGCACCACTTGGCGGGGGATTTCGCTTTGGTGGAAGGTCAGGTTGAACACAGTCAGCACGCGCCGCGTTTGACGTACAGCGGCATGGCCATTTTGCATCCGCAGTTGTTCGATGGCAGTGAAGCGGGCGCGTTCAAATTGGCGCCTCTGTTGCGTAAAGCCATGGCGCACGACTTGGTCTCGGGCGAGCACTTCATGGGTCGCTGGGTGGACGTCGGTACCCATGAACGCCTCGCCGAAGTCGAGCGATTGCTTGGGGTGAATCACTAAATGCTGTGGCCAAGTACGTTGATCGGTGCCGGCGCCGGCTTTGCTGTTGCCAGTATCCCGGGCGCGTTGCTCGGGGCATTGCTGGGTCAGGCGCTGGATCGACGTCTGGGCCTGCACAGCTGGGCGCATTTACGTGAGCGTATGGGCGGGCGGGCGATTCCCCGTGATGACGAGTTACTGTTCATCCTGCTCGGGCGCTTGGCCAAGACCGACGGCCGGGTCGTCGATGGTCATATCCAGCAAGCGCGGGAAGAAATGCGCCGCATGGACTTGAGTGAGCCGGCTCAGCGTCGGGCGGTTCTGGCGTTCAATCGCGGTAAAAAAGGCCGCGATCGACTACGCGGTTATCTACGTCGCCTGAAAGCCCAGCCCCATGCTGCCGAAGGTCTGTTGCGTGCCTGCTGGCGCATGGCCTGGGCCGATGGCAGGGCTACGCGGGAAGAGCGCGAGCTGATTGTACTGTGGGGTAAATGGTTGGGCTGGCCGGCGATAAAAGTGCAAGCGTTGTCCAATGACTACGACCCGCAGAAAAAGCCAATTGCGGTCAGTGTTGACCTGTACCAGGATGCATTGCGCTTGTTGGGCGTGGACGCCAACGCCGAGACGGCACACATCAAACGCGCGTATCGGCGGTTACTCAGTCGCCACCATCCCGACAAAGTCGCCGGTGCTGGGGCCAACACCCTGCAAGTGCGAGAAGCGACGGACAAGACGCAGGAACTGCATCAGGCCTACACATTGATTAAAGAGCGGCGGGATTTTCGGTAGGTTCTGACACGAGTGACAACTATCTCTCTGTACAGGCTGCTACAGGTTTTCCGTTTTTGCCGGACGTTATTTAGGCTCCAACCACCCGCGGACGCGGCGGAACAATTGTTCCTGCTGCGCCGAGCCGTCGCCTGGCAGTGTGGTCAGCGCCACCTGCGTATAGGTCACATTTTTTGAGCGCTTGCTGGCTTGCAAGCGTTGCAGCGCGGCGTCACGGTTTTGCGCCAGGTCCTTGTAAATGAAATCAGCGGTTTTTACCTTTAGCGTCGTCGCCAGTTCATTCAGGTTCGGTTTGGCGGTGAGCGGTTCTTGCGCCGAGATCATCACCAGCCTCTGAATCAAGGGCGACGGCCGCTCGCTTAGGTAGCGGGCCGCCCAGTAGGACCCGCTGCCATGGCCGAGCAGCACAATGCTATGGGCTTTTTTCTGCTGCGCAAACGCGACGGCACTGTCGATTCTGGCGAAAATACGTTCGGCTTCAGCCTTGGCCAGCTCATCTGCGGCGGCTGCGCGGGCTACGCTGGCGGCGGCATCATCTTCAGCAGCGTTGTCTGGTTCGGCACTTTTTGCCGCATCGGCGACCTTGGCGTCCTTGGCTGGCGTAGGGGGAGCGGGAGCGTCCTCGATACGTGGCAAGCTGCCGCTGTTGGGTGTATCGGGCAGTGTCAGGCTCAAGCTGCCCCAACCCTCATCTGGAAATTTGCGCCGCAACGGCCCAACTGCTTGGGGCCAATCCGCTGATTCGTCCGCGCCAGGGAGGATAATCACCACCCCTTTGGGCTGATCAATGTTGGCTGGCTTCCACAACGCCAGAAAGCTATCGTTGCCCGCTAGCAACGGTTGTTGCTCATCTGGCGGCAACTGTCGTTGCAGCGCTGCGGCGTCCTCCTGACTGCGCTCAAGCAACACTTGGCGTTCAACAGGCGCAGCTTCAGTCGTTGGGTTTTTGCCAGGTGCCGGATCAGCGGCCATCACTGGCAGCGCACACGGTAGAATCAGCGACAGGCATAGAGCGGGAAGCGTTGCACGATAGGTGTAGGACATCGGATATTCCAAGCCAGAAACATCCCGGCAGCCTAATGGGTTGATCAGCATTTGTCAGGCGCTTGGCATTACCGCAGCACGAGCAGCCATCCACGACGCAATGGAATGACACACATATGATCCGATTGATGCGCCTGAGGGTTATCGGCTGGCGCCGTTGGCACTTGATGACTTTGCTGATGGTGATGCAGGCGCTGCCGCTGTGGGTGCAGGCTGCGCCCGAGCCAATTGTCGCCCCTGGCGTGTTGAGCGTTGAGCAACGAACCTGGCTCGATCAGCATGCGCAGTTGCGCATTGGTCTGGTGTTACAGGCGCCTTATGCGCAATTGGATAAGCGTCTGCAATTATTGTCCGGCGCCAACGTCGACTTGATGAAAGCACTGGAAAAGTCCCTGCAGGTAGAACTCATCTGGCGTAGTTTCCCCGATCAAGCGGCGCTTGAGGCGGCGTTGGAGCAAGGTGTGGTGGACATGGCGCCCGGCTTGACCCAAACCCCGGCCAGCTTGCGTCTGTGGTTATTTTCCGATCCGTACATGCGCGTGCCCAACCTGATCGTCGGTGAGCGTAATGGCGCTGGCGCGGTTGATCTGGAAAAGGTCGATACCCGCGACCGGGTGGCGGTGCGCATGCCCAGCCCGGTAGCTGATTACCTGCGCAGCACTTACACCCACCTCAACTTGCAAGGCGTTCCCCTGGAGCGCCAAGCCTTGCAGTTGTTGCTCAGCCAACAAGCGAGGTACGCCGTCGTCGACGAAGCACAACTCAGTCGATTATCAATCGAGCCGGACTTTGCCGGCCTCGCGGTTGTAGGGGATATCGGCCTGCCACAACTGCTTCGGGTGGCTTCACGCAAAGACTGGCCTGAGTTGGCTGGCATCATTTCTACCGCGCTGCACGCTATCCCCGCCCGAGATCTGGAGCAACTTCACTCGAACTGGTTACAGCCGAAATACCCCCGACTGAGCGAGTCCCCCGGCTTTTGGCAAAACCTGACGTTGTTGCTGCTGGTCATGTTCCTCGCCAGTTTTGCGATTGTGCTGTGGCAGCGACGCCAGCAGCATTCGTTAGAGCACAGCCTGAGGGTTGCTCGCGAAGACATTGAATTACGTCAGGCCAGTGAAAAAGCCCTGCGTCTAACCCAATTCTCCATTGACCAAAGCACGGTGGGCATTCTCTGGGTCAATTGGGACAGCCACGTGCGCTACGCCAATCGCGCCGCCGAAACCATGTTGGGCTATGCGGTCGGTGCGGTGGTTGACCGGCCGCTAATCGATTTCGAGCCTGGCTTGCACATGGACCGCTGGCTGAACCTGTGGAAACGCGCGCGTTCCAGCGAAGACAGCCCGCAGAGTTTCGAAACCCAATGCGTGCGTGCCGACGGCAGCATGATGCCAGCTGACGTATCGTTGAGCTTTTTACGCTTTAGCGATGCGGAATACCTGGTGGTGTTTCTCACCGACGTCACCGACCGGCGCAAAGCGTTGGCTGCATTGCAAGAAAGCGAGGCACGGTTGCAAGGCATCGCCGCCAACGTGCCCGGTTTGGTGTTTCGCCTGGAGCGAGCCCGGGTTGGCGACGAACCGGAATTTGCCTACATCAGTGAAGGCAGTGAAAGCCTGGTGGGATACGCACCTGCCGCCTTGCGTCACCCTGACATGGGATTGCGCAACTTGGTGCATCCAGATGACCGCGTTGGCTATCACGTGATGCAGGACCGTTCTCTAAGCAACGACAGCGATTGGTCGTGGCAAGGACGGATCTTGACCCGTGACGGCGCCGAGCGTTGGGCCGAGATCAAAGCCATTGCCCGCCGCCTGGACGATGACCGAGTGGTCTGGGACGGTATCGTCTGGGACATCAGCGAAAGCAAGCGTATCGAACTGCAGCTGGCAAGCTCTCGCGAGCAACTGCGAGAATTGTCGGCACACCTGGAAAGCGTGCGCGAAGAGGAAAAGGCGCGGATTGCCCGTGAAGTGCATGACGAGCTCGGACAGATGTTGACCGTGCTCAAGCTGGAAACGTCGATGTGCGAATTGGCCTACGCGGACCTCGACCCCGGTCTGCGCGATCGGTTGAACAGCATGAAGCGCCTGATTGCTCAGTTGTTTCAATTGGTGCGCGACGTTGCCACCGCACTGCGCCCGCCGATTCTCGATGCCGGCATCGCTTCGGCCATCGAGTGGCAGGCGCGGCGGTTCGAAGCGCGCAGCCAGATCCCATGCCTGGTGCAAGTGCCGGACAACCTGCCGATGCTCAGCGATGCCAAGGCCATTGGTTTGTTCCGGATCCTTCAGGAGGCGCTGACCAACGTGATGCGCCACGCTGAGGCGCACACCGTTGAGCTAAGCCTGACCCTGGAAGACGGTCTGCTGTGCATGACCGTTGCCGACGATGGGCGCGGATTTATCCCGGAACAAGGCCGACCAACATCGTTTGGTCTGGTGGGCATGCGCGAGCGTGTGTTGATGCTGGGTGGCACATTGCAGCTAGACAGCGAGTCGGGTGAGGGGACAACCTTGCGCGTTTATATTCCGCTAACCGTCTAGTTTTCATCGCCATCGAGGCAGGAGCGACAACAGTGATTCGTGTATTGGTAGCCGAAGACCACGCTATTGTCCGTGAGGGGCTTAAACAGTTGCTCGGGCTGGCGAAGGATTTAGTCGTGGTGGGCGAGGCCAGTAATGGCGAGCAGTTATTGGACACGTTGCGCCATGTTGAATGCGAAGTGGTGCTGTTGGACATCTCCATGCCCGGCGTCAACGGCCTTGAGGCGATCCCGCGGATTCGTGCGCTGAACAACCCACCGGCGATTCTGGTGTTGTCGATGCACGATGAAGCGCAGATGGCGGCCCGCGCGTTGAAAGTCGGCGCGGCAGGATACGCCACCAAAGACAGCGACCCTGCATTGTTGCTGGCGGCCATTCGCCGGGTGGCTGCTGGTGGTCGTTACATCGACCCGGACCTGGCGGACCGCATGGTGTTCGAGGTCGGCTTGACCGACAACCGCCCGCTGCATTCGTTATTGTCCGAACGGGAGTTTTCGGTATTCGAGCGCTTGGCCCAAGGTGCTAACGTCAACGACATCGCTCAGCAACTGGCCCTGAGCAGCAAAACCATCAGCACCCACAAAGCGCGGTTAATGCAAAAATTGCACATCACCTCGCTGGCGGACTTGGTGAAATATGCGATGGAGCACAAGTTGCTGTGAGTGAGCGCATGCCTGTCAGCGACATAGGCACATGGCATTACCTGTAGGGGACAACTTGTCGGCGAGAGGATATAGGCGGTGTGCCCGGGACGACGCCTCGCCAACAAGTTGGCTCCTGCAGGGATAGGCGAGTCGACGTATCTAATCACGCCATCTCTGTAGGGCGATCCCTACAGCAAACTCTCTTACCTCCCGATTTGCCTGCGCTTCAGCCTGATCTAGGCTTAAGCCACGCAGATAAACAAAGGTGTGGGTAATGAGCGACGTCGATTCAAGCGCTGGGTTGAATGATGTGCTGGTCAGCTTTCGTGGCGTGCAGAAGAGCTACGACGGTGAGAACCTGATCGTCAAAGACCTCAACCTGGAAATTCGCAAAGGCGAGTTCCTTACGTTGCTCGGGCCTTCCGGTTCCGGCAAAACTACTAGTTTGATGATGTTGGCCGGTTTTGAGACCCCCACCGCGGGCGAAATTCAGTTGGCCGGGCGCTCAATCAACAACGTGCCGCCGCACAAACGCGACATCGGCATGGTGTTTCAAAACTATGCGCTGTTCCCGCACATGACCGTGTCGGAAAATCTGGCGTTCCCGCTGTCGGTTCGTGGCCTGAATAAGTCGGACCTTGCTGATCGGGTCAAGCGTTCACTGAGCATGGTCCAGCTCGACCCCTTCGCCCATCGTTACCCGGCGCAACTTTCCGGTGGTCAACAACAACGTGTGGCCCTGGCCCGGGCGCTGGTGTTTGAACCGCAGTTGGTGCTGATGGATGAACCGTTGGGGGCGTTGGATAAACAGCTGCGTGAACACATGCAGATGGAGATCAAGCACCTGCACCAACGCCTGGGCGTAACAGTGGTCTACGTGACCCACGACCAAGGCGAAGCGCTGACCATGTCGGACCGGGTGGCAGTGTTTCATCAAGGCGAGATTCAGCAGATCGCTCCACCGCGCACGCTGTATGAAGAGCCGAAAAATACCTTTGTCGCCAACTTCATCGGCGAAAACAATCGGCTTAACGGCAACCTGATCAGTCGCACCGGTGATCGCTGTATCGTCGCATTGGCCCGTGGTGAGAAGGTTGAAGCGTTGGCGGTGAACGTCGGAGAAATCGGCGCGCCGGTGACGTTGTCGATTCGTCCTGAGCGCGTACGAGTGAACGGCAACAGCGAAAACTGCGTGAACCGTTTCTCTGGCCGCGTCGCTGAATTCATTTACCTGGGCGACCACGTGCGTGTGCGTCTGGAGGTTGCAGGCAAAACAGACTTCTTCGTCAAGCAGCCAATCGCGGAACTCGATCCGGGATTGACCGTGGGCGATGTGGTGCCAATTGGATGGCAGGTCGAGCACGTTCGCGCACTTGATCCCTTGCTGGAAGCGCTTTAACAGTCAGAGGCGAATCAATCGCCCCACGTATAACCAACACTGCACACTGTGGAGAGAACAATAAATGCTTAAATCTTTGAAGTTCACCGCTATTACGCTGGGCATGATGTGCGCGGCGAACGCGATGGCGGCCGGCGATCTGACCGTTATTTCCTTCGGCGGTGCCAACAAGGACGCTCAGGTAAAAGCCTTCTACGCACCGTGGGAAAAAGCTGGCAACGGTAAGATTATTGCTGGCGAATACAACGGCGAAATGGCCAAGATCAAAACCATGGTCGACACCAAAAGCGTCTCTTGGGACTTGGTAGAGGTTGAATCCCCTGAGCTGTCGCGCGGTTGCGACGAGGGCATGTTCGAAGAAATCGACCCTGCATCGCTTCCGGGCAGCAAGGCAGACTACGTTCCGGGCGCCATCCAGACCTGTGGCGTAGGCTTCTTCGTGTGGTCCACCGTCCTGGCTTACAACGCTGACAAACTGGCAAGCGCGCCGACTGGCTGGGCCGATTTCTGGGACACCAAGAAATTCCCAGGCAAGCGTGGCCTGCGTAAAGGTGCCAAGTACACCTTGGAATTCGCCTTGATGGCTGACGGTGTTGCACCCAAAGACGTCTACAAAGTACTGGCTGGCAAAGATGGCCAGGACCGCGCCTTCAAGAAGCTCGATGAGCTCAAGCCAAACATTCAATGGTGGGAAGCAGGCGCTCAACCGCCACAGTTCCTGAAGTCCGGCGACGTGGTAATGAGTTCGGCTTACAACGGCCGTATCGCAGCCGTGCAAAAAGAAAGCAACCTGAAAGTGGTGTGGAACGGCGGCGTCTATGACTTCGACGCATGGGCGATTCCGAAGGGTTCTAAAACGGCAGCCGAAGCGAAGAAGTTCATCGCTTATTCGGTTAGCCCGGAACAGCAGAAGACCTATTCCGAAAACATCGCTTACGGCCCGGCCAACATTAAAGCCGTACCGCTGTTGGACAAAGGCATCCTGAAGGACATGCCGACCACTCCGGAAAACATCAAGGATCAGGTGCAGATCGACGTAGGCTTCTGGGCTGACAACGGTGAGCAACTGGAGCAGCGCTTCACAGCGTGGGCTGCCAAATAAGCAGTTTGCGTTGAGTTAGGTCCAGGTGCCGTCCCTCCTCGTTCGTCTAACAGGACAGGGGAGGGACGCATCCATTGTTCAAAGATTCCGGAGTTCGTTATGGCCATCGCAGTGCCCCTCACCGAAGGCGCCAGCCCCACCCTGAAACAGCGTCTGGCTCGTGCTGAACGGGTTAATCGCTGGAAGGCTCAGGCATTGATTGCGCCACTGGTGCTGTTTTTGCTGTTGGTGTTTCTGGTGCCCATCGCCGCGCTGTTGTTCAAAAGCGTTGGCAACCCGGAAGTTGTCGGTGCCTTGCCGCACACGGTTGCCGCCGTGGCGCAATGGGACGGGAAAAGCCTGCCGCCCGAGCCGGTGTATCAAGCGTTGAGTGTCGATCTGGCGCTGGCCCGCAAGAATCAGACCTTGGGCGATCTGTCCAAACGCCTGAACATGGAACTGGCCGGTTACCGCAGCTTGCTGACGAAAACCGCTCGCGCACTACCGTTCACCACTGAACCGCCTTCTTATAAAGCGGCACTCGAAGCACTCGATGAGCGCTGGGGCGATCCGGCCTATTGGCAAGCGATCCGCCGCAATACCAGTAGCATCACCCCCTATTATTTGTTGGCCGCCGTTGACCACCGCATCGATGACCTGGGTGAAGTGGCGCCCGCGACCCCCGATCAAGCGATCTACCTGGACATCTTCGCCCGCACCTTCTGGATGGGTCTGGTCATCACTGTGATCTGCTTGTTGTTGGCTTATCCGCTGGCGTACTTGCTGGCGAATCTGCCGTCGCGGCAGAGCAACTTGTTGATGATCATGGTCCTGTTGCCGTTCTGGACCTCGATTCTGGTACGGGTAGCGGCCTGGATCGTGTTGCTGCAGTCGAGCGGCTTGATCAACAGCGCCTTGATGGCCATGGGTATCATCGATAAACCGCTGGAACTGGTGTTCAACCGGGTCGGCGTGTACGTCTCAATGGTGCACATCATGCTGCCGTTCATGATCCTGCCGATCTACAGCGTGATGAAGGGTATTTCCCCAACCTATATGCGCGCCGCAATCTCGCTGGGTTGCCATCCGATGCTCAGTTTCTGGCGGGTGTACTTCCCGCAGACCTACGCCGGTATTGGCGCTGGCTGTTTGCTGGTGTTCATTTTGTCGATTGGCTACTACATCACCCCGGCGTTGCTCGGCAGCCCCAACGACCAGATGGTCAGTTACTTCGTCGCCTTTTACACCAACACCAGCATTAACTGGGGCATGGCCACGGCGCTGGGCGGTTTGTTGCTGATGGCAACCGTCGTGCTTTATCTGATTTATAGCTGGCTTATCGGCGCCAGCCGTATGCGCTTGAGCTGAGGAGAGTCAACATGCTGAGCCCTTACACGTCGCCCATCGAGCGGGTCTGGTTTTACGCCCTACGCATTCTTTGCGGGCTGGTGCTGTTATTTCTAGTGCTGCCGGTACTGGTGATCATCCCACTGTCGTTCAACTCCGGAAGCTTCCTGGTTTATCCGTTGTCAGGGTTCTCCCTGCATTGGTATCAAGACTTTTTCGGTTCGGCAGAATGGATGCGCTCGCTGAAGAACAGCATGATCGTCGCCCCTGCCGCGACGGTGCTGGCTATGGGTTTTGGCACCCTGGCGGCGATTGGTCTGACCCGCGGTAACTTCCCGGGCAAGGCGCTGATCATGGCCTTGGTGATTTCGCCGATGGTGGTCCCGGTGGTCATCGTCGGTGTTTCCAGCTACCTGTTTTTCGCGCCGCTGGGGTTGGGCAATAGTTACATTTCGTTGATTCTGGTGCATGCGGTGTTGGGTGTGCCGTTCGTGATCATTACCGTGTCGGCGACCTTGCAGGGTTTTAACTATAATCTGGTTCGCGCCGCTGCCAGCCTCGGTGCCTCACCGCTGACTGCCTTCCGTCGCGTGACGTTGCCGTTAATTGCGCCAGGGGTGATTTCCGGTGCGCTGTTTGCCTTCGCCACCTCGTTCGATGAAGTCGTGGTGACCCTGTTTCTCGCCGGCCCCGAACAAGCGACATTGCCCCGGCAGATGTTCAGCGGCATCCGCGAAAACCTCAGCCCGACCATCGCCGCCGCAGCGACACTGTTGATTGGCTTCTCCGTGGTATTACTATTGGTACTGGAATGGCTGCGCGGGCGTAGTGAAAAGATGAGGACCCAGGTGGTTTGATGGGTACATCGGGTCAAATCCTCGCCGAATGAATGCGGTTCCACAGGCAATCTGCGACCTTCTGTGGGATCGGGCGGCCGATGCGACAGTCGCGCAAAACAACCAATAGAGGACCAGCCCGATGAGCATTTCTGCATTCAAAATTGCCAATAAACTGATTACTGGTCCCGCAGCCATTGAGCAGCTGGCCATTGAATTGACCCGCCTGAACGTCAACAACCCACTGATCGTTACCGATGCTGTGCTGGTGAAATCCGGCACAGTTAACCTGGCACTCGCGCACCTGGGTGACCGCCGCTACGGCATCTTCGACCAAGTCAAACCCGAGCCGGAAATCTCCATCGTTGAGGATTGCACCCGCGTCTATCGCGAAGGGGGTCATGACGGTTTGATCGGGCTTGGGGGCGGCAGCGCCATCGACATTGCCAAAGGTGTCGCAGCGTTTGCCGGCCATGACGGGCCGTTGACGGGATTGTTCGGCGTCGATCAAGTGAAGCGCAAAGGCCCACCGCTGATTGCGATTCCGACCACGGCGGGTACCGGTTCCGAAGTGACTAACGTGGCTATCTTTTCTGACAAACAAGCCCAGCTGAAAAAGGGCATCGTCAGCGATTACCTCTTGCCGGATGTTGCATTGGTCAGCCCGATCATGACCCTCAGTTGCCCGCGTAGCGTGACCGCAGCCAGCGGTGTTGACGCCTTGGTGCACGCTATCGAATCGTATTTGTCGGTGAACAGCTCGCCAATCACCGACGCTTTAGCCATCGGCGCCATCAAGCTGATCGCCAAGGCGTTGCCCAAGGCTTACGCCAACCCGGCTAACCTCGCCGCCCGCGAGGACATGGCCACCGCCAGTTTGATGGCCGGCATGGCCTTTGGTAATGCCGGGGTCGGCGCGGTGCATGCGTTGGCCTATCCGTTGGGTGGGCGTTTCAACATTGCCCATGGCGTAAGTAACGCGTTGCTTCTGCCCTATGTGATGGCGTGGAACAAGATGGCCTGCGTCGAGCGCTTCCGTGATATCGCCGAAGCCATGGGCGTACGCACCGCGCATCTCAGCGACAAGGACGCCGCCGATCAAGCCGTTCAAGCCATGACTGACTTGTGCGTCGCCGTGGATATCCCCTCCGGCATACGTGCCTTCAATGTGCCGGAAGATGCCATTCCTGCGATGGCTGAAGAGGCCAGCAAAATTGACCGGCTGATGCGTAACAACCCACGCAAGCTCACCGCTGCTGACATCGAAAAGATTTACCGCGCCGCTTATTGAGTGCGCTGATCCGGGCGCGGTGTTGGTGAGGGTTTAACGCGGTCTGGCGGATGGACTGCGGCGAGTCATTCGTCATGAGGTACAATGCGCGCCACCGTGATTATGCTCAAAAGGTGCGTCATGCAGCCCTTCGTTATTGCTCCGTCGATTCTCTCCGCCGACTTCGCCCGTCTGGGCCAGGAAGTGGACAACGTTTTAGCCGCTGGTGCCGACACTGTGCACTTCGATGTGATGGACAATCACTATGTGCCGAACCTGACCATCGGGCCGATGGTCTGCACGGCACTGCGCAAATACGGTATCACCGCGCCCATCGATGTGCATTTGATGGTCAGCCCGGTTGATCGCATCATCGGCGACTTCATCGAAGCCGGCGCCACCTACATCACCTTCCATCCTGAAGCGACCTTGCACATCGACCGCTCGTTGCAGTTGATTCGCGAAGGCGGATGCAAGGCGGGCCTGGTGTTCAACCCTGCCACGCCGCTGAACCTGCTTGAATACGTAATGGACAAGGTCGACATGATCTTGCTGATGAGCGTCAACCCGGGTTTTGGCGGGCAGAAGTTCATCCCCGGCACCCTGAACAAGCTGCGCGAGGCCCGGGCGCTGATCGAGGCCTCGGGTTATGACATTCGTCTGGAAATCGACGGTGGCGTGAACGTCAATAACATCCGTGAAATCGCCGCTGCCGGTGCTGACACTTTTGTTGCCGGTTCGGCGATTTTCAACGCTCCGGACTACAAAGAAGTTATTCAGAAGATGCGTGCAGAACTGGCGCTGGCCCGCCCATGAGCGGCTTCGAGCAGTTGTTCCCCGGCCGTTTGCCAAAACTGGTGATGTTCGACCTGGACGGCACATTGGTTGACTCCGTGCCGGACTTGGCGGCCGCGGTCGACAGCATGCTGCTCACGCTGGGGCGCTCCCCCGTTGGTATCGAAGCGGTACGTATCTGGATCGGCAACGGCGCACGGGTGTTGGTGCGTCGTGCGCTGGCCAATGATTTCGAACATGAAGCTGTCAGTGAGGCCGACACCGAAGAGGCGTTGGCGATATTCATGGAGATTTATGCGGGCAGTCATGCACTGACACGGGTTTACCCCGGCGTTCGCGAAACCTTGAAATGGATGCAGAAACAGGGCGTGCAAATGGCCCTGATCACCAACAAGCCGGAACGCTTCGTTGCGCCGTTGTTGGATGAGCTGAAGCTGGGCCGGTTTTTCCGCTGGATCATTGGCGGCGATACCATGCCGCAGCAGAAGCCTGACCCGGCGGCGTTGTTTTTCGTCATGAAAATGGCCGGAATTCCGGCCTCCCAGTCATTGTTCGTCGGTGACTCGCGCAACGATGTGCTGGCAGCCAAAGCGGCAGGTGTGGCGTGTGTGGCATTGAGCTACGGCTATAACCATGGCCGACCGATTGAAGAAGAGTCTCCCGCGCTCGTCATAGACGATTTGCGCAAGCTGCTCCCCGGTTGCTTAGATCCTGCGGCTGAGCTAACGTTGACCGACCTTAATTGCTCCCCTAAAAGAGATTCCATCGTGGTGGTTACCCGCAAACTCTGGATGAAAGTCATCAAGGCCCTGGCCCGTTGGCGTTGGCGCGCCTGACTTGATTCTGGCCGGCTCCCCGGCACGTTTGCATACCTGACCGTTTACCTCAAGCCACGAGGCTGATCATGATCCGCGAAGAATTCCTGCGTTTGGCCGCTGCCGGTTACAACCGTATCCCGCTTGCCTACGAAACCCTTGCCGACTTCGACACGCCGCTGTCTATCTACTTGAAACTGGCCGACCAGCCGAACTCCTATTTGCTGGAGTCGGTTCAGGGTGGTGAAAAATGGGGTCGTTATTCAATCATCGGCCTGCCGTGCCGCACCGTGATGCGTGTTCACGAAGAGCAGATCAGCGTGACCCTGGACGGTGTTGAAATTGAACACCTGGAATCCGAAGACCCGCTGGCGTTCGTCGAAGAATTCAAGGCTCGCTACAACGTACCAACCATTCCCGGGCTGCCGCGTTTTAACGGCGGACTCGTTGGTTATTTTGGCTACGACTGCGTACGTTATGTGGAGAAGCGCCTGGGCAAATGCCCGAACCCTGACCCGCTAGGCGTGCCGGATATCTTGCTGATGGTCTCCGACGCTGTGGTGGTATTCGATAATTTGGCGGGCAAGATGCACGCCATTGTGTTGGTGGATCCTGCTGAATCCAACGCGTACGACAATGGCCAGGCGCGCCTTGAGGCGCTGATGGAGAAACTCCGTCAACCGATTACCCCTCGCCGTGGCTTGGACCTGACCCGTCCGCAAGCACCTGATCCGGTCTTTCGTTCGAGTTTTACCCAGGACGATTACGAGCGGGCGGTGGACACCATCAAGGAATACATCCTTGCCGGTGACGTGATGCAAGTGGTCCCGTCGCAACGTATGTCCATCGACTTCAAAGCGGCACCCATCGATTTGTACCGCGCGCTGCGTTGCTTTAACCCGACGCCTTATATGTACTTCTTCAACTTCGGTGACTTCCACGTAGTGGGCAGTTCGCCAGAGGTGCTGGTGCGGGTCGAGGATAACTTGATCACGGTTCGTCCAATCGCCGGTACTCGCCCGCGTGGCGCCAATGAAGAAGAAGACCTGGCGCTGGAAGTGGACCTGTTGTCGGATCACAAAGAGATTGCCGAGCACTTGATGCTGATTGATCTGGGGCGCAACGACACCGGTCGGGTCTCTGAGATTGGCTCGGTGAAGCTGACCGAGAAGATGGTCATCGAGCGTTATTCCAACGTGATGCACATCGTGTCAAACGTGACCGGGCAATTGAAAAGCGGCCTGACGGCGATGGATGCTCTTCGTGCGATTCTGCCAGCGGGCACATTGTCTGGCGCTTCGAAGGTTCGTGCGATGGAAATCATCGATGAGCTGGAACCCGTCAAGCGCGGCGTGTATGGCGGCGCAGTGGGTTATCTGGCGTGGAACGGCAACATGGACACTGCTATTGCAATCCGCACCGCCGTGATCAAAAACGGCGAGCTGCACGTGCAAGCCGGTGGCGGCATCGTCGCTGACTCAGTGCCACGCCTGGAATGGGAAGAAACCCTCAACAAGCGCCGTGCGATGTTCCGTGCAGTGGCGCTGGCTGAGCAAGAGCCTTAACTGAGAACCTGAAATCGACTCATTCTCGGTGGGAGCGAACTTGTTCGCGAAGGCAGCGACGCGGTACACCCAGATACACCGCGTCGCCTGCTTGCCGAACAAGTTCGGTCCCACCAAGACTTCCGCAAGGTGCTGAGTTGGCTCTACAGGATGTGCCGTTTGATTGACCTTCAAAAATCCATACTCACCGCCAGTCCGACACCTTGCTGGGTGACGTCATCGTCTTTGCGCCAGTTGTAATTTGCCCTCAATGACACATCCCGAGTCAATTTCTGGCTGATGCCAACATTGGCGCGGTTGAGGTTGCTCTGGGGTTTGTAGCCATCCAGCGTGAAGTCGAGGTTCGACAGGCTGTTTAGGGCGATGGTCACGTCCTGTTGGTCGTTGGCGTATTCATGTTCATGGGCTGCCTCGGCGAACAGCTGGGTCGAAGGCGTGACCTGAATTTTTGCCTGCAGACCTGCACCCAGACGCCGTGAGTTGCGCCGCTGATCATCGAAGGTCAGCGCTGTCGAGCGCGCGCCGCTTTCTGAATAGCCGTCCACTTCAACGTGGGCATAGTCGGCGCTGATGAACGGCGACAGATGCCAAGCGCTGCTGGCTTGGGCGATGTCATAACCCAATCGGGCGCTGAATGCCCCGAGCTTGCCATCGGTATTACCTTTTTCTTCGCCTTCAGATACGCCCAGCGCGAACTTTCGATTGGCATCTTGATAATTGAGTTTGCCGCCGGTCAACGCCGCGTCCGCCCACAGGTGGTTGGCGTGGTATTGCAGGAACGCTGTCGCCAAGTAGCTATTGAGCGAGTAGTCGGAGTCTCGCGGGCCTGCTTCAAGACGCTGCCGGTAGAACCCGGCAGCCACGCCCGCGCGCCAGTCCTCGGCGAAACGATAACTACCGCCGATTGTCAGGTTATAGCCGTTACCGTCCGCACTGGCCGCGCTGCTTTGATCGTCGAAGTTCATTCGCGAGCCACCCACGGCGACGATGGCTCGCCAATCCCCTATGGCTTGCCAGTTGCCCTCATCGGCCAGCCATTGATTGCGTAACTCATCCTGATGGGCGTTCAAGGTGCCGAGGGCCATTTCCGGCAGCAGGGTTATTTCCCACGGTGCCGACAGCAACGAATAGGCGTAATCGGCGATCAATTGCTGGCCGGCAATCGTCGGGTGCACGCTGTCGTTGAACAGCAGCTTGGTCGGATCAGGTGTTGCGCTGTCCAGACCGTGGGCCAGATTTTCTGTACAGCCGTCGCCGTTAAAACAGGTGCCGACTATATTCTGGCTGGCATCCAGCCCGAAACGCGCCGGGTTGGCCAGGGTTTCTTGAATCAGCAGCGGGATGTTCAGCGGAATAATTTCAGCCTTGATCTGCGCCAGGCGGCTAACCAGTTCAGCATTGAACGCGCCACTCAACTGGCTGATGGCTGTTTGCGCCGGAGTGCCGAAAGAGGACGGCGTTAAGCCAAGGTCAGGCAACAGCCAGACCATGATGTAGCGCGCACCGGCTTGTTGCAGGGCCTGGGCGCTGTTTGCCAGTTGATCTGCCGAGACTTGCGCCGTGGCGGGATCAACCACGCGTCCCTGGAAAAAATCGTTACCGCCCCCCGACAAGAAATAAAGCGCTTTCGGGTCGGCGCGAAAGTTGTTCGCAACCAAATAGCCATCTTTGCTGCGTAATGACGTGCCACCGCCGATGTCGCCGTCCGGAATTGCTACGTCCGATGTAGAGGTGATCGAGTCATAGATCTGATCGGTGCGGTAACCGCCTACGGCATAGTTGTTCCCGTCCTTCAGGCCGAGTAGCGCGTTCAACGGGGACGTCGATGGCAAAAGGTCGCCGGGAGCAATGCCAAGCTTAAGCCCCAGCAACGTGGTCGACACCGGTCCGTATGGTTCGCCGCTGCCGTCCTGGAACGTCGGGCCGATGCGGTTAGTGAAGCGCAAGCCCGAAAGGTTAGGGCCGGTAAGGTCGGGGTACTGCCCGGAGTCGCTCAGGCTGTCGCCGAATACCAGCATGGTTGAGTAAGGAGAAGAGGCCGCCAATGCATGGGAGCAGGCCAGGGAAAGAATGCATGCAGCGAACGGCAGGGACAGCGCCTGTTTAAACATTGTTATGATCCCTTTTTTGGTGTGTTTCGGGTTTACTCACTACGAAAGTAGCAAAGCTCTGGCCGCCCTGCGTCGTCTCACCCCGCAAACTGCCCGGTGGCAACCAGGTACAGTGATATTGCACCCTGTGCCTGGGTAAGCTAATGTGCCCGGACGTATGAAAATGAGACCTCCCCCAGTGTTCATCGTCAGCAAATTCTTGATGCGCGTTATCAAGGCTCATGCCCGTTGGCGTTGGCGCGCCTGACTGTTTTCCTCCCGGCCATGCCGGACTTGTACCGATAGCCCTTCGATTGACTTGCCAGAGCACCTGAGCTGGATGGATTTCAATGACCAGCGTGCGAGCGCCAAGCCAGCGGACAACGTTTCAAGGGCTGCTTTAAACGTCAGTAATTCAAGAGGTTCATTACATGCTGCTGATGATCGATAATTACGATTCGTTTACCTATAACGTCGTGCAATACCTCGGTGAGTTGGGTGCCGAGGTCAAAGTGATCCGCAACGACGAACTTACCATTGCCGAAATAGAAGCCTTGAACCCCGAGCGCATCGTGGTTTCCCCAGGCCCGTGCACCCCGACTGAAGCAGGCGTTTCCCTGGAAGTGATCAAACACTTCGCCGGCAAGCTGCCACTGCTCGGTGTGTGCCTGGGCCATCAAGCCATTGGTCAGGCGTTCGGCGGTGACGTCGTGCGTGCGCGGCAAGTGATGCACGGCAAGACCAGTCCGGTGATACACGAAGACCTCGGCGTGTTCGAGGGCTTGAAACATCCGCTGACGGTTACCCGCTATCACTCGTTAGTGGTCAAGCGTGAAACATTGCCGGACTGCCTTGAGCTGACCGCGTGGACTGAACTCGAAGACGGCTCGGTGGATGAAGTCATGGGCTTGCGCCACAAGACACTGAACGTCGAAGGGGTGCAATTCCACCCGGAATCGATTCTTACCGAGCAGGGCCATGAGCTGTTCGCCAACTTCCTCAAACAAACCGGCGGCACTCGCCAGGTTTAAGAGGCTTTGAAGTGATGAGTAAGGTTATGGCAATGGATATCAAAGGCGCGCTGGCTCGTATCGTCAATCAGTTGGATCTGAGCACCGACGAGATGCGCGATGTCATGCGCGAAATCATGACTGGCCAATGCACCGACGCGCAGATCGGCGCGTTCATGATGGCCATGCGCATGAAAAGCGAGAGCATTGATGAGATCGTCGGTGCCGTGTCGGTGATGCGCGAGCTGGCTGACAAGGTTGAGCTGAAGACGCTCGACGGCGTGGTCGATGTGGTCGGCACCGGTGGCGATGGCGCCAATATTTTCAATGTCTCCACCGCCTCGGCGTTTGTGGTTGCGGCCGCAGGTTGCACGGTTGCCAAACACGGTAACCGCGCAGTCTCCGGTAAAAGCGGCAGCGCCGATTTGCTTGAGGCCGCTGGGGTTTATCTGAACCTGACACCCGTGCAAGTGGCACGCTGTATCGACAGTGTCGGTATCGGCTTCATGTTCGCCCAGTCTCACCATGGCGCGATGAAATATGCCGCCGGTCCCCGCCGCGACCTTGGCTTGCGTACCCTGTTCAACATGCTTGGCCCCCTGACGAACCCGGCTGGCGTCCGTCATCAGGTGGTCGGGGTATTCAGCCAGGCGCTATGCCGGCCGTTGGCCGAGGTCCTGGCGCGCATGGGCAGCAAGCACGTCTTGGTCGTGCACTCTCAAGACGGTCTGGATGAGTTCAGCCTCGCAGCACCGACCTTTGTCGCAGAGCTGAAAAACGGCGAAGTGACTGAGTACTGGGTGCAGCCAGAGGATTTGGGTATAAAAAGCCAGAGCCTGTTTGGTCTGACCGTCGAAAGCCCTGCGGCGTCGCTGGAGTTGATCCGCGATGCGTTGGGACGTCGCAAAACCGAGAACGGTCAGAAAGCCGCTGAGATGATAGTGCTTAACGCGGGCGCGGCGCTTTATGCAGCTGATCATGCCTACACGCTGAAAGAGGGCGTTGCACTGGCTCACGATGCGTTGCACACCGGCCTTGCCCGTGAAAAGCTTGACGAGCTAGGTGCCTTTACCGCCGTATTCAGACAGGAGAATGGGGAATGAGTGTGCCAACTGTTCTGGAAAAAATCCTTGCGCGCAAGGTCGAAGAAGTGGCTGCCCGTAGCGCCGTGGTCAGTCTTGCCGAGCTGGAACGCCTGGCGGCGGTGGCCGACGCGCCCCGGGGTTTCGCCAAGGCAATGATTGCCCAGGCCAAGAGCAAGAGCCCGGCCGTTATTGCTGAAATCAAAAAGGCCTCGCCGAGCAAGGGCGTTATCCGCGAGAAGTTTTTTCCCGCTGAAATCGCCAAGAGCTACGAAAAAGGCGGCGCTACGTGCCTGTCTGTGTTGACTGACGTCGATTTTTTTCAGGGCGCCGATGCATACCTGCAGCAGGCCCGTGCGGCCTGCAAGCTGCCGGTGATTCGTAAAGACTTCATGATTGACCCGTATCAAATCATTGAAGCCCGCGCGCTGGGCGCTGACTGCATATTGCTGATTGTCGCTGCGCTAGAAAATGCCAGGTTGGCCGAGCTGGCCGCGGTTGCCAAAAGCGTTGGCCTCGACGTGTTGGTTGAAGTGCATGACCTTGACGAACTGGAACGTGCGCTTAAAATCGTGGACACCCCGCTGGTCGGCGTGAACAACCGCAATCTGCACACCTTCGAAGTGAATCTGGAAAACACATTGGACCTGCTGCCGCGTATCCCCCGTGATCGTTTGGTGATCACCGAGAGTGGCATTGTTAACCGTGCAGATGTCGAGCTGATGGAAATCAGCGAGGTCTACTCGTTCCTGGTCGGTGAAACCTTCATGCGTGCGGAACATCCGGGGGCTGAACTGCAGCGCTTGTTCTTCCCTGAGCGTGGGCCTTTGGTCAGCAATTGATCTAAAAGCTCGCCAACAAATTGGCTCCTACATTGATCCTCTGTAGGAGCCAACTTGTTGGCGAGGAATATAACAAACACTAGAGAGCTTCCATGCAAACCCCCGTCATCCCAACCACCGTCGCCGAAGGCCTTAAAGCCGAACAAGACCTGCTCGCCTCGGTCTGCGCGGGTGAGGCTGAATTCGGTTTGCTGTTATGGCGGCCAACTGATCGCGCGCTGGTGATGCCGCGTCGCATGAGCCGCCTGGCCGGTTTCGATCAGGCGACCGAAGCCCTGGCGAACAGTGGTTGGCCGATACTGCTGCGCGAAAGCGGCGGTGAACCGGTTCCGCAATCCCATGCGACGGTGAACATTGCACTGGTGTATGCCCAGCCGCGTGGCGACAATGATCGCGACCGGATCGAAAACGCCTACAACCGCTTATGCCAGCCGATCTGCGACGTGCTGATGGCATTGGGCGGCGACGCTTCACTTGGAGAGGTCGAGGGCGCGTTCTGTGATGGCCGCTTCAACGTTAATCTCGATGGCCGCAAAATGGTCGGTACGGCCCAACGCTGGCGCCAAAGCCAGGGCGGCCAGCGCCCTGTGGTGTTGGCGCACGGCGCGTTGCTGCTGGATAACGAGCGGGTCGACATGGTTGCGGCGGTTAATCTGTTCAACCAGATCTGCGAGCAACCGCAGCGGGTGCTCGCCGACAGTCATGTCGCCCTGCACGAAGCCTTCCCGGCGCCTGATGTGCTGGAACAACTGGCTGGACGCTATCGGAAGATTCTCGACGCGTTGTGATCCGCGGCCTGGCGCCCCTAGCGTGTGCCAAAGACCACCATGGTTTTGCCTTTGACGTGGACCAGGTTCTGCTCTTGCAAAGCCTTGAGTACACGGCCAACCATCTCTCTTGAGCAGCCGACAATTCGTCCGATTTCCTGACGAGTAATTTTGATCTGCATGCCGTCGGGGTGGGTCATGGCATCTGGTTGCTTGCACAGGTCCAAGAGGCTTCGCGCTACCCGTCCCGTCACATCCAGAAACGCCAGGTCTCCGACTTTGCGGGTGGTATTTCGCAGGCGTTCAGCCATTTGGCCGCCGATGGCGTACAGAATATCGGGCTCTTGCTGGGTTACTTCACGGAATTTGGAGTAGCTGATTTCAGCCACTTCGCACTCGGTCTTGGTACGCACGCCGGCATTGCGCTCGACGGCTTGCCCAATCTGATCGAACAAGCCCAACTCACCGAAGAAGTCTCCGGCGTTGAGGTACGCCACGATCATTTCCCGGCCTTCGTCATCTTCAATCAGAACCGTCACGGCGCCCTTGATGATGAAGAATAGGGAGTCTGAACGATCGCCCGCGCAGATGATGCTGCTTTTAGCTGCGTAGCGACGGCGCTGACAATGGCTGAGAAGCTTGTCGAGATTTTTGATCTTGGGTGTAAGGGTGATAGCAACCATGCAGGTATCCCGAAATGAGTACTACGCCACGAGGCATCCTATTGGGTATCGGCTGCACCGGTGGTTTGCCGCAGCTTATCAGGACAGACTGCTGAAAATTGGGAAATTTCCTACGTCTTTATTTCGAATTGGCATTTAGCGGCAGGTCCAGCGAACGGGTGGCCTTGTGCTAAGCTGGCGACCCTTTTTTAACAGTGGAGACTTGGCGATGAAGGCACGCATTCAATGGGCTGGCGAAGCCATGTTCCTCGGTGAATCGGGTAGCGGTCATGTGGTAGTGATGGACGGCGCGCCGGAGAGTGGCGGTCGTAACCTGGGCGCTCGTCCCATGGAAATGGTGCTGATCGGCCTCGGTGGCTGCAGCAACTTCGACGTCGTCAGCATCCTGAAAAAATCGCGTCAGCCAATCGAAAGCTGCGAAGCCTTTCTTGAAGCCGAGCGTGCAAGCGAAGATCCAAAGGTGTTCACCAAGATTCATCTGCATTTCGTGGTCAAGGGCCGTGGCTTGAAAGAAGCTCAGGTCAAGCGTGCCATCGAGCTGTCGGCTGAGAAATATTGCTCGGCATCGATCATGCTCGGCAACGCTGGCGTCGAGATTACCCACGACTACGAAATTGTCGAACTAGGCTGAACGGACACCCAAATTTCATAAAAGCGGCGCAGACTCTGGCAGACGGCTTGTTACGTCTGCATAATGCGCCCCTTTTTCAGGGTAAGGCCCCGATTCATCAGGGCTACAAAGGCGCCCGAACAGACAACCAAAATCGCCACCGCGAAGAGGTGTTAACCGTCCTACGCAGATAAGCCGTTCTTATCTGACGGGCATGCTGGATTACGCGGCTCGACCGCATAAATAAAGAGAGTTTTATCGGTGAAAAGCAAACTCAAGCTCCACGGGTTCAATAACCTGACAAAGACCTTGAGCTTCAACATCTATGACATCTGCTATGCGGAAACCCCGCAGGACCAGCAGGCTTACGTCGAGTACATCAATCGTGAGTACGACGCCGAACGCCTGACGCAGATTCTGACTGATGTTGTCGATATCATTGGCGCGAACATTCTGAACATCGCTCGCCAGGATTACGATCCGCAAGGCGCCAGCGTGACCATTCTAATCTCCGAGCAGCCGGTGACACCTACCGACAGCCAGATTGAAGAGTCGCCAGGTCCGTTGCCAAAAGAAACTATTTTGGCTCATCTCGACAAGAGCCACATCACGGTGCACACCTACCCGGAAATTCACCCGGTGGACGGCATCGCGACGTTCCGTGTGGATATCGACGTGTCGACGTGCGGGGTGATCTCACCGCTTAAAGCGCTTAACTATCTGATTCACCAGTTTGATTCAGACATCGTTACTGTGGATTATCGCGTACGTGGATTCACCCGTGACGTGGAGGGCAGAAAGCACTTCATCGACCACGAGATCAATTCGGTGCAGAACTACCTTTCCGACGACACTCGCTCGGCTTATCAGCTGACAGACGTAAACGTCTACCAAGAGAACATGTTCCACACCAAGATGCTGCTCAAGAACTTCGAACTGGATAACTACCTGTTCGGCGACGCGACCAGTAATTTGTCCACGGAACAGCGCGATCAGGTTACCGAACGTGTGAAGCATGAAATGCTGGAAATTTTCTACGCACGGAACATGCAGCCTTAAGCGCTATTGTTCTGGAGTAGACACAAGAAAGGCGCCTATTGAGGCGCCTTTCTTATAACCAAACGGACCGTTAGATGCGGTAAGTACTCTTGGTCATGACCTTGGCCAACAGGCTCATGCCGAACTTGACCGGTCTTGGGAAACGGAACCCGCCAGCTTCCAGCGCGCTTGCTGCATGGTTCTCTTCGTCGGAGCGCATTTGTTCCAGAATCGCCCGGGATTTTTCGTCCTCAACGGGCAGCTCCTGCAAATGTTCGTTCAGGTGCTTGCAGACTTGATCTTCGGTGGCCGCGACAAAGCCGAGGCTGACTTCGTCGCTGATTAAACCCGCCACCGCGCCGATGCCAAACGACATCCCGTAGAACAATGGATTAAGCACACTGGTATGGCTGCCCAACTGACGTATGCGCTGTTCGCACCACACCAAGTGGTCAATCTCTTCTTCGGCCGCGTGTTCCATGGCTGCGCGTACTTTCGGCAACTTGGCGGTCAGGGCCTGGCCTTGGTACAAGGCCTGGGCGCAGACTTCGCCAGTATGGTTGATGCGCATCAAGCCCGCGACGTGCCGAGTATCGGCGTCGCTCATCTTGACCTCTGGCTGAACAATGGCGGGAGAAGGGCGATACGGTTGCATGCTGAACGGCAGCAACGTGCGCATTGCAGCATCGGCTTGCAACAAAAGACGGTCAACGGGCGAGTAGTGACGTTCGGTAGCCATGGGCACCTCCGGATAAATCCACGGCGGCCAGTTTACCCGAATCGGTCGGGCGCGGCTTGAGCTGGATCAGTCCGCCGGGTCCACGGATGCGGACGCGGCGGATGTAAGTCATTGAAATGATGAATCAGCCCGGCGGCCAATGCATCTGACGCTGACCTAATACATGCATGTGTAGGTGATAAACGGTCTGCCCGCCCAGCTCATTACAGTTCATCGTGACGCGAAAACCGTCTTCACAGCCCAGCTCTTTGGCCAAACGTTGCGCGGTGAACAAGATATGACCCAGCAGGCCTTTGTCTTCTTCGGTCACGTCGTTGAGGGTGCGAATCGCTTTTTTCGGGATGACCAGAAAATGCACTGGCGCTTGTGGGGCAATGTCATGAAAGGCCAACACTTGATCGTCTTCGTAGATGATCTTCGCTGGTATCTCTCTGTTGATGATCTTGGTGAACAGAGTCTCCACAGCTATTTCTCCGTGTGTAATAAGTGCTTGAGTGTAATGGGTGGCATGATCACGCACAGCGTTATTAGCGAGGGCAATGCGCCTTATTGAATGCTCCGGCCAGTTGGCGCGTCAACCAGCGCGGGGTCAGACGGGGGATGAAGGCCAACAGTTTGTTGCGAACCCCCGGAATAATCACCGCTCGATTTTTTGCCAGGGCCCGGACGGTATACAACGCAACCTCCTCGGGGCTCATCATGTTTCTGCTGTTTGCGAGCTTGCCCAGTTCAATCTGAGCGGTTTGAAAAAAGGCCGTACGTGTTGGGCCTGGGCAAAGCACTGAAATTTTCACGCCGGTTTTTTTCAGCTCTTCACGCAACCCCTCAGAAAAACTCAGTACATACGCTTTACTTGCGTGGTAACTGGTCATCCACGGGCCCGGCCGAAAAGCGGCGACTGAGGCGACGTTCAGTATTTGCCCGCCGCCTTGCACGGCCATGGCGTTGCCCACGGAATGGCAAAGCCGGGTAAGGGCCAGGATGTTAACGTCGATCAGATCTTGATCCACGCCCCATTCTTGAGCGAGGAACGGGCCACACGTACCGATGCCGGCGCAGTTCACTAATAAGTCGATCTGCCGTTCGCCGTCTTCCAGTTCTAACAGAAATCCGGAGAGTCGCAGCGGCTCACCGAGGTCGCAAGCGCGGATCAGTACTTCTACGCCGAAGCGTTGCGCCAGCTCAAGGGCGATGCCCTCCAATACTTCTCGCTGGCGAGCGACCAAAATCAGGCTGCGACCACGGCGCGCCAGAGCCTCGGCCATGGCCAGGCCGATACCGCTGGAGGCACCAGTAATCAGAGCGTAGCGGGTCATGCAATTTCTCCAGGGGGGGGGGCTCTCGTTTCGGGACGGTGTAAGTCCCGGATGAGCCGGCGCGTTATTGGTCTTTATAGTCTACAGGCGGCGAGGCCCTGTCCGCGGGTTGCGAGGCATCGCTGTCATTATCGTCGTCATAGGGCAGGATATTTTCGTATTCATTGGCTGTGGTTTGAACTTCGTCTTCGAATAAACCAAGGCCACCGACGAAATAGCCGACCATGCCCAGCGCGACGATCAGCACCCACATGCAGGCGAGGACCTTGACTGCCTTGGTATTTGGCGGTTGTGGCGCGCCGTACTGGTTCGGTCCAGGGTTGCCCGGAACGACCACCATCAATATCGGAAACAACGAGCCAACCACTGGCACCAGATTGAGCAATAACAACCATGCCGACCAACCCGCGTCATGCAGTCGCTGTGCGCCAATCTGTATGCTGACAATGAGAAACCCGACCACGGCGATGGTGGCAAACAAACCTCCCGCTATCAGCGAACTGGTCATCAGCCCCGCACAGATGCCCGCGAAAATACTAACGGCGCCCATCAGTACCAAGGACCAGGCCAAATAACGTAACCGGCCGATCCGCCCCTGAACGGTAAACACTTTTAGCTCGGAAAATCCTGGCGCTGCGGGAATCACGGCAGCGTTTGGCGGAGCATAGGGCGATGGCTCTGCCCGATACGTCGTAGGTGTGTCGATCTCGTCCAGACTTAAAATGATGGGTGTTTCGATCTCAAGGGCGGCTTCAACCCCCGCATCGTTCAGTGCATCCAGATAGTGCAGAGCCTGCTCGTGGGATAATCCACGCTTGAGCACGACCGGGCGACCGTCGAACAACTTCTCTACAGCGGACGCATCACTTTTGAACAGCCCTGCCAGGTTCAGCTTGGCGGTTTCGATGTCGACACCGTTGCGCAAATGCCCTTCGAAGACGATCTTGAAGTGGGTTTCGGCCATGCTTGGCTTCCTTGTCTGGAGATGCATTCGGTTATTTGTTAGAACGGCTTGACCACCACCAGAATCACAATAGCCAGCAAGACCAGCACCGGGATTTCGTTGAACCAGCGGTAATACACGTGGCTGCGGCCATTCTCGCCCCGGGCAAAGCGTTTAACCTGAGCGCCACACACGTGGTGATAGCCGATTAACAGAATGACCAGTACCAGCTTTGCATGCATCCAGTGCTGGCTGAAATAGCCACTTGGATTAAGGCTGATCAACCAGATCCCGAACACCAATGTCGCGACCATTGCCGGCCCCATGATACCTCGGTACAGCTTGCGTTCCATGACGCTGAAGCGCTCACGGCTGACCGCGTCTTCGCTCAGCGAGTGATAAACGAACAGTCTCGGCAGATAAAACAGTCCGGCAAACCAGCAAACGATCGAAACGATGTGAAAGGCTTTTAGCCATAGATAAAGCATAATTTAGTTATTCCAGGGTTCACGGTGGCACAAATAGTAGTGGTATGTGCGGCCATACGTCACGTTCGCGGTTGTCGCATGGACATAACGCCCATATCATCGACGGCTTTCCAGTAGGTTCGTTGAAGGGGCAGATTTATGGTCAAGGTCGGAATCGTCGGCGGCACGGGTTACACCGGGGTCGAGCTGCTGCGTCTGTTGGCACAGCATCCACAAGCTGAGGTGGTGGTTATCACTTCTCGCTCTGAGGCGGGGTTGCCAGTAGCCGATCTGTACCCGAACCTGCGAGGCCATTACGACGGCCTGACCTTTAGTGTTCCGGATGTTGCAACCCTGGGCGCCTGCGACGTGGTGTTCTTCTCGACGCCGCACGGGGTGGCTCACGCGCTGGCCGGCGAGCTGCTCAACGCAGGCACCAAAGTCATCGACCTGTCTGCCGACTTCCGTTTGCAGGACGCTGACGAGTGGGCCAAGTGGTATGGCCAACCGCACGGCGCTCCTGAGTTGCTGGACGAGGCGGTGTACGGGCTGCCAGAGGTCAATCGCGAGCGCATTAAAACCGCACGCTTGATCGCCGTGCCGGGTTGTTACCCAACCGCGACGCAGTTGGGCTTCCTGCCATTGCTTGAGGCGGGCCTGGCGGATAACTCGCGATTGATCGCCGACTGTAAGTCCGGGGTAAGCGGTGCCGGTCGCGGGCTCAGCGTCGGGTCGTTGTATGCCGAGGCCAGCGAAAGCTTCAAAGCCTACGCGGTCAAAGGGCACCGTCATCTGCCTGAAATTACCCAGGGGTTGCGGCGCGCGGCCGGTGGTGAAGTCGGTTTGACCTTTGTGCCACACCTGACCCCGATGATTCGAGGTATTCACTCGACGCTTTACGCCACCGTAGTGGACAAGTCGGTTGACCTGCAGGCGCTGTTCGAAAAACGTTATGCCGACGAGCCGTTTGTTGATGTGATGCCAGCCGGTAGCCATCCAGAAACCCGCAGTGTGCGGGGCGCCAACGTCTGCCGCATTGCGGTGCACCGTCCACAAGGCGGCGATTTGGTGGTGGTATTGTCAGTAATCGACAATTTGGTGAAGGGTGCTTCCGGCCAGGCCGTGCAGAACATGAACATCATGTTCGGCCTGGACGAACGGCTGGGTCTTTCCCATGCGGCGATGTTGCCCTAAACGCAGCTTCAAGCCACGAGCTGCAAGCTGCAAGAGATCCGGTTTGTATTGCGGCTTGTCGCTTGAAGCTTGCGGCTGCCTTTACAATAGTTGACCAATTTACTAGGGCAAGCGGATAATGCGCGTCATTACGCATTGTTGCGGCCTAGTGCCGGGAGATAATTAGCATGAGCGTCGAAACCTTTACTCCAACGGCGATGGAATTCACCCACGGTGCTGCGCACAAGGTGAAGACTCTGGTCGATGAAGAGGGCAATGATCGCCTGAAACTGCGCGTATTCGTAACCGGTGGTGGCTGTTCAGGGTTCCAGTATGGCTTCACCTTCGATGAAGACATCGCTGATGACGACACCATTATTGAACGTGACGGTGTCAGCCTGGTGGTCGATCCAATGAGCTTCCAGTATTTGGCAGGCGCAGAAGTCGATTATCAGGAAGGCTTGGAAGGATCCCGCTTTGTGATCAAAAACCCGAATGCCTCCACAACCTGTGGTTGCGGTTCATCATTCTCGGTCTGATTTTTCGGATCGTGATGTTGAATGCAGGGTATTCAAGAAACGCCGCACTGACGTGCGGCGTTTTGCTGTGTGCGTCAGGCTGGGTAGATAGCGCCCAGTACGCGCAAGCCTCTAGCGCCCGTTACCGTTGGTCGGTTAGCGGGTACGCCTTCCAGGCAGCAATGCGCTAACCAGGCGAAAGCCATGGCTTCTACCCAGTCCGGATCGACACCGTACAGCGCTGTGCTGCAGACTTTTGTGTTTGGTAATAAAGCAGCAAGTCTGGCCATCAACGTGATGTTGTGCGCACCGCCGCCGCAGATCAGCAATTCATCCGTAACGTTCTGGGCGATCTGCAACGATTGGGTAATCGTCAACGCGGTCAGTTCTGTCAGCGTGGCCTGGATGTTTTCTGGCGCAAAGCTTGGCAATTGAAACAGGTGGTGTTGCAGCCAGCTCAGGTTGAAAACCTCGCGGCCGGTACTTTTTGGGCCCTGGGTCAGAAAAAACGGATCGCTGAGCAAGGAGTGCAGCAGCGCGGGTTCGACCTGCCCGCTGGCGGCCCAGGCGCCATCCTTATCATAATTTTGGCCTAGCTGAGTTTGTATCCACGCATCAATCAGAACGTTGCCTGGACCACAATCAAAGCCCGCCACCGGCCTGTCGGGTTCGATCAGGCTCAGGTTGCTGAAACCGCCGATGTTGAGTACGGCCCGGTGATCTTGCGGTGTGCCGAGCGGCTTATCGAACAAAGCTTCGTGGAACGCGGGAACCAACGGCGCGCCTTGGCCGCCAGCGGCAACGTCTCGGCGACGGAAGTCACTGACGACCGTGATCTCAGTAAGCTCGGCAAGTAAAGCGGGGTTACCAATCTGAATGGTGAAACCACGCGCGGGTTCATGCCGGATGGTTTGGCCATGGCTGCCGATAGCGCGTATCTCGCCGGGAGAGCGTTGTTCCTGTTCAAGCAGCGCCAATACGCCCTGGGCCGCCAGGCGTACCCATTTTTGCTCGGCAACTGCCGCTCGGGCAAGCTCGTCGGGGCCGCTGGCACACAGGCCTAAAAGCTCCGCGCGCAAGTCATCGGGCATAGGAATGTAATGGGTGGCCAACAAGGTTGGCTTGTCACCTTGCTCGACGAGAGCGATATCCAGTCCATCGAGACTGGTTCCTGACATCACACCTATATAGAGAGCCATTTTTTATCTCTTGCTGGAGGCCAGCATGGTGGCCTTTTCCTGGTCCATGCGCGCCATCAATGGCTGACTTTGCTGCAGGAAACGTTGTTTTTCAGCTTTGGCAATCGGGTCGGCCATCGGCAGCTTCTGACCCAGAGGGTCGACGTGAACGCCGTTGACCTGGAATTCATAGTGCAAGTGCGGGCCGGTAGACAGGCCGGTAGTACCAATATAGCCAATAATCTGGCCTTGCTTGACGGTACTGCCCGTCTGGATACCTTTAGCGAATCCTTGCATGTGACCGTAGAGCGTTCGGTAAGTCTCACCGTGTTGCAAAATTACCGTGTTGCCGTAACCGCCCTTGCGTCCGGCCAGCAATACTTTGCCATCGCCGGTCGCCTTGATTGGCGTCCCGCGCGGTGCTGCGTAATCAACGCCTTGGTGAGCGCGGATCTTGTTCAAAATTGGATGCTTGCGGCCCATGGAGAACAGCGAGCTGATGCGGGCAAAATCCACGGGAGTGCGGATAAACGCCTTACGCATGCTGTTGCCTTCGGCGGTGTAGTAATTGGTATTGCCTTGTTTATTGGTATAGCGAATCGCCGAGTAGCTTTTGCCGCGGTTGGTAAACCGGGCCGAAACGATATTGCCGGTGCCCACCGTCTTGCCATTTATGACTTTCTGTTCGTAGATCACATCGAACTCATCACCTTGGCGAATATCCTGGGCGAAGTCGATGTCGTAGCCAAAGACGCTGGCCATGTCCATGGTCATGCTATGGGACAAGCCCGCGCGTTGGGCGGACTGAGACAGAGAACTGTTGATAACGCCGTGGGCATACGCAGTCCGTACGTTTGGCTTGGTGATTTCGCGGCTGAATGCGTAGCCTTTGTCGGTCTTGGACAGGCTTATGGTTTCAAGGTCGCTGACCTTGCTGTGCAATTGCTTGAGCTGTCCGTCCGGGGAGAGTTCGAACTGCAGCACTTGCCCGTGCTTCAGCTGGCTGAATTGCCTGGCTTGCTGGTCGCTGGCGAGAACGTCATGGACAGCGCCAGCAGGGAGGCCGACTTTCTCGAACAAGGTCGATAACGTATCACCCTTGGAGACCACGACTTCTTTGTGATCCGGATTTTTTGCGACGTTTGGAGCGGCAGGTTCCGCCGTTTCTGGTTCTGCGGTGGCGGTGTCCTGAGGGGCGTCGGTGTTGTTTTCTATCTGGGCGAACGGTGAAGTGGTCGTTTCAGGTGTGGCTTGAAGCGGATCTTGAGCGTCTTGTTGTTCAGTCAGTTGGTCAGCAGATGTTTCGAGATCGCGGTTCAGTGTGGTTTTTTTGGCTTCCACGTCGCTCGACGGAAAGACCAGAAGCGCCAGGCTTAGCAGTGCGGCGATGCCGCTGGCAGCTAAAAGGTGGCTCTTCGGATAAAGCGGGGGCGCTTTAGGCGGTGTGTTGATCATAGGTAGTTTTGACTTTGAAGAGATGAATTGGAAAAGATGAATGACATGATGAAGATGAAATAACTGTATAAAATATAACCAAATCATGCTCGAAGCAACCCTGCGAATGGATGAGATCCTTATTCGTCAGCGGGGGCTGGGCAAAACTTGTATTTGAACACTGATCTTGTATGGTTGGTGCCCATTTGAAATGAGCTAAAACGGGGCGGACATGAAATCGGTTGAAGAGCAGCTGGCGCTAATCAAGCGCGGTGCGGATGAACTCCTGGTCGAGTCCGAACTGGTAGAAAAGCTTAAGCGTGGGCAGCCACTGCGAATCAAGGCCGGGTTCGACCCGACTGCCCCTGATCTGCATTTGGGCCATACCGTGCTCATTAATAAGCTGCGTCAATTTCAGGAGCTGGGCCATCAGGTCATCTTCCTGATTGGCGACTTCACCGGAATGATCGGCGATCCGAGCGGCAAAAGTGCCACGCGCCCTCCGTTGACCCGCGAGCAGGTGTTGTCCAACGCCGAAACCTATAAAACCCAGGTTTTTAAAATTCTTGATCCGGTCAAAACCGAGGTGGCGTTTAACTCCACCTGGATGGATCAGATGAGTTCTGCTGATTTCATCCGGTTGTCGTCGCAATACACCGTGGCGCGGATGCTTGAGCGAGACGACTTCCATAAGCGCTATTCGACCAATCAGCCGATCGCTATCCATGAGTTCATGTATCCGCTGGTCCAGGGGTATGACTCTGTAGCCCTGCGCGCTGATGTCGAGCTGGGCGGTACTGATCAGAAATTCAATCTGCTGATGGGGCGAGAGCTGCAGCGTGCGTATGGGCAAGAAGCCCAGTGCATTCTGACCATGCCATTGTTGGAAGGGTTGGATGGCGTGAAGAAAATGTCCAAATCCCTGGGCAACTATGTAGGGATACAAGAAGCGCCGGGCATCATGTACAGCAAGCTGGTGTCGATTCCTGACGCGTTGATGTGGCGTTACTTCGAGCTTTTAAGCTTTCTGTCCATGGATGAGATCAATGCCTTTAAGGTTGATGTCGCGGGGGGTTCCAATCCGCGTGATATCAAAATCAAACTGGCTGAAGAAATCGTGGCGCGTTTCCATGGTGAGGAGGCGGCTGCATCGGCCCATCGTTCAGCGGGTAACCGCATGAAGGACGGCGAGCTTCCCGACGATCTGCCAGCGATCAGTATTGCTGGACCCGAAGACATGCCCATTGCTGCTGTCCTTAATAAGGCAGGGCTGGTCAAGAACTCCGCAGTTGCCCGCGACCTTCTGGCTTCAGGCGGTGTGCGTATAGATGGTGAGGTCGTGGATCGCGGGTTTGTCTTCAAGCTTGGCGCCACCCATGTTTGCCAGGCCGGGAAGAAAGCTTTCGGGCGAATCACGCTTAATTTGGAATAAGTATCGATTAACCCTTGACGTAACTTTTTCCGGGCCTATAATTCGCACCTCTTCCGGAGCAGATGAAACGGAAACTCCTTGGTAATCAATGAGTTAGCCGGTTTGTTAGCGAGGAAGAGGCTTTGATCGAGGTGATCGAAAGCGGTGAAAAAAGGCAGTTGACAGCGAGTTGAAACG
>NZ_JAQGNX010000162.1 GCF_028293835.1 Pseudomonas sp.
GGCTTCGGCCTTCCTTCGCTTTCCCCGGCGGCTCTGACCGCTTTAACGCAGACTTCTAGGGTTTTTCATGACGCGCTACATCTTCGTCACGGGCGGTGTTGTTTCTTCATTGGGGAAAGGCATTGCCGCGGCTTCACTGGCGGCCATCCTGGAGGCGCGGGGACTTAAGGTCACCATGCTGAAGCTGGACCCCTACATCAACGTGGACCCGGGCACCATGAGCCCGTTCCAGCACGGTGAAGTGTTCGTCACACATGACGGCGCCGAAACCGACCTGGACCTGGGCCATTACGAGCGGTTTATCCGCACCACCATGACCCAGAACAACAACTTCACCACTGGCCGTGTGTACGAACACGTCCTGCGCAAAGAGCGCCGTGGTGATTATCTGGGCGCAACCATTCAGGTGATTCCGCACATCACCGACGAAATCAAGCGCCGCATCATCAAAGGCGCTGGCGATGCTGACGTCGCCATGGTCGAGATCGGTGGCACGGTTGGCGACATCGAGTCGCAACCGTTCCTTGAAGCTATTCGCCAATTGCGAGTAGAAGTCGGTGCCAAGCGCGCCATGCTCATTCACCTGACGCTGGTGCCTTACATCGCCACCGCCGGTGAAACCAAGACCAAGCCAACCCAGCACTCGGTAAAAGAGCTGCGTTCCATTGGCTTGCAACCTGATGTGTTGATCTGCCGCTCCGATCACCCGATCGATATTTCTTCACGCCGTAAAATCGCCTTGTTCACCAACGTTGAAGAGCGCGCGGTTATTTCCCTCGAAGACGTCGACACCATCTACAAGATTCCGGCCGTGCTGCACGCCCAGGGTCTGGATGATTTCGTCGTTGAACGTTTCGGCCTGCAATGTGGCGGCGCTGACTTGTCCGAGTGGGAGCAGGTGGTCGATGCGAAGCTCAACCCTGAGCATGAAGTCACCATCGCCATGGTCGGTAAGTACATGGAGCTGCTCGACGCCTACAAATCGCTGATTGAAGCGATGAGCCACGCCGGCATCACCAATCGCACCAAGGTGAATCTGCGTTATATCGATTCCGAAGACATCGAAAATCAGGGCACAGCCTTGCTTGAAGGCGTCGACGCGATTCTGGTGCCGGGCGGCTTTGGTTTGCGCGGGGTAGAAGGCAAGATCACCGCCGTGCAATTTGCTCGGGAAAACAAGGTTCCGTACCTGGGTATTTGCCTGGGCATGCAAGTGGCCGTCATCGAGTTCGCTCGTAACGTACTGGGCTGGAAAGACGCCAACTCCACCGAATTCGATCGCGCCAGCGGCCATCCGGTCGTGGGCCTGATCACCGAGTGGGAAGACGCTACCGGCGCCGTTGAAATTCGCACCGAAACCTCGGACCTGGGCGGCACCATGCGTCTGGGCGCACAGGATTGCCAACTGGAGCCTGGTTCGCTGGTTCACGATTGCTATGCCAAAGACGTCATCGTCGAGCGTCATCGCCATCGTTACGAAGTGAACAACAACCTGCTGCCTAGCCTGATCGAGGCCGGCCTGAAAATCTCCGGTCGTTCCGGCGATGGAGCGCTGGTTGAAGTAATCGAAGCCCCGGAACATCCGTGGTTTGTGGCTTGCCAGTTCCACCCTGAGTTCACCTCGACACCGCGCGACGGTCACCCGTTGTTCAGTGGCTTTGTGAAGGCGGCGCTGACCCAACACCAGAAGAAGGCTTGAGCCCAAGTATGATGAGCATGTCGCAGAAGGTCATCCGTGTCGGCGCAATCGAAATCGCCAACGACAAACCGTTTGTGTTGTTTGGCGGCATGAATGTGCTGGAATCCCGGGACATGGCGATGCAGGTGTGCGAAGCCTATGTCCGCGTGACCGAGAAACTCGGCATCCCATACGTGTTCAAAGCCAGCTTCGACAAAGCCAATCGTTCCTCCGTGACCTCTTACCGTGGCCCTGGCCTGGAAGAGGGCATGCGGATTTTCGAAGAAATCAAAAAGACCTTTGGCGTGCCGTTGATTACTGACGTGCATGAACCGGAGCAAGCGGCGGTCGTGGCCGAAGTGTGCGACATCATTCAGTTGCCAGCGTTTCTCTCGCGGCAGACCGATCTGGTGGTGGCCATGGCCAAGACCGGTGCGGTGATCAACATCAAGAAAGCCCAGTTTCTTGCACCTCAGGTAATGAAACACATCCTGAACAAGTGCGAAGAAGCGGGCAATGATCAGTTGATCCTGTGCGAGCGTGGTTCAAGCTTTGGTTACAACAACCTCGTGGTGGACATGCTCGGCTTCGGCATCATGAAGCAATTCGAGTACCCGGTATTTTTCGATGTGACCCACGCCTTGCAAATGCCGGGTGGTCGCTCCGATTCTGCCGGTGGTCGTCGCGCGCAGGTGCTGGATTTGGCCAAGGCTGGCTTGAGCCAGAGTTTGGCGGGGTTGTTCCTTGAGGCGCATCCAGATCCGGATAACGCTAAATGTGACGGTCCTTGCGCCCTGCGTCTGGATAAACTCGAGCCATTCCTGACTCAGCTAAAAGCCCTTGATGACCTGGTAAAAAGTTTTCCGACGGTAGAAACCGCATAACAGCCGCTTCTCCGGTAGAGTGCGGCTCAGTAAAAAGTCGCACACTATTTCTCTGATCGATGGTCAGAGCTTTGTCGCCCGTCAAGACTGCCCGCTGCATACGTTCTGACGGTGACAAATCACAATTTTCAGCTTCGTCGTCTTCGTCAATCCTGGAGTGTTTACAACAATGGCAAAAATCGTCGACATCAAAGGTCGTGAAGTTCTCGACTCCCGTGGCAATCCCACCGTGGAAGCGGATGTGCTCCTCGATAACGGCATCATCGGCAGTGCGTGCGCGCCGTCCGGTGCTTCCACCGGCTCGCGTGAAGCGCTTGAGCTGCGTGATGGCGACAAGAGCCGTTACCTGGGTAAAGGTGTTCTTAAAGCCGTGGCCAACATCAATGGCCCGATCCGCGACTTGTTGCTGGGCAAAGACCCTGTGGATCAACAGGCGCTCGATCGCGCCATGATCGCGCTGGACGCTACCGAGAACAAAGCCAGCCTGGGCGCCAACGCGATCCTCGCTGTGTCCCTGGCCGCTGCCAAAGCTGCCGCCCAGGACCAGGATCTGCCGTTGTACGCGCACATCGCCAACCTCAACGGCACACCGGGTGTTTACTCGATGCCGGTGCCCATGATGAACATCATCAACGGTGGCGAGCACGCGGATAACAACATCGATATCCAGGAGTTCATGGTGCAGCCGGTTGGCGCCAAGACGTTCTCGGAAGCGCTGCGCATGGGCACCGAAATATTCCATCACCTCAAAGCAGTTCTCAAGGCCCGTGGCCTGAGCACCACCGTGGGTGATGAAGGCGGCTTTGCACCGAACCTGGCGTCCAACGAAGACGCGTTACGCGTTATCTCGGAAGCTGTGGCAAACGCCGGTTACACACTGGGTACCGACGTGACGCTGGCGCTGGATTGCGCGGCCAGCGAATTCTACGAAGACGGTAAATACACGCTGGCCAGCGAAGGCCAGGTTTACGATTCCACCGGTTTCGCTGATTACCTGGCTGGCCTGACCGAACGCTACCCGATCATTTCCGTCGAAGACGGCATGGATGAGTCCGATTGGGCAGGCTGGAAAACGCTGACAGACAAAATCGGCGAAAAAATCCAGTTGGTGGGCGACGACTTGTTCGTGACCAACACCAAGATCCTCAAAGAAGGCATCGATAAAAAGATCGCTAACTCGATCCTGATCAAGTTCAACCAGATCGGCACGTTGACCGAAACCCTGGAAGCCATTCAAATGGCCAAAGCGGCCGGTTACACCGCGATAATCTCGCACCGCTCCGGTGAAACCGAAGATTCGACCATCGCTGATCTGGCGGTGGGTACGGCTGCAGGTCAGATCAAAACCGGTTCGTTGAGTCGTTCTGACCGTATCGCCAAGTACAACCAACTGCTGCGTATCGAAGAGCAATTGGGTGCCAAAGCTGTGTACAACGGTCGCGGCGAGTTTCGCGGCTGAGCAGGAGATGGTAAAAAGGCAACGGGCGCTGTAGGACACGTCGGCTAGCCGACGATGTTTCGGGCGTATGAGTGATCGGACCCGGTTGCCGGGTTCGATGCCCTCAGTCTTTTAACGTGTAGGCACCGCTGTCTTTTTTCACTGAGTACCTGATATTCAATGCGCAGTCCTAACTGGTTGTTCCTGATCTTGCTCCTGCTGCTGGCTGGCCTGCAGTATCGCCTGTGGGTGGGTAATGGAAGCCTGGCGCAAGTAGCCACGTTGTCCCAACAAATCGCTGATCAGCATGCTGAAAACGATGCATTGCTGGAACGTAACCGCATTCTCGATGCGGAAGTACTAGAGCTGAAAAAGGGCATGGAGACCGTTGAAGAACGTGCTCGTCATGAACTCGGCATGGTTAAAGACGGCGAAACTCTCTATCAGTTGGCCCAATGACCTCGGCGTTGCCTGCCTTCTGGGCAGTTATTCCTGCTGCTGGTGTTGGTGCCCGAATGGCCGCTGACCGTCCCAAGCAATATTTGTTGTTGGGCGGCGTTACTATCCTCGAACACAGCCTCAATTGTTTTCTCGACCACCCCCAGCTTAAGGGTTTGGTGATCGGCCTGGCTGTGGATGATCCTTATTGGCCAACCCTGGCCTGCGCCGTAGACCCTCGAATTCAGCGTGCTGCCGGCGGCTTGCAAAGGGCAGATTCCGTGCTCAACGCGTTGCTGCAATTGCACGCACAGGGTGCCCATGACGACGATTGGGTGTTGGTTCACGATGCCGCGCGACCTAACCTGGCGCGTGGGGATCTGGACAAATTGTTGGCCGAACTGGCTGATGATCCTGTCGGCGGTTTGCTGGCGGTGCCTGCGCGCGACACGCTTAAGCGTGCTGACAGCAACGGGCGCGTCACGGAAACGGTTGACCGCAGTTGTATCTGGCTGGCCTACACGCCGCAAATGTTCCGCCTTGGCGCACTGCACCGAGCGCTGGCTGACAGCCTGGTATCAAACGTCAGCATCACTGACGAAGCGTCCGCCATGGAGTGGGCCGGCCAATCTCCTCGATTGATCGAGGGCCGCTCTGACAACATCAAGGTTACCCGCCCCGAAGACCTGGAATGGCTGCGTCAACGCCGCAAATTCTGACTCAAACGCCGAATTCGACCTGCTCGCAATATTCCTTACGTACCGCCAGCCCGGCTTTGAGGTGTTCTACCAGCTTGCGCACCTTTGGCGACAGGTGTCGTTGTTGCGGATACAGCGCCCAAACGGCGGTATTCGGCGGCTGATGGGCGTCGAGCAAGGGAATCAACCTGCCGCTGTTTAAATGTTCCAGCACGTAATAATCTGGCAATTGGCACAGTCCAATGCCCTGCAACGCTGCATCCAGCACCGCCTGGCCACTGTTACAGCGCCAGTTGCCCTGAACCCGCTGTGAAAACTCCCGGCCGTTTTGTTGCAATAACCAAGTGTCGGTACTGCCAATCAGACAATTGTGACGGCTCAGTTCGGACAAGCTGTGGGGTCGTCCGTATCGCTCAAGGTAAGAAGGGGACGCGCACAGGTACATTCGGCGAGGGGCCAGGCGCGTTGCAACCAATCGAGAGTCTTGCAGGCGGCCCAAGCGAATCGCCAGATCAAGGCTTTCGTGCACCAGATCCAGCGTTCGGTTACTCAGCTCGATCTCAACCCGCAGTTGCGGGTACAGGGCCATGAAATCAATCACCAGCGGCGCGATAAAACGCTCGCCATAGGCCACGGCGCAGGTCATGCGCAACAAGCCCTTAGGTTCGCTGGCCAGGTCACCGACGGCGCGCAGCGCTTCTTCGCGCCCGTCTTGCAAGCGCTGGCAGTGCTGCAGAAAAGTCTGCCCGGCCTCGGTCAAATTAACCCGTCGAGTACTTCGATACAGCAACCGTGTTTGCAGCCGCTCTTCGAGCCGAACGATTTGTCGGCTGATGTGCGACGAGGAAACGCCCATGCGTTCGGCCGCAGCGGTGAACTGTCCGCATTCGGCCACCGCGACGAACTCATCCATTCCTTCCCACAGATTGGAAACCATCGATTATCCCTGCACAGCAATAATGTTTTGCTTTCGACTGGATTATTCCTCATACGGCGCTGTATTACACTGTTGGCTTGTAACTACTTCCGGAGAAAAAGTCGATGATCAAGTCACGCGCCGCTGTTGCCTTTGAGGCCAAAAAACCCCTCGAAATCGTTGAGGTCGATGTCGCGATGCCCAAGGCCGGTGAAGTGTTGCTGCGGGTCGTCGCCTCCGGTGTTTGCCATACCGACGCTTACACCCTGTCCGGCGCTGACCCGGAAGGCATCTTTCCATCGATCCTTGGTCACGAAGGCGGCGCAATCGTTGAAGCCATTGGCGAAGGCGTAACTTCGGTTGTGGTTGGCGACCACGTGATCCCGCTGTATACCCCTGAGTGCCGCAAATGTAAGTACTGCTTGTCGGGCAAGACCAACCTCTGCCAGGCCATTCGTGCCACCCAGGGTAAAGGCTTGATGCCGGATGGCACGTCGCGCTTTTCCTACAAGGGTCAGACGATTTTTCATTACATGGGCACATCGACGTTCTCCGAGTACACCGTGCTCCCAGAAATTTCGGTGGCTAAAATCTCCAAAGATGCGCCACTTGAAAAAGTCTGCCTGCTGGGTTGCGGCGTGACCACCGGGATCGGTGCGGTGATCAACACCGCCAAGGTCAAGCCGGGTGACACCGTGGCTATATTCGGCCTGGGCGGCATCGGTTTGTCGGCCTTGATCGGTGCGGTAAAGGCCAAGGCCGGTCGGATCATTGCCATCGATATCAACCCGGGCAAGTTCGACATCGCCAAACAACTGGGCGCTACTGACTGCATCAACCCGAAAGACTACGACCGACCTATCCAGGAAGTGATCGTTGACCTCACCGACGGCGGCGTGGATTTCTCGTTCGAATGCATCGGTAACGTACAACTGATGCGTGCAGCACTGGAGTGCTGCCACAAGGGTTGGGGCGAGTCAGTGATCATTGGCGTGGCAGGCGCGGGACAAGAAATCTCCACTCGTCCGTTCCAACTGGTGACCGGTCGCGTCTGGCGCGGTTCGGCATTCGGCGGCGTGCGCGGCCGGACTGAGTTGCCTAGCTATGTGGAAATGGCACAAACCGGTGAAATCCCGCTGGACACGTTTATCACTCACACCATGGGGCTGGAAGACATCAACAAAGCGTTTGACCTGATGCATGAAGGCAAAAGCATCCGTTCTGTCATTCACTTCTAAGAGCAGCTGAAAGCTTCAAGCGGCAAGCTGCAAGGGGCGTGTGTCATGCCTTCTTGCAGCTCAAGGCTTGAAGCTTGTAGCTGGGAGCCTCCCCATGACGTTAGAAAATCTTTCGTGCCAGAAAAGCTTTGGCGGCTGGCACAAGCGTTACAAACATCACTCAGATGTGCTCGGTTGCGACATGGTGTTTGCCGTTTATCTGCCGCCGCAGGCGGAGCAGGGCGGTAAGTTGCCGGTTGTCTACTGGTTGTCCGGATTGACCTGTTCCGACGAAAACTTCATGCACAAAGCCGGTGCGCAGCGGATTGCCGCCGAGTTGGGCTTGATTATTGTTGCACCGGACACCAGTCCGCGCGGCGCGGATGTTCCAGCTGATCCGGACGGTGCCTGGGACTTCGGCCTCGGTGCGGGTTTCTACCTGAACGCTACCCAGCAACCGTGGGTGAAGAATTACCGCATGCATGACTATGTGGTGAACGAGCTGCCAGCATTGGTAGAGGCGCACTTTCCGGCCTCGGACGTACGCGGAATCAGCGGCCACTCCATGGGCGGCCATGGCGCGCTGGTCTGTGCATTGCGCAACCCTGGACGTTACAAATCGGTGTCAGCCTTTTCGCCGATTACCAATCCAATGGACTGCCCGTGGGGTCAAAAAGCGTTCAGCCGATATTTGGGTGAAGAGCGTTCCCGCTGGCGCGAATGGGACACGTGCGCCTTGATTGCCGAAGCCACTGAAAAACTGCCGATCCTCGTCGATCAGGGCGACCGCGATGACTTCCTGGCTAATCAGCTCAAGCCTGAGGCGTTGGTGCAAGCGGCGAAATCAGCTGACCATCCGCTGACGCTGCGCATGCAACCGGGATACGACCACAGTTATTTCTTTATCGCCAGCTTCATTGAAGACCACTTACGGCATCACGCGGTCGCTCTAAGCGGTTAATGTCCGACAAAGTAGGTAGAATCACGCCCTGACTTTTTCGGGGCGTTTTTTTATGCGGATTGGCCACGGCTATGATGTGCACCGTTTTGCTGAAGGCGATTTCATCACCTTGGGCGGCGTGCGAATCACGCACACGTTTGGGCTGCTTGCCCATTCCGACGGCGATGTGCTGTTGCACGCCCTCAGTGATGCCTTGCTTGGCGCTGCGGCGTTAGGCGATATAGGCAAGCATTTCCCGGACACCGACCCGCAATTCAAGGGCGCTGACAGCCGTGCGTTGCTGCGCCATATCATGGCGTTGGTCAAAAGCAAGGGATGGAAAGTCGGCAACGTCGACGCCACGATTGTTGCTCAGGCACCAAAAATGGTTCCGCATATCGAATCGATGCGCGCGTTAATTGCGGCGGATCTACAGGTTGAGTTGGATCAAGTGAACGTAAAAGCTACCACCACTGAAAAACTTGGCTTCGTTGGTCGTGAAGAAGGTATCGCGGTTCACGCCGTCGCCTTGTTGCTCGCGGTATGACGGAGTTCGAATTGCTCGGCCCACGTGCTTATGGCGATGCGCTGGGCACTGCAGTGCTCAAAGCCACGGCGGAAGATTTTCAGGTCGATGAAGTGCTGGATATTCCCCTGTCAGGAGACGGCGAACACCTGTGGTTGTGGGTTGAAAAGCGCGGTTTGAACACCGAAGAAGCCGCCCGGAGGTTAGCGCGAGCTGCCGGTGTACCGTTGCGAACCGTGAGCTACGCCGGCTTGAAAGACCGCCAGGCATTGACCCGGCAATGGTTCAGCGTGCAATTGCCCGGCAAAGCCGATCCGGACATGGCTGCGGCCCAGGACGACACCCTGAAAATCCTGAAAATGGGTCGTCACAAGCGCAAATTGCAACGAGGTGCCCACGCGGCCAATGGTTTCACGTTGCGTCTGACCCAGCTACAAGGCGATCAAGCGGCGTTACAGGCTCGACTCGAATCAATCGCCAGCCATGGCGTGCCGAACTACTTCGGCACCCAGCGATTCGGCTGGGAAGGCGGCAATCTGGGCGAGGCCCGTGACTATGCGGCACGCCAGGCCTTGCCGGAGCAGCGCGCGGTACGCTCTCGATTGCTCTCCACGGCCCGTAGTTATCTGTTCAACAAAGTATTGGCGGTACGGGTCGCCGACGGCAGTTGGCAGCGCGCCCAGGTGGGCGACCTGTTGGCGTTTACCGATAGCCGCAGCTTTTTTCCTGCGGGGGAAGCCGAATGCAGCGATCCGCGCCTGGCGATTCTTGACCTGCACCCCACCGGGCCGCAGTGGGGCGCAGGTGACTCACCTGCGACCGGGGCCACTGGTGCGTTGGAACACGCGGTTGCCGAGGGCGAGTCTGCCTTGCGCGATTGGTTGATCAAAGCGGGCATGGAGCATGAGCGACGTATCCTGCGACTGCCCATTGGCGGTTTGACGTGGCATTATCCCGAGCCTGACATTCTGCAACTGGAATTCGTCCTGCCGGCCGGATGCTTCGCCACTGTATTGGTGCGTGAACTCGTCGACCTGGTTCCGGTGGGGCAAACGGACAGCTCATGCGTATTCTGATTTCTAACGATGATGGGGTGAGTGCACCCGGTCTTGCCGCGCTTCATGCTGCGCTGGCGGACTATAGCGATTGCGTGGTGATTGCTCCTGACCAAGACAAAAGCGGCGCAAGCAGCTCGCTGACTCTGGACCGTCCGCTGCATCCCCATGCATTGGCGAATGGCTTCATCAGCGTGAACGGAACGCCGACCGATTGCGTCCATCTTGGCCTCAATGGGCTGCTTGAGCAGCGGCCAGACATGGTCGTTTCCGGCATTAACCTTGGCGCTAATCTGGGCGATGATGTTTTGTATTCCGGCACCGTGGCCGCAGCGCTGGAAGGGCGTTTTCTTGAGCGCCCCTCATTTGCGTTTTCATTGTTATCGCGTCAGGTAGACAATCTTTCGACCGCAGCGCATTTTGCTCGGTTATTGGTTGAGGCCCATGAGCAACTGGATTTGCCTGCGCGCACGGTGTTGAACGTCAATATTCCGAATCTTCCGCTTGAGCACATTCGCGGAATTCAATTAACTCGGCTGGGCCATCGTGCTCGCGCCGCTGCGCCGGTCAAAGTGGTCGATCCGCGTGGCCGTGTCGGGTACTGGATCGCGGCCGCCGGTGATGCCGAAGATGGCGGCGCCGGGACTGATTTTCACGCTGTAATGCAAGGCTATGTATCCATTACACCGCTACAACTGGACCGTACTTATCAGGATGGTTTCACCAGCCTAAACCGCTGGCTAGAGGGACTGCATTGATGTCGCGTGAGCAAGATAATTTTTTAAGGCGCGGGATAGGTATGACCTCCCAGCGCACCCGCGAGCGTTTGATCCAGCGCCTCTATGAAGAGGGACTTTCCAACGCCCAAGTGTTGGAAGTGATCCGAAACACGCCTCGACACCTATTTGTCGACGAAGCGTTGGCGCACCGGGCTTACGAGGACACCGCCTTGCCCATTGGTCATAACCAGACCATTTCCCAGCCTTACATGGTGGCGCGCATGAGCGAGCTGCTATTGGCTGCCGGACCGTTGGATAAGGTGTTGGAAATCGGTACGGGTTCTGGCTATCAGACAGCGGTCTTGTCACAGCTGGTCGAACGGGTGTTTTCCGTTGAGCGGATCAAGGTTCTACAGGACCGCGCAAAAGAGCGGCTGGTGGAGCTGAACCTGCGCAACGTGGTGTTCCGCTGGGGCGACGGCTGGGAAGGTTGGCCAGCACTGGCGCCCTACAACGGGATTATCGTGACTGCGGTGGCCACTGACGTTCCCCAAGCCCTGCTTGATCAACTTGCCCCCGGTGGTCGGTTGGTGATTCCAGTGGGTTCTGGTGAAGTTCAGCAATTGATGCTGATCGTTCGTGAAGAAACTGGCTTTTCCCGTCACGTACTGGGCTCTGTAAGGTTCGTGCCCTTGCTCAACGGCCCACTCGCGTGACAATTCGTTTCTGCGCGTAATGAATTCTGGCTCGCGCTGTAGGTCAGATAGCCTGACCTGTGGCTTAATGCAGTATCTTCATAGGGTGCTGTAACGCACGGTTTTTCAAACAATTAAGCAATCCCTGCCAGCCGATATTACGGCACAATAGGCAACTTTAATTCAGTCACAGTAAAGGAGTGGCGGGTGAGTCTCACAGTCATTCAGCAGCGACTATCTTCAACTAGCTTTCAGCGTCTGGTGATTGGCCTTGCCCTTGGTTTCTTGCTTGTCGGCTGCTCAAGCAGACCGCCTGGTGGCGCCCCGGTCGTCGATCGCAACAAATCCGTGCCTCAGCGACAAGCGGTTACAACCGGGCAGTACGTGGTGCGTCGCAGCGACACGCTGTTTTCGATTGCCTTTCGTTACGGCTGGGACTGGAAAGCGTTAGCCGAACGCAATCAGATACCCCCTCCGTATACCATCCATCCGGGGCAAACTATTCGTTTTGATGGGCGCTCCAGTTCAAGTCCGGTAATCGCCGGGCCTGCATCTGTGCCTTCCGGCCCTCCGGTGGTAGCGTCTACAACAGCGTCTACGGCGTCAGGTTCGTTCAAAACCACGGTCATCTCCAGGCCGGTCGGAGTCGTTCCGGTGATCCTGCCATCGAAAGAAAGCGCTCCGGCGACCACGCCGATTCAGGCTGCGGGACGCCCATCTGCCGGCTGGGCCTGGCCATCTAATGGCATTTTGATTGGCAAATTTTCTTCAAACGGTAGTTTGAATAAAGGAATTGATATCGCTGGAGATTTGGGACAGCCTGTTTTGGCTGCATCTGATGGTTCGGTTGTCTACGCCGGGAGTGGCTTGCGGGGCTACGGCGAGTTAGTGATCATCAAACACAGCGATACCTACGTCAGTGCGTACGGTCATAACCGTAGACTGTTGGTTCGGGAGGGGCAGCAGGTCAAAGTCGGACAGACAATTGCCGAGATGGGGTCAACTGGGACTGACCGGGTGAAACTGCATTTTGAGATTCGCCGCCAAGGTAAGCCTGTAGATCCTCTGGAATTCCTGCCGCGTCGTTGATCGGTTACCAGCCTGTTTCTTGCGTAGAGGGAACAGGCTCAAGCGTTGCCACGGAAATAAGGCGCCGCTAGAGCTTGAGGTCGAACTCACCAAAGGACTATAACAATGGCTCTCAATAAAGAAGCGCCGGAGTTTGACATCGATGATGAGGTACTCCTTATGGAGCCTGGCATCGTTTTGGACTTATCGCCGGACGAGGAAAAAAAAGCTGCACCTCCCGTTCGCGCTCGGGCCAAGAACTCCACAACGCTCAAACAGCACAAATACATCGACTACACCCGTGCGCTCGATGCGACTCAGTTGTACCTCAATGAAATAGGTTTCTCGCCCCTGCTTTCGCCGGAAGAAGAAGTCCACTTTGCACGTTTGTCGCAGAGCGGTGATCCAGCGGGACGCAAACGCATGATTGAAAGTAACCTGCGGTTGGTGGTGAAAATCGCCAGGCGTTACGTCAATCGTGGCCTTTCATTGCTCGATCTGATCGAGGAAGGCAACCTGGGATTGATCCGGGCAGTCGAGAAATTCGATCCGGAACGCGGTTTCCGCTTCTCAACCTACGCGACCTGGTGGATACGTCAGACCATTGAGCGCGCCATCATGAATCAGACCCGCACAATCAGGTTACCGATTCATGTGGTCAAAGAGCTCAACGTGTACCTGCGTGCTGCTCGGGAACTGACCCAGAAACTAGACCACGAACCCTCTCCGGAAGAAATCGCAAACCTGCTTGAAAAGCCGGTGGGCGAGGTCAAGCGCATGCTTGGGCTCAACGAGCGGGTCTCCTCGGTGGATGTTTCTCTCGGGCCGGATTCAGATAAAACATTGCTCGATACGTTGACCGATGACCGTCCGACTGATCCATGTGAGCTATTGCAAGACGATGATCTGTCACAAAGCATTGATCAATGGTTGTCTGAGCTTACCGACAAACAACGGGAAGTGGTTGTGCGGCGTTTCGGTCTGCGGGGACACGAAAGCAGTACGCTGGAAGACGTCGGTCTGGAGATCGGTTTGACTCGGGAAAGGGTCCGGCAGATTCAGGTCGAAGGACTTAAGCGCTTACGTGAGATCCTTGAGAAAAACGGGTTGTCGAGCGAGTCTCTGTTCCAATAACAGACAGTCAGTTCGTCCGTACAAACATACAACGGCCTACTTCGTAAAAACACCTCGACTTGTTCGAGGTGTTTTTGCATGTGCATAAATAACAGCTGGATGGGTTGTAGGTGTTATTTAAATGAGGCGTTTAAAATGTGTAGTCCATGCGGTAAAAACTACTTTTCGCTGTAAGCCTTTGCTTACGTGCTGCGTAAGCTTTCGTAGTATTTGACTGTAAATTCAGCGCGCTGATGAGTAGGTTGTGTTTGTAACTGTCTGATTTTTAATGGGTTATAGAAAAGCGTGAAATACCGGCGTATCTTTTTGAAAGATTTGGCAGGTTGCTCTTCATCGCTAATTCACTATTATTAGAACTGTGTCGAGGGATAGACACAGGCCGTCAAGGATGACAGTCATGGACATCGCAGGATGCGATTCATCAGGATGATGAAAGGGACAAAAGGGACTAGAGAAATGTGGGCGGGTCATACCGCCCTTTTTCTTGCCCGCAATAAAGCAAAAACAAAAAAGGCCCGCAATGGGCCTTTTTGGTAATCAAGACGCTTAGCGTTCCAGATCCTTGAGCTTGCCTTTGACGCCGTCAAATTCTTCAGCGTTTGGTAAGCCTGCTTTCTTTTCAGTGATATTCGGCCAGATTTCCGCCAACTCTACGTTCAGCTGGATAAATTCCTTCATATCTTCCGGCACTTCATCTTCAGAGAAGATAGCCACGGCAGGGCATTCAGGCTCGCAGAGCGCACAGTCGATGCACTCGTCCGGGTGGATCACCAGGAAATTCGGGCCTTCGTAAAAGCAGTCCACCGGACACACTTCTACGCAGTCGGTGTACTTGCACTTGATGCAGTTGTCGGTGACGACGAAGGTCATTTCTAGTTCTCTCCTCAGGCGGCGGTAGCAGAGCCCTTTCAGCAGGGTTGCCAAGGTCGGGGAAATCTCCCGGGCCGTGTGAAACTTATGCAGTCAGCAGGCAGACGTTCGTTTGCCTTTGCGTCTTGACCTGCTGTGGTTCGCAACGTTCTCACGCGGCTCGGACAATCTGCGTCGTCAGGCTAAAACGCGCAGCACCCAAACCGCGCGGGATTCTAACAGCTTGTAACGAATCCCGTTAGATCCGTGTTTGCAAGGAATACAACAACTCTAGCGCTTGACGCGGTGTCAGGTCATCGACTTTGGTTTTCGACAACTCTTCCAGGACCGGGTGTGGCAGGCTGGCGAACATATCGCTTTGCTGTGGAATCGACGGCTTGCCGGGTGCTGCCCGAGGTGTTTCGTGGGGCAGGCTAGTGGTTTCCAACCGCAGCAGATGCTCCTTGGCCCGCGTAATCACCTTGGCCGGAACCCCCGCCAACTGGGCCACTGCCAAGCCATAACTCTGGCTGGCCGGGCCGGGTAATACCCGATGCAGGAACACGATCCGTTCGTTGTGTTCTGTGGCGTTGAGGTGCACGTTAGCAACGAGTGGCTGGCTTTCCGGCAGGACTGTCAGCTCGAAATAATGCGTAGCGAACAGCGTGTAGGCGCGCAATTGAGCGAGGCATTCTGCCGCAGCCCATGCCAGCGAAAGGCCGTCAAACGTACTGGTGCCGCGTCCGACTTCGTCCATCAACACTAGGCTGCGATCAGTGGCGTTGTGCAGGATATTTGCAGTTTCGCTCATTTCCACCATAAAGGTAGAACGCCCACCGGCGAGGTCATCGCTGGAACCGATCCGGGTAAAAATCCGATCAACCAGTGACAGCTCGCATTGGGCTGCGGGGACGAAGCTGCCAATATGCGCGAGCAGGACAATCAATGCGGTCTGGCGCATGTACGTCGACTTACCGCCCATGTTTGGCCCGGTGATCACCAACATTCGCGTGTTATCGTCGAGTGCCAGGTCGTTGGCGACAAAGGGCGTTGTCAGCACCTGTTCGACTACCGGATGCCGGCCTTGCTCGATGCGCATGCACGGTTCATCGACGAAGCGTGGGCAGTTCAAATCCAGATTCAGCGCGCGCTCGGCCAGGTTATTGAGTACGTCCAGTTCAGCCAGCGCCGCAGCAGTGTCTTGCAACGGCGCCAAATGGCCGATGAGGTCTTCGAGCAGTGCTTCGTAAAGCATCTTTTCCCTGGCCAGCGCCCGGCTTTTGGCCGACAGGGCTTTGTCTTCGAAAGCCTTCAGTTCAGGGGTAATGAAGCGCTCGGCACCTTTCAGTGTCTGACGACGAATGTAGTCCGCCGGGGCTTGTTCGGCTTGTTTGCTGGGCAGCTCGATGAAGTAGCCATGAATTCGGTTGTAACCGACTTTCAAATTGGCCAAACCGGTCCGGGCTTTTTCACGGGTTTCCAGATCAATCAGAAACTGTCCGGCGTTTTCGCTCAGAGATTGCAGATCGTCCAGCTCGGCGTCGTAACCGGTTTTCAACACACCGCCGTCACGAATCACTGCGGGCGGGTTATCGATGACTGCTCGCTGCAACAGATCAGCCAGTTCTGGGTAAGTGCTGGTGGTCTGGGCCAATTGTTGAATATGCGGCGCTTCCAGTTCGACCATCGCCAGTTGCAGCTCGGGCAGGGCGGCTAGTGCGTCACGCAAACGCGCCAAATCGCGAGGACGCGCATTGCGCAGGCCGATTCGAGCAAGGATCCGCTCGATATCGCCAATTTCTTTCAACTGCGGTTGCAGGTGTTCGAAACGATACCGCTCAAGCAAGCAGGTGATTGAGCTCTGGCGCGCCTTCAACACGGCCAAGTCGCGTAATGGACGGTTCAACCAACGGGTCAACAAGCGGCTGCCCATGGCGGTCTGGCAACGGTCGACGACCGATTGCAGAGTATTGTCGCGACCGCCTGCCAGGTTGGTGTCCAGTTCCAGGTTGCGCCGCGTGGCCCCATCGAGCACCACGGTGTCGTCCAGGCGTTCATGGCGCAGGCTGCGCAAGTGTGGCAGGGCCGTGCGCTGGGTTTCCTTGGCGTAACCGAGCAAGCAGCCAGCAGCGCCGATGGCCAGTGTCAGGTTCTCGCAGCCGAAGCCTTTCAGATCCTGAGTCGAAAACTGTTGGCACAGGGCCTTCAAGGCCGAGTCACGTTCAAAGTCCCAGGGCGCGCGACGCCGAGTGCCGCGACGTTTCTCTGCCGGCAAGCCTTGTGGCCAGTCGTCCGGGATCATCAACTCAACCGGGTTGACCCGCTCCAGCTCCGCCAGCAGGTTCTCCCAGCCCTTGATTTCAAGCACGCTGAAATTGCCGCTGGTGATGTCCAGCACTGCCAGGCCAAACAAGCGTTCGTCGCCCAACACGGCGGCGATGAGGTTGTCGCGACGTTCGTCGAGCAACGCCTCATCACTGACCGTGCCGGGAGTAATGATGCGTACTACCTGACGGTCTACCGGCCCTTTACTGGTGGCCGGATCGCCGATCTGCTCGCAAATCACCACGGACTCGCCGAGTTTCACCAGTTTGGCCAGATAACCTTCAGCGGCATGGTAAGGAATCCCACACATGGGAATCGCTTGTCCTGCCGACTGACCACGGGCTGTCAGGGTGATATCCAGCAGTTTCGACGCTTTTTTCGCATCTTCGTAGAAGATTTCGTAAAAATCCCCCATGCGATAAAACATCAACTGGTCCGGGTGCTGATTTTTCAGCCTCCAGTACTGCTGCATCATGGGGGTGTGCGAGGACAGGTCGGTCAGTGCTTTATTCATCAGTCACTTAGGTTTTTAAGTGGAATGCTGGGGCAGAAATGGGGCATTTGCCGCCGTTTCTCACGAAGTTTCCAAGTGAAACAGTCGTGGGTGAAATAGACCACAAGGTTACCACGTCCGCTTTCGTGGGTCGTATAACGCGGTGGGATCAGCGATATCGCCTGCGGGTCGCCAGTGTGGGCAACTCGTATACGTCGGTGAGTATTGCTCTGCTTTGGGTCGGTTGTGCTTATGCTTGCTGACGGCATTATGGGCCGCAGGTGGCACAGGGGAATGTGTGCGATGCGCCGCATGTTTAAGCGACCAAGGCCTGACTGTTTTAAACTGCCAGCGCCTGGAGTACATGTGTTGGGTCGTTATGGATGGCACGCAATAAAGCCTTGGCTGGCCCCGTAGGGTTCTTACGGCCTTGTTCCCGGTTTCGTAATGTGGCGACTTGTACGTCAATTATTGGCATTAGGGGATCTGCGGGGACTCGCCAGTCAGCGCTTTATCCATCAGGTTTTAGGCGAAATCGTTAAAAATATGTGAGGCAAAGGCGGCTGACGGACACTCATCGGTGTAATGAATCCCATTGGCCCCGCGGCTTTGTGCGATGGGCACAAAATTACCACGCGGCATCCCGTCCCTCAGAGTCTGGTGGGGAAAGCGCGGTTAAGACTTCACGCTGGGCGGTCGCGCGCAGAGCGTTATGCTGAAATGAACGTGCGATATCTCATTCTTGAGCAGTGCGCGACGTAGGATACTATTGTGCAGCAGGGCGAAACTTAATGTTGTCGGAAGGTCCCCAAAACCATGAGGGCGCTGGCGAATAGCAGCCTGGCTGATTGGTTGGCGAGGCATCACATCGGACCGTGTATCCCTTGCCGTCGATTTCCCTTCCTCCTTCCCCAGTACCGCGTTCGCTGTATGAGGAACAGCCTCCTAGCAAGGCGAAAGTCAGGAGTGTGAGTATGTATTTCAAGCGTGCGCCTCCGTGCGTTAGCTGTATACCTTAAACCCAAGTCCGCCTTGAGCAATTTGTTTTTACCAAGAAAAAAGTAAGTAAAAATTACCACGCAGCACACGCTGTCCGGCAATCCACCTTGGAAAAGCGTGGTTACGATTTCGGACTGGACGATTGCCCGAAGATCGCTACGCTGGCGTTGCGGTATCCCATTCAGGCGCGATGAATAGGACGTTTTATGCAAAACAAAAAGAGGAGCAAGTCTTCGGCAGCCGGGCGGTGGTAGCGCCGATTTTCCTGCCCCAACGAAGTAAGATACATCTGTTCATATGACTCAATACTCCCGCCTAATGCCGAGCGCATGTAGTTAGCTTGTGGATGTCAGGTCGGTTACATTGCGTAGCGACGTCGATAGCGCATCGCTGCTGATCTTGATGTTATCGGTGAGAAGTTCAAGTCGAGGGAAAGGTAAAACCAAGCCGTATATTGAAGACGCAGGCATAAGGCGCTCAGTCGAGCCAGGGAGCACTACGCGATAGAGGAAATCAAAAGGCTTTGCAGACGTTGAAAGATTGCCGCTGTGGAAAATGCAAACGACTTCTCGCTCGGGTGGGCAACTACACCGAGCTCCAGATCAAATGTTCCCGGTGCGGAACGTTGAATCATCTGAAGGCCGCGAGCCTCGATCTATCGCCTTTGAGCGACATGAAAGCGGAACTCTCCGCAACTAATCATTCAGCTTAATAGGTTAAGATCATGGCAGCAAAAGGACCATCAATTGTCCCGTTCAGTAATGTTGGAAGCTCGGTTTTACCTCCCAGAAACCAGATGACCCCTGGTCAGTACCTAGAGTCGCCTAATAAGCAGTTTAGGCTCTCGCTTCAGGGCGACATGAACCTTGTCCTCCATAATGGCGACTCCTTGGTATGGGTTGCGGACGCTAATCAGCCCCACTCCCGCACCTTAGGAAATCCAGTCAGAGCGGTCGCAAACTCGTTTTATGTTTTCTATAGTGCAGTTTTGGTTGATCACACGAGGACTCGTTACTGGCAAACGATAAACAGCACACCGCTAGATGGAAATGTTACAGCAGCTTCAGAGCGCACCGTCCTGCAGGTTCAAGACGATGGCAACCTTGTGATTATCGATTCCATTCCAGTATGGGCTAGCAATACATCAGTTCCCGTATCGCCAGATCAATCAGGAGTGCTTGTTCCGCCAGGTACGATCATCCATCCTGGGCAAACGTTTTCGGTCGGCACTTCAACTTTGACGTTTCAGGCGGATGGTAATTTGGTCCTTCTGGGCGCAGGCGGCGTGGTCCTGTGGCACGCCGGTACGGGCAACAAAGGCGCTGCTTTGGCGACAATGCAGGGTGATGGCAACTTCGTCATTTCTGACGGGGCTGGTTCTCCAATCTGGTACACCAATACAGGCGCCTTCCCAGGGGCTTATGGACGTATCCAAGCCAACGGCAGTTTTTCAATTGTTACTGATAGGGTGGTTTGGGCCCGTTTTGGGCATACACCAACGGTTAAAGCCCGCGCAGTTTTTTATCCTAACCACGGGACCGGCCCTCTTCCTACGTTCTATGACCGTGTTCTTTACACATTCAGTTAATGGGCATCAGCAGAGTTGGCTATTAAGCGATAACGCAATGTTGGTTGGTAGGCCGATACCTAAACACAGGTAACCAATGCTCTGACAGCTACTTTGCCGTAAGGCTGGTTTGGAAGGACTTCTCAGCTATCCCATAGGCTCACCATATCGGTGGGCCTTTTCCGTTGCGTGTTAGGTGGTGCCCCTCAAAGCCCATCGCGGCGTTTGAAAAGAGCGGTAACGACTCCACCAAGGTAGGTCGCTCAGGAAACGCTACGCTTGCGGTGCGGTATCTCAGTCCAACCACAACGAACAGGATGTTCTTATGAAAAATAAAAGGGGTCGGGATTCCGGCAGTGGGCGCTTTATTTCAATCGACGAAGCGAAAAAACGGCCGAAGGAAACTACGGTCGAAACGATCAGGCGGCGGGTCAAAAAAGAACCGTGTCCTCAGAACTAGTGTTTAACAACCGGGACGTCTGTCAGAGGCCGGCGTCTCCTCCCTTGCACCTATAACAAGCTCGTGTACGGTATCTGCCCTGACGTGCTGTCTGTCGAATGACCTTTGGGAGAATCCCGTGGATGAAATTACTCAACTGGCCGCTGAACTTGGCAAGCGTCTGCAAATGATCAAGGCTCAAGTCACCACCGCCGAGTCGTGTACCGGTGGCGGTATCGCTGAAGCAATCACCCGTATTCCGGGCAGTTCAGCCTGGTTCGAAGCCGGGTATGTCACCTATTCCAACGCACAGAAAACTCGCCAGTTGAACGTGTCCCCTGAACTGTTCTCTACAGTAGGCGCGGTCAGTCGCGAAGTGGTCGAGGCGATGGTGGCGGGCGCGCAGGTTAACAGTCAGGCGCATTTTGCAGTGGCAGTCAGCGGTGTTGCCGGTCCTGATGGCGGGTCTGTCGACAAGCCTGTGGGCACGGTGTGGCTCGCCTGGGGTGATGGCACGCAGGTTGTTTCTGAGCGTCGCCAATTCGACGGTGACCGTGACGAGGTGCGCCGACAAACGGTGAAGGCCGCGCTAGAGGGCCTGTTACAACGTACCGCTAGATAAATAGCAAAACGGGGGTAGGCGAGCGCGCAACCCTGTGGAATAATACTGGCTACTTATACAGTTATTGTTGGCCGTGAGGCCTTATTGATTACGAGAGGACTTCAATGGACGACAACAAGAAGAAAGCCTTGGCTGCGGCCTTGGGTCAGATCGAGCGTCAATTCGGCAAAGGTGCCGTGATGCGCATGGGTGACCATGACCGCCAGGCGATTCCTGCTATCTCCACCGGTTCGCTGGGTCTGGACATTGCGCTGGGTATTGGTGGCTTGCCAAAAGGCCGAATCGTGGAAATCTACGGTCCGGAATCTTCGGGTAAAACAACGTTGACGCTGTCGGTCATCGCCCAGGCGCAGAAAATGGGCGCGACCTGCGCATTCGTCGATGCGGAACACGCACTGGACCCTGAATACGCCGGCAAGCTGGGCGTCAATGTCGACGACCTGCTGGTTTCGCAACCGGATACCGGTGAACAGGCGCTGGAAATCACCGACATGCTGGTGCGCTCCAACGCCATCGACGTCATCGTGATCGACTCCGTGGCCGCGCTGGTTCCTAAAGCTGAAATCGAAGGCGAGATGGGTGACATGCACGTGGGGCTCCAGGCACGTTTGATGTCTCAGGCGCTGCGGAAAATCACCGGTAACATCAAAAACGCAAACTGTCTGGTTATCTTCATCAACCAGATTCGTATGAAAATCGGCGTCATGTTCGGCAGTCCGGAAACCACTACCGGTGGTAACGCGCTGAAGTTCTACGCATCTGTCCGTCTGGATATCCGCCGTACTGGCGCGGTGAAGGAAGGCGATGAAGTCGTTGGTAGCGAAACCCGCGTTAAAGTCGTGAAGAACAAAGTGGCTCCGCCGTTCCGTCAGGCAGAGTTCCAGATTCTTTACGGCAAGGGTATCTACCTTAACGGTGAAATCATCGACCTGGCAGTGCTGCATGGCTTCGTGGAGAAATCGGGTGCCTGGTACAGCTACCAGGGCAGCAAGATCGGTCAGGGCAAGGCCAACTCGGCCAAGTTCCTGGCGGATAACCCGGACGTAGGCGCAACACTGGAAAAACTCATCCGTGACAAGCTGCTGACACCGGGCGTTGACACCAAGGCAGTGAACTCCAGAGTGCCTGCTGATGATTTGGCTGAAGCTGACGCCGATATCTGATAAATAACGCCATGGCTGCGGTACTTGATACACCCCTCGCCATTCGGCGTACTGCAATGGACCTGCTCGCACGTCGCGAGCATGGTCGAGTCGAGCTGACGCGCAAACTGCGTCAGCGCGGCGCCCCGCCTGAATTGATCGACCCCGCCCTCGACCGACTCACGGAAGAAGGGCTGCTGTCTGAATCTCGCTACCTGGAAAGCTTCGTCTCTTATCGTGCCCGGTCAGGCTATGGTCCTTTGCGTATTCGCGAAGAGCTAAGCCAGCGCGGTCTTCAGCGTGCGGACATTGAGCAAGCGCTGAAAGAATGCGGGTTTGACTGGAAAGAAAAGCTGCAAGAAACCTGGGAGCGCAAATTCGACGGGCAGTTGCCAAGGGACATGCGCGAGCGTGCCCAGCAGGGTCGCTTTCTGAGTTACCGAGGCTATCCGTTGGATTTGATCAGCCGCTTGTTAAACGGCCGATCTGAAGACGACTGAGTGACCGGGCAGGTCATAAACAGGCTACATGACCTTCAGAGGATCACGCGCCTGTGTTTGTTTATGTGTCGGGGCAACCAGCGCCCAATTCTGCGGAAGGTTGATGTAATCAATCAACTCTCGCAGACGCCCGTGGCTTCTGCCGGTAAAGGAAAACGCTAAGCGAGTGAGATGACTGAACTGTGCTTCGTCGTGCTCTTCTCCCAGATAGGCGTGCTGATGAAAGTCATCGCTTAAACACAAGTCGGCAAACTCGTTTTGTATGTGCTCAATGGCTTGCTCATTGAGGGAGTGATGCATGCGGATTACAAATTTGTTTTTCAGCCAACGACTGGAATGGAAGTTGGTGTAGAAACAATTGATTTCATCGACAGCTTCTTCCGCGCTGTAAACCAGCCGCAATAATTTCATGTCGCTCGGCAAGATGTAACGGTTGGCCTCCAACTGGTTTTTGATAAAGTTGAGCGCTTCTTGCCAGAAGCTGCCGCCTGGGGTGTCCAGCAACACGATGGGTACGATAGGGCTTTTGCCTGTTTGAATCAGAGTCAATACTTCCAGCGCTTCATCCAGCGTGCCAAATCCCCCCGGACACAGTACAAGCGCATCCGCTTCTTTGACGAAAAACAGTTTGCGGGTGAAGAAGAAGTGAAACGGCAGCAGGTTCTCCGTGCCTTCTACGGTGGGGTTGGCGTGTTGCTCGAAGGGCAGGGTAATGTTGAATCCCAGGCTGTATTCGAGACCTGCACCTTCATGGGCCGCTGCCATGATGCCGCCGCCAGCACCCGTGATGACCATCAGTTCCGAACTGGCCAGCAACGCACCGAGATCCCGGGCCAGTGCATACAAAGGATGCTCAACAGGTGTGCGAGCCGATCCAAATACCGTGACCTTGCGACGATCCTTGAACTGTTCTAACACCCGAAAGGCGTTTTCCAGTTCGCGTATCGCTTGCAAGGTAATCTTGGCATTCCAGCGGTTGTGATCGTCCTGGGCCATGCGCAGGACGGTCAACATCATGTCGCGATAAAGGGGGAGGTTTGGACTATTGGGAGCAACCAGGCGGATTTGGTCTTCAACCTTGCCCACAAGGTCGATGCCGTTGTTCTTAAAGTGACGAGACAGGAAATCATTCGGTTCATAGGGCATTCAGCGTTCTCCTTTGCAGCGCCATTAGCGTGTCGACCAGATGCTGACTGATCTTGTGCTTATATCGACAACACTGGCAACGAGTGATTACGGCAATATGTCTACGTTTGTTGCGCAGTGGTGAGGGCGGCGGCGGTGCGCTGCAAAGCGCGCCGAAGGTAGACAGCGTCGCGCCTGCTGAAGCCAGGGTCTATTTTTTCATTTTGCAGTCAGAAGCCCTGAACACATGAGTAGCGACTGCGCGGTTGGTTTTGTATTCGGTGAATTCGTATTTAAGTAGCGCGCCTCTGGCCATGAGTTGGCGAAAGCCGTCATTGTTGCAAACGCTCGAGCCCAGCTGGTTACGCACTGCGTCAGGATTTTCACGCATCTGTACTGCATGACTTTCCAGCACGCTCAAGTGGTCGATGAGTTCTTTTCCTTCAACCGTGTAACCTTGATCCAGAATGTTTTCGTTAATGGCCCGGGGTGTACCGACGCTGCTTTCCGCCGCAACTTTTTCCAGCATTTTGCTCAGCTCGTAATCCTGTTTGGATGCCGCTTGAGCGCAAAAAGGGACAGCCAGCAAAAGTGTGAGGGTAGGGACGATAAGGCGCAGCATTAAAAATCTCCGGATTCAGTGACTGGCCGTTGGACCATTGACTTGAACATGCGTTCACCTTTTGCCGGATCCCTTGCACCCCATTGGCGCGAAGAAATTGATCGGTAGGTCAGTGGCCGCGCGGCAGTATAAATGAAAGATCAGGCAAACAAATATTCAGCTAAAGGCAGGCGTTGGACGAGGCGGTGATAAACTGCACTGACTTTTTATCCAGCGAGTGCCTGCTGTGTCCATGCTCTATGTTTGGCGGCGTAATTGAAGATGAGCCATGCTGTTTCCCGTCTCCGCGCTCAACGCTTGGCTCGCGCCGTAAAACCATTTGTTGCTCGGGGTTCGAGGGCACTGCGCTGCCCTGGTTGTCGGGTCATTCCTGCTTACTGTTTGTGCGCTTGGCGCCCGACGGTGGCCGCCAAGTCAGCTGTGTGTTTGTTGATGTATGACGTCGAGCCGTTAAAGCCCACCAACACCGGTTGGTTGATTGCCGATGTCATCGAAGAAACCCACGCCTTTGGTTGGTCGCGCACGGAAGTCGACGCCGGTTTGCCTGCATTGCTCAACGATCCGCAATGGCAGCCTTACATTGTGTTTCCCGGCGAATTTGTCGCCCCAGAGCGGGTCGTCACCGAAGTGAAGCTTGAGCACGGGAAGCGCCCGCTGTTCGTCTTGCTCGACGCTACCTGGAGCGAAGCACGCAAGATGTTCCGCAAGAGCCCCTATCTCGACCATTTGCCGGTGCTCAGCCTTGAGTCGGAGCAAATCTCCCGCTATCGGTTACGCCGTTCCAAACGTGACGATCATTTTTGCACCGCCGAAGTCGCCGCGCTGTGCCTGGAGCTGGCAAACGATCAAGCTGCCGGGAGCGTGCTGGACGCCTATCTCGATGTATTTACCGCTCATTATCTGGGCGCAAAGCACCTGCTACCGATCAACCTGGAAGATGAATCCCACGCCTACCTGAAAGCCTTCATATAGCCGTTATGAGCCGTGGGTGGTAGCGACGGTCACCGCCAACTGCTCGGGCTTCTTTGGCCACAATTGCGCCAACAGCATGCCGGCAAGCATTAAGGCACAGCCTAGATAACCTTTCAGATGCAGCGATTCGTTGAGCATCAGCGCGCCGGCAATGGCTGCGAATACTGCTTCCAGAGACAGAATGATCGCCGCGTGAGAGGCAATCGCGTGTTTTTGCGCGATAACTTGTAAGGTGTAGCCGATGCCGACCGCGACCACGCCGCCATAAAGAATGGCCGGCCCCGCCGCGATGATCGATGCCACATGAAACTCTTCAAAAATCAGTGCCAGGATCAGACTGACGACCGAACAGGTGACAAACTGCAGAAAGGCCAGTCGGATGGCGTCATGGCGGCTTGCGAACAGGCCAACCAGGATCACGTGTCCACCCCAGACAAACGCACCGATCAGTTGCAGCCAATCGCCGGAAGCAACGTGGAAGTTGTCGCCCACGCTCAGTAAAAACATCCCTGCCACGGCCATGCCGGCACCCAGCCAGGTTCCGGTTCCAGTTTTGTGCCCCATCAATAAGCCCAGCAGCGGCACTACAATGACATACAGGCCGGTAATGAATCCGGCGTTGGTCACGCTGGTAAACAACAGGCCGACTTGCTGCAGGTTGATGCCGGCGGCCAGCACCAGCCCCATGATCAACCCGCCGAGTAACAAGCTGCGGGTCATAAAGGGTTCGGGCTTGATCGATCCAACCCGTGCAGGACCACGGAGAATTAACGGCAACAAACACAGGGACCCGAGCGCGAAGCGTAAACCGGTGAAAAGATACGGGCCGATATGATCCATGCCAGCACTCTGGGCGACAAACCCCGAGCCCCAGATCATTGCGGTAAGCAGCATTAACAGGTCGGCACGTAGGGCTTGTTTTTGCATGATGACGCTCAGCTCGGTAGGCCGCAGACTTTGCCGGAAAGCGCGGAGCTTGACCACCCCCGCATCGCTCGTCATCCTTGTCGCCGAATAACGCTTGAACGCCGATATTGCGGGGCTTGGCGTTAATGGTGCCAAGATGGCGCTATGGGTTGCTGGCATCGACGGATGCCTTCGTGAGCACTGAATTCGTCAGCGCTCACTTAAAAAAACAGGATCATTTATAAATGACTTACGAAATCCTGATTGCCGATGACCACCCGTTGTTTCGCAGCGCACTGCATCAGGCTGTTAGTCTCGGCCTTGGCCCTGACGTCAGACTTGTCGAAGCTGAAAGCATTGCCGAACTTGAAGTTCATCTCGCTGACAAGCGTGATTGGGACCTTGTGCTGCTGGATTTGAATATGCCGGGAGCCTACGGTTTCTCCGGACTGGTTCTGCTTCGCGGGCAGTACCCGCAAATTCCGGTGGTGATGGTGTCGGCGCAGGAAGAAGCATCCATTGTTGTGCGCTCGCGGGAATTTGGCGCAAGTGGCTTCATCCCCAAGTCCAGCTCCCTGGAAACAATTCAAGAGGCAGTGCGCACCGTGCTTGCCGGTGACGTATGGTGGCCGCCGCAGGTTAACGAAGCGATCAGCGTGTCTGCCGAAGCCAAAGCCGCCAGTGCTGGCTTGGCAAGTTTGACGCCGCAACAGTTTCGAGTGCTGACGATGGTCTGCGAGGGCTTACTGAATAAGCAGATTGCTTATGAACTCAGCGTGTCGGAAGCGACGATCAAAGCACACGTCACGGCGATTTTTCGCAAGCTTAACGTACGAACCCGTACTCAAGCGGCGCTGCTGTTGCAACAAATGGAATCGATTGCACAAAGCTAACCCCGTTAAGCACTTGGTTATTCACGCTTTTTTGACGTTTGTTAAATTAGCCTCATTCGTCTTTTTTCAAGCAGTACCTACCTATGTCGCCCTTCAAAGGCCAAACCGGCCTGAAACGTATCCTCAATGCTGCTGGTTATTCCCTGGACGGTTTGCGCGCCGCCTTCACCGGGGAGGCGGCGTTTCGCCAGTTGGTGCTGCTTAACGTGATCTTGATTCCGCTGTCGTTTGTGTTTCACATCAGCAAGGTCGAGCGGGCAGTACTGATAGCCGTGTGTCTGCTGGCGCTGATCGTCGAATTGCTCAACTCGGCAATTGAAGCCGCGATCGATCGGATCTCACTGGACCTGCACCCCTTGTCGAAAAACGCCAAAGACATGGGCAGCGCGGCGCAGTTTATTGCGCTGTGCATGATCGGTGTGGTTTGGGCATTGATCCTGCTGGGCTGAGCAACCAGCGATTAGCGTCCACTGGCTGGCTCAGGCGATGTTTGGCAGCACGATTTCATCGCTGCGCCGCACGCCGGCAGTGAGTCCGCGGCATAGATCAAGAAATTCTCGTATGGCCGATGTCTGGTATTTCTGTTTGTGCCAGATGAAATAGAACTGCCGTGACAAGTCCAATTCCGGGGTTTCCACAGCCACCAGGCTGCCCCGGCGGAAGGCATCGCGCAGGGCCAGACGAGAAATGCAGCCGATACCGAGGCCGGATTCCACGGCACGCTTGATCGCTTCAGTGTGCTCCAACTCCAACCGAACGTTCAGCGCGTTACGATGATGGCGCATGGCTTGGTCGAATGTCAGCCGCGTGCCTGAGCCCTGTTCGCGGAGTATCCAGGCTTCTCGGGTGAGTTCTTCCAGCGTAGCGCTGCCGCGTTTGGCCAGCGGATGCTGCGGGGCGCAAAACACCACCAGCTCATCCTCGACCCAGCTTTGCACCTCAATATCCGGGTGCGTGCAGTCGCCTTCAATCAGACCGAGATCAATTTCGTACTGGGCCACCTGCTGCACAATATGAGCAGTGTTTTGCACGTGCAGTTTGACTTGGCTTTCAGGATGACGCTGCATGAAGCTGCCGATGAGCAGGGTCGCCAGGTAATTGCCGATGGTCAGCGTGGCGCCCACTGACAGTGAGCCAAACCCTGATTTACCATTGAGCAGGTCTTCGATTTCCTTCGCTTGATCCAGCAGCGCAACGGCTTGGGGCAATAGCTGGCGTCCGGTGGCGTTCAAGCTCAGGCGTTTGCCCGCGCGATCGAACAGTTGGCAGCTGGATTGACGCTCTAACTCCGTGATTGACGTGCTGGCAGCGGACTGCGAAAGCGCTAAAAGTCCGGCAGCCCGCGAGACGCTTTCCTGTTGGGCGACGGCGACAAATATCTGAAGTTGACGAAGAGTAAATCGCATATCTATATAACCGATAACCTATATCTTAATAATTCGTTTAACAGATATTGTGCTTGCTACTAGAATGACGCGCAATGGCGCTCAACGTTGGCGCAGGCGAAACTTTCAGGAGCCGACTTTACATGAGCAACATGAACCACGAGCGCGTCCTCAGCGTCCATCACTGGAACGACACGCTCTTCAGTTTCAAGTGCACCCGTGATCCAGGCCTGCGCTTCGAGAACGGTCAGTTCGTCATGATCGGTCTGCAGCAGCCAAACGGGCGCCCGCTCATGCGTGCTTATTCCATCGCCAGCCCGAACTGGGAAGAGCATCTCGAATTCTTCAGCATCAAAGTGCAAGACGGTCCGCTGACCTCGCAATTGCAGCACTTGAAGGAAGGCGATGAGATCATCATCAGCAAGAAGCCTACCGGCACGCTGGTGCTTGACGACCTCAAGCCAGGCAAGCACTTGTATTTGCTCAGCACCGGCACCGGCCTTGCGCCGTTCATGAGCGTGATCCAGGACCCGGAAACCTACGAGCGGTTCGAGAAGGTCATCCTGTGCCACGGCGTACGTTATGTAAACGAAGTGGCTTATCGCGAATTCATCACCGAGCATTTGCCGCAGAATGAATTCTTTGGCGAAGCGCTGCGTGACAAGCTGATCTACTACCCGACCGTGACTCGCGAGCCGTTTGAAAACGAAGGCCGCTTGACCGACTTGATGCGCAGCGGCAAGTTGTTTACCGACATCGGTTTGCCACCCATCAATCCTCAGGACGACCGCGCAATGCTGTGCGGCAGCCCGAGCATGCTCGACGAAACCAGCGAAGTGCTTAACAGCTTCGGCTTGAAGGTCTCTCCTCGGATGCGTGAGCCCGGTGATTACTTGATCGAGCGCGCGTTCGTCGAGAAATAGATCGCAGAGCAGAGCTGCCCAGCAGCTTCTGTGGGACCGAATTCATTCGGGAAGGTCACGTCTCGGTACATCAGACAAACCGCGTCGCAAGTTCCCGTATGAATTCGGTTCCACGGATATTTATGTTCGTGGTGTTGCAGCAACCACCTCAAGCACGCGTATCACCCCGGCTTGCGGGTAATGCCAGCGCACATCCACGTCCCAAAACTGAGCGCCGTAGCGACGTTCTGGCGCCGGGATTTGGTAGGCAGGACGTGGGTCTTGCGCCAGGCATTGCTCTATCAATTCAATCAGTGGCTCGGCCAAACGTTGCGCATGCTCACGGGCCTGCAGCAGCGCGTTGTCTTCCCACTCCACCAAAATCAACAGCGGCGCTGCACTGGCGATGCTGTTCGATGCATTTACGATCACGTCGGCATAAGGCACATACGGTTTGACATCGAGCACCGGCGTGCCGTCCAGCAGATCGATGCCCGAAACCCACAGACGACCCGGTTCAACCTTGTCCAGTTTGACCACCGATTGGCCAATACCATTCGGCCGGTGAGTGGCCCGGGTGGCAAAGACGCCCATGGACTGATTGCCACCCAGACGCGGCGGCCGGACTTTAAGTCGCGGCTTCTCTTCCAATGCTTGATGAAACAAAAACAGCAGCCACACATGGCTGACCTGTTCGAGGCCTTGCAAGGCGTCGGCGTGGTCGAACGGCGCTACCAGTTCCAAGACGCCGCGTGCAGCAGGCGCCAGTTGAGGCTGGCGGGGGATGGCGAATTTCTCTTTGAAGCAAGAGCGCATGAAGCCGATGGGCGAAACAGTATAAGTCATGGTCGCCATCGGCCTCTGGACAGGGATCAGCCGCGAATACGCAGGGTCAGGCCCTTGAGGAAGTTACGCAGTAACTGGTCGCCACAGGTGCGATAGTTGCTGTGGCCGAACTTGCGGAACAAAGCGCTCAGCTCAGGCTTGGACACTGGAAACTCTGAGGCCTTGAGGATTGCGTGCATGTCGTCTTCTTTCAGTTCGAAGGCAACCCGCAGTTTCTTCAAGACGGTGTTGTTAGTGACCGGTACTTCGATCTTCTGCGGCGCACGGCTGTCATCTTTACCGCGCTTGAAGATCACCAGGCCATCAAGAAAGTGCGCCATGACTTCATCGCTGCAATCCAGATAACCTTCTTCTTGTTCCTCTTCGCCGTCCTTGTCCTTCTTCATGAAGGCAATTACGTCAGCCTTGGTCACTTCGAAGCCGCCAAGTTTAACGATATCGACGATTTTTCCATCGCTGATATCAAGCATGTAGCGAATGCTACGCAGTACATCATTGTTCATCATGGTGTTCGGTCCTGATAATACGGGGGTGAGCGGCGCACGGAGAATCCGAATGCCGCTGAAAACGGGTTCAGCGCAGGATTAAAACTTTTCCTTGCTGGACAGGTAACGCCATTGGCCTTCCGGCAACTTGCCCATGGACACACCGCCGATGCGGATGCGCCGTATGGCAACGACTTTGAGGCCGACGGCTTCGCATAGCTGGGCAATGATGCCGGGTTGTGGATTCTTCATGGCAAAGCGCAGGCGATTTTCATTCTGCCAGCTGGCTTTGACCGCCGGTAAATCCTTGCCTTTATAGGTCAGGCCGTGGGTCAGGCGATTAAGCCCGTGGGCTACCATGTCGCCGGAAATCTCCACCACGTATTCCTGTTCTATCTTGCTGCGGTCATCGGTCAATTTGCGTAAAACCTTCCAATCCTGACTAAACACCATCAAGCCGCTGGCGTTGGCTTGCAATGTCGAGATCGGCGAAAGACGCATGAAGTGGCCTTTGAGCGGGCGCTTGCCGTAGCGATGTTCTTCGGACAATGTGCCGGGGCTGATCAGTTGCAGCGCGCTTTCAGCATCGAAGCTCGCTGGCTGGTGCAACAGAATCGTGACCGGCTCAGGCGCGGTGGCCTTGGCCTCAGGGTCCAGTTCAATTTTCTGGGCATCCACTTTGAACTGCGGTTCTTCAATGACCTCGCCATCAACCGTGACCCAACCGCCTTCAATAAACAGTTCAGCCTCCCGGCGGGAGCAGCCGAATAGCTCGACGAGGCGTTTGGAAAGGCGAATGGGTTCTGTCATGACAAAGAGCCGTACTAAAGAGAAAGGCGACTATTGTACCCGCGCCCGCCCGGTTAATCGCGGCTCCATTGAAAATGCCTCGATATAGTGCCGGATAAGCATGATGAACCCGGTCATCACACTACTAGTGCTTTCCCGAGATGGAGCGCGAAACGGTTCCCGGGATTTTCTACACATTGCCGCTCACCGATCTCAAACGCATGTGCAGCAGTGGGTAAGGTTGACCCATACCGTCCTGCTCTTCGCGACCGATGACCTCGAACCCCTGCTTCAGATAGAAACCCCGTGCCTGGTGGTTCTGTTCATTGACGTCGAGTTTTTCCGCGTGGAAGTGGTCAATGGCGTGTTCCAGCAGTCGCTTCCCAATTCCTTGGCCACGGTACTCCGGGTCAATGAACAGCATTTCGACCTTACCAATAGTCACCCCGGCGAAACCGGTAATCCGTCGTCCAGCGTCTTTAGTGCAGAACAAAGTCACCGCATCCAGGTACTGATCAAGCACCAGTTCCTTGAGCATCAAAATATACGAGTCGGGCAAAAAGTCGTGGGTGGCCCGCACTGAGTCTTCCCACAAGCGGGCCAGCTCCGGATAGTCACTTGGGTTGGGTGTGTGAATAACAGGGGTATTTCGCATACAACCTTTCTCCTGAGACCAACACGTTAGGCTGAATACACCAACACACTTAAAGATTCGGCCTACAACATTATAGGATCCCGCTGGCTTTCAATACCCGAAGTGCCGGGCAGACTTCGTTATCTTTTGGATTCGGAGATCCTGCCAATGCCCCAAAAAAGCACCTTCACCTTCACGCTAAGCATTCCGGATGTAGGAAACCATGGTTTGCAGGTGCTCGCGTTTAACGGGTGTGAAGCGGTCAGCACGCCTTACGCTATCACCATTGAACTGGTCAGCCGTCGTCGCGGCATTGAACTTGCGGACTTGCTGCACAAGGCGGCCTTTCTCAGTTTCGGCCCTGGCGGTGAAGGGGTTCATGGCAATATCCACTCGGCTCACAAAGGCGACTCCTGCCTGGCGCTGACCCGCTACGTCATCGTGCTTAAACCCTACCTGGCCTACCTGGAACACAGCAGCCATCGCCGTTCATTCCAACATATGAGCGTGCCGGACATCGTGCTTGAAGTGTTGAAAGAGCACGGGTTGTTCAATGGCCTGCAGGTTGAGTTCAACCGTAGTGGGGCGGA
>NZ_JAQGNX010000013.1 GCF_028293835.1 Pseudomonas sp.
CAAAAGGTCCGTGGATTACTCGTCAGCGTTATCGCTGGCGTCACCGTTGTCACCGTCATCGCCATCGGCGCTGTCGGAGTGCTCAGGACGGTCACGACGCTCACGGCGCTCGCTGCGGTTTTCTTCAGCCTTGAGCATCTCGGACTGGCCAGTAACGGCTTCGTCGCGACGGATGACCAGGTTACGGATCACGGCATCGTTGTAACGGAAGTTGTCTTCCAGTTCAGACAGAGCCTTACCGGTGCATTCAACGTTCAGCATCACGTAGTGAGCCTTGTGAACATTGTTGATTGCATAGGCCAGTTGACGACGGCCCCAATCTTCCAGACGGTGGATTTTGCCGCCGTCTTCTTCGATCAGCTTGGTGTAACGCTCTACCATGCCGCCGACTTGCTCGCTTTGATCCGGGTGGACCAAAAAGATGATTTCGTAATGACGCATGAATGCTCCTTACGGGTTGTAGCCTGCCGCTAAAAAACGGTCAGACAAGGAGTGAATGACACTTGTGAGTCTTGCCCAGCACAGGCACAAGAACGCCTGCCATGACAGCAAGGGGCGCAATTGTAGAGAAGGGACTGAAGAGGCGCAAGGTAATTGGTGAAAAACTGAACAATCTCCGTAGGAGCAGTGGCATGACAGGCATGCCACATCAGGGCAGAGAAGAGTCAGGCTTTCTTGCCGGCTGCCTTTACGCTGCGCTGGCGCAGTGCTTCGAACAGGCAAACACCGGTGGCGACGGAGACGTTCAAGCTGCTGACGCTGCCCGCCATCGGCAGCTTTACCAGGTAGTCGCAATGATCACGCGTCAGGCGACGCATGCCTTTGCCTTCAGCGCCCATGATCAGGATGGTCGGGCCGGTCAGGTCTTGCTGATACAATTCAACTTCAGCCTCCCCTGCCGTACCGACTACCCACAACCCGCGCTGCTGCAGTTTTTCCAGGGTGCGCGCCAAGTTGGTGACGGCGACCAACGGTATAACTTCCGCTGCGCCACAGGCAACTTTTCGCACGGTCGGCGTCAACGTCGCCGACTTGTCTTTAGGCACGATCACTGCCAGCGCACCGGCCGCATCGGCAGTACGCAGGCAAGCACCCAGGTTATGTGGATCGGTCACGCCGTCCAGCACCAGAATCAGCGGCGCGCCTTCGGTACGGTCGAGGAGCTCGTCGAGCATCGCTTCGCCCCAGACCTGGCTTGGGCTGACTTCGGCGACGACGCCCTGGTGGACGCCTTCAACCCAGACGTCCATCTCGCGACGCTCAGCCTGACCTACCGACACACGGTTCTCGTTAGCCAATTGAATCAGCACCTGGACCCGCGGATCGTTGCGATTTTCAGCCAGCCAGACTTGCTTGACGCGTTTTGGGTGGTGTCGCAGCAGCGCTTCTACAGCGTGAACGCCGTAGATCTTTTCCAACGAACTCATGACTTGGCCTTAGGTTTACGCACCGCACCGCTTTTGGCGGCAGGTGCCGAGCCCGCCTTGGGCGGACCCTTACGGTGTTTACTTGCCTTGGCTGGCGGTTTACCCGAAGCAGCAGGGTCGGCTTTACTGGACTTTCCCCCAGCCGCCTTTCCACCACCTTTCGCTTCGGACAGCAACGCTTGCTTCATCTCACGGCTTTTGCGTACTTCAGCATTTTTCGCTGCAGCATCGCTTGGGCGGTACGCCTCGGTAACCGGCGCCGCCTTGGCTGGAGCGCCACGACGCCCGGCAGTTTTAGCTGGCGCTTCGGATTTCTCGGCAGCAGCAGGCGTAGTTTCAGCACCGCGACGCTTACGGCCAATCGGCGCCGTGATGGTCTTTTCAGACATCTCGAAGTCGATCTTGCGTTCGTCGAGGTCGACGCGCATGACCCGCACTTCTACGGTGTCGCCCAAGCGGAAGCTACGACCCGTACGCTCGCCCGCCAAGCGGTGATGCACAGGGTCGAAGTGATAGTAATCGCCCGGCAACGCCGTGACGTGCACCAGCCCTTCAACATAGATATCGGTCAGCTCAACGAACAGACCAAAGCCGGTAACGGCAGTGATCACACCCGGGAACGATTCGCCCACGCGGTCTTTCATGAACTCGCATTTGAGCCAGTTGACCACGTCACGGGTGGCCTCATCGGCACGCCGCTCGCTCATGGAGCACTGTTCGCCCAACTGCTCCAGAGCCGCCTCATCGTAAGGATAGATGCGCGCTTTCGGGATCATCATGGCACCGGCACGACGAACGTGCGGCGTGTCCAGCTTGGAACGGATCACACTGCGGATCGCACGGTGCGTGAGCAGGTCCGGGTAACGGCGGATCGGCGAAGTAAAATGCGTGTACGCCTCGTAATTCAGGCCGAAGTGGCCCTGGTTATCGGCGCTGTAAACAGCCTGGCTCAACGAACGCAGCATTACGGTCTGGATCAAGTGGAAATCCGGACGGTCCTTGATGCTGGCCAGCAGTGCCTGGTAGTCCTTCGGCGAAGGACCGTCTTTACCTTTGTGCAGCGACAGGCCTAGTTCACCAAGGAACGCGCGGAGTTTCTCCAAACGCTCTGGCGGCGGGCCATCGTGCACGCGGTACAAGGCCGGGATTTCGTGTTTTTTCAGGAAAGCTGCGGTGGCTACGTTAGCGGCCAACATGCATTCTTCGATCAACTTGTGCGCATCGTTACGGGTGGTCGGACGGATTTCAGCAATTTTGCGCTCAGTGCCGAAGATAATCCGGGTTTCCTGAGTTTCAAAATCGATCGCGCCACGGGTATGACGTGCCGCCAGCAACACCTTGTACAGCGAATAAAGCTGCTTCAGGTCCGGCACAACGTCGGAATATTCTTCACGCAGTTGCTTGGCTTCAGCGGTTTTCGGCTGTTCCAGAATGGCACTGACCTTGTTGTAGGTCAGACGTGCGTGGGAGTGAATGATCCCTTCGTAGAACTGGTAGTCGGTCATTTCGCCGGTTTTCGAGATAGTCATCTCGCACACCATGGCCAGGCGATCAACGTGCGGGTTCAGCGAGCACAGGCCATTGGACAGCTGCTCCGGGAGCATAGGCACTACGCGCTCGGGGAAATATACCGAGTTGCCGCGAACCTGGGACTCGTTGTCCAGCGCCGAACCGATTTTGACGTAGCTCGACACGTCGGCGATGGCGACGTACAGCTTCCAGCCCCCCGAAAACAAGCGCAGCTTGCCCGGCTTGGCTTCGCAATAGACAGCATCGTCGAAGTCACGAGCGTCTTCGCCGTCAATAGTCACGAACGGCAAGTGACGCAGGTCGACCCGATGTTCTTTATCTTTTTCTTCAACTTCCGGCTTGAGCTTGGCGGCTTCTTTGAGCACAGCCTCTGGCCAGACGTGGGGAATGTCATAGGTACGCAACGCGACATCGATTTCCATGCCGGGCGCCATGTAATTGCCCACCACTTCAACCACGTCGCCCTGGGGCTGGAAGCGCGCCGTCGGCCAGTGAGTAATTTTCACTTCGACAAATTGACCGACCTTGGCACTGGAGTTGCGCCCCGGCGTGATCAGCACTTCCTGCTGGATTTTCGGGTTATCCGGCACGACAAAGCCGATGCCGCCCTCTTCGAAGTAGCGACCGACGATGGTTTCGTGGGCGCGGGAGATGACTTCAACAATCACACCTTCACGGCGACCACGGCGATCGAGACCGGAAACCCGGGCCAGGCCGCGGTCACCGTCGAACACCAGACGCATCTGCGCCGGGCTCATGAATAAGTCGTCCGAGCCATCATCCGGGATCAGGAAGCCGAAGCCGTCACGATGCCCCGTGATGCGACCGAGGATCAGATCAAGCTTGTCCACAGGCGCATAAGTGCCGCGGCGGGTGTAGATCAACTGAGCATCGCGCTCCATGGCGCGCAAGCGACGACGCAGGGCTTCGAACTGATCTTCAGTTGTCAGGCCAAACTCTTCCACCAATTGCTCACGGCTTGCCGGCGACCCGCGGTCGGCAAGGTGTTGCAAGATCAGCTCACGGCTGGGGATAGGGTTTTCGTATTTTTCCGCTTCACGCGCGGCCTCGGGATCGAGGGACTGCCAATCGGCCATTAGAATGAGTTCACCTTATCTATATTTATTTAGTTTGGCATATACCTGATTGAAACGCGAAGACACCGTTCGTTACGCCCCCCTGCAATTCCGAAAAATATTTCACGGCGGGGGTTTACAGCCCCTACACTCATCCGTAAGATGCGCCCCACAACGACGGCAAACGTTGTTGTAGTTGAAAGTAAACGATAATTTCCGAGTCAAATCAGAGCTTATTGCTGAACCCAACGAACTGCCCAGATGGTGAAATTGGTAGACACGCCAGCTTCAGGTGCTGGTGACCGCAAGGTCGTGGAAGTTCGAGTCTTCTTCTGGGCACCAATTCAAACAAAACCGAGCCTCGTGCTCGGTTTTGTGTTTTC
>NZ_JAQGNX010000027.1 GCF_028293835.1 Pseudomonas sp.
CGCCGCCAAAAATGTCGTGAACAAGAAATTCCAGGGAACGACCTTTGATGAGGTTGGCGCGGCGTCGATGGAAGTAGCGCCTGACATGCAATTTATTCCAGTGCATCAGGGGCGCACCTTGGCCTGCGCTGGTGCACGTCGAGTGAACGACGACAAAATGTTCCTGCGTATTCAACACCAGGTGCTGCCGAACCTGAGCTTGCACGCCTATACCTCTGAAGATGGCTCGGCGAAAAAACTGTTCAGTCGCTTCCATATCATCCGCTGGACCGTTCCGGTGGATGATGAAAACAGCAAAATGATTGGCTGGCGGGTGATGGGTCCGGGAATTGATACCCGTGGCGTGTGCGACAAGAACATGGTCGGCTATGAAACCATCGATTTTCTGGAAGGGCAGGTCGCCATGCGCAGGCCCGAGCGCTTTGGCAACTATAAGCTTGAGGACTTGCCGCCCATCCCGACTAATCACCGCGAACGCGCCATTTACAAAGACGCCCAATACGCCCCTGGTGATTACGAGGCCATCATCAGCCAGCGGCCGATTGCCGTTCATGCGCTGGAAAATCCAACCAAGTTCGATGCGGGTGTTTATGCGTTTCGCAAGATGCTGCGCGACGGCGTCCGAGGCACAAACCCTCAGACCTCCGCCCAGGGTTTTGCCCAGTGGTTGCGCGACTTGAATGGCGAACCGAATAGCTATTGCACAGGCAACGTGTTCAACCTGCCTAGAGCGGAAAGCGTTGAACAGGAAGTTGCCAACAGACGACGTCTGGCCAAAGAGGCGGTTGCGATCCTGACGCAAGCCGACACGCTCAAAGGCGCCGAACGCAAGGCCTTCGTCGAAGCTCGGTTCGAGCAGCTTGAGCAAAGCTTTAAACAGCCAGGTTTTTAAAAGAATAATAACGAAGAGTGCCCGGCTCCTGCGGGCACTCTATAACGCGACGAGGTTCAATCCATGAACTCGATAGTACAAAACGCGACCGCGACGTTAAGCCTGTTAGTCAGACAAATTACCTTTCAAGCCCAGGGCATAAATTCTTATGAACTGGTTGACCCTCTGGGTAAGGAATTGCCCGCGTTCACCGCAGGCGCGCATCTGGATTTGCATTTAGCAAATGGGTTAGTCCGGCAGTACTCGCTCAGTAATGCTCCCACCGATCGATACCGTTACGTCATCGGCGTACTGCGGGATCCAAATGGATCAGGCGGTTCCGCAGCAGTCCACCAACTGACTGTTGGTGAAGGTGTGAAGGTCAGCGCACCAAGGAACAATTTCGAGCTTGCAGAGGACGCTCGTAAAGTCATTCTGTTGGCCGGCGGCATTGGTGTCACGCCGATGAAAGCCATGCTCCATGAGCTGGAATTGTCCGCGACGGATTACGAGCTTCACTACTGCTGCAAAGGGCCTGAGTTCGCTGCATTCAAAGACGAGTTCGAACAGCGGGGAAGTGCAGGTAATGTGCACTTGCATTTCGACGGTGGCGATCCGCGTAACGGCTTGAACATCACGGCCCTGCTTGAACAGACGCAAGACGGCTGCCACGTCTACTACTGCGGCCCAGGCGGTTTCATGGAAGCGTGCCGGAATGCGGCAGCCCACTGGCCTGCGGGCACTGTACATTTCGAGCATTTCAAAGCGCCGGCTCCGATCAGCGCTCCTGTCAGCGCTGATGGTGTCGAGGGCTTCACTGCGCAGATCGCAAGCACTGGTCAACAACTGTTTGTCGCATTTGACCAGAGCCTGGCTCAAGTGCTTCAAGACGCAGGCTTGCCTGTGGAGACCTCTTGCCAGTCGGGGTTGTGTGGAACGTGCAAGGTTCGCTATCTCTGCGGGGAAGTCGATCATCAGGATTACATTCTCGACGAGAGTGAGAAGTCTGAATACCTGACCGTATGCGTTTCCAGGGCGAAAGGAGGTGTATTGGTTCTGGATTTGTAAGCGATATTTGCCGTTGCAACTACGGAGCAGTCGAGTCTGCTGTTAAAGTTGGCAGCTTCAACGGTATCAAGCCGGGTGAGGCGAGCATTGAACGAACGACGTCAATTCAGCGGATGCATGAAAGGTAAAAACCTTCGTTATCTGGATGAGAAGTCAACAGTGCCTACCCGGCAGGCTCGGGCCGGATTCCTGCTGCTTGAACATTTCTCGTTGCCTGCATTCACTCAGGTATTGGACACGATCGTTACCGCAAATCTTTTACGCCCAGAACTATTCGCTACACAAACCTTCGGCTTGGATGACGACGAAGTGGTAAGTGACTTGGGCTTGGTCATTCGCCCCGATATGCGTATCGGACTTGAAGCGATAAAAGATCTGGATTTGCTCGTCGTGTGCGGCGGTTATCGGACAGAGCTAAAAACCAATCAGGAATTGACCAGCATTCTTCGGGCCGCAGCGGAGATTGGCATCGTGCTGGGCGGTTTATGGAACGGGGCCTGGTTTTTAGGCAGCGCTGGTTTACTGGATGGTTACCGTTGCGCGATTCATCCGGAGCATCGTCCTGCACTGGCAGAAATATCCAAAGTGAGCAAAGTGACCAGTGAGCCATTTATCATGGACCGCGACCGACTCACGGCTTCCAGCCCGGCGGGAGCCTTCCATATGGCGTTGGAATGGATCAAAGCACTGCACGATAAAGCGCTGGTAGAAGGGATCGAGGACATCCTTTCATTTGAGGAGTCTCGTTACCGGCGTATCAAGGCATCGCCGAACATATCGGTAAGCGCGCCGTTACGGGAAGTCGTCAAGCTCATGGACGCCAACCTCGAAGAGCCTCTGGAACTGGATCAATTAGCAGCCTATGCCGGCCGGTCCCGCAGGCAAGTTGAGCGCTTATTCAGAGAGCAGCTGGAGACCACGCCGCAACGTTATTACCTGGAGCTGCGGATCACCGAAGCGCGTCGATTGCTGCAGCACACAGAGCTGTCCCAAGTAGAGATACTGGTCGCCTGCGGGTTTGTTTCGCCCAGTCATTTCAGCAAATGCTACAACTCCTACTTCGGGTATCGGCCTTCTAAAGAAACGCGGTTGGTGAAGTGACGGTCGCCATGCACTACCGGATGCTGGCTGATGACGAGTACTGTATTTATGTCCTCGTACCTGATAAATATGCTTTCGAAGACTACAGTTGATACTCGGTGTAATTAATTATGAGTCGCCACTTTGATGACATTCAGCTCGGTAGCATCGAGCTCTTTTGTCTTGCCTCGGAAAACGGCAGTTTTACTGCAGCAGCCCATGTCGCTGGCGTCACACCCGCCGCAGTGAGCCGCTCAATTTTCCGTCTCGAGGAGCGGCTGGGATCAAGACTATTTGTGCGAACCACTCGTAGCATTCGTCTGACTGAACCTGGTCGTGTTTTTTATGAGCAGTGCAGACAAGCTCTGACCCAACTGATGGAAGCGCAGCAAGAGGTCATGGGCTCTCAAACCAAGCCTTCGGGGCGTCTTCGCATCAGTCTTCCGACCACCTATGGGCATCACCGAATCTTGCCCCTTCTGCCTAAGTTTCGAGAGCTTTATCCAGACGTCACTGTGGATATACACCTGGGGAACAGAAACATTGATTTTGTCGCTGAAGGCTACGACTTGGCGATCCGAGTACGGACCCAGCCAGACTCAGCAATGATTGCTCGATTGCTTGAAGATGCGAAACTGGTGGTAGTGGCTACACCTGATTACCTCAGCCGGGCAGGCATTCCAGAAAGCCTGAATGACTTAAGCGCTCACGAGTGTATTCAATTCGAACTGCCCAGCAGCGGTAAGCGTATCTCATGGCTATTCGACGTCGATGGTAAGGAACGGGAGATCTTCGCTGATGGGGGGTATTGCTGTTCGGACGATGTTTTAGGCGGCGTTACCCTGGCCAAACATGGCGCAGGCCTCTTCCAGACTTACAAGTTTATTGTTGAGAGCGAGTTGGCCAATGGGAGTCTGGTGGAGGTACTTCAACCCTACAGTGGCCGCTCCAGGCCTTATACCCTGCTGTATCCCCATGGCCGATACATACCTCAGCGTGTCCGGGCTTTCGTCGAATTTTTGCTGCAATATCGTACCCAGTGGGCCGGTACCTGAACTCAGAGGCTAGCCATGCAGGCGGGTTCGGCGCAGATAAAGGGTCGGTAACACCATCGCCTATTTTAAGGACATGTCAGGTTAAGCCCGCACTGCTGAATACAGCGCCCTGACCAGATCAGATTGGGTAATGATGCCCACCAGCCGTCGCTCGGCATCAATGATGGGGATATGGCGGTGATCGTTCTCCGAAAAAACCGGTACCAATTCGGTCAACAAGCGATCAGCGCTTGCGACTCGGACCGTGCGAGTCATGATCTGTGCAACGACGCCAGCCGGTGGCTTGCTTCGTGTCTGCCGCAGCAATGCCCGCAAGTGCCAGCCCACTCCCTCGTGAGCATCCAGATCGATCTGTTTCATGAAGTCAGCAACAGTCACGATACCCAGCAGGTGTCGCTGGCTGTCGACGACGGGCAGAGCCTTGACCTTGTGCCGACGCAACAGCGCCCAAGCCTCGCGCAGTGGCATTTCCTGGCGCGCTACAACAGGCGTCCTACTCATTACGTCCGCGCAGCGGATCTCGCCCATCTTGCGCTGATAAGCGGAAGCTTCGGCTCGCTCCAACAGCGCCTGAAGGTCGTCACGGCTGACGTCCAGGATCTGGTTGTAATGCGCCAGCGCGCCGTCCAGATCTGCGGCAGTGAATCGGCTGGCGACCGAAGTAGCCCTTGGCTGCTGGACATGGGGCCAGGGACGACGAGTGAGGTTGTTGTAAACCACGCCCGCTGCCACCAGCAGGAGTGAATCGATCATCACCGGGCTAAAGGCGTAAGCGAACTGATCACAGCCGGCAACCACCATTAGCAATGCTGCGGCGCCTCCGGGAGGATGCAAGCAGCGCAGCGTCAACATGAAGGCAATCGAAAGGCTTACCGCCAGGCCGGCAGCGAGCGTGGCATCCGGAACCCACTTGGCGCAGGCAATGCCGGCCAGTGCCGACAGCGTATTGCCGCCAACAACTGACCACGGCTGCGCCAGAGGGCTGGACGGCAATGCAAAAACCAGCACGGCACTCGCACCGATGGGTGCGACAATCGCCAGAGCAAGCAGGCTGTGCTGCATAGCGAACGACCCGTGCAGCCACAGCGAAGCGACCGTGGCTACCAGCAAGACACCGAAAGCCGCGCCGCAACTGGCACGCCATTTTTCACGACTATCGATGGCGAGAGGGGCGGGCCATAGCGAGCGCACGCGCGCGGCGAAAGAACGGTTGGCTGGTGGTTTGGACGTGGAAGGCATGTTCAGGTCAACTGTTAGTCATTTGATAATGTTTGGGACTGTCGCTAACGCAGATCGATGCAGAAACCCACTGGCGGAGACTGCAGGCGATGTGCCACGCAGCGTTGGAGCTGACTTTCTCACAAAATAAACGCTGTTCCAAGTTGTGCGGCGCTAGCACCCAGCTCCATTACTGCATTGATCCCAGCACCGTCCATGATGCCGCCAGCTGCAATGACTGGAAGCCGGCATTGGGTGCAAAGCAGTCGCACCAAAGCCAAAGTTCCTATCTCGCTGTCGCGCTGAGGATCGAATAGGCCGCGATGCCCCCCGCTTCATATCCTTGTCCATTCTTGTCAGTACAGTCCTGTCGATCATGACGTTTTCCACAGCGATCTATCTGATTGACGGGGGACTTGCTGCCTAGTCGCGGCGATCTCTTACTAATCCTTCCTTCTCGTACTTCTTTGCCCAGGTATTCACATATGGCAGCGTGTGCTTGCAGTTAATGCAGTCGTACGTCCAGAAATCCACCAGCACCACTTTACCGCGCAACGACTCGCTGGTCAGGGGAGGCGAGTTCATACAACGGGATACATAGCAACTGGTTTTCGCATACAGATGTATCCCGCACCGGTTAGATACACTGCAATACAAAGCCTGCAGCCAAGCGCAAAATGGCTCATTAGAATGGCCGCAGACTATCTATTACAGAGGCTCAGCGAATGGAACACGTCGACCATATCTTGATCGTGGACGATGATCGCGAGATCAGAGAGCTGGTAGGCAACTACCTCAAGAAGAACGGCATGCGCACCACCGTGATTGCCGACGGGCGTCAGATGCGAGCATTCCTGGACACCACCCCTGTGGATCTGATCGTGCTCGACATCATGATGCCGGGCGACGATGGCTTGTTGCTGTGTCGTGAGCTGCGGGTTGGCAAACATAAAGCCACGCCAATTCTGATGCTCACCGCACGCAATGACGAAACCGACCGTATTATCGGCCTTGAGATGGGCGCCGACGATTACCTTACCAAGCCATTTGCCGCCCGTGAGTTGTTGGCGCGCATTAACGCCGTGCTCAGGCGCACACGCATGCTGCCGCCGAATCTGGTGGTGACGGAAACCGGTCGACTGCTGGGTTTCGGTCGGTGGAAGCTGGACACCTCGGCCCGCCACCTACTGGACCAGGACGGCACTATCGTCACCGTGAGTGGTGCTGAATACCGACTGCTGCGCGTGTTCCTTGACCATCCGCAACGCGTATTAAACCGCGATCAATTGCTGAATCTGACTCAAGGCCGCGATGCCGATCTGTTTGATCGGTCCATCGATTTGTTGGTCAGTCGTCTACGTCAACGCCTACAGGATGACGCACGCGAACCCGCCTATATCAAGACGATGCGCAGCGAGGGTTACGTTTTTTCATACCCTGTGGAAATTTTGGATGCGCAACCATGAACTTCCCCCTGCGCTGGCCGCGCACCTTGGCGTCGCAGCTGTCGCTGATTTTTCTGGCGAGCCTGGTCCTCGCCCATGGGCTGTCGTTCAGTCTGCAGTTCTACGAACGCTATGAAAGCGCAAAATCGACAATGTTGAGCAATCTGGAAAGCGACGTCGCGACGTCGATTGCCATACTCGATCGCCTGCCCCCCGCCGAGCGCGAAGCCTGGTTGCCGCGCCTTGAGCGTCAGAATTATCGCTACCTGCTGGGATCAGGCGAATCCGGCACACCCCTGCACTTCAATAACATGCCCATCGCTGCACGCTCTATCGACGATGCAATTGGCCAGGATTACACCGTGACGTATACCGATGTGCCTGGCCCGAAAAAGCATTTCCAGGGTCACTTGAAACTTACCGACGGCACGCCGGTAATCATTGATGTTTTTCCCAGTGCCATTCCCTATGCCCTGTGGTTGCCAGTGGTGTTATTGCTGCAACTTGGTTTGTTGATCGGTTGCACGTGGCTCGCCGTGAGAATGGCCATCCGCCCATTAACTCGCTTGGCCCAGGCCGTGGAAACGCTGGACCCGAATGTCCATACCACGCATCTGGATGTAAGCGGCCCAACCGAAGTAGCCTTCGCGGCGGTTGCCTTCAATTCGATGCAAGACCGAATTGCCGCCTACCTGAAAGAGCGGATGCAAATCCTTGGCGCCATCTCCCATGATTTGCAGACGCCCCTCACGCGCATGAAGCTGCGGGTCGAGTTCATGGACGACTCCACTGAGAAAGACAAACTCTGGAATGATTTGGATGAAATGGAACATCTGGTACGCGAAGGCGTAGCCTATGCACGCAGCGTTCATGGTACGACCGAGACCAGCCACCGTATTGACCTGGATTCATTTCTCGACAGTTTGGTCTTCGATTATCAAGACATGGGTAAACAGGTAGAACTCGAGGGTAAAAACGCCGCGGTGGTCAACACCCGGCCTCATGCTCTGCGTCGGGTACTGGTCAACCTGGTGGACAACGCGCTGAACTTTGCCGGCGCGGCCGAAATAGTGGTGGGGTCGGAAACCGAATGCCAGCTGTCGATCAAGGTACTGGATCGCGGTCCGGGCATTGCCGAGGCCGAACTAGCGCAAGTCATGCAACCGTTTTACAGAGTCGAAAACTCACGCAACCGCGACACCGGCGGCACGGGCTTGGGATTGGCGATTGCGCAACAACTGGCGTTGGCGATTGGCGGCTCGCTGACCCTCAGCAATCGCAATGGCGGTGGGCTTTGCGCGGAGTTGAAACTGAGCGCGCTCGTGCGCGCTTAGACTTGCTGACAACGCGCTCATATCGAGTGACAAGCTGCGCCCTGACGCATACAAAACAACGCACCAGGCTTTACCGCGGATCGCCTTTGTGGCGATTCCCCGAAGCGTTGTATCTCGCCTGTGTCGTGATTTCGCCTGGAGTGCGGCCCCATGTATCCGCGGGCGGTTATATACATTGCAATACATAACCTCGCGTTTGTTCGGCAAAGTGATTTGAAACTTCCTGGGCGGTGGGAGTAGTTCAGGGTCCGCATCTGCAAGTTCAGCGGATCACGCGCCAAAGGGCATCGACTGATTCATTACACCGCGTCACAAATGATGTTCCCGGCGCCTCATTTATTCATTGGAAGCAACATTCTAAAGTCTATCTCACTAGCCGCCTCATCATGCCGATGTGGCGCAAACAGGAGACTTCCCATGCCCTTTATCACCGTCCGTATCACCCGCGATGGCGTCACCAAGGAACAAAAATCTCAGGTCATCGCCGAAATGACCAAAACCATGGAAACCGTGCTCAACAAAGATCCGCACCTCACTCATATCGTCATCGAAGAGGTCGATACCGATAACTGGGGCTATGCTGGAATCACCACCACCGAGTACCGCGCAAACCTGACGGAGTCCAAAAAGTGACTCTCCCGGTCAGAATCGACTTTGTGTCGGACGTCGTATGCCCTTGGTGTGCGCTTGGCGCTATAGCGCTAGAGCAGGCTATTGCAAATCTTGCCGGCGAAGTCGCCGTTGAGCTGACGTTCAAGCCCTTCGAACTGAACCCGGACATGCCGGCCGAGGGTGAACACGCGGTCAGGCACATGATGCGCAAATACGGCCGCAGTGCCGAAGAAGTCGCTTCCCGCAATGAAATGGTGATTGCCCGTGGCAAGGTTATCGGCCTTCAGTTCGATCTGGAGAAGCGCAGTCATTTTTACAACACCTTCGATGCCCATCGCCTTCTGCTCTGGACGGCCGGGGAAGGCCGCCAGGTCGCACTGAAGAAAATCCTACTCAAGGCCTATTTCACCGACGGCCAGAACCCCAGCGACCACGAAACGCTGGTACGCCTGGCCGGTGAAGCAAAACTTTCAACCACCCGCGCCCGCGAAATATTGGCTACCGGGGAGTTCGCTAACGAAGTCCGTGAGCTTGAAAGCTTTTACCTTGAACGCGGGATCAACTCGGTCCCTGCCATGGTGCTGAACGGTCGTGAACTGGTTTCCGGATCGCAATCAGTCAAGGAATACGAACAAATTATCAGGCAAATGGCGCGAGAGTCCGCGACAGCCTGATAACCCAACCTACCGATTGAAAACAATTGTATTAATCACTGAGGCATTATCATGAGCAATTCAAAAAAAGTCGTTGTAGTCACTGGCGCATCCCAAGGTCTAGGCGCAGGTATTGTCGAGGGGTTCCGTAAACTCGGCTACCAGGTGGTTGCGACTTCTCGTTCCATCAAACCGTCAACCGATCCGGACATTCTGACCGTAGCAGGTGACATTGCGGATCCGGCCACCGCTGAAAAAATCATCCGCGAAGGCTTAGCGCGTTTCGGCCGGATTGACACTCTGGTGAATAACGCAGGGATTTTTTTAGCCAAGCCTTTCACCGCTTATACACTTGAAGAATACGTAAACACCGTAGCCACCAACATGGGCAGCTTCTTCCATATGTCGCAAGCGGCCATTGCCCAGATGGAAAAACAAGGTGACGGCGGCCACGTGGTCAGCATCACTACGACGCTGGTCGATCACGCCATCGATGGCGTGCCTTCGGTGCTGGCATCGCTGACCAAGGGTGGCATGAACGCAGCTACCAAATCCTTGGCGATCGAATACGCCAAGCGCGGTATCCGCGTTAACGCCGTGTCTCCTGGCATCATCAAAACTCCAATGCACAGTGAAGAAACTCACGCAGCACTGGGTAGCCTGCACCCTGTCGGCCACATGGGCGACGTGGAAGACATCGTCGGGGCGGTTCTGTACCTGGACAGCGCCAAGTTTGTAACTGGCGAAATCCTGCACGTCGACGGCGGCCAAAGCGCCGGTCACTGATTTAAAACGTTTCACGTTCCCAGCATGTGCGTGGCGTTTGGAAACAGTTCAAGCGAACTGCACTTCCATCGTCGTTCGTATTCTTCGTAAGGAGTGCATCATGGATAAGAATATCGACAAATTGTTGTACATCGCCAAAGTCCATACTGCCGGTGGCGCGACGGCACTGCGCAGAGCGCGGACAAGCGCCTGGACATCGGTCCTCAATACCCGGTTATGTGACTTCACATTCTAAATATCCGAGATGGCAGGTGTTACGTTGGACGTTATCGATCTCAAGGTTGTTGAAGCCGTCGCGCGACACGGCAGCATGAACAAGGCGGCGGTTGAGCTTAATACGGTGCAGTCGAATGTCTCGTCGAGAATTCGCGCCTTGGAGGATCAACTGGGCGTACCGCTATTCCAGCGCAGTGCCAAAGGCGTTCAGCTCACGCCTGCCGGAAGACGACTGCTGCCATATGCCGCCAGGCTGTCCAGACTTCTTTCAGATGCATCAGCCGCTGCTCGTGACGACGGCAAACCGAGCGGCCTGATGGAAATCGGTACGTTGGAAACGACCCTGGCTTTGCGTCTGCCGCTTCTGATTGCGCGCTTTGCCAAGGCGTATCCCGATGTCCGGCCCTTGGTCCGTACTGGCACAACGAGCAGTCTGATCCGTGATGTCATTGACTGTAAGCTTGAAGGTGCCTTCGCTGCGGGGCCGGTCACTCATCCCGAACTGCAGACCGAAACCGTTTTCCACGAAGAACTGGTATTAGTAACGTCTCCTGCGGTTCGAACCGTGGATGCCATTTCCGGGATTTTACATTTGAAGACGGTGGTGTTTCGCGCCGGCTGTTCTTATCGTCAAAGGCTAGATTCTTTTCTGGCAAGCCAGGGACTGTTAGCGCAGGAACCTTTGGAGTTCGGCTCCATAGAAGCCATCATCGCCTGCGTGTCTGCTGGCGTTGGCGTGACGTTGCTACCAAGGGGCGTTGTGGTGAACGCACGGCAGTCAGGTTTGATCTGCGTTCACGAAATCCCCGCCGCTTTCTCCCATGTTGAAACCGTATTCGTAAGACGCATTGACGGCCACCTCTCAAGCGCGTTGGCGACTTTTCTGGAAAGCGTGCACAGGGAGAGTGGCATTCGATCGACGGCTGTGAGGGAGATTGCGTGAGCAGAACGGGGCGAAATAGAGAGTCATTACATCAGCTCGGTTTAAAACACGCTGCAGTTATGTTGACCACGAAGCCCAATGCGATTGCGCCGGCTCCGATCAGGAACAGCAATGCGTAATTCGCGCCGCTGCTAGAGAACAGATACGAGAAACCGTAGGCTCCCATGGCTTGCGTCAGGGCAAAGCCGACAGTCGCCGTACGCCATGCGCCGGCCTGTTGCGCGGGGTGATGGGCGAGCAGTTCATGTACACGCCCCAACACCAGCGGGACGGTGCCTGTCACGAAAGCCCCTACCACGACACTTGATGCCATGAGCCAAGGCGCGCTGACGCCAAGCGCCGGGACACACACACTGACCCCGTCGAGAACAAGCGACAGCCGCAACGCAGTACCGAAGCCGACCCTATCAGCAAGCACACCGGCAAGCAGTGGCCCCAGGGTTGCACCGATTCCGAAGAGCACCCAGTACTCAGACCCGGCCTCCAGTCCCTGACCCATCCCGTGGGCCACGAACGCAACGAGGAAAATCATATGCGGCACCCACCCCACTGCGTTGAGCGCGTATTCAACGTACAACGCCAAAAGAGTGGTGTTTCGGGATTTGCGCGGATGCCCGGCCGCGTTTATTGGCTTGATACCCTGGCTGGGCCAACCGCTCCAGGCGATCGCTGTGAACAACAGAGAGATCAGTCCCAGACCTAGCCAGGTCTGTTTCAAACCCAGTTGCAGCAGCAGCGGCACCAGCGTCCCCGAGGCTGCCACGCCTACACCTACGCCCGAGAAAATGATCCCGCCCGCCATGCCTCTTTTGGGCGCGGGCACGTGCGCCAATACGGCAGGTGCTGCGAGCACCATCAGCGCGCCTCCCGCTATTCCCGAAAGCAGGCGCCAGACAAAGAACCACAGATAGGAGACCGGAAACGCACACGCGAGAAAGGCAACGCTTGCCAGTAACATCATGGATCTGAGGGCAAAAACAGTGGAGGTTTTCTGTACGAACCACCGTCCGGATAACGCACCGAGCAAGTAGCCCGCAAGGTTCGCGGCTCCCAGGTACGTTGCTTTGGAGGGGTCAAACCACCCTGCGTCAATGATGGCTGGCAACAGAGGCGTATAGGCAAACCGCGCTAATCCAATTCCCACCAGGCTCGCTGAAAACCCTGCAGTTATGCCCCATCTGTTGCTGCGTGGCTGGTTGTGAAATTTAGCTACATCGACAGATGTCTGAGACTTTTCCATCTTCTTCGCCTGCTGATTTCAGATAGAGCGACTCTACACAGCCGAGAGATATCTCAAGTAACGAAAAAAAAAGATCGCAGCTATCTGTAAAAGCGCTAGCTCACGTTTGGCAGGTGGTCCTGTACATCGACGCAGCCGTAACTCGACCTAGGTTAAGACGATCAGTTCGAAGTTTACGTCGGATTGGAGCTCGCTGACGTTATATCGGTCCCTACCGCTTGCGACAGCGGAACGAAAAGAGACTCGTTATTCAAACGAGCCTTTTTACTGAAGTGCCTGTGTCAGACCTCAAAGATGATCCGCATCAATCACGGCCTTGGCGAACGCGTTAGGGTCTTCCTGCGGCAGGTTGTGGCCGATCCCGCCATTGACCAATCTGAACTCGTATTTGCCGGTAAAGTGTTTGGCGTAATCCTCTGGAGCAGGGTGTGGCGCACCGTTGGCGTCGCCTTCAAGGGTTATGGTCGGTACGTTAATTGAAGGTGCAGTGGCCAATTTCTGCTCTAGCGCCTCGTATTGCGGCTCGCCTTTGATCAAGCCCAGTCGCCAGCGGTAGTTGAATACGGTGATGTCGACGTGGTCGGAGTTGTCCAGCGCTTTGGCACTGCGGTCGAAGGTAGCATCATCGAACGTCCATTTCGGCGAAGCGAGCTGCCAGATTAACTTGGCGAAATCATGGGTGTTTTTCTCGTACCCGGCACGACCGCGATCGGTGGCAAAGTAAAACTGATACCACCACTGCAATTCGGCCTTGGGTGGCAGTGGGTTCTTACCGGCCGCTTGGTTGCCGATCAGGTAGCCGCTGACCGAGACCAAAGCCTTGACCCGTTCTGGCCACAATGCTGAGACGATATCGGCCGAACGTGCGCCCCAGTCATAACCACCGAGCACCGCCTGCTTGATCTTCAATGCATCCATGAAGTCGATGACATCACTCGCCAGTGCGGTTGGCTGTCCATTCCTGACGGTCTTCTCGGAAAGAAAATGCGTGTCGCCGTAACCCCGCGCATAAGGCATCAGCACCCTATAGCCTTTGGCTGCCAGCAAGGGCGCGACCTCGTCATAGCTGTGAATGTCGTAGGGCCAGCCGTGAAGGAGAATCACGGCCGGACCGTCGGAGGGGCCAGTTTCTGCATATGCCACGCTCAACAGTCCGGCCTTGACATGCTTCAACGGGCCAAAGGGAGACAACGCTGCATAAGTGCTGCTGGCACTTGTCGCATCGGGCAGTGCGGTCGAGCTTGTTTGCGCATGGGCTGCACTTAATGCGCCGATCAAGGTACACGCGAGGATCGACGAACCGACAATGTGGCGCCGAGCTTTGGCGGTTCTGCTGCTCTGTTTTGCCATCTTCATGGGTAGTGTCCGTTGCAACCATTGGCCGGGGGATCTGGCTGATCCCCTTTAAACCTTCCCTGCATTTGAGCGCGAACTCGTATCTGGTATGTGTCGAAGATTAGCCGTCGTTAAAGCGCATGTATCTAGAGTTCGGTTAGACACGCTGTGATACAAACGCAATTCGACTGTGGCGTCGGTCTCAACGAACACCGCGACGCCCCGAGGTCGTGCCAGGAGTTGAGTACCTTGCCAGGACTGCATCCGGCGCAAAGCGGGACAGTCCAGACATTAGCTTTGGTCGACCCGCTGCCCCAGACCAGTTCTGTCGAAAAAGTCAGCCGTGGTATTTGAGGCCGGATCGGTTCAGTTCTCAGTTCGCAACGCGGGCCGGGTAATCGACGTAACCTTCAGCGCCACCGCCGTAGAAAGTCGCACGGTCATATTTATTCAGCTCGGCCTCGGCTGTAATACGTTCGACGAGGTCTGGGTTGGCGATGTACATACGGCCAAATGCAACAGCACTGGCATGGCCTTTGGCGAGTGTCTCACCGGCGCCTTGCAAGGTATAACCGCCCGCTGAAATGAATGCACCTTCAAAGACAGGGCGAAACTGTTCGGCGTTATTGATGACGTTATGCAGTAAGTCGTCATGCATGCCGATCTCGGAGGCCCGTGCCTCGGTCATGTGCAGGTAAGCCAGATGCCGTGTGTTGAGCTGCGCGATGACATGGTTGAAGAGCGCTTTAGGGTCGCTATCGCTCATGCCGTTGTAAGTGCTGGATGGCGAAAGACGCACACCAACTTTGTCTGAGCCGATGACTGAACTGACCGCATCGACTACTTCCAACAGCAGGCGAGTACGGTTTGTAATGGAGCCACCATAGCCATCGGTGCGCAGGTTAGTTCCATCTTGCAGAAAGCCATCGAGCAAGTAACCGTTAGCGCCATGTATCTCGACGCCGTCGAAACCGGCTTCCAGCGCATTTTCAGTGGCTTGAACGAACAGCGCAACGATGCCGCTGAGTGCTTCAAGGGCCAAAACCTCTGGAGTTTCGTAGGTAACGGATTCGTAACGTGGGCTGTAGGTACCGCCCGGTGCTGCCAATGCCGATGGGGCGACTGGTAGTACGCCGCCTGTCAACGATGAATGCGACGCACGTCCGGCATGCACAATCTGAATTACGATGCGGCCACCGCGAGCATGAACAGCGTCGGTTACTTTGCGCCAGGCAACGATTTGCTCTTGGGTGAAGATCCCCGGCATGTTCGGTACACCAACGCTGTCGGCGGTGATGCTGGTGGCTTCTGTAATGATCAAACCGGCACTGGCGCGCTGGGTGTAGTACTCAATGTTCAGATCGCTTGGAACGCCGTCGGCGGACGAGCGCATCCGGGTCAGGGGCGCCATAATGATGCTGTTTGGCAACTCGATACTGCCCAGTTTCAGCGGGCTCAACAGGGTGCGGTTAGTAGTGGTCATTACAAATCCTCGGTCACTTGCAGGGCTGCTGATGCAGCGGCGATGAGTGACTTTAGAGACGAAGAGGGCGCGGATAAATACCGAAATCGCGCCCACATTGTTCCTGTGGGTGAACAATGGCGCGGCTTTATCAGTGCTCGGCGAATACCTCAATGATCCAGTCTATAAATACACGGACGCGGTGCGTGAGGTGCCGATTGGGTGGGTAAACAAGATGAAAGGGGTAAGGCGCCGGTTGCCACTCCTGCAAGATAGGCAAGAGCTGGCCTGTCTGCAAAAACGGGCGGAGCTTCCATTCAAAGCTGTACAGAATCCCCATCCCCGCTAATCCCGCCGCCAAATGGGCGTTGCTGTCATTTACGGTGACGATCGAATCGCCGTTGACCTGGATCTTTTCCTGATTTTTCTCGAAGTTGAAAGGGTTCGCTCTGCCGGTGCTGCCCGACTGGTAATTGACTAGAAAATGCCGGTTGTTCAACTCTGCGGGGTGACTGGGCGTGCCATAACGATCCAGATACGAAGGCGTTGCCGCAGTCATCCAGTTGGAATGCCCCAGCGGCCGACCGACCATGGAAAGGTCCGTCAACAATCCCCCACGAATGGCACAATCGGCGTTTTCTCGCATCAAGTGGCCAGTCCGGTCAGAGACGTTCATCTCCACTTGTATATCGGGATAGCGCCCATGGAAATCCGGCAGCTTCGGTATAACTACGCAGCTAGCCATCCACGCGCTGATGTCGACCTGGACGATGCCGTGAGGGCGCACTCGATCGATATCAAATCCGCTGTCCATGTCATCCAGCTCTCGCAACCAGCGAGTCGTTCGTTCGTAATACGCAGTGCCCTCGGTGGTGACTTGAACACTGCGGGTGGTTCTTTTGAGCAGTTTTATCCGTAGATGGGATTCCAGTTCGCTGATCAGTTTACTGGCAGTGGCCTTGGGCATGCCCAGTGAGTCTGCTGCCTTGGTAAAGCCGCCAAGCTCGACCACTCGAACGAACACTCGTATTGCGCTTAGCTGGTCCATCTTTTCTCACTTGCCTGGAGCGGATCATAGAGAACGTGACATTTTCAGCATTAGCCGCAAAGGCTCGCGCCGCTGAGGTATGCCACAGCATGATCGTTCTGACGGGCCATCAGCAAGGGTCGTCTGATTCGCTCCCGTAGTGTGCGGGTTTTTACTGGCTTGAGAGCGGATCCTTGCGCACACCGAAGCAACTAAAATCGCGCCAGGCTCCGTTGTACTGCTGGAAATTTATATAAGTAAAGATCGGTGTTTAATTGTAACAATACATTTTTTTAAAAAAATAGTTTGCAAATTATTTCTTGTCTAGTGCGCGCGTATAGAATGTACAAAGGCTCTAAACCAAGCCTTGCAAGATGAAAATAAAAACTCGGACACCACTAGATAGAAACAGTTCTGTCACAAACCCTCGTAATAATGGCCCCAGTTTTTCACCCCCTCGGTCCCTCAGCAATACTAATACCGCTTCGGTCGTTAGTCGTTTGAATGACTCTTGAGCTTTGCTCTGTTACGGAGATTTATATGCGTTTTGCTTCCACTAAAACTGCGACAGCCTTGTACGGTGGCCTGCTGTTGGCTATCAGCATTCCTGCCAGTGCCGCAGTCGACGCCAAGTTGCTCGAAATGCTAAAGGCCAATGGGTCGATCTCTTCAGCCCAGTACGCTGAACTCCAGACCGAACTGTCCAAAGACCAGCAGGCTCAGCAACTGGCGCAGCAGCAGACGACTGCGCAGATCGCCGCTGTTCAAACTAAATCAGCCGACCTGAGCGCGTTCGAGCAAAAAGTTGCGTGGGCGGCGAAGACTCAGTTCAAGGGCGACGTGCGGGTGCGTCAGGAGACCATCAAAATCGATGGTCAGACCAACAGCCAGGACAAGGACCGCCAGCGTATTCGTGCTCGCTTGGGCGCCTATACCGAAATCAATCCCCAAGTAAGCACGGGCATCCGTATCGCCACCGGCGGCAGTAACGACGCCCGTTCGACCAACCAGGACCTGGACGGCTACTTCGTCAAGAAGGACCTGTGGCTGGATCAGGGCTACATCGACTACCACCCAACGGCGATTCAGAACTTGCACCTCATCGGCGGCAAGATGAGCCAGCCGTGGGTCAGCATGGGTGACATGATCTGGGACAGCGACATCAATCCGGAAGGTCTGGCCGCGACCTATAGCGTCCCAGTCAGCAAGGACTTCGAGCTGTTCGGCAGCGCCGGTAACTATACGCTCAAGGACAACATCGACGGTGACGGTACGCAGTTCAAGAATGACCTGCGTTTGAACGCCGGCCAGTTGGGTGCTCGCTTCACGCCGATCGACGCTCTGAAAGTCACTCTGGGCGGCAGCGTTTATCAATACCAAAACGACAAAGACAGCGCAGCCTTGTCGGTCAATGGTAACAACACCGACCGATTCCGTTTGCTTGAAGGCTTCGGCCAGGTAGACATCAAAGGCCTGGCCGTTCCGCTGTCGGTGTATGGCCAGTACGTAGTCAACAACGCCACTGACAGTGATGAAGACACGGGTTGGCTGACCGGCGTGAAGACCAAAGTGTTTGGTTTTGGGCTGGACTACAACTATCGCGACACTCAGCGTAACGCTGTAGTCGGCGCCTTCACCGACTCCGATTTCGCCAACGGCACCACCGGCTCGCGCGGTCACAAGCTGAAGGTGAGCTACGACATCGACAAGAACTTCGCGGTCGGCGCAACTTACTTCCTGACCAAGGCCGACTACGCTGTCGCCTCTCAGAAAGATGCGGACGCCAACACCCTGCAACTGGATGTAGAAGCAAAGTTCTAACTGTTTAAGCTGTAATCACTCCCCGCTGTTTTGGCGTTGGTGGACCGACCCCTTTCATCCGTCGGTTCATCAACGCCTCCTTTGTGTTCCCGCCTGTCTGACATCCCGCAACTCGATATCCAACACGCACGCTTCCACCCCGTCGTTGACGCCGCACGCTCGCGCGAATGAGTTCACTCCCTCAGCGGATCAAGGCAGCGGCGCGGCAGGTGAAATGAACCCATGTTCTCTCATGGCCAGCCAGAACTCGTCAGGCACCGTAGCGTGAAAAGCTTCAACGTCTTCTGCAATCCTTGAAGGACGGCTCGCACCAGGGATCACCGCTGCAACCAAAGGGTTGGCTAACGCGAACTGTAAACCTGCTGCCTTGATGTTCACGTGATGGCGGGCAGCCAGTTCGGTGATCAGCCTGACTTTTTCAAGCATTTGCGCTGACGCTTCGGAATATTCAAAGTGCTTGCCTCCGACCAACACGCCAGAGCTATAAGGGCCACCAACAACGAATTCGGCGTTAGCGAGTTTGGCTTTTTCAAACAGGCGCTGAAGGGGAAGGGCGTGGTCCAGAAGTGTGTAGCGGCCGGCCAGGAGAAAACCGTCAGGCTGGGCTTCGGTCAGGTCGAGGGCGATTTCGCACGGCTCAACGCGGTTGACCCCCAAGCCCCATGCCTTGATGACGCCTTCGTCTTTCAGGCGATTCAGCGCCTTGAATGCGCCTTTGCGAGCGATGTTGAAATGCTCGACCCATTCGTCACCGTGAGCGTCCTGGGCAACGTCATGGACAAATACGATATCAATCCGGTCTGTTCCGAGACGTTGAAGGCTGCTTTCTATCGAGCGAAAGGTGGCGTCTGCCGAATAATCGGTTTCGATCTTGTTTGACAGCCCATGGCTGAACGGACCGGATCGGGCTGAGTCGTCGGTCTCTTTGGAGATAAGTCGCCCGACTTTTGTGCTGAGGGTGTATTGGTTGCGGTCGATACCGGCCAATGCTTTGCCCAAGCGCAGTTCAGAAAGGCCCGCACCGTAAACAGGAGCCGTATCGAAGTAGCGAATACCTTGATCCCACGCAGCTTGTACCGTGGCCGCAGCCTCTTCCTCGGTGATAGCACGGAACATATTGCCCAAGGGCGCTGCGCCGAAACCGAGCTTTCCCTGGATTTTATCGTTGAGACTCATTGAACTGCCCTCATAAGGTTAAGTGGTTTCAATACGGCTAAAAAACACTCCAAGTTGAATTGACTATCGCGCCGGCTATGGTTTTTTTCAACGCTTTTATTTTAAAAGCCACATTGACCCGCTGCACGCCGTGCCTCATATTTCCCTACCTATAGGTAAACGAACTATTGAGGATTCTCTGGATGCTTTCTCCCGTTTTGGCGGCATCATTGGCGCGCCGTGAAATCCATTACAGCTGGGTCGTTGCCGCTGTCACGTTTTTGACCATGTTAGTCATGGCAGGTGCGGTGGGTGCGCCAGGCGTTTTTATCGTCCCGCTGCAAAAAGAGTTTGGCTGGAACCTCTCCGAGATTTCTTCGGCGCTTGCCATCAGGTTCGTCTTGTTTGGATTAATGGGACCGTTCGCCGCGGTGTTCATGAACTATTTTGGTATGCGCAAGGTGATGGTGACGGCGCTGATCATCGTCATGAGCGGGTTGATCGCGTCGCTGTTTATGACCCAGTTTTGGCAGTTGGTGATGCTGTGGGGCGTTGTGGTCGGACTTGGCACAGGCCTGACCGCCATGGTCTTGGGTGCCACGGTGGCGACCCGTTGGTTTTCCGCTCGCCGCGGGCTGATCATCGGCCTGCTGGCGGCCAGTTCTGCAACCGGCCAACTGATTTTTCTGCCGTTGCTCGCCAGTTTGACTGAGCATTACGGGTGGAGAACTGCGCTGGGATTCATCTGCTGCGCCTTGGCCTTTGCCATGCTCGCGGTGATTATGCTGATGCGTGATCGGCCGGCTGACCTGGGATTACCGTTATACGGGGACGCCGAGATCGTCGACGCTCCGGTGGTCAAAGGCAGTTTGCTTTCTATGCTGGCCACACCGTTATTGGTCCTGCGTGACGTGTCGACATCGGGAACATTCTGGATTTTATTCGCCACTTTTTTCATCTGCGGCGCCAGCACCAGCGGCCTTATCCAGACTCACTTCATTACCATGTGCGGTGATTTTGGGCTGGTTGCCACCAGTGCGGCCGGGATTTTGGCGCTGATGGGTTTCTTTGATTTCTTCGGGACGGTGGGTTCCGGTTGGTTGTCTGACCGCTACGACAATCGCTGGCTTTTGTTCTGGTATTACAGCCTTCGCGGCGTGTCATTGATGCTTCTGCCGTATACCGACTTTACCGTGTTCGGCCTGTCTATCTTCGCCGTACTCTATGGTCTGGACTGGATCGCCACCGTGCCACCCACCATCAAACTCACCGCTGCCAAATTTGGTCCCGAGCGGGCCAACGTGGTCTTCGGCTGGATATTCGCGGGTCACCAGATAGGCAGCGCGTTCGCGGCGTATGGGGCCGGGCTGATGCGAACGGTATTGGCCAGCTACATCCCCTCATTTTTCATTGCCGGATTGCTGTGTATTGTCGCCGGGCTAGTAGCGTTGCTGATTATTACGCCACTAAGGGCAACGAAAACCGCTTAACGCAGCCGTCCATTTTTCAAGCCGATTCATCGACCCGCTGATCATCGAGCGGCGCACCGCTTTGCGCGTGCGCCTTACGCGCCCCCTGATTCCGGGCTCGAAGATCTGCCCATAGAGGCGGTCGATCAGTCCATTGGTACAAGCGATTGGACTGCGGCAATTCGACTCAGTTAGCTTGCTCATCAATTCAGTCGATGAACTGATAGTGCCCGCCGCAGCCTCGTCGGCCGGGCCATAGCTTCAGCAATATTTTCCTGCCGACACACATGGGACCTGCCGTCTTGTTCAACACAAGTCGCGCATCAAGACTGGACGCTAAAAACCTAAACTTTCCGGCATTACCATGGGTCACGCCGTCTCCGCGCGTTGCTTTTTTGTTGCCGTCCAGCCCGAGACCTTCACGATGCCCATATTTACACCCCCACAAATCGCCGAACTGACTGTCCAGGCCGGCGTGAAGAAAGCTCACCTGCCCACGCTTTCAGTGCTGATTCTTGGATTCCTGGCCGGCGCTTTCATTGCCCTGGGCTTTTTGCTGGATATCCACGTCAGCACCATGATCCCCGCGCAATGGGCGTCGTTGGGCAATCTACTCGGCGCGGCGGTGTTTCCCACCGGCTTGATCCTGGTCATTCTGGCGGGCGGCGAACTGCTCACCGGCAACATGATGAGCCTGCCCATGGCGATGTTTGCCGGTAAAATCCAGCTCTCTGCGGTGGCGCGTAACTGGCTATTGGTCACCATTGCCAACCTGCTCGGCGCGCTGTTTGTCGCCTATTTTTTCGGCCATCTGCTGGGCCTCACCGAAGGCCCGTACATGGCCAAGACCGTGGCCGCAGCGACGGCTAAAGTCAGCGCCGACTTCGGTCAGGCATTCATCTCGGGTATTGGCTGCAATTGGCTGGTGTGCCTGGCAGTCTGGTTGTCATACGCCAGCAAAGACGTGGCGGGCAAAATCCTTGGGATTTGGTTCCCGGTCATGGCCTTTGTCGCCATCGGCTTCCAGCACGTGGTCGCAAACATGTTCCTGATCCCGGCCGCCATTTTTGCTGATGCCCTGAGCTGGAGCCAGTTTGTCGAAAATTTCGTTGCCGTGTTCCTCGGCAACGCGGTCGGCGGGGCCGTTTTCGTCGGCCTGGCTTACTATGTGTCGTACAGCAAAAGCACCGCTGACCAAGCGGCACTGATCGAATACAGCGCGACGAAAATATAAAACCCGTCGGCTGCTTTGAACTGCGCTGTCGAACCCGCTATAAAAAAAAGCCCTGCTCAGGTCCATCCTGTCAGGGTTTTTCGGTTTAGGGCAAAACAATGCAAAATATCCGGGTTATATAAACTTTTATTTAAGTAAACTAAAGTTTATATTTCTACAATATTTCACCGGCCTACGTTTATAGGCGTTGTTCATACTTTTTTTGTAACGACACATTTTTCTCATTTGCCTGACACAGCTGTCACGACTGATCGCTTAAATTTAAGGTGCGCTGATGGTTACGAGCGTCCTATATTCAGGTTTGATTAATCGGGCTATGAAAAATTTCAGTATTATATTAGTTAATTACAAGTCACTCGAACTGACCAAGGCATGTCTGGATTTGTTGCGCGATGGAATGCGCAGTTGGGGTGTCCCTGTGTTGGTCGTGGATAATTATTCCGCTGACGCCAGTATTGAATATTTGCGTACGCTGGATTGGATCACACTCATCGAACGCGAAAAAGTTGGACCGGAGGCCGGCAGCGTTGCCCATGGGCGAGCGTTGGACCTCGCGTTAGAACAGGTAAAAACAGACTATGTGTTTTTATTGCACACGGACACATTCGTCTATGACCTGTCTGTATTTGACATGATGCTCAGTCACTGTTCAGGTCCACGAGAAGTTGCGGCAGTGGGTTGTGTCGAACAGTTGAATCGGGGCGTGGGTCGATCTGCCTGGCGCTTGGTTTCGCGCTGTATAAAACATTACTCGCGTCGAATTTTTCAAGCGTTGGGCATAAAAGCCAAAGCGCCGAAACCCTTTATGGAAAAGCACCTGAAGAGTTTTTGTGCGCTATGGAACGTGCGGCTGGTAAAAAAACACGGGTTGCAATTTTTGATGGATGATCGTAATCCCGGTTATGCGTTGCAGGATAAAATGGTGGCGCTCGGTTATACGATCAAATTCATATCGCCACGGAAGTTGTTTGGTTTCCTTGATCACCTTCAAAGCGGAACAGTTGCCGCTGTGGGCGGGTATGCCGGTAATCACCGCAGGGTCAAGGTCTATGAGCAGTTGATGAAAGGCGTAGCAAAATAGTAGCTATCAACCAAGCCCGGCATCAGCCGGGCACGATTAGGTGGCACTATTCAGTCCTGCATGTCTTGACGATTGATCGCTCCAGACCGGTCAGTTAGTGATTCGCCCTGGCGGGGTAGCCGGGACGATGCGCCAAGGTTCGGAACATTGACGCACGTTAGGGTAATAACCCTTGGTTGGGACGCAGTAATACCAATTGGACGCCTGAGACATAGGCGGCGGAGCCGCGGCTGCAGCGGGCCCAGACGCAGGCGGCTGGTCGTAGGGGTCTACCGCTGGCGCTGGCTGAGCCACCGGGTAATAAGCCGTAGCCGGGTAGTAATAGCCTGGCGCTGGGTAGTAATAGCCTGGCGCTGGGTAGTAATAGGCTGGATAAGACGGGTAGTAATACGCATTGGCATACGTTGCCGCCGCGTAGCCCACGCCTAAACCGATGCCCAGCCCCCACCAACCGCTGCTTCCCCAGCCACCGCCGTGATAGCCGCCACCGTGGTAGTAGCCGCCACCGCCATGGTAGTAGTTGCCGCCACCATGGTAGCCACCGCCACCGCCGTGATAACCACCGCCGCCACCTCCATGCCATCCGCCGCCGCCCTGCGCAACAGCCGGGACAGAAACCCCTGCGCCAAGCACCATTACCCCTGCAAGAACAAAACGTTTAATCGAATTAATGTTCATGATGTCTGCCAAAAAATTCCGCTACGGCCGTTTTTGCTGCCTTGCCTTGATTCTTCCCGTCCTCATAGGGACATGTGCAGGCATGCTCCTGACCGCCGTCATGGTCGGGAGTTTGTCGTACATAACGTCAAGAATAGGCCCAAACGCGCCATAGGTGAACCGCTCCCTACGCATGGCCTCATCCCGATACGACAAACCACGCTATTGAGTAGATGCGAATTGGCCCCGGAATAACGTATTGTTGTTGCCACAGACAGAAACGAAAAGCTTGGGTTATTCAGGCGGTCTTTAAAGGTAGAGGGTGTCATGAGTTACGAAAGCATGAATTGGGACAAGCTGGGTTTCGACTACATCAAAACAGATTTGCGTTATCTGTCGAACTGGCGTGATGGCGCCTGGCAGGAAGGGACGCTGACCGAAGACAACGTGCTGCACATCAGTGAAGGCTCTACGGCTCTGCACTACGGTCAGCAATGCTTCGAAGGTCTGAAGGCCTATCGTTGCAAGGACGGTTCAATCAACCTGTTCCGCCCTGATCAGAATGCAATGCGCATGCAGCGCAGTTGCGCGCGGTTGTTGATGCCGCACGTGTCCACCGAAGATTTCATCGAAGCCTGCAAAAAAGTCGTACTCGCCAACGAGCGCTTTATTCCTCCGTACGGCACTGGCGGCGCGCTCTACCTGCGCCCGTTTGTGATCGGCGTGGGCGATAACATCGGTGTGCGCACAGCACCCGAGTTCATTTTCTCGATTTTCTGCTTGCCGGTGGGCGCCTATTTCAAAGGCGGCCTGAAGCCGAATAATTTCAAGATTTCCAGTTTTGACCGTGCTGCCGCTAACGGTACCGGTGCCGCCAAGGTCGGAGGCAACTATGCAGCCAGCCTGTTGCCGGGCTCCCAAGCCAAAAAACTGAATTTCGCCGATTGCATTTATCTGGACCCACTGACACATACGAAAATCGAAGAAGTAGGTTCTGCCAACTTCTTCGCCATTACCCACGAAAACGTGTTCGTGACGCCGAAGTCGCCATCGGTGTTGCCAGGCATTACCCGGTTGTCGCTGATCGAGTTAGCGAAAACCCGCTTGAACCTCGAGGTCGTCGAAGGCGACGTATTCATCGACCGCCTGAGCGACTTCAAAGAAGCTGGCGCCTGCGGCACTGCTGCGGTCATCACACCAATCGGTGGGATTGATTACAACGACAATCTCCACGTGTTCTTCAGTCAGGAAGAAGTGGGGCCGATCACCCTAAAGCTCTACAACGAACTGACCGGTGTGCAATCGGGTGATATCGAAGCGCCTGAAGGCTGGATCGTTAAGGTCTGATGTTACCGCCTCGCTTGTAGGAGCTGCCGAAGGCTGCGATAGACCACGGAAATCGCGGCCTTCGGCAGCTCCCACAGGTTTGATTTGCCCTTGAATGTTTTTTTGAAACATCTGGAACCAAACTCGAAGAGTTATGTAATACTATAACAAATCGTGTCAGGTTCTGTTCCCGTGAAAGCACCCCTCGCTCCGTCTATTGTCAGTTCAGTGCTGGCCCAATCTGCCTGGAAACGGGTGCTGCTGGCGCTGGCCATGCTCGTGTTGCTGTGGCTGGCCATCGTTTGGGCGGTGGCCGTGCCATGAGCGCCGCTATCGCGTTAGACAATCTCACCGTCGCTTACGAGCGTCGCCCTGCGGTGCACCACATCAGTGGGCGCTTCGAGGCGGGCAGCCTGACGGCCATCGTCGGGCCTAATGGTGCTGGCAAATCAACCCTGATCAAAACCATCGCAGGCACCATGAAGCCGGCCGCTGGAAGAGTCGACCTCGGCAAAATGGCCACGCGTGCCCTGGGTTATCTGCCCCAGGCGGCGGAGATCGACCGCAGCTTTCCGCTGAGTGTGTCTGACACCGTGGCCATGGGTGCCTGGCGCAGCATTGGGCCTTTTCGCGGCCTGAGCCGTGACCAAGGCAAGCGCACTCAAGACGCTTTGCTCGCCGTGGGTCTGGAAGGATTTGAAACACGCAGCATCGGCTCGCTGTCTTCCGGGCAATTTCAACGGGTGCTGTTTGCTCGGTTGTTACTGCAAGATTCGGCAGTGATTTTGCTCGACGAACCCTTCACCGCCATTGATGCGCGCACCACCCGCGATCTGCTGGAGCTGGTTCGCATCTGGCACGGTCAGGGTCGCACGGTGATCGCCGTGCTTCACGACCTTGAGCAGGTCCGCCAGCACTTTCCACAAACCTTGCTGATGGCTCGCGAGAGCATCGCCTGGGGCGCCACTGCTGAGGTGTTGAGCGTCGCAAACCTGCGCAAGGCCCGCAACATGGCCGAGTTTTGGAGCGCAGACGCGAACCTGTGCGGCAGCCATGACGATGACAACGACGTCGATGGGGACCGCTCATGATGCTCTATACAACGCTCGTCGAGCCCTTCGTGGAGTTCGGTTTCATGCGCCGCGCTTTGGTTGCGTGCCTGGCGTTGGGTATTGGCTCTGGGCCAGTGGGCGTGCTGTTGATGCTACGGCGCATGAGCCTGGTCGGCGATGCCATGAGCCACGCCGTATTGCCGGGAGCAGCGGTGGGCTTCTTGTTCGCCGGGCTGTCGCTTCCGGCCATGGGCTTTGGCGGATTGATCGCGGGTCTGGCAGTGGCGCTGTTGTCCGGGCTGGTCAGTCGCCTCACGGCCCTTCGCGAAGACGCCAGCTTCGCCAGTTTTTACCTGACGTCGCTGGCGGCCGGGGTACTGATCGTCTCATTGCACGGCTCCAACGTTGACCTGCTGCACGTCCTGTTTGGCACCATTCTCGCCATTGATTCCAGCGCAATCTACATGGTCGGCGGGATTGCCTCGTTCACCCTGATCCTGCTCGCGCTGATCTACCGGCCTTTGGTGTTGGAGTGTTTCGACCCTGGATTCCTGAGAGCGGTGGGTGGTCGCGGTTCGCTTTATCACGTGCTGTTTCTGCTGCTTGTGGTGCTTAATCTGGTGGCCGGTTTCCAGGCATTGGGAACCTTAATGGCGGTCGGGATGATGATGCTCCCGGCCACCGCAGCACGCTTTTGGGCGACGTCCTTAAGTGCATTGATGATGATTTCAACCTTGGTGGCCACGCTTTCCGGTCTCATCGGATTGATCGTGTCGTACCACTTGGGCGTCGCCTCCGGTCCGGCCATCGTGCTCACTGCCAGCGCGTTTTACGGCTTCTCGTTGTTGTTCGGGCGCAGCGGAATTTTGCGTCGATTATTCCCCAAACCACACTTGGCCAACTAACCGATTTTTAACGCCGCTTTCTAACACCACAGCAGGGATTACCATGAAACAACCAATGCTATCGGGCGCCATGGCAGCCATTGTGCTGTCCGTATTTTCTGGTTTCGCTTCGGCTAAAACCCTGGAAGCAGTGGCTTCCTTCACCGTGATTGCCGATATGGTCCATACCGTTGGCGGCGATCGGGTACATGTCACCTCGCTGATCGGCCCCAATGGCGATCCCCACGTCTACGAACCAACACCGGCTGACGCGCAGGCGTTGAAAAAGGCTGACGTGGCCTTCGTCAGTGGTTTGCACCTGGAGGGCTGGCTGGACCGTTTGATCAAAGCGTCCGGTTACCGAGGTGAGCCGGTGGTGTTGTCCACCGGCATCAAGACCCGCAGCATGGAGGAAGACGGCAAACGCATCACCGACCCCCACGCCTGGAACAGTGCTGCCAATGGCGTAATCTACGTGGGCAATATCATCACCGCCCTGAAGCAAGCCGACCCCGAAGGCGCCAGTGTCTATCAGGCCAACGGCGACCGTTACATCGCTCAGCTACAGGAACTCGACGCCTATGCCCGCGCCCAAGTGCAGGCCATCCCCGCTGCCCAGCGCAAAGTCCTGACGTCCCATGATGCGTTCGGTTACTTCGGCGACGCCTATGGCGTGACCTTCCTCTCGCCGCTGGGATTCTCCACCGAAGCAGAACCGTCGGCTGCTGATGTCTCCAAACTGATTCGCCAGATCAAGAACGAGCACGTCAGTGCCTACTTCTTCGAAAATTCCGGTGACCCACGCCTGGTTAAACAAATCGCGGCCGCCAGCGGTGCCCAACCGGGCGGGGAGTTGTACGTCGAAGCCCTGTCTCCTGCGGACGGGCCGGCAGCCACTTATGCACAGATGTTTCGCTACAACGTCGATCAACTGACGGCGGCGATGCAAGGTAAAGTGCCTTCGGCTAAATAGCCCCAACACCACCTGTAAGAGCCAACTTGTTGGCGAAGCGTCCGAAAATCAAACGCTCGCCAACACGTTGGCTCCTACGATAAGGGTTCCACCATCGATCCGCTTCCGTCGGATTTTGACAAATTATTTGCTCGAACTACCGCTGACTAAACCCTTGAATATCCTCAAATCGACCCCGCAATAGCTCCGATTCGCCATCACTCACCCCTGAAAATCCTTCTTCCGCCGTCTTGCTGACCGCACATTCCTTTGCTACCTTGTTTCAAAATGTTAACGATGACATTTTGCCAAAAAAATAAAAACAAGAAGGAAATCGCCCATGGTAAAGCTACCTAAAGCTCTGTGTTTACTGGCGTTAAGCATCAGCTGTGGCATCGCCACGGGTGCTTTTGCCGACAGCAAGACCGGCCCGCTGAAAATCGGTGTGTCCTTCCAGGAAATCAACAATCCCTACTTCGTCACCATGAAGGACGCGTTGACCGACGCGACCAAAACCATTGGTGCGCAATTGATCGTCACTGACGCCGGTCATGATGTGTCGAAACAGGTCAGTGACATAGAAGACATGCTGCAACAAGGCATCGATATTCTGCTGATCAACCCGACTGACTCCGTCGGTGTGCAATCAGCTGTCGAAGCCGCACACAAAGCCGGGGTCGTAGTCGTTGCCGTTGACGCCCAGGCGAAGGGTCCGCTGGATTCATTCGTCGGTTCGAAAAACGTTGACGCCGGCTACCAGGCCTGTGAATACCTGGCCCAGCACATCGGCGATGCCGGTGATGTAGGGATTCTCGATGGCATTGCGGTAGTGCCGATTCTTGATCGCGTCAAAGGTTGTAAGGATGCACTGTCCAAACACCCGAAAATCAAAATCGTCAGTATCCAAAACGGCAAGCAAGAGCGTGACCAGGCGCTGACCGTGACTGAAAACATGCTCCAGGCGCAGCCGGGGCTTAAAGGCTTGTTCAGCGTCAACGACACCGGTTCGCTGGGTGCTCTTTCGGCCATCGAAGCCAGCGGGCTTGACGTCAAACTGGTCAGCGTTGACGGCGCGCCAGAAGCGATCAAAGCCATTCTCAAACCGGGCAGCAAGTTCATCGCCACCTCCGCACAATATCCACGTGACCAGGTGCGTCTGGCGTTAGGTATTGCGCTGGCGAAGAAGTGGGGCGCACAAGTGCCCGCCACGATTCCGGTGGACATCGCATTGATCGATCAGAGCAAGGCAAAAGACTTCAGCTGGTAAGCGACGCCTGCTCCGTGGCAGTTCACGGAGCAGGGCCTTACGACCTTGAAGTATTGGCGCGGAGCACCTGAGCATGAGCAGTCTTCTGAAGCTTGAAAACATCTGTAAAAGTTACCCCGGCGTGCAGGCGCTCAGCTCGATCAACCTGCAAGTCGAGCGTGGAGAAATCCACGCGTTGCTGGGCGAAAACGGCGCAGGTAAATCGACCCTGATGAAGATCCTGGTCGGTGTTGAACATCAGGACCAAGGCACTATCCTGATGGATGGCGTGGCCCAGCAATTTGCGACCTATAACGACGCAATCGCGGCCGGCATCGGCATCGTCTTTCAGGAATTCAGCCTGATCCCGTACCTCAATGCGGTGGAAAACATTTTTCTCGGCCATGAATGGGTCAATCGTTTTGGCCTGCTACGTAAGCACGCTATGCAGACCAAGGCGCAGGAGTTGTTGGACCGTCTCGGGGTCACCATCGATCTGGACTGCCCGGTTAAAGCCCTGAGCGTGGCCGAGCAACAATTCGTCGAAATCGCCAAGGCCTTGAACCTTGATGCGCGGTTATTAGTGCTTGATGAACCCACGGCAACCTTGACTCCACGTGAGGCCGAACTGCTGTTCGACATCATGCGCCAGCTCAAACGCCAAGGCGTGGCAGTGATCTTTATCTCGCACCACCTGGAAGAGATTTTCCAAGTGTGTGACCGCATCAGTGTGCTGCGCGACGGCAAAAACGTCGGCGTGACCGAAGTCGCTGACAGCGACATTGACCGGCTCGTCGAGATGATGGTTGGCCGTCGCCTGGTCAACGGTTTTCCACCCAAATCGCAAACCGCGCGCGGGCCGGTGCTGCTGCAAGTGGACGACATTCAGCTCACCCGCAACGGTCCGCACAACCGTTTCGATCTGCATCAGGGCGAGATTCTGGGCTTCGCCGGCTTGGTCGGTTCGGGCCGTACCGAATTGGCACTCGGGGTCATGGGCGCCATTCCGGTGGTGGCTAAAAAAGTGCTGCTGCGCGGGCAGCCCGTGGCATTGCGCGATCCGGCCGAGGCGTTGGCCCTGGGCATTGGTTTGCTCCCGGAAAGCCGCAAAAGCGAAGGGCTGATCGTCGATTTCAGTATTCGCGAAAACATTTCCCTGAATAACCTGAAGAAGTACGAGCACCGTGGCGGCCTGCTGAACACGGGGCTGGAAACCAATACCACTCAAGGTCTGATGAGTCAGTTGGCAATCAAAGCGCCCAGCTGCGAAAGCCGGGTGTTCAACCTCAGCGGCGGCAATCAACAGAAGGTGGTGATTGCGCGCTGGATTAATCATCACTGCGACATCCTGGTGTTTGACGAACCAACCCGTGGGATCGATGTAGGTGCCAAAGCCGAGATCTACGCATTGATGCGCAAGCTCACCGAGAAAGGGTTCGCAATCATTATGATTTCTTCGGAACTGCCCGAAATCATTGGCATGTGTGACCGCGTCGCGGTGTTCCACAAAGGGGCGATCGTCAGCGTACTGGAATCGTCCGACGTCAATCCGCAAGAGGTCATGCGCCATGCAACGGGGAACACTCAACGTGAATACGTCCATTAATACCCTCGGCGGCGCGGGGCTACGCCTTAATCTGGCGAGGCTCATGCGCTCACCGGCATTCTTGCCGTTCGTGGGTCTAGTGATCGTCACCCTGGTGATGGTTTTTGCCAGCGACAAATTTCTCACGTCGGCTAACTTGGCGAACATCGGGCGTCAGGTGTCGATCAACGCGATCATCGCCGTGGGCATGACCTGCGTGATTCTCACCGGTGGCATCGACTTGTCAGTGGGGCCGGTGATGGCCTTGTCCGGCACCCTGACGGCGGGTTTGCTGGCCGCTGGGGTCCCGCCGGCATTGGCAATCGGCGCCGGGATGCTGGTCGGCATTGCGTTCGGCCTAGGCAACGGTTTGTTCGTCGCTTACCTGCACATGCCGCCCATCATCGTCACGTTGGCGACCATGGGCATCGCCCGTGGGTTTGGCCTGATGTACACCGATGGCTACCCGATTTCCGGCCTGCCGGACTGGTTCGGTTTTTTCGGCCGTGAAAGCCTGTTCGGGATTCAGGTGCCGATATTGATCATGTTGCTGACTTACCTGTTCGCCTATGTGCTGCTGCAACACACGCGGATCGGGCGCTATATCTACGCCATCGGCGGCAACGAGGAAGCGGTACGTCTGTCAGGTGTGCGGGCAGCCAGATTCAAGTTGTTGGTGTACGGCATCAGCGGCCTGACCGCAGCCGTGGCGGGGCTGGTATTGACCTCGCGCTTGATGAGTGGCCAGCCCAACGCCGGGGTGTCCTTCGAACTCGACGCGATTGCGGCCGTGGTCCTGGGCGGCGCATCGATTGCCGGTGGGCGCGGGGTAATTCTCGGCACGTTGGTCGGCGCCTTGTTGCTTGGCGTCCTCAACAACGGCCTGAACATGTTGGGTGTGTCGCCTTACGTCCAAAGCGTGATCAAGGGCGGGATTATTTTGCTGGCGATCTACATCAGCCGGCAGCGGCATAAATAAACTTAGACCCAAGGAGCTGCCGAAGGCTGCGATAAGGCCGGTACGGCCTTCAGCAATCTGAAGATGGCGACCGGTTCCCGGTCGATCGCAGCCTTCGGCAGCTCCTTGGGTTTTAAATAGAATAAATCCAAAAACTACACGCCGATAAAGGTAGAACCTCATGAACGATAAAACTGAAACAGCCATGCAAGCCGTGGTCTGCCACGGACCGAAGGACTATCGCCTGGAGCAGATCAGCAAACCCCAGGCACGGGTCAATGAGTTGGTGATTCGCATCGCAGCCTGCGGTATTTGCGCCAGCGACTGTAAGTGCCATTCCGGCGCGGCCATGTTTTGGGGCGGTGATAGCCCGTGGGTCAAGGCGCCGGTGGTGCCAGGCCACGAATTTTTTGGTTATGTGGAACAAGTAGGCGAGGGCGCTGAAGAGCACTTCGGCGTGCAGGTGGGCGACAAAATAATTGCTGAACAAATCGTGCCCTGCGAAAAGTGCCGCTTCTGCAAATCCGGCAAGTATTGGATGTGCGAAGTGCATAACATCTTTGGCTTCCAGCGCGAAGTGGCCGAAGGCGGCATGGCGCAATACATGCGCATCCCCAAGACCGCCATCGTGCATAAAATTCCTGAGTCGGTAAGCCTGGAAGACTCGGCATTGATCGAACCGATGTCATGCGCCATTCACACGGTCAACCGTGGTGACGTCCAATTGGACGACGTATTGGTCATTGCCGGCGCTGGGACCCTTGGCTTATGCATGGTGCAAATAGCCGCGCTGAAAACGCCGAAAAAACTGGTGGTCATCGACATGGTCGACGAACGCCTGGAGCTGGCGTTGAAACTCGGTGCCGACGTGGTGATCAACCCGTCCCGGGACAACGCCAAGGCGATCATCAACAGCCTCACCGACAACTACGGCTGCGACGTCTACATCGAAACCACGGGCGTACCAGCGGGCGTGACCCAAGGTCTGGAGCTGATTCGTAAACTGGGTCGCTTCGTCGAGTTCAGCGTGTTCGGTGCTGAAACCAGCGCTGACTGGTCGATCATCGGCGACCGCAAGGAACTCGACGTCCGCGGCGCACACCTGGGGCCGTATTGCTACCCGATTGCCATCGACTTGTTCGAGCGCGGCTTGATCACCTCCGAAGGGATCGTCACCCACGACTTTGGCCTTGATGACTACGCCGAAGCCTTTGCCCTGGCCGACTCGGTGAAGTCGATCAAAGTGCTGTTGAAACCCGTTATCTAAGGCACAAACGCCATGATGAACTATGTAATCGGCGTAGACATCGGTACCCAAAGTACCAAGGCATTGCTGGTCGACAGCACGGGCAAAATCATCGCCCAGCACAGCCAGGGTTACCGGGTTGATACGCCTAAATTGCGCTGGGCCGAACAATGGCCTCAGGTCTGGCTCGATGCGGTTGAACGCTGCGTCGCCCAATGCGTGCAGACGGCGGGAGTGCCGAAAGAGCAGATCAAGGCGCTGTGCATCAGCAGCCTGTACGGTGGCTCCGGGATCGCGGTGGATGCCGATATTCAACCGTTGCACCCGTGCCTGATCTGGATGGACCGCCGCGCTGAAGAGCAAGTCGACTGGGTGCGGCAACATGTCGATCTGGATCGTTTGTATGAAATCACCGGCAACTCGGTGGACAGTTATTACGGCTTCACCAAGATCCTCTGGCTCAAGCAACAGCAACCTGAGGCATGGGGAAAAACCCGTTACTTGCTGCCGCCCAACAGCTACATCAATTACTGCCTGACGGGGGAGATTGCGGTAGATCATAGCTCGGCGGGCAACATCGGCGGGGTCTACGACGTTGCCAAGCGTCGCTGGTCCGAGGAAATGCTGACTGCATTGGGCATTCCCTTGACGTTGATGCCGCAACGGTTGTTGTATTCCGGTGAAGCGGTGGGCGGTTTGCTTGATGACTGGGCCCAGCGCCTGGGCTTAGCGCCGGGGATGCCGATATTGGCCGGCGGCGTCGATGCGGCCATGGCGACTTTTGCTGCGGGCGTTACTCAGCCGGGCAATCACGTGGCGATGATAGGCACCAGCATGTGCTGGGGTTATCTGAACCAACAGGTGGATGCGCGCCACGGACTGGTGAGCATGCCCCATGTCTACAACGGCCAAAAAGACCTGTACATTTTTGGCGGCGCTATCACCGCTGGGGCGTCCATCAGTTGGTTTCGCGAGCAGTTCTGTCAGGCCGAAGAGCTGCAGGCCCGGGAGAGCGGTGAAGACAGCCATGTGCTGCTCGAACGCCTGGCGCAGAAGATCCCAGCGGGCAGCGAAGGGCTGCTGTTTCTACCGTATTTGATGGGCGAGCGAAGCCCGATCTGGGACGCCAAAGCCAGCGGCAGTTTTGTTGGATTGACCCTGTATCACAGCCGTATTCACCTGTATCGAGCGGTGCTGGAAGGGGTCAGTTTTGCCCTGCGGCATAACATCGAAGCCGGGGCGCGCGGGGCGCATTCCCTGGACCCACGGCTGATCGTGGTGGGTGGCGCCAGCCATTCGGACCTGTGGATGCAAATCATCGCCGACATCACCCACTACCCGGTCTACACCATCGTTCAGGACGTTGAAGCGGCGATTGGCGCGGCATTATTAGCAGCGCACAGCGTGGGATTGGTGGATGACCGTCAGGTCGATGAAGGCTGGATCGAGCTGCGCCTGCGGGCCGAGCCAAAGGCTGAGAACGTCGCGCGTTACGACGCCACTTTCGCTGAATACCTGAACCTGTACCCGGCCCTCAAACCGATCATGCATCGGTTGCAACAGGCATAAACCGTAGGTCCTCCTACAGACAGGCGACTCCACCGGATACTTCATTTTGTAAAAGCACTCAAAGGTATGGGTTATGCATCGGGTACATTTCGACTTCAGTGATCAACGCATTTTGGTGACCGGTGCCAGCAGCGGCATTGGTTGGGAAGTGGCTCAACAACTGCTCGCGGCGGGTGCCGAAGTGTTTGCCATCGGTCGCGAACCCAAGGCGTTGGAACAACTTCAAGCTCAGGGTTGCCACGTCTCGCGTCTGGACATCGCCGACAGTACTGCTCTGGAAGTTGCGCTGGAGGCATTTCCCGCCATGCACGGGCTGGTCAATTGCGCGGGCATCGCCAGTCTTGAAGCGGCCGACTCAGTCAGCGCCGACGGGTTTGACCAAGTGATGGCGGTCAATGCCCGAGCGGCGGCGATTGTTGCCGGCCGGGTCGCGAAACGCATGATCTCGGAGGGCATTGCCGGAAGCATCGTCAACGTATCGAGCCAGGCCTCATTGGTCGCGCTGGATGACCATTTGAGCTACTGCGCATCCAAGGCCGCAATGGATGCGATGACCCGTGTGCAATGCGCCGAGTGGGGCAAGTTCGGGATTCGGGTCAACAGCGTCAACCCTACCGTGACCCTGACACCCATGGCGCAACAGGTCTGGAGTGCGCCGGAAAAACGTGACCCGGCCTTGGCGGCCATTCCCTTGGGACGCTTTGCCGAAACAGCGGAAGTCGCTCGACCGATTCTGTTTCTGCTTAGCGAAGCCGCATCAATGATCAGCGGCGTCAGCCTGGCCATCGACGGCGGTTACACCAGCCGCTGAATGCCGGTTTGCAGTTCACCGACAATCACCACCTGCTCCTGTGGCGCATGGGGCTGGCGCATGCGTTTGATCAGCAGGCTTACGGCGCTGGTGCCCGCCAGTTCGGCGTCATGGGCGATGCAGGCAATCGGTACACCGAAGATATCGGCGAACGGCAAACGGTCGATGCCGCAAATCACCACGCTGTCGTGGGCAATGTTCATGTCGCGCAATGCGCTCATGGCGCCCAAGGTAATCAACTGATTAAACCCGAAAATCGCATCCGGTCGGCTATGGGCCAGGTAGCCGAGGGTGGCTTGATGGGCCGGTTCAAGGGTGTAGTCGCCAGGGTAAACGTCGACCTGAATCGGCTGGCCATGCTGCTCAAGTCCTGCGCGAAAACCCTGTAAGCGCTGCTCGCTGATTTGCGAATGCTCCGGCCCGGTCAGCACCAGCAAGCGTTCAATGGCCGGGTTCTGCGCCAACAAATAACGCGCGCCTTTGAAACCACTCTGATAGTTGTCCAGAGCCACGCGGCTGAACGGACTGTCGTGCAACACCCGGTCAAGCAGCACCACTGGGGTTTCGCCCGAACTCAAGCGCGCCAGATAATCCGGCTGGTAACCCGGCTCATCCGAGACCGGCGACAAAATAATCCCGGCCACGCGATAACTCAGCAGCGTTTCCACGGCCTTGGTTTCCAGCTCTTCCAGACCGTCCGTGTCCACCAGCATGATGGTGTAGCCGTGCTTCTTCGCTTCCCGGGAAATAGCCTTGATCATCACACTGTAAAACGGGTTATCCACAGACGCGGTGATCACGCCGAGAATCTGACTCTCGCTGCTCTTCAGGCCCCGGGCAAATGCGTTCGGCACGTAATCGAGTTCACGGGCCACTTCCAGAATTCGCGCCAGTGTCGCTGGCTTGAGCAGATCGGGTTTGTTCAACGCCCGGGACACCGTGGTCGGTGTCATATTCACCCGCTTGGCGATGTCACTGATACTGACTGGGATTTTTTTCATTGAGTCGCTTGAGGTTAGAAGAGGTCCGGGTAACTGAACGAGTGTACCCAGACATTGCCGTTATCACTATCAGCCAGGCAGCCATGCGGCCAGCCAATGATCGAGATGTTTGCCTTCTAGCATCCAGTCGTCCATAACTTGGCGATGCAGCTGATCACCCATGCGCTCTGACGCATCAACGTCGTTGATGTGGGCGCGAATCGCTTCGACCCAGTCAGCGGTCGTGTTTTTGACCCGCGTAACGTTTAGGCCGTCCTGGAAGCAACGGATGTCGCTACAAATAACCGGTATTCCAAAGGCGCCGTACCTTAGCACCATCAAATTGCTTCTGAATTCGTTCGATACCGTTTGTTTGAGCGGTACCAATGCCAAATCGAGATTCAGGCGTGCCAGCGCGGCGGGGTAGGAATCAAAAGAAGGTTCGGGATGCAGTTCGTAAATATAAGGGCTCATCTCTGCCGGGCATGCTCCCATGAACACCCATTCGACTTCATTGGCGAGAGTTTTGAGCACGTCCGTCAGCAGTTGCAAGTCATCGGATTGTCTGCTGTCTCCCGACCAGCCAACCCGCAGTTTTTTGCCTCTGCGACGTTGCGATTCATGCCCTTGCCACCAGCCCAGGTCAAGGCGGTCTTCCACGATCCGGATGTCGGAGTGCAGGCTCGACAGCGCATCGGCAAGCGCCGCCGAAGACACCACGAGGCGGTCAACCAGGCGCAAGCCCTTGGTTAAAGCATCAAGCGCCTGGCGTTGCGTCAAGCCGTCTGAGTCATTGGCGAACACCGGGTACTCGTCCAACTCGTAGACGGTGAACGCTTTTGAATAGGCTTTGATCAAACGCATGGCTTCGAGGCTGTCGTCATCCAGGCGCCGCTGAAGGATCACCGCGTCGGGAGCGAATTGAGCCAGTTCGCTTATGGACAGTAGCTGTGGCGTCATTGCACCGTCGAGGCTGAGGTTATTTCGTAATGCCTCAAAGGGCTTGACCAGTCGGTTTGCCGCCGAGTCCCATGGGGCTGCAGGATGGCCCAGTACCACGGGCAGCGGGCGCCAGGACAGAGGCCGCCAGTTAAGGTCGGTGTTGAATTGCAGGCTGAAATCTTCGCCGCTCAAGGAGAAATTTTTATTGTAGGCAGGGTCACTGCTGATGATTGGCAGCCACCTGCGATACAGTTCCTCTTCCTCGGCTTTCAGGCGCAGGGTGTCAGCTTCATTCTCGCCCGTGTCGCTGTTTTTCGGTTCGTACAGCAGCGATACATGGGGCGTCCAGACAATCAGATGGCCGCTTGCGCCGACCTTTAAACACAGGTCGACACCGCTAAACGATACATTGAATTGCACTTCATCCAGGCCTTCGACTTCATGGAAAAGCGAGGCTCGAATCATCAGACAGGCGGACGAAACAGCGCTGTAATTTTGATCCACTTCCAGGCGCTGCATGTAACTGGCGCCCGATTGCGGCTGATGCAGAAATACGTTTCTGGTTGGCCCGTTCAAGCCCAGGATTACGCCGGCATGTTGTATCTGGCCATCGGCAAGCAACAGTTTCGCACCGACAATACCCACTTCCGGGCGCATGGCATGGTTGAGTAGCTCATCAAGCCAAGTGTTATGCAAGATCGCCGTGTGGTCATCGAGCAAGACCAGGTATTCACCCTTGGCCTGGCGTGCCGCCATATTGTTAATGGCCGAGTAATTAAAAGGATACGGGTATCGCAGCACCTTGATCTTATCGCTGCCCATGCTCTCGATCCCGGAAAGCCAGGCAACGGTGTCAGCCTCTTTGCTGTTGTTATCGACAATCAGGATTTCGTACTGCTGATAGGCTGTTTTTTCAAAGATACTTTCAACACAGCGAACAAGGCTGTTGAGCTGGCCCTTCGTCGTTACGAGGATCGAGACCAGCGGTTTCGCCGGGTGGCCATACTGAATGTGGTACCGCCGTGGCAATGTTTGAAGAACGTGGCTATTTTCGTAGTCGCGGACTTGAAGATGGCGTTGGAGTGTCGATATTTCGTCCGGGCTTGGTTCTGAGAGGGGCGCGCTGCAAATTAGAAGGGGTTCGCTGATATGGGCGAAACCGCTTATGCCGGAGCTTTCAATCAGGCGAAGAATCAAATCAAACTCTAGCGCTTGAGGGACGCTAGGGTCGAACCCGCCCGCATTGAGAAAAGCAGGTTGGCGGAAAATCCAGTGTCGGGAGGTGACCATAGGAAAGCTCAACAAATAGTCGAGATTAAAGTCTGGGCGCAACACAAGACCTGGAGCATTGTTGAGCTGTTGATGCAATTCGTCGGCAAAGGCCGCATGGGACCCAGGCGCGGCCATCAAACCAAGAAGCACAGCTTGCAGACTACTGGCTATAAACGTTGTGCCTGCATCAACAAGCATTATCCAGTCAACCGCGGATTGCCGTGCGACCAAGTCGTTGATCACCAGTGCCCGGTTATCTGGGGTTGCTTGCGCCCACATTAACCTATCGCCGAGGTCACTGTCGGGGAGGTTATTGCGCGGGGAAAGGACGGCAACGCTGAGTCTCGCAAATACTGACCCATTGCCGGTCAGGCTTTCCAGTGAGGCCAACAAATTACCGGGGCCGCTTTCGAAATCCGAGATGACGATCAACATTGCCGGCGCGAGAGGTGAACTCAGGCGTTGATCAACCAGCGTGCGTTGCGCGGCAGGGGTGGTACGTGCTTCCAGCCAGGTTTTT
>NZ_JAQGNX010000034.1 GCF_028293835.1 Pseudomonas sp.
GGTAGTGTGGGGTTTCCCCATGTGAGAGTAGGTCATCGTCAAGATTAACTTCCAGAACCCCTGATCGCTTACGCGTTCAGGGGTTTTGTTTATGTGCTGATTAAACCTGCCAGCTGACACCACCACCAATTAACACAGCCTTAGTTCCTATGCTTCAGCGGTGCGCATAGCTATTATGCGTGCCCACCCGCCTACCTTTCCGTCTTATGCATGGTCTTAAAATAGACATCGTCAACCGATGGAGTCTTCATCAAAATGTATGCGTCTACGCCATCAACATAGATACTATAAAATTTGTTATCAACCAACGGCACCACTCTGGTAAAAATACCTTTCAGCACATTCTCCGACCTCCCATCATCGTCAAAAGAGAACACATTTGTTATCCCCGTACTACGAGGAAGCATCTCGGGTAGCAATAAAAATTTAGCATAAAATACATATTTCAATGCAGGCATCAACTTGAACGCCCCGTCAGCCCCCACCAACCAACCGTGTGTGGGATTATTGACCATGTAGTACTTCTCAACCCCCCTTAAGTCCTTATTTGATATCACGTCATAGGTAACACTTTGGGCAATGCTGGTCGACAGTTCCTTTTGCAGATACATGACACGCCCGTAGGCGTAGGAAAAAGACAACATGGCAATCACAGGAATAATCAACAATCCTCCCAGCCTAGTGTGAACAGCGGTCAACGCTTGATAGTTTAGATAAAAAATCAAAACTAATGCCGACGACGCTCCCATCATGACTCTGGCGCCGTTGTTGTAATAACTGAAAATCAGCGCCAGACCCGGAATCGAAACCAGTACTAACGCAATAGCGAACAAACACAGGCCTACCAAGACAGTTCTATGCAAGATATTCGCTCGTACTCGCAAAACCCGATAAATAACCAGCCCAAAACCTGTAAAGGCAATGATGAGTAATGACCAACACAGCCAGGCATTGCCATCGTTATATAGCAGGGCTACACGCTGCGCGGCCAAAAGTAAATCTGCCGACAGTTTCTCTGTCCAGCCGTTGTTGAGTTCGCGCAAGCCAGTGCGCTCATGAGTTATAAACTGATAGGCGGTCAGCCAGTAGAAGGCCACGGCGAGTAGAAACTGAAGAAGCCTGTCCCTCAATACAATAAAGCTGGTGCGTGGTTCCTTGCATTCATTCGCTGTCCGAATTAACTCAACACAACACAACCCTAGATAAATATTGATCACCATTTGATAGAGGCTTAGCCCGATAGCAATGCAGAGCGCCGACACCCCTGTTCGCACGATCAGGGAAGCGTGTCGAAAGGTAATGGCATAAATAACTGCCATCACGCCCAACGCCATAGCAGGCCCGTCATACTGATAAGAAAGGTTCTGTAAGAAAAAAGGGCTATACCACAGTGGTAGTACTACAAGACAAGAAACAACGGTGGGCTTTAGAAAATAATGGTTTGTTAAAGCTCTCAAGGCAAACGACATCGCGACTATGGAGATCAGCAGAGGCAACGGAAATATATTGGGCGCTCCCTGGGTAAATGACAGCCCTTGGTACAGCCAGGCTGCCAATATACGACCGTCTTCTTTCCACTCCATTCCAGCAAGCTGGGCTCGCCAGTTATCATCAAGATAAAAGCTATCCGCTAATATCAATGGGAAGGCGAAGATAAAAACAGCCATCACAAAAAAAGCCATCATCTTGTTTTGCGAGAGCTCAACTTTCAGAAGGTCCACCATTACGAAACCTCCCCGTCATCAACGACGGATACCCCGGCACCTTGTTATCAAATAAACCTTATCCAGTTCGCCCGTGCGGTCGGTGCTGCCATCGTTGATAAGCACGATCTCGACACTGTGGGCTGAAGCGAATGCTCTTGCCGGACGGCCTGATAAAACACGCTTGCGGCTTGTGCGTCATCGACCACCGGCACGATCAATGAGAGATTCATGATTCACGCATAAGAAATACCCGCACTGGAAGAGCAGGAACCAACAACCAGCTTGTCGGGTAAAACGTCAACGCCGTGACAACGCCTGGCCGGGTTCCATTAAGCCACTTCGCTCATCGCTCCGCCTACTGTCATAAATAACAGGTAGGGCGCTTTTCTGATCAGCGGTCTCGATAGATTCAGCGATCCCGTGCGGGGTGCACACGTGCGACGCAATAAAGCGCTGGCCACCTTTTCTGTGGTTAAACGGTCCTATGCGGCAGCAACTCATCACTATCGCTCGCCCGCTGCGTTTGCTGCTGCACAACACCCCGACGAAGAACCAGCACACGCTTGCACCAGACATAAAAAAACCACCAGAAAGGTGGTTTTTTGGCACGCCCAATAACTCAGTCGCCTCGATACTCGCAACCACTGGTACAGGTCTCGTGAATACGAATGGCCGAGAGTTCCGGCAACAGTGGCTTCAGTTGTTCCCAGATCCACTTCGCCAATACTTCGCTGGTTGGATTTTCAAGACCGGGAATATCATTGAGGTAATTGTGATCGAGACGATCATACAGCGGCTTGAATATCGCTTTGATTTCGGAAAAATCGCGAATCCAGCCGGTGTGAGGATCCACCGTGCCAGCCAGGTAGATTGCAACGCGGAATGAGTGTCCATGCAGACGGCCACACTTATGTCCTTCTGGAACATGGGGAAGGCGGTGTGCAGACTCAAACGTAAATTCTTTGAAAATTTCCACAGTGTATTCAGCTCTGAAAAGTGGCATTCGCCAACGCGAAAAAAGCAGGCGCGCAGTTTAACAGTAATGGTTTGCCCGATGCGCTAAACAATAAGCTCAAGTTTCTACCTCGTCGAGGCAGGAGACGCAACTCGGCAATTCGCCCGCCTGTACCCCGGTAGCCATCAAATCTCGTCGAAGCACCCAAAAATAGTGGCCATTTGTATTTTTTCCCCACCTCAAATAGCGTTTGCTGAAAAGCCGACGGATGTTTCTAAACTTTTCAATCTGCGGGCCGCTAACGGTACAAGCGTATCGACCAAAACACTGGATCCTAAATAAGAGTGGAAACTTATGCGTCTCAATTTGAAGGCCAAAGTACTGTCACTGGCGGTGTTGCCGGTGCTCATTTTTGCACTGGTAATCAGCGCGACCACCGTCATCATGCTGCAGGACCAGGCACAGAAAGAAGTGGATGAAATTCGTTTACGACTTATGAGTGATGCCAAGGAAAACCTTAAAAATTCCGTCGCTGTTGCGCTAGGCGCGATCACGCCTATGTACAACGCCTCTGCGCCCGGTGACATGGCCGCGCGTGCGCAGGTGGTGAAGATGTTATCTGCCATTTCCTACGGTAAGGAAGGTTACTTTTTCGGCTATGACTCGGAAGCCGTAAGGCTGTTCAAAAGCAACAGCCCCGATGACATCGGCAAAAGCTTCAAGGATACCCGCGACGTCAATGGTATTTACTACAACCGTGACTTGATAGCTGTAGCCAAGGCAGGCACCCATTATCTGGAATACTCTTCGGCAATGCCTGGCAAGCCACAAGAAACCATTCCTAAACTGGGCTACACCGAATACCTGCCCAAGTGGGACATGGCGTTCGGCTCCTCGATCAGCATTGACGGGATTGAAGCTCGGGTAGCGGTCGTTCAGAAGAGTGTTGAGGCGCGTGTACACAGTATGCTGATAAGCATCATCGGCATTGCCGCGGTGGTACTGATCATCATCGCTCTAGTGGGCGTCTTTCTGACCGGGAGTATCGTGCGGCCTTTGCGGCAGATGAGGGCTAATCTGGATGATATCGCGTCAGGTGACGGTGACCTGACCCGCCGGCTGACGGTGTCAAGTAACGACGATCTGGGCGAGTTGGCTGGCTCCTTCAACCGCTTTGTCGACAAGATTCATGGTCTGGTACGGCAGATCGCCGAGATGACCTCTCAGTTGTCGGGTCTGGTAACCGAAGTGTCAGACCAGGTGCACCTTTCCGAGACGGCAATGGCGCGCCAGCGTCATGAGACGGACCAGGTGGCCACCGCGATCAATGAAATGTCCGCAGCGGCCCATGAAGTCGCGAAAAGCGCTCAAGGCGCAGCCGTTGCCGCACAACAAACCGACGCTGAAGGCCAGGCTGCCAAACGTGTGGTGGACGGTAGCATCAAGCAGATCCACGCCTTGGTGAATGATATACGCAGCAGTGGCACATCCCTCGACAGCTTGCAGAACGACGTTTCTTCGATTGTTAACGTTCTGGGGGTTATTCGCTCCATTGCCGATCAAACTAACTTGCTGGCACTCAACGCGGCGATTGAAGCTGCACGGGCAGGCGAGGCCGGACGCGGATTTGCGGTGGTGGCTGACGAAGTGCGCGCGCTGGCTAGTCGCACCCAGCAGAGCACTCAGGAAATCCAGACCATGATTGACCGCCTGCAAAGCGGTACGCAGGGTGCCGTGGAAGCCATGCGTCGTTCAAGCGAGGCGGGCGATGGCACTTCGGCGCGAGCCAACGAAGCGGGCACCTCACTGGACACCATTGCAGCGCTGATCGGCACAATCAACTCGATGAACGCGCAAATTGCCAGCGCTGCCGAAGAGCAGACCGCCGTCGCCGAAGAAATCAACCGCAGCGTGCACCAGATCGCCGAAGCGGTGGACAGTGTGGCTGATCAAACTCATAAAAGCGCACAAACCTCCCGCAGCCTTGCGGACCTTGGGCAGCGGCTGGGCAAGCTGGTTGGGCAATTTCGCATCTGATGTCCTCGGGGTAAGGCCGCAATGGCCTTGCCCCGTTAGTGTTTCCTCGCTAAAACCCTACCCGTCCAATTCCTGAACCGAACAACGGCACTCGTCCGAAGATTGGCTGACTAAACAGTAAGTCGCGTTAACGCGGAGCCTTACTGACATGGATCGGACATGAACGAAACCACGCTGCAGTACAAAACCTTCCTGGTCTTGATGGTGCTAGTCACCATTGCGTTCATCTGGATATTGATGCCCTTTTACGGCGCGGTATTCTGGGCGGTGATTCTCGGGATTATCTTTGCGCCCCTGCAGCGACGGCTGCTGATGAAGTTTGGCTGGCAGCGCAACCTGACGTCCTTATGTACGTTGACCGTATGCCTGTTGATCGCGATTTTGCCGGTGATCATTATCGGCATGCTGTTAGTTCAGGAAGGCGCCATGGTCTACAACAATATCGAAAGCGGGCAATTGGACATCGCCAAGTACCTGGCCCAGTTCAAAGATTCATTACCACCTTACTTCAGACATTTACTGGATCGGGTCGGAATGGGCGATCTTAATGGCCTGCGCGACAAAATTGTCAAAACGTCCATGGAGGGCAGTCAGTACCTGGCGACTCAGGCCTTCAGTTTCGGCCAGGGCACGTTCGACTTTGTGATCAGCTTCTTCATCATGCTGTATTTATTGTTCTATTTTCTGCGCGACGGCCATGACCTTGTCCGCAGAATTCGCCTGGCAGTGCCGCTGGCCGAGCCACAGAAGCGTCGGTTGCAATTGAAGTTCAATCGGGTTGTACGGGCGACGGTGAAAGGTAACGTCGTCATGGCGGTGGTTCAGGGCGCGCTGGGGGGCCTGATCTTCTGGGCGCTGAGTATTCCAAGTGCATTACTGTGGGCGGTAATGATGGCGTTTCTTTCCTTACTGCCAGCAATCGGCGCGGGGATTGTCTGGGCGCCGGTGGCGGCTTACTTCCTGCTCAGCGGCATGATCTGGCAAGGCGTGGTGCTGACATTGTTCGGGGTCTTCGTCATCGGCTTGGTCGATACCGTGTTGCGTCCGATCCTGGTGGGCAAAGACACACGAATGCCTGATTACCTGATTTTGATATCAACCTTGGGCGGCATGGCTGTATTCGGCCTTAACGGTTTTGTCATCGGGCCGATGATCGCTGCATTATTCATGTCGACATGGGCACTGTTCACCGAGGCCAAGCAAACCGTGCGCCTGCCGGGTTAGCATCCCCGCAGCCAATAAAAAACCCTGCAGATGCAGGGTTTTTTATATTTGCACAATGAAAATCAGCCGACCAGTTGCAGGCCTGCGTGATGCACCATGTCCAGCAGCGGTTGTGGATACACACCGAGGATGAACGCCAGTACCGCAATCACCAGCAGCATCACGCCACCCGTTCGCTGTGCCCAGTTGAACGGAGCATCGTGGCGGTGCAGGGTAGGTTCCACCAGATAGAGCGTTACCATTACTCGCAGGTAATAGAACAGGCCGATGGCGCTGCCAATGACCAGTGAGCCGGTCAGCCACCACAAATGCGATTCAACGCCTGTCGCAATGATGTAGAACTTGCCGATGAAGCCCACTGTCAGCGGAATACCCGCCAGCGACAGCATCATCACCGTCATCACCGCTGTCAGGTACGGGCGACGCCAGAACAGGCCGCGGAATTCGAACAACGCGTCTGCGTCACGACCGCTATAAGGCGATGACATCAACGTCACTACACCGAAAGCGCCCAAGGTGGTGATCACGTAGGTCACCAGGTACACGCCAATAGCCTCGACAGCGATGCCTTTGCTCGCAACCAGCGCGATCATCAGGTAACCGAAGTGCGCGATGGACGAGTAACCCAGCAGCCGCTTGAGGTTGGTCTGGGTCAGGGCCAGCAAGTTACCGATCAGAATCGACGCAACCGCGATCACCGCCAGAACGGTGTACAACACACCGCTGCTGGCCACCGGTGAGATCTGGAACAGGCGAACCAGCACCGCGAACACCGCGACTTTACTGGCCGTTGCCAAAAACGCTGCCACCGGAGCAGGGGCGCCTTCGTAAACGTCCGGGGTCCACAAGTGGAAGGGTACCAGTGACAGCTTGAATGCCAGGCCGATCACCATCATCGCCAGGCCCATCTGCGCGATCGGGCTAGGCAGGCCAGTTGCTGCCAGTGCGTGACCAATGCCGCTGAAACTCAGCGAACCGGCTTCGGCATACAACAGCGCCATACCGAACAGCAGAAACGCCGAGCCGGCCGCCGACAACACCATGTATTTGATACCGCCTTCCAGCGAACGCTTGTTGAAGTACGCATAGGCCACCAGTCCGTAAACCGGCACCGACAACAGCTCAAGGCCGATAAACAGGCTAGCCAGGTGCTGCGCGCTGACCAATACCAATCCACCGGCAGCAGCCATCAGGATCAATAGGTAAAGTTCTTCACGATTGCCGGGGTAGCCGCTGTTCTTCTCGCCCAGATAAGCGTGAGCCAAAGTGACGCAAGCCAGTGTCGAGGCCAGGATCAGCGCCATGTACAGGCAAGCGAAGTTATCGATCTGCAACAGCGGCGTAACCACCAGCGGCGCTACCTTCAACGCCGGGTAGATCGACAGCAAGCCCAGGTTAAGGCCACCCACGGTGAGCAGGAATGTTTGCGAGTGATTGCGACGCCATGCGATTGCCAACATCACCACAACGGCAGTGAGGCTGGTAATCAGCAGCGGCGCAAGCGCAATAAAGTGTTGAATCGTCAGGTCCATAGCGCTCTTACCGGGCCGAAGCGAGTTGAGTGAAGGCGGTGCCGAGCCATTGCTGCACGCCATGCATCGTAGCGGCAGAGGTATCGAGGAACGGTTGTGGGTACACGCCGATATAAACCAGCAATGCCGCCAGACCGAGCACCATGATGAGCTCACGAGCGTCCATGCCGTGCAGGACTTCTTCCGACTTCGACGGGCCGAAGTACGCGCGGTGGATCATGATCAGCGAATAGACCGAGCCGAACACCAGACCCGACGTTGCGATCGCGGTAATCCACGGGGCGCTGACGAAGGTACCAATCAGAATCAGGAACTCACCGACAAAGTTGCCGGTACCCGGCAAGCCAAGCGACGCGGCAGCGAAGAACAGGCTGATGGCCGGCAGATAAGCGATACGCGACCAGACACCGCCCATTTCACGCATGTCACGGGTATGCAGACGTTCGTACAGCTGGCCGCTGAGGATAAACAGCGCAGCCGCCGACACACCGTGAGCGAGCATCTGGATCACGGCGCCTTGCAATGCTTGCTGGCTACCAGAGTAGATGCCGATCAGCACGAAGCCCATGTGCGACACGCTGGAGAACGCGATCAGGCGCTTGATATCGGTCTGGGCGAACGCGAGGAATGCGCCGTAGAAGATACCGATCAGGCCCAGTGTCATGGCAATCGGCGCAAACTCTGCCGAGGCGTTCGGGAACAGTGGCAGAGCGAACCGCAGCAAACCGTACGCAGCGGTTTTCAGAAGGATACCGGCCAAGTCCACAGAACCCGCAGTCGGTGCTTGTGCGTGCGCGTCTGGCAGCCATGAGTGAAAAGGCACTACCGGCAGCTTCACCGCAAAGGCGATAAAGAAGCCCAGCATCAGTATGTATTCAGTGCCGTGTGACAGCTTGGTCTTCAGCAATTGGGTGTAATCGAAGGTGATCACGCCGGTGCTGTTGAAGTGAACCATCACCAGACCGAGGATCGCCACCAACATGATCAAGCCGCTGGCCTGAGTGAAGATGAAGAATTTGGTCGCTGCGTAGATCCGGGTTTTCTTGCCGTCCGATGAACTATGACCCCACAGTGCGATGAGGAAATACATCGGCACCAGCATCATTTCCCAGAAGAAGAAGAACATGAACAGGTCGATGGCGAGGAACACGCCGATCACACCGCCCAGGATCCACATCAGGTTGAGGTGGAAGAAACCGACGTTACGCTGGATCTCTTTCCACGAACACAACACCGACAACATACCGAGCATGCCGGTCAGCAACACCATCAGCAGCGACAGGCCATCAAGCGCCAAGTGCACGCTGATGCCGAAGCGAGCGATCCACGGTTGCTTGAATTCGACAACCCAAGTGGGGTCGACGCCAGGCGCGGGGGCAAAGTGGAAGTCGCCGGTGCTCCACAGCCAGAGGCCGAGAGCAAATTCCAGAGACATGGTCAGCAGCGCGATCCAGCGTGGCAGGGTAGCGCCGTAGCGCTCACCTTGCCAACACAGCAGGCCGCCGATAAAGGGGATCAGGATTAGCCAAGGCAGAATCATGTCGGGCTCATTTCCTTTCGCAAATTCGCAAGGTTCATATCAGACCGCAACCAGCACGATGGCGCCGAGCACCAATACAGCGCCTGCAGCCATAGAAGCAGCGTACCAACGCAGTTGGCCGGTCTCGGTGCGGCTCATGGCGTTGTTGCCGCCTTTGACCAGACGCGGAATCAAGCCAATTGTTTGGTCGAGGGGGTCTTTACGCAGCACATGGCTGATCATCAGATACGGCTTGACGAACAGTTTGTCGTAAAGCCAATCGAAGCCCCATGCCGCGAACCACCACGCCGAGAGGAAACGTCCCGGACCGCTATTGGCAATGGCCGTCGCAATGCGTCGCTTGCCGAGGAACAGCATGGCCGCCAGCAGAATACCGGCCAGGGCGATGGCACCCGAGGCGATTTCCAAGCTGTGTTTGGCAGCGCCACCGGCGTGCCCGGCGCTTTCCGGCAACACGCCGGCCAGCGGTGGGGTAATCATCGCCCCGATGAACGTCGACAGAACGATCAGCACCGACAGCGGCAACCAATGGGCAATACCGTGACCGGCGTGGGCTTCGGTTTTCGCTTCGCCGTGGAAGGCAATGAAGATCAAGCGGAAGGTGTACAGCGAGGTCATGAATGCACCGACCAAGCCTGCGTACAGCAGCGCATGGTTGCCGCTGGCGAAGGCTTCCCAAAGGATTTCATCCTTGGAATAGAAGCCAGCGGTCAGCAGTGGCAGGGCAGACAGCGCGGCGCCACCGACGATGAAGCTGGTATAGGCCAGCGGCAGCTTCTTCCACAAACCGCCCATCTTGAAGATGTTTTGTTCGTGGTGGCAGGCAACAATTACCGAACCGGAGGCGAGGAACAGCAGTGCCTTGAAGAATGCGTGGGTCATCAGGTGGAAAATCGCACCCTCCCAGGCACCAACGCCCAATGCCAGGAACATGTAGCCAATCTGGCTCATGGTCGAATAGGCGAGGATACGTTTGATGTCGGTCTGCACCAGTGCCGCGAACCCCGCCAACACCAGCGTTACGCCACCGACGATACCGACCAGGTGCAGAACGTCAGGCGCCAGTTGAAACAGTCCGTGGGTACGCGCGATCAGGTAAACACCTGCGGTCACCATGGTTGCGGCGTGGATCAACGCTGAAACCGGCGTCGGGCCTGCCATCGCGTCTGCCAACCAGGTTTGCAGCGGCAGCTGTGCGGATTTACCCACGGCACCACCCAGCAGCATCAAGGTGGCAAGCACAATCCAGAAGTCCCCAGCCATAAAGTGCTGCGGTGCGCGCACCAGCAGCTCCTGGATGTTCAACGTGCCCAGTTGCTGGAACAGGACGAACAAGCCGATGGCCATGAACACGTCGCCAATTCGGGTGACGATAAAGGCTTTAAGTGCGGCGTTACCGTTGTTGCGGTTGCTGTAGTAGAAACCGATCAACAGATAGCTGCACAGGCCCACGCCTTCCCACCCGAAGTACAGGAACATCAGGTTATCGCCGAGGATCAAGAACAGCATGCTGGCGATAAACAGGTTGGTATAGGCGAAGAAGCGCGAATAACCGGCCTCACCACGCATATACCAGGACGCGAACAAGTGGATCAGGAAACCAACGCCAACCACCACACCCAACATGGTGACCGACAGGCCATCCAGGTACAGGGCAAAGTTAGGTTCAAGGCCATCTACCGACATCCAGCGCCACAGCACTTGAGTGACATGGCCACCCTCGGGCGGAGAAACGTTGAACTGAAAGATGACCCAGGCAGCCACAATGGCCGATAAGCCAATGGAGCCAACGCCGATCAGCGCGGCCAGGTTTTCAGAAATTTTTCCGCGGGAAAACGACAGCAGCAGAAAACCAATCAGGGGGAATACGAACGTCAGGAAGAGAAGGTTCATCCGCGCATCTCGCTGGCAGCGTCGATATCGAGAGTGTGGAAGCGGCGATACAACTGCATCAGGATCGCCAGGCCGATACTGGCCTCGGCGGCTGCAAGGCTGATCACCAGAATGAACATGATCTGTCCATCCGGTTGCGCCCAACGGCTACCGGCGACAATGAACGCCAGAGCAGATGCGTTCATCATGATCTCCAGGCTCATCAGCACAAAGAGGATGTTGCGCCGCACCATCAGGCCGACCAGGCCGAGGCTGAACAGGATGCCGGCGACTGCCAGACCATGTTCAAGAGGGATTGCATTCATGGCTTGGTTCCTTCGCTCTCGTTGCGGCCGAGATGGAATGCCGTCACAGCCGCTGCAAGCAGCAACATGGAGGCCAGTTCAACCACCAACAGATAAGGACCGAACAGGCTGATGCCTACGGCCTTGGCGTCTACAGTGGTGTGGCCGATGGCGGCGCCGGTGGAGTTGTTGAACAACACATACAGCAACTCACCCAGCAACAGGACCCCGAGAATAACCGGGCCGGTCCAGATGCCAGGCTTGAGCCAGACACGTTCTTGCTGTACCGAGGCAGGCCCCAGGTTCAGCATCATCACCACAAATACGAACAGAACCATGATGGCGCCAGCGTAAGCGATAACTTCCAAGACTCCGGCAAACGGCGCGCCGAGGCTAAAGAAGGTCATTGCCACGGCGATCAACGAAATGATCAGGTAGAGCAGGGCGTGCACCGGATTGGTGTTGGTGATCACCCGAAGGGTGGACACCACAGCAACACCGGATGCGAAATAGAAAGCAAATTCCATCTTTCTTCCTTAAGGCAGCAAGCTCTTCACGTTGATCGGAACAGCTTCATTCTGCGCGGAGCCTTTAGGCTTGCCGGCGATGGCCATACCGGCAACCCGATAGAAGTTGTAATCAGGGTTTTTACCAGGGCCGGAGATCAACAGATCTTCCTTCTCGTAAACCAGATCCTGACGTTTGAACTCGGCCATTTCGAAATCCGGTGTCAGCTGGATCGCGGTGGTCGGGCAGGCTTCCTCGCAGAGGCCACAGAAAATGCAGCGCGAGAAGTTGATGCGGAAAAATTCCGGGTACCAGCGACCGTCGTCGGTTTCGGCTTTCTGCAGCGAGATGCAACCCACCGGGCAAGCCACGGCGCACAGGTTGCAGGCTACACAACGCTCTTCGCCGTCAGGGTCGCGGGTCAGGACAATACGGCCACGGTAACGCGGCGGCAGGTACACCTGTTCTTCCGGGTACTGCAACGTGTCGCGCTTGCGGAATGCATGCGAGAACACCATCACCAGGCTGCGAAGCTGGGTGTAGGTGCCATGCACGATGCCAATCAGATACTTGAGCATGGTTTATATCCTCACTGAACCGCGCCAGCGGGCGTGTTTAACAACACGATCGCAGCGGTCACCAACAAATTGATCAGGGTCAGCGGCAGGCAGAACTTCCAACTGAAATCCATCACCTGGTCGTAGCGTGGGCGCGGAATAGACGCACGCAACAGAATGAACAGCATGATGAAGAACCCGGTCTTCAGGGCGAACCAAATGAACGACAGCGAAGGCAGGATGTTGAACGGGCCATGCCAGCCGCCGAAGAACAGGGTCACCAAGAGGGCTGAGATCAGTACGATGCCGATGTATTCACCGACGAAGAACATGCCCCACTTCATCCCTGCGTATTCGATGTGGTAACCATCGGCCAGTTCCTGCTCGGCTTCCGGTTGGTCGAACGGGTGACGGTGAGTCACGGCGACGCCAGCGATGAAGAACGTACAGAAGCCAAAAAACTGCGGAATGATGAACCACAGGTGTTGGGCCTGGTACTGGACGATATCGCCCATGTTGAACGAGCCAACCTGCACCACGATGCCCATCAACGACAGTCCCATGAACACTTCATAGGACACGGTCTGGGCCGAAGCCCGCAGGCTGCCGAGCAAGGCAAACTTGTTATTACTCGACCAACCGGCGAACAACACTGCGTACACCGACAGACCGGCCATGGCGAAGAAGAACAGGATGCCAATGTTCAGATCAGCAATGACCCAGCTTTCGGTGATCGGAATAATCGCGAAAGCGATCAACAGGGCGCTCATGGCCACTACCGGCGCCAGGGTGAAAATCACCTTGTCGGCGAACGGTGGGGTCCAGTCTTCCTTGAAGAACATCTTGATCATGTCGGCAGCGATCTGGAATGCACCGAACGGACCTACCCGGTTCGGGCCGTAACGGTCTTGCCAGAGGGCCAGCAAACGACGTTCGACCCAGCTCAACAGTGCGCCACTGACCACCACGGCCAACAGAATCACAATCGCTTTGACTACCGCGATGATTGAGTCGATCACGACAGGTGTAAACCAGGTCATAGTGCTGCCTCCTGCAGACCATCAACGGTTTTGCCGAACAACGCTGGCGGAATCCCGGCCAGGCCCGAAGGCAGAGCCACCAGACCTGCGCTCAATTCTTCGCTGATGCGCAACGGTAAACGCAGGGTTTGACCGGCAACAGTCAGGCTGAGCATGGCGCCTTCGTTGACACCCAAACGATCGGCTTCCGACTTGGCCAGGGCGACGTAAGCGGCTGGAATGCGCTCCTGCACCGGCGCGGCTTTGGACGAGGTTTCGTCGCTGCCGAACAGGTGATAGAACGGCACCACCTGCCAAGTGCCGCGAGCCGGAGAAAACGCCACCGGTACGCTGGAAAACCAGGACAGATTGTCGCCTTGGGTTTCGATCAGACGAGCGCCGGGGTCGCCGGCACGCAAATGACCGCCGACTTCGTCCTGGAACTTGTTCCAGGCTTGCGGCGAGTTCCAACCTGGCGACCAGGCGAACGGCACCTGTTGGCGCGGTTCGGCGGAGCCCGAATAGCCTTCCATAGAGAAAGAGAACGCAGTGTCTTTGTCTTGCGAGGTACGCGGCTCATGCACGCTGATATTGGCGCGCATGGCTGTACGCCCGCTGTAACGCAATGGCTCGCGCGCCAGCTTCAGACCCTTGATACGGAACGCAGCGGATGGCGCGGCGTTGGTGATACCCGCCAATTGCGCAGAACTTGCAGCAACCGCGTCGGTGACGTGATCGAGCTGAGTCCAGTCAATAGGCTTGTTCAGCAGCGTCGAGCGCAGGGCGTGCAACCAACGCCAGCCTTCATGAATCAGGATGCTGGCGTCAAGGTAGGTTGGGTCGTACACCTGGAAGAAGCGCTGGGCGCGGCCTTCCTGGCTAACCAGTGTTCCGTCACCTTCTGCGAAGCTGGCCGCAGGCAACACCAGATCAGCGCGATCGCTGGTCGGGGTTTTCTGGTGGTCAGCAACGATCAGAACCTTGGTGGCTTTGAACGCAGCGTCGACCGTAGCGGCGTCGACACGGGTGAACAGGTCATTTTCCAACACCACCATGGCGTCGGCCTGGCCGGAAATCACCGCTTGCAGCGCGTCATCAAGGGACTCGCCGCCCAGCATCGCCAGGCCCAGGCTGTTGGCTTCCGGCACGATCATGCTGATCGAACCTTGTTTGTCCTGCAGCTTCAAGGCTTTGGCGATGTTGGCTGCGGCTTCGATCAAAGCGGTCGAACCCAGGGAGCTACCGGAAATGATCAAGGGACGCTTGGCGGCAAGCAGGGCGGTGGCGATGCGCTGGGCCAACCCAAGTGCTTCGCTGTCCAGGCCTTCGGCCGCAGGCGCGCTGGCGTCAATGGCGTGGGCCACGGCGAAACCGATACGGGCCAGGTCATCCGGCGCCGCGTGAACGCACTCTTCGGCAACGTCATCGAGACGGGTCTCGGCAAGGCTGGCGATGAACAGCGGGTTCAGCGTGTGCTGACCGATGTTCTTCACGGCCGCGTCGAGCCATGGCTGGACTTTCATCGCAGCGGCCATGTCTTCGGCTTTGCCTTTCACCGCTTGGCGCAGGCCCAGGGCCATACGGGCGGCGGTCTGGGTCAAGTCTTCGCCAAGCACGAAAATCGCATCGTGATCTTCGATGTCGCGCAGGGTCGGGATTGGCAGCGGGCTGTCTTTCAAGACCTTGGCGATCAGGCGAATGCGCGCCAGTTCACCGGCTTCGATACCCGAATAAAAATGCTCGGCGCCCACCAGTTCACGCAGGGCAAAGTTGCTTTCAAGGCTGGCGCGGGGTGAGCCGATACCGACGATGTTGCGACCACGGAGCAGGTCAGCGGCTTTATCAAGGGCAGCGTCCAGACCCAGCTTGAGCATGCCGTCAGCCAACAGCGGCTGGCGCGGACGGTCTTCACGGTTGACGTAGCCATAACCGAAGCGGCCACGGTCACACAGGAAATACTGGTTTACCGAGCCGTTGTAACGGTTTTCGATACGGCGGATTTCGCCATAACGTTCACCCGGACTGATGTTGCAACCGCTGGAACAGCCGTGGCAGATGCTCGGCGAGAACTGCATGTCCCACTTACGGTTGTAACGCTCGGAGTGAGTCTTGTCGGTGAACACACCGGTCGGGCAGACCTCGGTGAGGTTGCCGGAGAACTCACTTTCCAGCGCGCCATCTTCAACACGACCGAAGTACACGTTGTCATGTGCGCCGAAAACGCCGAGGTCGGTGCCACCGGCGTAGTCTTTATAGAAGCGTACGCAGCGATAACAGGCGATACAGCGGTTCATTTCATGGGCGATGAACGGGCCGAGTTCCTGGTTCTGGTGGGTGCGCTTGGTGAAGCGATAACGCCGCTCGTTGTGGCCGGTCATGACCGTCATGTCTTGCAGGTGGCAGTGACCGCCTTCTTCGCAGACCGGGCAGTCGTGCGGGTGGTTGGTCATCAGCCATTCAACGACGCTGGCGCGAAACACTTTCGCCTCTTGGTCATCGATGGAAATCCAGCTGCCGTCGGTGGCGGGGGTCATGCAGGACATGACGATACGACCACGGGTGTCGTTCTCATCAGTGAACTGCTTGACCGCGCATTGGCGACAAGCGCCGACGCTGCCAAGGGCGGGGTGCCAGCAGAAATATGGGATGTCGAGGCCCAGCGACAGACATGCCTGTAACAGGTTGTCTGCGCCATTGACCTCGAGCGCTTTGCCGTCTACGTGGATAGTGGCCATGGTTCAAAGTTCTTCGTTGGCCCGGTGTCAGTGGGCGTGGCTAATGGAATCTCGGTGCTACCCGTATCAAACAGCCTGTAAGGCGTCATCGGGTACGAGGTCGGTGGCTTTAAGGGCTACCGACCATTTCTATCTTGTTATGCGCCAACCACAGTCGGACTGCTTACCTGAGTCAGGCTGCCCACACGTGCCGGGGCGATACCTGCTTCGAACTCCGACCGGAAATACTTGATGGCAGCCCCCAGAGGTTCCACGGCGCCCGGTGCGTGGGCGCAGAACGTCTTGCCAGGGCCGAGAAAGTTGACTAGCCCCAACAGCGTTTCGATATCGCCCGGTTGACCTTCGCCGTTCTCGATGGCGCGCAAAATCTTCACGCTCCATGGCAACCCGTCGCGGCATGGGGTGCAGAAGCCACACGACTCTTGGGAGAAGAATTCTTCCAGGTTGCGCATCAGCGACACCATGTTGACCTTGTCATCGACCGCCATCGCCAGCCCGGTGCCCATCCGCGTACCGACTTTGGCAACGCCGCCCGCGTAAAACAGGCAGTCCAGATGTTCAGGAAGCAGGAAGCCCGTACCGGCGCCGCCTGGCTGCCAGCACTTGAGCTTGAAGCCGTCGCGCATGCCGCCCGCGTAGTCTTCGAACAACTCGCGTGCGGGCAAGCCGAAAGGCAGTTCCCACAGGCCAGGGTTCTTCACCTTGCCGGAGAAGCCCATGAGTTTGGTGCCCATGTCTTCGCTGCCTGGACGTGCGATGGCTTTGTACCAATCGTTGCCATTGGCGACGATGGCCGGGACGTTGCACAGGGTTTCGACGTTATTCACGCAAGTGGGCTTGCCCCACACACCAACCGCGGCAGGGAAGGGCGGCTTGGAGCGTGGATTGGCGCGACGGCCTTCCAGGGAGTTGATCAGTGCGGTTTCTTCGCCGCAGATGTAACGCCCGGCACCGGTGTGCACGATCAGTTCGAAATCGAAGCCGCTGCCCAGGATGTTCTTACCCAGCAAACCCGCCGCTTCGGCTTCTTTCACCGCACGACGCAGGTGCACCGCCGCGGTGGTGTATTCGCCACGCAGGAAGATGTAGCCGCGATAAGCCTTCAACGCCCGGGCGCTGATCAGCATACCTTCGATCAGCAGATGGGGCAGTTGCTCCATCAGCATCCGGTCTTTCCAGGTGTTCGGTTCCATCTCATCCGCGTTACACAGCAGGTAACGGATGTTCATGGATTCGTCTTTCGGCATCAGGCCCCATTTCACGCCAGTGGGGAAGCCCGCGCCGCCGCGGCCCTTGAGGCCGGAGTCCTTGACCGCTTGCACGATTTCGTCTGGCGATAGTTCGGCAAACGCCTTGCGCGCGGCGGCGTAACCGTCCTTGCGTTGGTATTCGTCCAGCCATAGTGGCTCGCCGTCATCGCGCAAGCGCCAGGTCAGCGGGTGAGTTTCGGGTGCGCGGGCAATGGTATTGGCGGGGCCGAAGGAAGTGATGGTCATAGGTAATCCTCCAACATTTTGGCCACGCCAGCAGGCTGGACGTTGCTAAATGTATCGTCATCGACCATCACGGCCGGGGCCTTGTCGCAGTTGCCCAGGCAGCAGACAGGCAGCAAGGTGAAACGGTCGTCAGCAGTGGTTTGGCCCAGGCCGATTCCCAGTGAAGATTGAATCTCGCTGACCACCGACTCGTGGCCCGCGATGAAGCAGACCATGCTGTTACACACACGAATGATGTGGCGGCCCACCGGCTGGCGGAAGATCTGGCTGTAGAAGGTCGCCACGCCTTCAACGTCGCTGGCGGGAATGCCAAGCACTTCGCCAATGGCATGGATCGCGCCATCGGGTACCCAGCCACGTTCTTTCTGAACAATTTTCAACGCTTCGATAGACGCCGCGCGCGGGTCTTCGTAGTGGTGCATCTCATGCTCGATGGCCGAGCGCTCGGTTTCGCTCAGGGCGAAACGGTCTGTCTGGATCAGCGTGCTATTCATGCTTAGCGGTCCACGTCGGCCATAACGAAATCGATACTACCCAGGTACGCGATCAAGTCCGCGACCATGCTGCCTTTGATCACCGAAGGGATCTGCTGCAGATGCGGGAAGCTTGGGGTGCGAATCCGGGTACGGTAGCTCATGGTGCCGCCGTCGCTCGTCAGGTAATAACTGTTGATGCCCTTGGTCGCTTCAATCATCTGGAAGGATTCGTTGGCCGGCATCACCGGGCCCCACGAAACTTGCAGGAAGTGCGTGATCAAGGTTTCGATGTGCTGCAAGGTGCGCTCTTTGGGCGGCGGCGTCGTCAGCGGGTGATCCGCCTTGTACGGGCCTTCCGGCATATTGCGCAGGCATTGGCCGATGATCTTCAGGCTCTGGCGCATCTCTTCAACGCGCACAATGCAACGATCATAAGCGTCGCCGTTAGTGGCGAGCGGCACTTCGAATTCGAAGTTCTCATAGCCCGAATACGGACGCGCTTTACGCAGGTCGAAGTCCAGGCCGGTTGCGCGAAGGTTCGGGCCGGTAACGCCCCACTCCAGCGCTTCCTTGGTGTTGTACGCGGCAACGTTGACGGTACGACCGCGCAAGATGCTGTTGTCCAACGCCGCTTTTTGGTACTCGTCCAGACGCTTGGGCATCCAGTCGATGAAGTCCTTGACCAGCTTTTCCCAGCCGCGTGGCAAATCATGCGCAACGCCGCCGATGCGGAACCAGGCCGGGTGCAAACGAAAGCCGGTGATGGCTTCGATCACGGTGTACGCCCGTTGACGGTCGGTGAACGTGAAGAACACCGGAGTCATTGCACCCACGTCCTGGATGTAAGTCCCGAGGAACAGCAAGTGGCTGGTGATACGGAAGAACTCAACCATCATGATACGAATGACGTCGACTTTTTCCGGGACCTTGATGCCGGCCAGTTTCTCGACCGAGAGCACGTACGGCAGGTTGTTCATCACCCCACCGAGGTAATCGATGCGGTCGGTGTACGGGATGTAACTGTGCCAGGACTGGCGCTCGGCCATTTTCTCGGCACCACGGTGGTGGTAACCGATGTCTGGAACGCAATCGACGATTTCTTCACCGTCCAATTGCAGGATGATACGGAACGCACCGTGAGCAGAAGGGTGGTTCGGGCCAAGGTTGAGGAACATGTAGTCCTCGTTCTTGCCTGAACGCTTCATGCCCCAGTCTTCCGGCTGGAAGCGAGCGGCTTCTTCTTCAAGCTGCTGTTTCGCCAGGTTCAGGCTAAACGGATCGAACTCGGTGGCGCGGGCCGGGAAGTCTTTACGCAGCGGGTGACCTTCCCAGGTCGGCGGCATCATGATTCGGGTCAAGTGCGGGTGGCCGGCAAAGTTGATGCCGAACATGTCCCACACTTCGCGCTCGTACCAGTTGGCGTTTGGCCAGATACCAGTGACCGTCGGCAAGCTGAGGTCGCTCTCAGACAAGGCGACCTTGATCATCACGTCACTGTTACGCTCGATCGACATCAGGTGGTAGAACACGCTGAAGTCGGCGCCCGGCAAGCCGCGACGATGGGTGCGCAGACGCTCGTCCATGCCATGCAAGTCGTAAAGCATGACGTAGGGTTTGGGCAGTTGGCGCAAGAATTTCAGGACATCGAGCAGTTTCGCGCGGTCAACCCACAGCACCGGCATGCCGGTGCGTGTAGGTTGGACGGTGAACGTCTCAGGGCCGAAACGGGTGTTCAATTCAACGACGACGTCTTGGTCGTCAGCCTTGTAAGGCGGGATGTACAGAGCGGTGTCTGCAGTCATAGGTCTCGATCGCTTTCGGTCAACGTATAGAATGAACCCGGATTCTTGTCTTTTTTGTAAAAAGTAAGAGCCGAATCAGACTTCGTCGGGGCTGCGCAGGTTTGTGACCTGAATACGCTGTTCGCGGCGTTGTTCCTTTTGCGACGGCATCTCGGCGCGATAAACACCTTGATCACCGACAACCCAGGAAAGCGGACGACGCTCCTGTCCAATGGATTCCTGCAGCAGCATCAAGCCTTGCAGAAAAGCTTCTGGACGGGGCGGGCAGCCAGGCACATAGACATCCACGGGAAGGAATTTGTCCACCCCCTGAACTACAGAATAGATGTCGTACATGCCACCGGAGTTAGCGCACGCGCCCATGGAGATAACCCACTTGGGCTCGAGCATTTGCTCATAGAGACGCTGGATGATCGGCGCCATCTTGAGGAAGGGCGTGCCGGCAATAACCATGAAGTCTGCCTGACGCGGTGATGCCCGGATAACTTCGGCGCCGAAGCGTGCGATGTCATGGGGCGCCGTGAAGGCCGTGGTCATTTCCACATAGCAGCACGACAGGCCGAAGTTGTAGGGCCACAGGGAGTTTTTACGCCCCCAGTTGACCGCACCGTTCAGCACGTCTTCGAGCTTGCCCATGTAAATATTTTTGTGGACTTGGTCTTCTAGCGGATCGGAAACGACTTCTCGTCTGCCAATTGGATAGTCCTCGTTAGGAGCATCCGGATCGATCTTTGTAAGAGTGTATTGCATCGCCAAAGCCTCATTGTTTCAGCTTCGCTTGCCGAGTACGGCGACCTTCAGGGGCCCAGTCAAGGGCTCCAACCCGCCATAGGTAGACAAGACCTGCCAACAGAATTGCTATGAAAACGAGAGCTTCGGCGAAGCCGGTCCAGCCGCTTTCGCGAACAGACACAGACCAGGCAAAGAGAAAAAGGGCTTCAATGTCGAAAATCACGAAGAGCATCGCGACCAGATAGAATTTTGCCGAGAGCCGTAGGCGGGCGCCACCCGTAGGCAGCATGCCGGATTCGAACGGTTCGTTTTTGCTGCGACCCCAGGCTTTACTGCCGAGCAGGCTGGAGACACCGAGCATGAAGGCACAAAGGCCGACGACACCCAAAAGGAAAATGGCGAAGCCCCAGTTGTGGGCAATCAGACCTGTCGATTCGGGCATGCTGGAAATCCTTAACAGAGAGCAAAGGTCTCTGAGCTTGAGTAACAAAGCAGTGACGATATGTCGCAGCGACATCAATCGGATGATTTTATGGGTAAACAGGTGGCAAGTAAAATTATCTAACTGAAAAAGATTCAACCGGGTATCGCCTGGCAAGCGCTCGACACCCCGGCAGGCTAGGCTCTGCGGGCATTACGCGTGTTTTTATCAATTATGTTTCTTTTGAACGGTAATGAATAAATGTCTTTATAAATGATAATTAATATCATCTTGAAGGGCTTTCTGTAACCTGTTGAATTTTTCTGCTGGGCAAGTTCGGTTTGAGCGTCTGTTACCACTGTATGAAAGTTTCAGACAGGACCCGATCCGGGAGTTACACAGCCCCGACATGAAAATGAAAAAGCCGCCCGGGTGGGCGGCTTTTTCAATGTTGCGTATAGCCGTCGAGACTCAGTGGAACTGTTCTTCTTCCGTCGAACCCGTCAGTGCTGTCACCGACGACGAGCCGCCTTGAATTACGGTGGTCATGTCATCGAAATAACCGGTGCCTACTTCCTGCTGGTGAGCGACGAAGGTGTAACCCTTGGCGGCGTCAGCGAACTCTTGTTCTTGCAGCTTCACGTAGGCAGTCATGTCGTTGCGGGCGTAGTCGTGCGCCAGGTTGAACATGCTGTGCCACATGTTGTGAATGCCCGCCAGGGTAATGAACTGGTGCTTGTAACCCATGGCCGACAATTCGCGCTGGAACTTGGCGATCGTTGCGTCGTCCAGGTTTTTCTTCCAGTTGAAAGAAGGCGAGCAGTTGTAGGACAGCAGCTGGTCCGGGTATTCCCGTTTGATCGCTTCGGCAAAGCGACGCGCTTCGTCCAGATCCGGCTTGGCGGTTTCACACCAGATCAGATCGGCATACGGCGCGTAGGCCAAACCGCGAGAGATGGCCTGGTCCAGACCGGCACGCACTTTGTAAAAGCCTTCCTGAGTACGTTGACCGGTCACAAACGGAAGATCGTACGGGTCGCAGTCAGAGGTCAGCAAATCAGCAGCGTTAGCGTCGGTACGGGCCAAAATGATGGTCGGCACGCCAGCAACGTCGGCAGCCAAGCGGGCGGCGGTGAGTTTTTGCACCGCTTCCTGGGTAGGCACCAGAACCTTGCCACCCATGTGGCCGCATTTTTTCACGGACGCCAGTTGGTCTTCGAAGTGCACGCCTGCGGCGCCCGCTTCGATCATGCTTTTCATCAGCTCGTAGGCATTCAATACGCCGCCAAAACCAGCTTCAGCATCGGCAACGATAGGCGCAAAGTAGTCGATGTAGCCTTCGTCGCCCGGGGTTTTGCCGGCTTTCCATTGAATCTGGTCAGCACGGCGGAACGCGTTGTTGATGCGCTTGACCACGGTTGGCACCGAGTCCACCGGGTACAGCGATTGGTCAGGGTACATGGACTCGGCGGAGTTGTTGTCCGCAGCCACTTGCCAGCCAGACAGGTAGATTGCCTGGATGCCAGCCTTGACCTGTTGCACCGCTTGGCCGCCGGTCAAGGCGCCCATGCAGTTAACGAAATCCTTGTCGGGACGGAAAGAAGGCTTGGCACCTTGGGTGACCAGGTTCCAGAGCTTGTCAGCGCCCAGTTTGGCGAAGGTATGTTCAGGCTGGACAGAACCACGCAGGCGCACCACGTCAGCAGCAGAATAATTGCGGGTCACGTTTTTCCAGCGTGGGTTTTCAGCCCAATCTTTTTCAAGGGCTGCAATTTGCTGTTCGCGTGTCAGTGCCATGGAGATAAACCTCGTCGCATAGGTCTTGGGTGGAAAATCCTGCTCCGCCAGACGGCCCTGATTCCTTGAGGCGCGTTGCTGGCTACTCGCTAATACAGAAGCGTGGGCGGTCAAGCCAGGGTCTTGCAAGATTGCGACGGCCTTGTGGGCGTACAGACACGAATCGGCTCAGGTGGGATGGGTTTGAGCGGCGATTCGGAGGCTTGATGCAGAGCCTCTGTTTAGCGGGAGCGAGGCAATCATGCCTCGCCAGATTTGACCCGTCAAATGTTTTGTAGTGCTTTTTTAAAAGCACTACATATTTGCGGTTTTGCGACCAGCCAGTCAGTTTTTGGCGCTTTGGTTTTCAGTCAGTCGAGGGCGTCAACTTTGACTCGTAAGCTCATGTCGCCTCGGCCCTGCGTGCTCCGGCGCTGAACCAGGCCCTGCTGGTCGGCCTGAGATTGCTCACTGACACCGGCGAGGGTTATCCATTCTCCCAAGCGCCCGGTGACATTTGTGTCGCTGCTCTGGACGTTCACTACATCAGGGTGTTCCTGATTCATTCGGTCGTTATTGGTGCTGATGCTCAGGTGCACGACATCGCCGGTCAGGCTGGCGGTGACGTAAAAACCCTGGGTCACGTTGCGGTATTGCGTGTCGCTTTGTGCGTAACCATTGGAATCGGTACGCGTGGTGGTCAGCGGCACGGACTGGCCGACTTGAATCAGCGCGGGCATGCCTTCGCTGGCCTGCACTTGCTGTACGCCACCGTTACGGCTGTCAGTGCTGCGATTGATGATGTGAGAGGGGCCCAAGGATTGGCTGTCTTGCGAGGTGCTATCGCTGGTGTCGACGCTGATCATCAGGCGTTTTGGCGCCTTGTCCAACTGGTTAAGTAAGTTGCGAAGTTCGTCGATCTTGGCGGGATCTGCGTTGACGATGAGTTGGTTGCCATAGGCGCTAACCGTGCCTTCCTTGCCCAGAAACGACTTGGCTACCGGTAATAAGTCGTCGCTGGTGCGATAGTTCAGCGGCACGACTTCCGTTGCTGCTAACGCGCTGAAACTGCAGACCAGCAACAGTGACGTAAAAAGGGTGCGTAGGAACATGTCCGTGTCTCCGCAATGGCATTGAGGCGTGAGTTTGACAGTTTGTCGGCCTGACGGGCACCAAGTTGAATCCCAGACAGCAAAACGCCCCGCAAAGAACGGGGCGTTTTTGAATCTGTAGGGGCCAACTTGTTGGCGAAAAGTTAGCGCGGCATGTCAAATACACCGCCTCGCCAACACGTTAGCTTCTACAGAGGAGTGATTACCCGCCGCGCACCATATCAACGTGGGGGATCCCGGCCTCGAGAAACTCACCGCTGACGACGGTGAAGCCCAAGCGCTCGTAGAAGCGCGTGGCGTGTACTTGAGCGCTAAGTTTTTGCTCTTTCAGTCCGCGTTTTTCAGCTTCGCCAATCACCGCGTCCATCAGTGCATCGCCTACTTTCAGGCCGCGCCAGTCCTTGAGTACCGATAAGCGACCAATTTCGCCGGCAGGCAACAACCGAGCAGTGCCAATCGGGAAGTCATCTTCGAACGCCAGAAAGTGCACTGCCCCGATATCTTCGGCATCCCATTCCAGTTCAGGCGGTACGCATTGCTCGGCGATGAAAACAGCTTCCCGGATGCGCCGAATGTCGGCGTTATCTTTCTGCCAATCGGCCACCCGTACAGAGATTTTATTCATCGGCAAACCCCAGGCTTCCTTGTTTAACCAACTCACAGAGCAGGTTGCGTCCTTGTTCATCGGCCAGCCACGGGCCGAGGTTCTCAGTGTGTAGCGCATCGGCGGCACAGATCAGTTTCAGCAGGTCGCGCAGGTTGCCTGGCAGCAGGCGGCTTTGACCGCTGGCGAACAGCAACAGGTCTTCATCGACCTCGGACCAGGCCAGTCGTGCGCTTGGATTGCGGATCAATACAGCGCCTTGTTCCAGGCTGCTGAACAGCTCGTCTTCTTCCAGCTCAGGCCCGACTACCATTTCCGGATAACGCGGTTCGGTCATGAATTGGCCGAACCAGGTCAGCAACAGGCGCTCATCGCTCATGTGCTCAGCCAGCAGGCTTTTGAGACGGTCCAGGGCATCGTGCTGAATTTGATGCGGATCGCTGACCGGTTGCGCGTTGGCGTCGGAATAACGCTCTTCATCCGGCAAAAACTGGCTCAGGAAGTCAGTGAAGTGCGTCAGCACTTCGGCAGCACTGGGTGCGCGGAACCCCACGGAATAGGTCAGGCAGTCATCCACCGCGACGCCGCAATGGGCCAGGCGTGGCGGCAGGTAAAGCATGTCGCCAGGTTCCAGAGTCCACTCTTCAGTGGCCTGGAAGTCCTTGAGAATACGGAGGTCGGCGTGTTCCAGCAGCGGGCTCTCGGAATCGCACATCTGGCCGATTTTCCAGTTGCGCTTGCCATGGCCTTGAAGCAGAAACACATCGTAGTTATCAAAATGTGGACCAACGCTACCGCCTGGTGCCGCAAAGCTGATCATCACATCGTCAATGCGCCAGCTCGGGAGGAAACGAAAGTTCTCCAGCAGTTCGGCGACTTCCGGCACAAACTGATCCACTGCCTGGACCAGTAGGGTCCAGTCACGCTCAGGGAGTTTGCTGAATTCGTCTTCAGCAAACGGCCCACGGCGCATTTCCCAAGGGCGTTCGCCGTTCTCGATGATCAGGCGCGACTCGACTTCTTCTTCCAGGGCCAGGCCAGCCAACTCGTCGGCATCAATCGGGCTTTGGAAGTCCGGCAAGGCTTGACGGATCAGCAATGGTTTTTTCTGCCAGTAATCGCGCAGAAACACACGTGCGCTGATGCCGCCCAGAAGTTGAAGAGGAATATCAGGATTCATTTGTAAGCCCTTGAAATGAAAACGCCCAGCACGGCTGGGCGCGTACAGATGTAGATCAAATCAGATGCGCGAAGCTTGAACCACGGCGCTGCCGATGTAATTGGCCGGGGTCAGCTTTTTCAGCTCGGCCTTGGCTTCGGCGGGCATTTCCAGTCCGTCGATAAAGGTTTGCAGCGCTTCAGGACTGATGCCCTTGCCGCGCGTCAACTCTTTGAGTTTTTCGTACGGGTTTTCGATGTTGTAGCGACGCATGACCGTTTGAATAGGCTCAGCCAACACTTCCCAGCACGCATCAAGATCAGCGGCGATCTTTGCGGCGTTGAGCTCCAGTTTGCTGATGCCCTTCAGGCTGGCTTCGTAAGCAATGATGCTGTGTGCGAAGCCCACACCGAGGTTGCGCAAGACAGTAGAGTCGGTCAGGTCGCGCTGCCAGCGGGAGATTGGCAGCTTACTGGCCAAATGCTGGAACAGTGCGTTGGCGATGCCCAGGTTGCCTTCGGAATTTTCGAAGTCGATCGGGTTGACCTTGTGCGGCATGGTCGAAGAACCGATTTCGCCGGCGATGGTTCGCTGCTTGAAGTAACCCAGGGAGATGTAGCCCCAGATATCACGGTCAAAGTCGATCAGGATGGTGTTGAAGCGCGCAATGGCATCGAACAGCTCGGCAATGTAATCATGCGGTTCGATCTGCGTAGTGTATGGGTTGAAACCCAGGCCCAGTTCGTCTTCGATGAAGGTTCGGGCGTTTTCTTCCCAGTCGATGTCCGGATAAGCAGAGATATGCGCGTTGTAGTTGCCGACGGCGCCATTGATCTTGCCCAGCAGCGGAACAGCAACGATCTGAGCGATCTGGCGCTCCAGGCGGTACACAACATTTGCCAGCTCTTTACCCAAAGTAGTCGGGGAGGCCGGTTGACCGTGGGTGCGCGACAGCATTGGCACATTGGCGAAGCGGATCGCCAGTCCGCGGATAGACCCAGCGATTTCATGCATCAACGGCAACAGCACGTTGTCGCGGCCTTCACGTAGCATTAGTGCGTGGGACAGGTTGTTGATGTCCTCGCTGGTGCAGGCGAAGTGGATGAACTCACTGACGTTGGCCAGTTCAGGCAGCTGGGCCGCTTGTTCCTTGAGCAGGTACTCAATGGCTTTTACATCGTGGTTGGTGGTGCGTTCGATCTCTTTTACGCGCTCGGCATGGACGGTGGAGAAGTCCTCGGCCAAGGTATTGAGAATCGCATTGGCTTCGGCAGAAAAGGCCGGCACTTCAGTGACTTGTGGGTGAGCAGCCAAGCGCTGAAGCCAACGGACTTCAACCATGACGCGAAAACGGATCAGGCCGTATTCACTGAAAATCGGGCGCAGGGCCTGGGTTTTGCCGGCGTAGCGGCCGTCAACAGGGGAAACCGCAGTGAGCGAAGAAAGCTGCATGGGGTGTTCTCGGACAGTCGGGCGACGAAATGGGGCGCGTATCATACATGAAAAACGGGTCAGTCCGTTTCGGTCTGACCAGCGTAGAGCGCGCAGTGCTTAAACAGTGGCGGCATTACAACGTGACAAATCAGCCGCGCAACATCGGGTAAAGCTCTTTCAACAGCTTGCGACGGCTGACCACCAACTGCCAGCGATGACCGCCGAGCTGTCGCCATAACCGCGCGGAGCGAATACCGGCCAACAACAGGGCGCGGATTTTCGATGCATTGTTCGGTTGCTGCAAATTACGCATGTCACCGTGAACCTGGATCCGTTGGCGCAACGTACTCAGGGTGTCCTGATACAGCGCACCGCTGGCGGCAATCACGTTTTCATGAACCGGGCCGAAATGTTCAACCTGGGATTTGATCTGCGGCAGTCGCTTGCCGATCAGCTCAAGCAAATCGTCGCGCTTGGCCAGCTTGCGCTCCAGGCCAAGCATCGACAGGGCATAGCGCAACGGTTCCCGTTGCAGCGCTGCCGGATCACGCTCCAGCGCGCTGACCAGCGAGCGATAACCTTCACGCAGATTCAGATCATCGCCGCCGTAGACTTCCATGGTGTCTTTCGGGTCCATGACCAACAGGCTGCCGAGCATGCAGCTCAGCGCGGCCTCACTGGCTTGACCTGTCTTGGCAATCTTGTCCACCAACACCGCCGCCTGGAATACTCCACCCAAGGCGATCAGTTGTTCTTGCGTCGGAGTCATCAGCGCTTGTCCTTGCTGTGCCAAGGCTCGGCTACTTCGATGACGCCGCCACCCAGGCAGATCTCGCCGTCATAAAACACCACGGATTGTCCTGGGGTCACAGCGCGCTGCGGCTCGTCAAACACCACGCGGTAACCCTTGGCACTGTGCTCCAGGGTGCACTGTTGGTCGCCTTGGCGATAACGCACTTTGGCGGTCAATCGGCGCGGGGTGCTCAGATCAACCGGATTGACCCAGTAAATATCGGACGCAATCAACGCTTGAGAGAACAACCATGGGTGCTCATTGCCCTGACCCACGATCAGCTCGTTGTTTTCCAGGTCTTTGACCAACACGTACCACGGGTCGTCACTGGCATCTTTCAAGCCGCCGATGCCGAGCCCCTGACGCTGACCGATGGTGTGGTACATCAAGCCGTGGTGACGGCCAATGACTTCACCTTCAGTGGTCTTGATCTCGCCGGGTTGGGCAGGCAGGTACTGCTTGAGAAAGTCGCTGAAACGGCGCTCACCGATAAAGCAGATACCAGTGGAATCCTTTTTCTTCGCAGTGGCCAAATCGTGTTTTTCGGCGATGGCGCGCACGGCAGGTTTTTCCAGTTCGCCGACCGGGAACAGGGTCTTGGCGATCTGTTCACCGCCTACGGCATGCAAAAAGTAGCTCTGGTCCTTGTTGGCGTCCAGGCCTTTAAGCAATTCGGTACGGCCATCGATATCACGGCGGCGCACATAATGGCCGGTGGCAATCAGATCGGCGCCCAGCACCATGGCGTAATCGAGAAATGCTTTGAACTTGATTTCCCGGTTACACAGGATGTCCGGGTTAGGCGTGCGCCCGGCTTTGTATTCTTCCAGGAAATGCTCAAACACGTTGTCCCAGTATTCGACGGCAAAGTTGGCGGTGTGCAGCTTGATGCCAATTTTGTCGCAAACAGCCTGAGCGTCCGCGAGGTCTTCGCGGGCGGTGCAGTAGTCCGTTCCATCGTCTTCTTCCCAGTTCTTCATGAACAGGCCTTCCACCTGATAGCCCTGCTCGATCAGCAGAACGGCAGAAACGGAAGAGTCGACGCCGCCGGACATGCCGACGATAACGCGCGTCTTTGCTGGATCGTGAGGGGCTTGATCACGCATAGGGATTCGATGTGTGTCTGTAAAAAGGACGCGATTCTAGCAGGCTGTCGGCGCCAAGGCTAAACAGGTATTCAATCACGTATAAGCTCCAGGTCGTGTACTGGCCCGGCGAGGTAGTCGTCGACGCAACGCATCACCAGCTTGCTGCGCCAGCGTTCAGGTTGGCAAAACAGTTCGTCACGGCTGAGCCAGAGCGCTTGCACGATGCCGGTGTCGAGCAAACGTTCCATATGATGCAGAAGCGGCCTGGCGACAAAACACACCCGTTGGTAGGTCACGCCGTTGCTGGGTGCGGTGTACAAATAAATGCCGACGACACCGGTAAGTTCGACGTCCCAGCCGGTTTCTTCGAGGGTTTCGCGCACAGCGGCCTGGCGCAAGGTCTCGTTGGGCTCAAGGTGCCCGGCAGGCTGGTTGAGTACGTGTCGGCCTTCCTTGAATTCTTCGACCAGCAAAAACCGGTCCTGAATTTCAACAATGGTCGCCACGGTAATGTGGGGATGCCAATCCATAGTAAGTGTTCGCCCTCTGTAAAAGGAGGATGACGCTTAAGCAGAAACCCCGGCACGTGGCCGGGGTCTCTGACAGGTCTGGCGCCAAAGCGCCTGGCCGGTTGCGCCTTAAGCCAGCGTGGCGATCGCCGCGTTCAAGGTTTTGCTTGGACGCATGACTTCGCTAGCCAACTTGGGATCAAAGCGGTAATAACCGACGATGTCCACAGGCTTGCCCTGAACCGCGTTCAATTCGGCAACGATGGTTGCCTCGTTGTCTGCGAGGGTTTTAGCCAGTTTACTGAACTGCGCTTGCAACGTGGCGTCTTCAGTCTGAGCGGCCAACGCTTGAGCCCAGTACAGCGCCAGGTAGAAGTGGCTGCCGCGGTTGTCGATGTTGCCGAATTTGCGCGATGGCGACTTGTTGTTGTCGAGGAACTGGCCGGTGGCCTGATCCAGGGTCTTGGCCAGAACCAGCGCCTTCGGATTGTTGTAGGTCACGCCCAGGTGTTCCAGGGACGCGGCCAGTGCCAGGAATTCACCCAGCGAATGCCAGCGCTGGAAGTTTTCTTCCAGCAGCTGTTGAACGTGCTTCGGTGCCGAACCGCCGGCGCCGGGTTCGAACAGACCACCGCCGTTCATCAGCGGAACGATCGACAGCATCTTGGCGCTGGTGCCCAGTTCCATGATCGGGAACAGGTCGGTCAGGTAGTCGCGCAGTACGTTGCCGGTCACCGAGATGGTGTCGAGGCCGGAGCGGGTGCGCTGCAGGGTGAACTTCATCGCGTCGACTGGCGCCATGATCTGGATGTCCAGGCCGGTGGTGTCGTGATCCTTCAGGTAAGCCTGAACTTTCTCGATCACGACGCCATCGTGGGCGCGCATCGGGTCGAGCCAGAAAATGGCTGGAGTGGCGCTGGCGCGAGCGCGGTTGACCGCCAGTTTCACCCAATCCTGGATCGGTGCGTCTTTGGCCTGACACATGCGCCAGATGTCGCCTGCTTCAACGTTCTGTTCGAATACCACAACGCCTTTGTCGTCGGTTA
>NZ_JAQGNX010000061.1 GCF_028293835.1 Pseudomonas sp.
CCGTAAAATGGTTCAACGATGAAAAAGGCTTCGGCTTTATCACTCCTCAGGGTGGCGGTGACGACCTGTTCGTACACTTCAAAGCTATCGAAAGCGACGGTTTCAAAAGCCTGAAAGAAGGCCAAACTGTTTCGTTCGTGGCTGAGAAAGGCCAGAAGGGCATGCAAGCTGCTCAGGTTCGCGGCGAGTAATCCCCCCGAGCTTGCTCTTGAGTCTAGCTCTTGAGCATAAAAACCCCGTCCACGTGACGGGGTTTTTTATGGGCGGTACAAAAGCGCTGAGTGATATTAGCCGCAATTGATACGAGTGACAGTCGAGCTGTCATCGGCATTGACGTTCAGGCGATCCGAACGGTATTCGAGCGTCACGATGGTATCGGGCTTCAGCAGCCGGACGCTAAAGGCTCCCGCCTTGATCCGAGCTTGCTCTAATAATTGTGGCGATGCCTTTTGGCCTACGGCGAAACCGGCGGCGGAAGCCGTGCAACTCCCAGGCGCGACGTCAGCCACTGCAGCCGGCGCCTCAACGGGTACAGATTTATTGCTGCACCCAGCCAGAACGGCTGCGGCGGCTAAAAGACCCAACGATGAAAACTTCCAAGGCATATCGCCTCCTCTCAAATAAACGGTATCCGGCCCCCTACGACAATGACTAAACGTGTCTGTTGCAATCGCCGCCAGCATTGAGCCCATTTGAAGCTGTTGGAGTCTGCCTCAGCGAGTAAACGGACGGGCAGTCAAATCATGTCAAAACGTGTTTAGTACACATCGACGTAATCAAGTCGCGGGTCAGCCCAATTGTCTTTCAGCGCGTTAAATATCTGCATGACCCACACCCCATCACTGGCTGCAATGGGTCCGACACAGCCGGAGCCCGCCGACCAGGTTTCCAGGCGAAACAGCAGGCCACCGACGTCGACCCCACCCACCGCCGCCGCCGATAGATAGGCGCTGCCAGTTTTGCTGACACGCAATTGGTTATGCACGTCATCATTGCCCAAAGCGATAAGTTGGCGCACAGCTTCCAGGGTGAAACTGGCAGGGTCATTGAGATCGATCGGCACGTCAGCGTCCTCGTAAAATAGTCAGTAAGTTTGGCATGCGCCTCGCGTCATGCCTAAGTTTGAGTGCCAAATGAGGGCCAAGATGGTTTACTGACCCGCTTTAGAACGAGGTGTTGCGGCGAATTGATGCGCCCGGGCCGTTTTTTTCTGACCAGATGAGACAACAATGGCAATCGTATCGATCGATGCTGACATCAAGGCCAAGTGGCCTCAGGGACAATGCTCGTACAGCCCCGGTAGCGCCGAAGAAATGGCGATTATCGGCGTCGACCTATTGGTGAAGGAGCTAGGCACTGCGGGCGCTCAAGCATTTATCAGTCAGGTGTTCGAGAAGTATCCATGCAGCATTTATGAATGAGGCCCCAAGCGGACCTCACCAAAGACGCCTAAGCGACTCAAGCAGCTACTTCAACCGACTCAGGCGCGAAGTCAGCAAGTCGAAGAACCCTTGGGCATCGCCGTTTTCAACCCAGAATACGTTCTTGTCGTGCTTGAGCGTGTCGTACCAGTCAGCCACGGTTTGACCAAAAGTGACCCCTTCGCGAGTGTCGATGGTCAGGTTAACTTGCCGGCCGGAAAATAACTCGGGCTTGAGTAAGTAAGCGATGACGCTGGCATCATGCACCGGCCCGCCTGGCAAACCGTACTGCACCATGTCCGCCTTGACGTATTCGTTAAGGATATCGCCTACCAGCTTGCCCGCCTGGTTGTTCAATGCCTCGATCTGCTTGATCCGCAGTTCGCTGGTGAGGATCTTGTGGGTGACATCCAGCGGTACGTACGTCAGCTTGACGCCACTGGCCAATACCACCTGTGCGGCGTGCGGGTCGGCGAACATATTGAATTCAGCGACCGGGGTGATGTTGCCGCCGTTAAAATGCGCGCCCCCCATCACCACGACTTCTTTAATCCCCTGGGTAATTTCCGGCGCTTGTACCAACGCCAGCGCCAGATTGGTCTCGGGACCGAGCAGCGCCAAGGTGATGCTGTGTGGTGGCGCCTTAGTCAGGGTTTGTATCAGGTAATCGACGGCATTGCCGCTGGCCAAGCCTACTACCGGCTCATGCACGGCGATGCCCGGCAGGCCTTCTTGACCATGGATGTTTTCCGCATAAATCGGCGTGCGTACCAGAGGCTTGGGGGCGCCGGCATACACGGGCACTTCCTCACGCCCTGCCCACTCCCGCGCTAGCCGGGCATTGCGGGAGGTTTTGTCCAGGCGCACATTCCCAGCGACCGTAGTGATCGCCAGTACATTCAGCTCTTCAGGTGAAGCCAGGGCCAATAACAATGCAACAACATCGTCGGCGCCCGGGTCGGTGTCGATGATCAAATCGCGTCGCTCGATGGCCTGCGCGGCTGTAGCGCTGAGTACGGACAAAAGCATAAGACTCCGAAGAAGTTGCTGCAGATAAAGGGTAAAACGTGACATGAGAAACTCCCTGTTCCAAAGCACTGGTGGCCCTGCGCCAACCTTAGAAAGTTACGCCTGCGACAAGCGCAATGTTGGTGTACGGCTGACACTCGCCGGTGCGCACAATGGCCCGCGCCGAACGACTCAGTTTTTTCAATTCATCGTGACTGACCAGCCGCTGCTGGCCCAGGTCACCCTGTAGGTGCAGGCCTTCGACGACGACCAACGCCGGAGGTTGCTTATCCAGCATCTCTTCGGCCAGCACATGGCTCTCGACCTGCATTTCAGTCAGGACAATACGCAGCACACTGGCAAAGTCAGGAATGCCTTGGGTCAGCGCCAGATCGATCAGCTCGACGCCGGGCGGCACCGGCATTCCAGCATCGACGATCATGACGATATCGCCATGCCCCAACGAGGCAATAACCCGCGAGAGGGCAATGTTAAGCAGAGGCGTTTTTTTCATGGCTGCAGAAAACTCTGTACGTCATTGAGGGTTGGAATGGAGGGCTGGGCGCCGGCACGGGTTACCGACAACGCGGCGGCAATCTGGCCAAAACCGATGGCTTGAGCCTCGCTCTGGCCTTGGGCCAAGGCCGCAGCGAAGCCGCCGACAAACGTATCGCCAGCCGCGGTGGTGTCGACAGCCTGAACCTTCGGCGCCGGAAAATGCTGGAACCGTTGGCCATCAGCGAACAATGACCCTAGTGCGCCCAACGTGATGATGACTTTCGAAGCGCCCGCGTCTAACAGCTTGCTCGCCGCCGCTTCTGCGGAGGATAAGGAATCCACCAGTACACCGGTCATCGCAGCAGCCTCGCTCTCGTTGGGGATCAAGTAGTCGATCAGCGGCAGCCACGTGACCGGCAACGGACCACTGGCAGGCGCGGGGTTTAGAATCATGATCTTGCCCAGCTCGTGGCCACGCTTGAGGGTATAAGCGACGGTGTCCATCGGCACCTCAAGCTGACAGATGATGACGTCTGCCTCGGCCAGTTTCGAATCGAATCCCGCCATTACCTCCGGCGTTAGCCGACCGTTGCCGCCCGCGACAATCACAATCGCGTTCTGGCTGCTGGCATCTACCACGATCAGCGCTACGCCACTGGACACTCCCGCCACTGCAGTCACAGCTTCACAGTCAATCTGCTCATCCACCAGCGCGGCGCGCAACTGCTCGCCATAAGCGTCGACACCGACGCAACCAACCATGGCGACGTGGGCACCCAACCGGGACGCGGCAACCGCCTGGTTGGCACCCTTGCCACCGGGCACCGTGCCAAACGATTCGCCTGCCAGGGTTTCACCGGCCCGGGGCAAACGTTCTGCTCGAGTGACCAAGTCCATGTTCAGGCTTCCGACTACCACTACTTTTGCTTGCATGTGTCTGCGCTCTTTAATCTGTTCGGCGGCTATGTTTCAGCCGCAGTGTTTCGGCAACAATTTATCAACGAAAGGCATCGAACACGTTGGTGGGCGGCGCCGTGGATTCACGCATAACGATGCTCGGCGCCACGATTCGTTGCTCAATGGCGGTGTGACCCGGCGCCAGGATACGGCGTAACAGGACCTCGGCGGCCATTTCACCCAGTTGCAGGATCGATTGACCAACGGTGGTCAGCGCCGGGTAGACGAAGCGGCTCATTTGGATATCGTCGAAACCGATCACTGACAAGTCGCCCGGCACACGAACGTTGCGCTCGGCTGCGGCGCGCAAGACGCCAATACCGATCATGTCATTGCCCGCGAAGACGGCCGTTGGCGGGTTATGGTCCAATAAGGCGACCGCCGCCTGATAGCCACCCGGGCTGGTGAAATCGCTCTCGACGACCCACTCGTCCGGCACGACAATTTCTGCCTCAAGCATGGCCCGGCGATAACCGGCCAAGCGCATTTGCGCCACACTGGTTTTTGCCGGACCGCAGATACAGGCGATATGCCGATGCCCCAGCTCCAGCAAATGACAGGTCGCCAGGTAAGCGCCCAATTCGTGATCAATCCGCACCAGGTCGGCAACGATCCCCTCAAGGTCACGGTCGACCACTACCATTGGCGTTCTTACCGCTGCCAGGCCCTCGTCCATGCCAACGTCGCCGCCCACTGACGAAACGATCAGACCGTCGACGCGCTTCTCCAGCAATACCCGCAAATAACCCCGCTGTTTTTCGGGATTATCGTCGGCATTGCACAGAATCACGCAAAATCCGTTGCGCTCGCAATAGTCCTCGATACCTCGTGCCAGCTCGGCAAAATACGGGTTGCTGCCGTTGGGAACCAGCAGACCAATGGTTGAGGTAGCCTTAGCCTTGAGCGACCTGGCAACCGCGCTGGGTACGTAGTCCAAAGCAATGATGGCAGCCTCGACTTTGATTCGCACTTGGTCGCTGACCGGGCGCGTTTTGTTCAGAACATGGGACACCGTCGTGTAGGAAATCCCTGCCAGTGCAGCTACGTCTTTGATCGTTGACATATCAAGCCTGCCGACGTGCGCGGTTACTGCGGTAAGTGTCGAGTACCACTGCGACGACAATCACCAAACCAGTAATAATGCGTTTGGTCGGCTCACTCGCGCCGATCTGTGCCAGGCCCGCTGCCAGTACCGAGATAATCAGGACACCGAAGAACGTGCTGATCACCGATCCACGGCCGCCCATCAGGCTGGTACCACCGATGACAACGGCGGCGATGACTTGCAGTTCTAAACCGGAACCGGCGTTAGGGTCAGCGGCTTCCAAGCGTGAAATTTGAAACAGGGCCGCGACCCCTGCCAGCAACCCCATCAGTGAAAACACCACGATCTTGTAGGGCTTTGGATTGATCCCTGCCAGACGCACCGCTTCCTCGTTGGTGCCGATCCCGATCAGGTAGCGGCCGAACACGGTACGGGTCAGCACGGCCTGAGCGACAAAGATGACCGCCAGCGCAATGATGAATGACGGCGAGATGCCAAAGGCAATCGGGTTCGACAGCCAGGCAAAGGCGTCACCGATGTACGCAGTGCGTGAGCCGGTCATTTGATACGCCACGCCACGGGCCATCTCCAGCACACCCAGGGAGACGATGAACGAAGGAATTTTCCAGGCCACGGTAATCGAACCCGTTACCGTCCCGGCGACTGCCGCGCAGCACATTCCCAGTAGCGCAGCGGGTACAACGCCCCAGCCCCAGCCGAGAATTGCAACGCTGACGGTGGACGCCGCTAAAGCCAACACCGAACCGACGGACAAGTCGATACCACCGATGATCAACACAAAGGTCATGCCCACCGCCAATACCATCAAATCTGGAATCTGGTTGGCCAGGGTGCTGAAGGTTTCGTACGACAGGAAATGATCGCTGAGCATGGAAAACAGCGCAATCATCGCTATTAACGCGCCAGCGAGACCCAGATAGGTGCCCATGCCGTAGTAGTTGCCACTGCGTTTGCCCGGCGAAGGCACGGCCGGGGTTGAAGAGTTGGTCGTGGTGGTGGAAGTGGAAAGTTTCATGGGTTGTTCCTGGGCGCCGCTTCATTCAGCAGCGCATCACGTTTTTGATAGCCGGCAAACGCGGCAGCAAGCAGCTCGTCCTGGGTCCAGGTGTCGCGCTCGAACGTATCGATGAGGCGTCCAGCGGACAGCACGCCAATGCGATCACAGATCAGCATCAGTTCACGCAAGTCGCTGGAAACCACCACCAGCGCCCTGCCCTGACGCGTCAATTCCCCCAGCAGCGCGTAGATGTCGAACTTGGCGCCGACATCGATGCCGCGGGTCGGTTCGTCGAACAGCATCACTGTGCAATCGCGCTCCAACCAACGACCGATCACTACCTTCTGTTGATTGCCACCGGATAGCTCAGAGACCAGTTGGGTTGGGCTTGAACTGCGGATGCGCATGGCATCGACCTGGCGCTGGGCGAGCTTTATCTCGTCGCGGCCATTGACGATGCCTGCTTTGGAAATCGAAGGCATGTTACCCAGCGCAATGTTGGCGCTGATGGACTGAGTCAGCAGCAGCCCTTCACCCTTGCGGTCTTCGGTGATCAGCGCGATGCCTTCGTTAACGGCGTCTACCGGAGAACGTATGCTCACGGGGCGCGAAGGAAAGCCCAGCGCAATGGTGCCGGTATCGGCGATGTCAGCGCCGTAGATCAGACGCAACAGCTCGGTACGCCCGGCACCGATCAGCCCGGAAATTCCGAAGACCTCACCACTTCGCACCTCGAACGACACGTCCATAACCTTGTTCGAACGCCCAAGGCCTCTGACCGACAACGCCACTTCGCCTATATGGCGCGGGCCAAGATCGATCTGCTCGCCCAACTCACGTCCAACCATCAACGTGACCAGTTGCTCGCTGTTGTAATTGGCCATCGGCTCGACGCAGACCAGTTGGCCGTCACGCAGCACGGCTATGCGCTGCGCAACACGGGCCAACTCTTCCAGCCGATGGGAGATATAAATGATCGATACGCCACGGGCTTGCAGGCGGGTGATCTGTTCGAAGAGCATCTCGACTTCACGGGAGGTCAACATTGCCGTCGGTTCGTCGAGGATCAATACATGGCAGTCGCCGATCAGGTTGCGGGCGATTTCGACCATCTGTTGGTGGCCAATGCCCAATTCACTCACTAAGGTGTCGGGATCAATGGCATCCAGGCCGACCTGGGCCATGGCCTGAATTGCGTCGGCCCGCAGCTGCTTGCGATTGATAAACCCGGCACGGCTCGGCAAATTGTCGAGGAACAGGTTTTCCGCCACGGACAGCGTCGGCAGCAGGTTCAGCTCTTGCATGACCATGCGAATCCCCAGCCGCTCGGCTTGGGTTCGACTGGTCGGTGCGTAGGCCTGACCCTGATATTGCATCTGCCCGGTGGTCGGTGTTACCAGACCGCCGATAATTTTCGACAGCGTGCTTTTACCCGCGCCATTTTCGCCGGTCAACGCCAACACTTCGCCGCGCAACAGTGTCAGGTCGATGTTGCCGAGAACAGGTTGGGCGTAGGTTTTGCCGATACCGCTGACAGATAGAACAGTCGCCTGAGCAGACGCTGACATGGAAATCTCCAGGCGCCCGCCGCGATAAGCAAGCGAGCGCTGTTAGTGCAGAAGAACGGCTGTTACCGATAATTACGGCTTGGTAACCAACTCGACCGGCGTCACGATGCGATCGCTGGCGGCGTCGGCTTTACCGTCCTTGATGATCTTCAGCGCAGCTTCTATACCAAATACCGCTTGCTTAGCAGCGAACTGGTCAGCAGTCGCTAGCACCCGGCCGTCTTTAAGCATTGGCTTGATAGCGTTGATGTTGTCATAGCCAACCACTTGCACTTTGCCAGCCTTGCCCGCCGCCCGGACTGCCGATACGGCGCCCAATGCCATGCTGTCATTGCCGGCCAGCAACGCCTTGATGTTCGGATACTCATTGAGCATGGCCGACGCTACAGCGTTGCCCTTGTCGATTTCCCAGTTACCCGACTGTGTGGAGACAATCTTCATGCCTGCCGCGTCCATGGCATCTTTGAAACCAGCGGTGCGTTGCTGAGCGTTAGTGGTGGTCGGAACGCCTTCGATAATTCCGACTTCATCGCCAGCCTTCAACTGTTTGGCCAGGTATTCCCCCACCATGCTGGCACCCTTACGGTTGTCAGGGCCCACGAACGGCACATTCATGCCTTTGCTTTTCAGGACGTCAGGGTCGAGCTGATTGTCGATGTTAATGACCGTAATGCCGGCGTCTTCAGCCTTCTTGAGCACTGCAACCAATGCCTTGGAATCAGCAGGCGCGATGACCAGCGCGTTGACTTTCTGCACGATCATCTGGTTAACGATGGAGATTTGCGCAGCGGTGTCCGACTCGTCCTTGATGCCGTTGGAGATCAGGTCGAAATCAGCCGAATGGTCCTTTTGATACGCTTTAGCCCCGTCTTCCATGGTCAGGAAAAATTCGTTGGCCAGGGATTTCATCACTAACGCAACCTTAGGTTTTTCCGGGGCGGCGGCATGGGCTACGGATAGCGGTAGCATTGCGGAGGCGGCGCAGAGCATGGCGACAGCGAGAAGACGAGCAGCGAAGGGCAGCTTCATGGGTTCACTCCGATCTTATGATTATTTTTAGCATCGTATGCGAAGGCGCAAACGTTTGCGTGAAACGAACTATGAGAACGGAGGCCGTGTTTGTCAACTCCAAACTCACCGGTTCTGCCTATTTACCTGACCGTTTGGCGGGTTGATCCGGTGACACGATTCAGCCTGATCGAAGGGCTATTGTATCTGTCGGTTGCGAAAAATCCCGCAGTGAAATACTGTATGCCCGTACAGCCAACCAAGGATTTCTCCGTGGCAAAGAATACTGCAGCGACAGCAAAAATCCCTAGTTCCTATGAACTGCTGGGAGTTCGGGTTCAGAAAATCATCAATTCCACAAACGCCCAAAAGTCGAGAACCGCTCTGCTTATGCGCTTGCCCGACGAACTGGAAGATGAATGGAATCAAATGCTTGGCGAAATAGCCGAGAACGATAATGTCACCCTCGCCTACCGCGACGACGGTGGCGTGCAGATATTCTGGACTGTGCCGAAGGAAGATTAAGGCATGAATGTTCGAATAGTGGCCTTACTGTTATTCAGCGTTTCCCTTACTGCCCATGCCGATGCACCGCGCACCTTCAGCGAAGCCAAAAGAATTGCCTGGAACTTGTATGCGCCGCAATCCACCGAGTTTTACTGTGGCTGCAAATACAGCGGCCATCGGGTCGATATCGCCGGCTGTGGCTATGTCCCGCGCAAAAGCGCCAGCCGTGCCCAGCGTATTGAATGGGAGCACATCATGCCTGCCTGGCAGATCGGCCATTTGCGCCAATGCTGGCAGGACGGTGGACGCAAGAACTGCACCAGAACCGATCCGGTCTACCAACACGCCGAAGCCGACCTGCATAACCTGGTACCCAGTATCGGTGAGGTAAATGGAGACCGGAGCAACTTCAGCTTCGGCTGGCTCCCGGTGCAATCGGGGCAATATGGTTCTTGCCTGACGCAGGTAGACTTCAAGGCCAGGAAGGTGATGCCCCGCCCGTCAATTCGCGGGATGATCGCCCGGACCTTCTTTTACATGAGTAAGCAATACGCCCTGCCGCTGTCGAAACAGGATCGTCAGTTGTACGAAGCCTGGAACAAGACCTACCCGGTGGAACCTTGGGAATCCCAACGTAATCAGCGCGTGGCGTGCGTAATGGGTCGGGGCAACGACTTTGTCGGCCCGGTAAACATGAAGGCCTGCGGGTGAGCTGTCAGGACTCATAAAAAAGCCCGACACTGGCGAAAGTGTCGGGCTTTTTTGATGGAGCCAGACGATGTCTTATGACGCGTCGGCTGCATCCTCTTCGGCCTGGATCCGCTGGGCGCGCTGGATCATCAGCTCCGAAGCATAATCAGCAGCCAGTTCGGCAGCGTCGACAGGTTCGATCGCGCCGCGGCTGATCAAACCAGTCAATGCGGAGGCGGCAAACATATCCCAAATGTCTTGTTCATCATCAAGCAGTGACATGCATACTTCCTCGTATAAATGGAGACAGCACTGTAACACCTGACGTTGCCGGACGTTGCAAGTCAGTTTCATTGAACACGCCGACAGCTCAAGCGCTTCGCGCGATGTTCAACGGCCATCCCACTCATCGGGATACCGTTCAAACCGGTGCAATTGCGTGCAATCTTTGCCTCGACGGGAAGTCGGAGAAACAGGCCCTGAAGAAACGTTATTTCGAGCAACAGCACCCGCGCCGTGGCTGCTCGGAGGTCTCGACATGCCATCCCTTGTACATTAATTGTCGGAGGCGCACCGATGGATCAGCAGACGGAATTTGAAATTTATTATCAGTTCAATGGCAGTAGCAGGCACTTTACTCATCGAGCCGCACACCTGTGCGAAAGCGATGCCTTGCACATCGCAACGTTGCACGCAGGAGTCGTCAGCTCCCACGGAAATATAGCTGCTGGTCCGGTTCGCCTGGCCCTCCAGCAAGCCGAAGGGCTAGGCATTACTGATGTGCTGTGGAAACGATCATGTTAACGCTGGTTAGATAGCCGCGTAGTCGCCGGTGCCCTCAGGCCAAGGCGTCAACAGCTCAAAGCCGGTCGCCGTCACGGCGACCATGTGCTCCCACTGCGCCGAAAGCGATTGATCCCGCGTCAATACGGTCCAGCCGTCTGGCAATACTTTGATCCCCGGCTTGCCCGCGTTAATCATCGGTTCGATCGTAAAGACCATACCGGTTTTAAGCTTCATCCCCTGCCCCGCGCTGCCGTAATGCAGCACTTGCGGGTCTTCATGGTAATTACGACCGATGCCATGCCCGCAATAATCACGCACCACGCTAAAGCCTTCACGGTGTGCAACGCTCTGAATGGCATGGCCAATATCGCCCAATGTGGCCCCAGGACGAACCGCAAGAATACCCGCGCGCGTAGCCTCGTAGGTGGTTTCCACCAAACGTCGGGCCAATGGACTCACCTCGCCCACGCAATACATGCGGCTGGTGTCACCGAACCAGCCATCGTTGATCACAGCGACATCGATATTAATAATGTCGCCGTCTTTGAGAATGTCGGTTGGCGATGGGATTCCGTGGCACACCACGGTATTGGGCGAAATACAGGTGGTTTTGGTGAAGCCGTGGTAGCCCACGTTGGCTGGAATGACTTTCAGCTCGTTAACAATGTAATCGTTGCAAATATCATCCAGAGCTTCGGTACTGATTCCCGCCCTCACGTGACTACCGATCATCGCCAACACACCGGCGGCCAGCCTGCCCGCTATGCGCAACTGGACCAAGTCCGCTTCGGTTTTAATAGTGATGCCATGGCTCATTGCAGCGCCTCCTCAAAGGTCTGACAGCGTTGAGGAAAAGACGGTACGTATCCGGCCCGAATCAACCATTGGAAAATACCGGCGTAATTTAACGCAGAGCGCTGCGATTAGGAAATCTTCGCACCGCCCAATTGTTACTTCGCAACCGGTGTACGAAGCCGAACGTCTCGTTTATCAACGTTCAACAGCAAAGAGGGAGATAAAAGTGCAGTAAGCAGTAGTCAGATGGACACATCGGAGCAGAGCGCAGCATAGATCGGCACGTTGGGTGCGGCTTATTCAGTCAGGCACTCTGACAGCGACAGCGCCAGCTGGCCGATGGCGTCCTGATCCACGCCAGTGAGTGCGCGGTAATGCAAAATTACAATTCTTTCCGCTTCCGTCAGGCTTTCAATACGCAGCGGCGTTCGATGGCCAGACAGCAGATAAAGCACGTCTACGCCCTTGAAACTCAGGGCCGCCAAGTAATCTGAGCGCGGCGTTCGCTGCCCACTTTCGTATTTGCCTTGCGCGTTGGCTTCGACCCCGCCGATGGCTGCGAAATCATGTTGCGAGAGCCCTAGCGTCTTGCGCTCTTCTTTCAACCTCGAACCAAGATGATTCATTTGAGTTCGCCTAAACAGGAATGTCATTCATAACCATACGCGCACTTTACGTACGTGGTTGAAGAATCGGGGGCGGTTGTGGATGTCATGACCGATTAAGGTCTCTATTTTCCGCGAGATAAGAGGTTGTGCCGCTGCCTGGCCTGAAAGCGGCTTGGGCACCGGTAAAAAAGCCGAGACAATGGCCTCGGCTTCGATGATACGAGCGTTTACTTATACGGCCATTTTCGCAGTAGGGTAGAAGGCTTAATCGGTGTAACCGGCCTCAGTCCCACCGAAGAAGCCTGGGCGGTCGTACGCGTTCGACAGAATCAATTTCGTTTCATTTGTCTAGGTGACTGGTACAAACGAATTCGAACCGAAGAAAAACCGTTCAGCTCTCCACACACTTCGGACATATTTTCGTCAATCGAGAACCAGCCCGCTGTCGGGGCTATCAATCAACGGTGAATGGTCGTCCTGATTTTCTGCTCGATTTTCTGCTCGTTGTTTATCTAACCAAGACCGGGCTTTCTCGACGTTAAATGCCTGTCTGTTGGTTTTCATATCAGCGAACAACGCACCGCTTACCCGGAAGCGGCCACACGCCGGGCAATCCTGCTCGACCCAATCGCCCATAGTTTTGATGCGCTGCGCTTCAGTGTTGCAAATCAAGCAATTCATAACTCCGATCCCTAATTCATGAGACTTGAACTGTAGCCTGCAATCTATCGAACAGGATGTGCCATTCAGATCGATCTACCATCGAATTCCGGCGTCTTGGGCTTCGCGAACTCCAGTGTTGCAAGGTCGACCAATGTGAAATGGCCGCTGCCATCCGAACGCCAACCACCGGTATCAATGTACAAGACATTACCCAGCCACTGCGCTTCCCGTGAAGGAGTATGCCCTACGAGCAATGCGCGAATGTCCGTTATGACACGGGTATCTTTGCTGTGAATGCGCTCACGGGACCACTGGCAGTATTCCTCAGCCTGTCGCCGAGCCGGCGCAGGCCCGTCCAGAATTTCCCGAAGCCGCCCCCAGCCTGGTGGTGGGCAATCAGCATGGACTATTCCGATCAGCCCCAAGGGAGTGTCTATCTCAATGGCAATGGGCATGTCGGCGAAGCGCGCAGCATATTGCCGCTGAAGACCCGACGGAAGCTTCAGGAACCAGGTGCCGCCGCTGGCTCGGTACATTTGATAATCGATGGGCTGGTGCTGAACATGCTGAATCGCCAGCGCCTCATGATTACCTTGCACCGCAAAAAACCAGGGCTTGGCCAGCCACTCGAGTGACTGCCTGCTCTCCGGACCTCGATCCACCAGGTCTCCCACGCTGAATAAGCGATCCACTGCGGTATCAAAACCAATGTCTAGCAGAGTGCCGTACAGCCGGGTGAAATGCCCATGAATATCACCGACCGCAAAGTCGCGACCGTTGGTATTTCTTTCACAATGCTGGAACTTGCTCACACTTAACTCCTCCCCACCGAACGCCCTCATCGTGGCACAGACCGCATCGCCATGCCCACGTTGTGAGAAACGGAATGCATCCTACTGAGTCAGCGCGGATCAATTTTGTCATCCAAGACCGCGTTGTCGGGTTCTTCGCGGACGCGGTCAGGGTCAATGCCGGTATCGTCGTCAGCATCCAGAGGGTGGCGGCCCTCGTTATTCGGCAATTCATCGTTGCCGGGGTCATCGTCCGGGTTGATCGTCATGCGGCCGGGACTTAACGGGTTGGTCGGTGACGGCAACGGGTACTCCGGGGTTTCATCGTCGGTTGAGGTTGGAGTTGAGGTCGCGGCCTGGATACTCATGTGATGCCTCCTGTTCGCCTTGGAGAGAACGCTCAGGGGTTAGAGCTGAAAACGCCACGTATGGTTCGTCGCTGGAGACGATTGGCGAGATTAACCGCTGTTAGCTGAATTATTACGGCTGCGATTGTCAGATGAACTACTACCAGCCCACGAGGTGTAGTTTCGGCCTCGAACGAATAGGTAACCCCCACAAGGAGCTCCAAATGAAGGGTATTGGGACTCGTTTAAAGGAAGAGCGCAAGCGGCTTGGCCTATCCCAGACCGAGCTTGGAGCCGTCGGCGGGATAGAACCAAACTCCCAGGGATTGTACGAGCGTGGCCATCGTTTTCCGAACGCAACGTACTTGTCGGCAATCGCTGATTCCGGGGTCGATATCCTGTACGTGGTCACCGGGGTGAAAAAAGTGCAGGCGTCTGACGGCATCTCTGCCATTGAAAGCAAGGTTTTGTATGAGTTGGATGGCTTGCCCAAAGATGTCCAGGCGGATATCAAGCAGCTGATCACTACGCTGTTCAAGGCTGATTGAGGCAGCCCGCTCGAAGCGGGCCCCCTGGCTATTAGTAACGCCCGTCTCGATGATCGTCCTGCCCGCCGCGAGAGTCATGATCATCCTGGCGCTGATCATGTCCGCCTCGATCCCCACCGCGATCTCGGTCATGCCCCCCACCAAATCCACCAAAGAAACATCCCGACATCGCCAGGAACGCCATCGCCAAGGCAACTCTTGAAAAATTCGTAAACACACATTCTCCTTTAGCGCAGTGAAATAGCTTGCGCGTGCTTAGGACAGTGGTCGCGGGTGGATGTTCAGGCTTGGCGTGGAATTCGGCCTGGGCGATGTAGGGAAAGAGTCGTCGGCTGTGTAGCGAAAGCGTTCAATTCCATCCATTAGCGATTTGGCACAACCGTCACCGGGGATTTCACGCTCGGCGAGGCGTATTCAAAGCTCACGAAAACGATCACGACGACCCACAAAATGCCCAAGCAAAGGGACAGGACAGTAAAGCATTTGAAATTCATGCAAGCCACTCGATTGACGGGCCAAATTATGGATCGACACTCGTATGAATACAAAATATTTCGCATACATCTGAACGACCTCGGCATTCCTACACCTGTCTAAATGTGGAAGCAGCACGCTATGCTGCTCACAGCCGAGATTGAAGAATCTGACGATGGAAAACCGTAAGGCCAGGCAGAACATCGCCAAACTGGTGGAGACCGGACGGCCGACCCTTTAGCCTGCGCAGTTCCGACGTCGGCGAAGACGTTTCTGCGATTGGGCAGCAATACGGCGGCGGTGGACATCGCAACGCTTCAGGCTTCCGTGTTCCATTCGGGCATACCTGGCCCTTTAAATCGCATCCTACTCTGTCATCGGAATATCAGGCGGCTGCCGAACCCGGGGTTTTTAGCATCGCTTCGGGTTCGCGTCTGAGGTATCGCAACCAACAGGCAAAAGCGTTTTGTTGACGACGATGCGCCTCATGCCAACTAGCGTTGCCGACTTGATTAAGTCCGATTGACATCATTTCCTCTGTAGCTGCATTGAGCTCGCAGAGCAGACCTTGCCCGTCTTCGGGGTGGATTTCGTTAATCAACATTCTACCTCTCGCAGTCAGGGGACTTATAGAAGACCCGTGGATCTCCCCATGATTCGTAATGGCATGCCTCACACTGACCAGCGGTAGCCATTTGCAATCATTAGAAAAACCACGGGCGCCCCAAATACAACGCTACGAATGGTAAAACGTGCCAAAACTCTTATCTACCTTCTGCCTCCTCTCCACGCCCATGCATGCTCCAGAACAAGAAGCTGCCACCGAATCTTTACCCCAACGGAAAGTACTGGCGTTATCGAGGTCCTTTAACCGGCCTTAAGACCAGCATCAATCGGCCGATGGAGGAAGCCATAAAGCTGGTCAAGGCAGCTAACGCAAAACTGACGCCGCTGATGGTCGATGATGGAGCGATCGCCTAATTGGGCAACTGGACGTTCAGGCGGTGGCCGAATACCTCGACGGATTCAGCAATAACGCTTACCCAAAGCACCGCAGGTTACTGGTGCAGATTTTCTCGTTTGCCCTTGCAAAGGGAATAGGGGAACGAAATGCTGCTGAACTGCAGAGTATGGTAAATGACCCAAAGCAAAAAAGGGGCTCACCTTTCGGTGAACCCCTTCTAGACCGCCCAGCAGAGCGGATTTTGTTTGGTAGGCGCGATTGGACTCGAACCAACGACCCCCACCATGTCAAGGTGGTGCTCTAACCAACTGAGCTACGTGCCTGCTGTGGGTCGGCATT
>NZ_JAQGNX010000103.1 GCF_028293835.1 Pseudomonas sp.
CGCCGATGAGGTTCGGGCATTGGCCCACCGTACCCAGCAGTCAACGCTGGAAATCGAGCAGATCATCAAGGGGGTCCAGGAAGGTTCGCAGCATGCGGTGTCATCGATGGCCCAAACCAGCACGGAGGCCGACATAACCTTGCTGATTGCCCATGAAGCCGGTGCTGCGCTGGTGGAAATCGCTGCTGCGATTGTCAATATCACCGAGCGAAACATGCTGATTGCCACCGCTTCGGAACAACAGGCTCAAGTGGCCAGGTCCGTGGATCAGAACCTGATGAGCATTCGTGACCTTTCTGCCCAGTCGTCAACCGCAGCTGAGCAAACCTCAACCGCGAGCCATGAACTGTCACGGCTCGCCACTGAACTGAACGGGTTGGTGATGAAGTTTACGGTTTGAGGCCATCCTGTGAAAAATGCGGTCCCTCGGCAACATAAAACGTGTTGGCGAGGGGGCCTTCAGAGTCATCGCGGCCTTCAATTCGTGTTGGCGAAACGTTAAATCTGGCGTGTCAGGTTTGACCCATCGCCGATAAATTGGCTCCGCAGTTATCTATAAAATGAACTATTACTGACCCCACGGGTGCTTGCGCAAGCGCTTGCGCAAATGAATTTATCTGACTAGAGTCGAGTTCAGTCAGGTCGTGCAGGGCTTCATCGCCCACGCAGCCCCACGATAAAAATAAAAAGCGTGAGGATAAAAATGAACAGCTTGCCTGGTCAGATAATCCAGCTCTTGTCTTGCCTCATTCAATTACCCCTCGCGACGTTTCAGTCGAGGGCACGTCCATGACTTACGCGTCAACGCCGCTTCCTCTTCTGGAAATGCAGGGTATATCCAAAACGTTCAATGGTTTGCGTGTGCTGAAAAACGTCAGCATGAAAGTCTATCCGGGTGAGGTTCATTCGTTGATGGGCGAGAACGGCGCAGGCAAATCAACGTTGATGAAAATTCTGTCTGGCGCTTATCAAGCTGATCCAGGCGGTGAAATCCGCATCGATGGGCTGGCACTTTCCACCTATAACCCGCGCGCGGCCAAAGAGCACGGCATTGCGGTTATCTACCAAGAGTTGAGCCTGTGTCCGAACCTGAGCGTGGCCGAGAATATTTACCTTGGTCATGAGCTGAAGTCTGGCTGGACCACTAACCGTAAGGCTATGCAAAACGGCTGTGTAGATGTGCTGAAGCGGCTGGGTGCGCACTTCACGCCATTGACCAAGGTCAGCACATTGTCCATTGCCGAGCGGCAATTGGTGGAAATCGCCCGAGCGCTGCACGCCAACGCGAAAATTCTGGTCATGGATGAGCCCACCACGCCGTTATCGTCCAGGGAAACGGACCGCCTGTTTGACTTGATCAAGCAACTGCGGGATCAAGGTTTGGCGATCATCTATATCAGCCATCGTATGGCTGAGATCTATGAACTGTCGGACCGCGTGTCGGTGCTGCGTGACGGTGAATACGTCGGCATGCTCGAACGCGAAGCGCTGTCAGCCGACGTGCTGGTGAAAATGATGGTTGGCCGCGACTTGTCCGGGTTCTACAAGAAAGAACACGCACCGTACGATCCGGGCGCGGTGGTGATGCGCGTGCGCAACATGGCCGATGGCGGGCGAGTGCAAGGGTGCAGTTTCGATGTGCACGCCGGTGAAGTGCTGGGTATTGCCGGGCTGGTGGGTGCCGGGCGGACCGAATTGGCCCGTTTGATCTTTGGTGCCGACCCACGAACCTCCGGCACGCTGGAAGTGGCGGGGCAAGCGATCACCCCGTTGCGCAATCCTGCCGATGCGATCCGCGCGGGCGTGGTGTATCTCACCGAGGATCGCAAAGCTCAAGGGCTGTTTCTCGACATGAGTGTTGGCGGCAACATCAATGTGTGTGCCTGCGTGCCCGATGCCCATTACGGTGTGCTTGATTTAGCCCATGGCGCGCAACGCTCAAGCGATGCCATTCGCTCGCTGTCTATCCGAGTAGGCTCCGGCAAGGTCAACGTGGGCGCCTTGTCTGGTGGCAACCAACAAAAGGTCTTGCTGGCACGCCTGCTGGAAGTCAAACCCCATGTTCTCATCCTCGATGAACCTACCCGTGGCGTCGACATCGGTTCGAAATCGGAAATCTACCGCATCATTAATGAACTGGCAAAAGCCGGGGTTGGCATCGTGCTGATCTCCAGCGAGTTGCCAGAAATTATCGGCACCTCTGACCGCGTGTTAATCATGCGCGAGGGCCAGCTGGTCGCTGAGTTGGGCGGCACTTCCGGGCGGGAAATCACCCAGGAAACAATCATCGACCTGGCCACCGGCGCTCAGCAGGCTGAGGAACATGCCGCCTGACCCGACGACAGTGACAAAAGCACTTCAAGGTAGAACCGTCATGACTGAGAACACCGAGAAGACCGACGCCATGGGTGTACCTGTATCCAACGGCAGCGCCGTTGTTGCTGTCGGAAAGGGCGAAAAGGTGCGTGAGTTGCTGCGTACGGTGGGCATGTTGCCGGTGCTGATCCTGCTACTGGTGGGCTTTGCCCTGATGAGCGAAAACTTCTTCACCGTGCAGAATTTGTCGATTATCAGCCAGCAGGCGTCGGTGAATGTGGTGCTGGCGGCGGGCATGACCTTTGTGATTCTCACCGCTGGGATTGATCTCTCAGTGGGTGCCATTCTGGCCGCGTCAGCGGTGGTGGCGATGCTGGCGTCGACTTCGCCACAGTTCGGCATGCTGGGCATCGTCGCCGGAATAGGCTTCGGTTTGTTGTTGGGCTTGGTCAACGGCGGTTTAATTGCATTCATGCGTTTGCCGCCGTTTATTGTGACCCTCGGCGCGCTGACCGCAATGCGCGGCCTGGCGCGGCTGATGGCAGATGACAAAACCGTGTTCAATCCGGAGTTGCCCTTCGCCTTCATTGGTAATGATTCAGTACTTGGCGTGCCATGGCTGGTGATCATTGCGGTGTGCGTGGTGGTGCTGTCGTGGTTCATCTTGCGGCGCACAGTGATGGGTGTGCACATCTACTCGGTGGGCGGTAATCCTGAAGCTGCGCGCCTCTCAGGAATCAAGGTCTGGCGGGTGCTGTTGTTTGTGTACGCGGTGTCCGGTGCATTAGCCGGTCTTGGGGCGGTGATGACCGCGTCACGCTTATCGGCCGCCAATGGCCTGCAACTGGGCCAGTCCTACGAACTCGACGCAATCGCCGCGGTGATTCTCGGCGGCACCAGCTTTACCGGCGGGGTCGGGACCATTGGCGGCACGCTGATCGGTGCCTTGATCATTGCCGTATTGACCAACGGCCTGGTGCTGATGGGCGTGTCCGACATCTGGCAATACATCATCAAGGGCATCGTGATCATCGGGGCCGTGGCGCTGGACCGCTATCGCCAGTCTGGCGCGCGTACCTGACTCTGCAATGTTGGTGTCATCACGATAATCACAAAACAATAATCACAAGAGAAAAGCCATGAACTTCAAGCTCAAGTTTCCTGCCGTTGCTTCGCTTTTGCTGGCCGCCGCGACCTTGTCTGCAGGTGTCGAGGCCCGGGATTTAAATGCGGTGGGCATTAGTGTTGGCTCCCTGGGTAATCCCTATTTTGTCGCGCTGGTGGATGGGGCCAAGGCAAAAACTATGGAGATCAACCCCAAGGCCAAAGTGACTGCGGTGTCTGCGGACTACGACCTCAGCAAGCAATTCACTCAGATCGATAACTTTATTTCCGCGGGCGTCGATTTGATCCTGCTGAATGCGACCGATCCTTCCGCCATCGAGCCTGCCATCAGGAAAGCTCGTAAAGCTGGCATTGTGGTGGTTGCAGTTGACGTGGATGCCAAGGGGGTCGACGCCACGGTGCAGACCGATAACAAGTTGGCCGGGCGCCAGGCGTGTCAGTTCATTGTCGACAAGTTGTCCGGCAAGGGTAACGTGATTATCCAGAATGGGCCGCAAGTCACTGCGGTTACCGACCGCGTGGAAGGCTGTAAAACAGTGTTCGCGGCTGCTCCGGGCATCAAGGTTCTGTCTGACGATCAAGACGGCAAAGGATCCCGCGAAGGCGGCTTGAATGCCATGCAAGGTTATCTGGTGCGCTTCCCTAAAATCGACGGTTTATTCACCATCAATGATCCTCAAGCCATCGGCAGTGACCTGGCGGCGAAGCAGCTAAAGCGCAGCGGCATTATCATCACCTCGGTTGACGGTGCGCCGGACATCGAAGGTGCCCTGAAGTCTGGCGACTCGTCGATCCAGGCCTCTGCCAGTCAGGACCCATGGGCTCAAGCCCAGGACGCGGTGGTAATCGGTTATGACTTGCTCAACGGCAAACCACCGGCAGACAAGGTCAAGCTGCTCGCGCCGACCTTGATCACCCGTGACAACATCGCGACGTATACCGGTTGGACCAAGCATTAAAATGAGGCTGTGGGTCTTCTTTAAGAAGGCTCGTCATTTTTGGTGAAAGGGTGGAGTGAGCACTGTGGTCACGATGGATGATGTGGCACAACTGGCCAATGTATCGGCTTCAACGGTGTCTCACGTGCTCAATGGCACGCGTAAAGTCCGTCCGGCCACCGCGCTGGCGGTGGAACTGGCGGTCAAACAACTGGATTACATTCCCAACACATTGGCCCGGTCGTTGGCACGTTCGACCACCAACACCATCGGTGTGGCAATCTCGGCGCTGTCCAATCACTACTTCAGCGAGACGGTGCACGCCATCGAAACCGAATGCGCCAAGCACGGGATCATGATGCTGTTCGTCGACACCCATGACGATCCCGAGCAAGAACTGCGAGTAGTGAAGGCGCTGCACCACCGGCGGGTGGACGGCATCGTGTTGGCACCGTCGATGGACAATGAACAGCACCGAACCTTGGCGTATTTGCGGGCCAATCGAATACCGACGGTGTTGGTGGATAGGCTCGCGGCGAAGGGTTTTGACCAGGTTGGGGTGGAGAACAAAACCTCGTCCCAGGCGTTGGTCACGCACCTGATTGAGCATGGACACCGGCGTATCGGGTGGGTCGCCGGTCGGCGAGGGTTCAGCACCACCGAAGAGCGCATCGAAGGCTACCTGGGTGCGTTGAGGGCGGCAGGACTGCCCTTTGATCCGGCGTTGCTGGTCAACGGTGAGTCGAGTAGCGAGCCGGCGCGACTGGCCACGCGGCAACTGCTGGCGCTGCCGTCGCCGCCCACGGCCATCATGGCGGCCAATAACATGATGACCATTGGCGCCATGCATGCCCTGCGCGATGCAGAGTTGGCGGTGCCCGAGCAGATGGCGCTGGTGGGATTCGATGACTTTGACTGGGCGGATTTTTTTGTCCCACGCTTGACAGTGATCGCGCAACCAGTCGAGGCGTTGGGCGCCAGGGCCGTCAAGTTGCTGCTTAAACGAATCGAGTCGCCGGAGGGCAAACGGCAAACGGTGCGCTTGGCGCCAACGTTACGCATTCGAAACTCATGTGGGTGTTTATGAGCAACGCTGTCTCCCTCGGAATCGATCTCGGCACCTCGGAATTGAAAGCGGTGCTGTTGGATACTCACGGCACAGTGTTGGCCCATGCCGGGGCGAAACTGACGATTTCCCGTGCACGGGCCGGTTGGTCACAACAGCGCCCGGAAGACTGGTGGCAAGCCTGCTTGAGTGCGCTGGAGCAATTGCGCGCAGCTCAGCCTCACGCCTACACGCGGATTGCCTGCATCGGTTTGTCGGGGCAAATGCACGGCGCAGTGCTGCTGGGCCACGACGATCGGGTGCTGTACCCGGCGATTCTGTGGGATGACTCCCGGGCGACAGATCAGGCTGAACAATTGGCCCGTGAGCACCCTGAATTTGCCGAAATTACTGGCAGCTTGCCTATGGCTGGATTGACTGCGCCCAAACTGCTGTGGCTGAAAGAGCATGAGGCTGAAGTATTCAATGGGATTGAGTGCGTGCTGTCGCCCAAGGATTACCTGCGCTTACGGCTGAGCGGCGAACGCATCAGTGATGTCTCGGATGCTGCGGGTACGCTGTGGCTGGATGTGGCCAAGCGCGACTGGTTTGAACCCATCCTGAAGGCGACTGGACTTGAATTAAGTCAAATGCCGCGGCTGGTTGAAGGCGATGCCGTGTCGACCCGGCTGAATGAGTCTGCAGCGCAGTATCTGGGCTTGCCGGTGGGTCTGGTAATTGCCGGTGGCGGTGGGGACAACCCCGTGTCGGCAGTGGGTATCGGAGCGATCAATGCCGGTGACGCCTTCATCACCTTGGGCACCAGCGCCGCGATTGTCGCGATTACCGACCATGTCGCCGGGAATCCTGTGCATGCCGTACACAGCTTTTGCCATGCGATACCCCAGCGCTGGTACACCATGGGCGCCCTGTTGGCGGGTGCCAGTTGTTTGCGATGGGTGACCCGGTTATTGGGTTTTCCTGACGAACTTTCGCTGTTGGCGGTAGTGCAAAAGGCGGTGCCTTTAGATCAGCCTGTGGCGCTTTCCAATCCGCTTTTTCTGCCTTACATCGCTGGCGAACGCACCCCGCATAACGACCCCTTGTTGCGCGGTGGGTTCATGAATCTGGGGCACGACTGTTCGCCCGCCATGCTGGGCTATGCAGTGCTGGAAGGGGTGGGTTTTGGATTGTTGGACGCCTTGTGCGCGGTGCAGTCGGCAGGCGCCGCAGTACAGGCCTGCGCATTGGTCGGCGGTGGCGCGCGCAGCGGTTATTGGGCGCAGTTGCTGGCAACTATTCTTGATCGGGAAATCTATACGCTGCAAGGCAGTGAACTCAGCGCCTGCATCGGCGCTGCCAAGTTGGGGTTTTTAGCGAACGGGCAGGGCGATGATCTGTTGAAAGCGGGCATGCCGGTTAACGCGCGGTATTTTCCGAAGGTTGAGCAGCAGGCTGTCTTGAACCAACGCTATCAGAAGTTTCGCGGCCTGCTGTCGGCGGCAAAAGCGTTACATGATTGAAGAAGATCTTCGGTTTATACCACTTAGGAGCCAACCTGTTGGCGAAATGCTTGACGCGGTGTATCAGATACGCCGCTTCGCCAACACGTTGGTTCTTATCAAACAACGCATAACTTATTGACCCAAAAATAATCTGTAGGAGCTGCCGAAGGCAGCGATTCGACCGGGAACCGGTCGCCCTAGTGATACCGCTGAAGGTCGTGCCGGTCGCAAGCAACCCCGAGGTTCTACTGAACCTGAACCTGCATCAGCGCGCCCAGTTGATCCGGCTTGCCCGCGACCACCACCAGATACCTGCGTTGATCAGCCGTATCGTTCTGTACGATCTGACGGATTGGGCCAATGGTGTTGACGATGGCTGAGCCGGCCGGGTTGGTCATGAATCCAGCCAGTGGTTGCAGATTACCCGTACCGTCAGCCTTGTCGGCCAGCGCGAGGGTATAAGGCTGTTTAGGCTCGAGACCGGTGACGGCAGCCTGCAACACTTGGGTCAAGCCTTGGTTGAACAGGGTCACGCTGGTTGCAGGCTGGTCAGATGGTTGGCCGCCCGGTGCCAGGGCCAGGTGTACCGCTTGACCGGCAACGCCCAGCGGCTTGAGATTGGCCATGCCGTCACCGCTTGGTACTGCGCCCGGTACGTAGGCGATGGCCTGCGGCGCCTGGCCGATAGGGATTGTCGCCATCACGGTGTTGGTCAGTGTGTCGATGGCAGTTAACGCATCGGCGTTTTCCAATCCAACATAGACCCGGGTTCCATCACCCGACGGCCATACGCCGTGAGGCAGGTTGCCGACCGCAATCGTAGCCACCTGATCGAAGCTGTCGGTACGGAACACTTTGACCTGGTTCAGGCCGCCGATGGTTACGTAAGCGAACGTGCCATTGGCATTACTGACGATGTTGACATGATTGGTGATAGGCCCGGTGTCTAAGGTCTTCAGTAAAGTGAACGGCGGTTTGGCGTCGAATACCTGGGTCTTGCCGACATCCTTGAGGGTGAACCAGACCTGCTTGCCGTCAGGCGTCGCCGCAATGTTAGGGCAGAACGGACTAGCTTGTTGCACGCGGCCGACAATCTTGTGATCCGCCACGGTAATCACGACCGTTTCCGGGTTAAACGACGAGCACACATAACCGTATTTGCCGTCTGGTGAGAAAATCTGCATGCCAGGGCCGGCCGGCACCTTGATTCGGGTTTTTTCCATGAAGGTTTTAGCATCTATCACCGACACGTAGTCTTCGCCGCGCACCGTGACCCATACCTCCTTACCGTTAGGCGTGTAAAACGCCTCGTGTGGCGCTCGGCCCACGTAGGTTTTGTGTTTGACCGTGTTGGTGGCAGTGTCGATAAACGACACCGAGTTGGTGCCAATCGAAACCACGGCCAGCGTGTGATGGTCGGGCGAAAAGCCCATGCCGTGGACCAGCACTTCGCCTTTGTACAACGGGCTTAAGTTGCCGGGCTGTGGGTCGCCAAGGCTGATGACGCCCAACAGTTTGTTGTCCACGGGGTCGGTGACCGACACCGTGTTGGAGAACTGCTCCGCCGCATAGATCCGATCCTGATGACTGACGGCAATATCTGGTGTCGAGGCCTTGCCCGGGGCTTGGCCAGCAATGGCTGACATTGAGCCAGCAAGCAAGGCGCAGGTGAGCAACGCCAATGGGAAACGCTGATAGTTCATATGATATTCCTTATTGGGACAGCAGGATCACGGGGGAAATATAGACGTGCGGATTAAGGGGCGACCTGAGTGGGCGAGGCAACGGAAGGCGGCAACGGATCGCCGATGGCCAGGCGCATGGCAGCGATTTCCTGTTGTTGGGTCACGATAATTTCTTGAGCAAGGCGTTTGAGCTGCTCGTTGTGGCCGTACTTGAGCATCGTCAGGGCCATATCGATTCCGCCTTGGTGATGCGGGGTCATCATCTCGACGAAATCACGGTCCACATCACCGCTAGGCTTAGCCATCATGCCGTCCATCATCTTGCTCATGGCGGCATCGTTGTCAGCCAGAAAGGGTGCTTCAGCAGCAATCGCCTGGGCAGAAACGTCCGCAGCGTGCTGACCGGTGTCCGCCGCCGAGGAGGCAGCCGACCACGCGATGGCCGCCATCAATAGGCAAGCGAGACGTGAGAACCGACGTAGTTCGAGCAAAATCATGAGGGCGCGCATGTGAATTCCTTCGATGCCGATTGAATCGTGCAAGGAAGACGTGCGGCAGCGAGAGTTATTCCAAACAATTCAAATTAATTAAATCTGCAGCCACTTGTGGCAAACGGCTTGACGCTGTGTATCAGGCGCGGCGCCTCGCCAACACGTTGACTGCTACAGATTCAGGCATGACCCTGACCATGCGGGAACCGCAAATCCGGAGGAGCGAACGTGTTCGCGAGGGGGCGGTTCCCTGCCCCAGACAGACCGCGTCGCCTGTTCCCCTGGATGGATTCGGTCCCGCACAGCCTGCGCAGAAGCGCCCGCTTATAGCGGCGTGGGTTGAATGATTTCAACCCAGTAGCCATCTGGGTCGTTGATGAACGCCAGGCTGTTCATACGGCCATCGGCCAGGCGCTTTTGAAATGACACGCCGAGGTTTTCGAAGCGCTCGCACGCTACATGAACGTCCGGAACCGCAATGCAAATGTGCCCAAAGCCACGGGGGTCGGTGTTTCCGTTGTGATAGCTGAACGCGGCATCATTTTCGGTGCCGTGATTATGGGTCAGTTCCAAAATGCCGGGAATCGACTTCATCCATTGGTTACGTGCGGCGTCGTCCGCAGGGATCAGCGCTTTATCGACCAAGGCCAGAAAGTACAAACTGAATTCGGCTTCCGGGAAGTCACGCTTTTCAACCAGGCTAAAGCCTAGCACTCGGGTGTAGAAGTCCAGCGAGGCAGTGATGTCCTTGACCCGCAGCATGGTGTGGTTGAACACAAAGCCCTGTGTTGCGGCATCCGGTTCGGCGGTGACGCCAGCAAAGGTATTCAATGGGTGCAAGCTCATGGGAATCTCCGGTCAACTATTTGTAATAACAGAAGGCATCTTTTGCCAAATGATACGGGGCAGAGCAGCCTGTGCCAAATCCGCCCAACGGTAGGTTGTTGATAAAAAGAGCGCTGGAGCCTTGTTACAGCTCCATGGCAGGCTCAAACTTTCGGCTCGCAGTTTTGGTGGTGCCTATCATGATTTACCCGCAATGCAGACTGTCGCTCATAAGCCTGGGCCTATTGCTAGTCGTCAGCAGCGCCTTTGCCGGCGACGCGATGGTCACTTGGCCTACCGGCTGGGAAGTAGAGCCGCTACCTGCCCCGACCGCTGCTCAAGGGCAACCATCAGTCCAGATGAGACAGCGGGCAGTGAAGAATGATCAGAACGGGAATCCGATCATGGTCATGGAGTTGACGCAAACGCAGCTTCAGGCGGGGCATGACGTCAATGTGCAGAGTGTATTGCTCGAAATGCGAAAGTCGATCCAGATCAATTTCGCCCGTGACGGTTTTCAGAGTGTCTGCAGTAAAGTTCATGAAGGCACGCTGAGCGCTCTGCCATCGCTGGAAACGACCTGCAGCATTACTCAGAACGGAGGTCATGTGATGACCCAAACGCTGGTGGCGGCGGCCACCAAGGACACGGCATGGTCGTTATCTTATGCAGGCTCCGCTGACGGCTACGAAGCCACCAAGGAAGAGGTTCAGCATATCCGTGACAGTTTGCAACTGGTCGTTGGGCACTAAACCCGCGTGTTAGAGCCATCAAGCCAAATAGCAGGCAAAAAGAAGCCCGCCGAAGCGGGCATTGGGGCGCTAATCCTTTAGCAGCCCTTATCCTGTAAGAATCGATGTGAAAAATATGTGAAGCCAAAGCCTTCCCGACTAATGGAAGCGGGAAGGCCATGTGACAGCGCTCTGCTAGATCAATCAACACTGTATCAGGTCCCTTACAAAGACTCGCCGTAAGAGACCGTCCAACATTGAAATGCCACTAGATACTTCACGCCTGTTATCTAAGCCACACGTGAGGTGAGTCCAGTTTTGTTAATCCTCGACTAGCCAAACATTGATGAAAGGTCAAATAGAATGTACGTAGGAATAGTCCGAAATGGTTGTAGGAAATGTACCACCCAACCCTTTCGCTATTTTGCCTCTATCTAGCTCTACTTTCCTGTCAGAATGCTGAACGAGTTACACATAGTGCCCTCTAACATTGACAACTAATAAAAAAGCCCTGCAGTGCAGGGCTTTTTTAGTGCGACGATTTGTTCAGGCGCGAAGCCATGAATCAACTGTGTCGACACCGTATTGCTCTTTCCAGGACTTCAGGCCGCGGTGGTTGCCGCCTTTGGTTTCGATCAGTTCGCCGGTGTGCGGATTCTGATAGACCTTCACTACCCGCGCCCTGCGGCGCTTGATTCCAGCGGGTGCGGCCTGTGGCAATGAGGCTTTCGGGTCGAGGATCGCGACGATATCGCGCAGGCTCTTGTCGTAGGTGCTCATCAAACCCTGAAGCTTTTGTTCGAATTCAATCTCCTTCTTTAGTCCGGCGTCATTCTTCAAAGTCTCCAGCTGGGCAAGCTGTTCTTGAAGGGCTTTTTCTGCTGCGCGAAACTCGGCAAGTCTGGACAAATAGGTTTACTCCGACAGTGTAGTTGGCTGATTTAGCCTGACAAAACGATAAGAAAAAAACGTCTGGCCGATTTGATCCTTCAGTTCTCTACCCAGCCCCAAGGTGTTTTCTCCCCGAGGAAGAAACTAACGGTATGCTGTGAGCCACACAGGGTGGAAGGGGTAGTTGTTAACCAGCGACAGACAAATAATGCACTTTTTTTTCGAGTTAGAAAATAGTCTTATGCAATTGATTAGAGTAAAGGGAAATTTACACTTAACTGGCGGCCCTGTTTTTTGTCATATGTCACGAAGCAGCTTGTAAGTTATTTCCGAATAAGCTGCGTGCCGGGAAACCTTGGGCGCCGACTCCGGGCGCCGGTTTCAGAGATTCAAAGCCCTTGTTGCAAGGCGGGATCGTCAGGGTTCTGTTGCTCCAGCTCTGCAAGCAACACCTGAACCTTTTGCAATTGGCCGCTTTCCTGCCAGTAGTGAATCAGCAGGACCCGTGCGCGACGGTTCGCAGGCTGACGCTGCATAATCTCCTCAAGTTGCTTCTGTGCAGGTTCCAATTGCTCCAGACCGTGCAAGGCGACAGCCAGGTCGTAGCGGAAATCATTATTGTCCGGGTCTAGCTCCACAGCTTTTGCCAGGCCTAGCAGCGCATATTCACTTTGCCCATGGTCCAGCAGCCACATGCCAAGAGCATGCTGCAGCTTTGATGAAGCAGGGTTATGTTCCAGCATTTGCCCTAACAGCTGTCTCGCCTTGTCTGCCTGGCCTTGCTTATCCAAGAGGTCGATTTGTGCCAGTGCAGCGTCCAGGTTGTCGGGTTCAAGGGTGAGCGCTCGCTCCAGCGCTTGGGCGGCTTGGGTCTTGTCGTTGGTGTGCAAATAAAGCCTGGCCAACTGCAGTTGGTCCTGACTGGTGGCTGGGGTGTTGGCGTTCAGTACTTTTTTATACTCCTCGACCACTTGCTCCAACGAACTGAAGTAAAGCCCCACGTCATCAGGCGTGAGACCCAGCAGCGCTTTCGCGGCGCTGAAGCGTGTGGCCTGGTCCTTTTCATCGAGCAAAGGACCCAGCAACACGCTGCGCTGACTGCCCGACACAAGTTTGACGATGGCGTTAATCGCAGCCTGTTGCACGGCGTCTTCATCGCTGTGCAGCGCCGCGCCAGCCAGCTTTAGCGCTTGTGGGCTGGGGAAGTTCGGCAACTCGACGAGCAAGCCCGCACGCCGGGCTCCAGACAAGTCTGTACGGGCGAATTGTTGATAAAGCACGCGCGCGGCACCCGGTTTTCCGTCGTGAGCCTGCTTCAGCGCACGGCCGTAAGCGATGGTATGGACAGCGGGGGGCGGGGTGGTGGGGCCACTGCGGAACCAAAGCACACCAGCGCCGATAGCGATGGCCAGTGCTGCGATGGTCAAACCGAGGCGCCATTTGGGACGGGCATTGGGCTCGCCAGACGAGCCTTTCAAAGGCGGTTTTGACATACCAGTTTCCAGTTCATAACGGCTTGCAGCTTCAGCGAGTGATTGACCGCTGTCAAACAACGATCGTTCTAACCTGCCTATGAACACTTTACCGTACATGAAAAAAAGCCCCGCCTCCGGTGAAGGGGCAGGGCTAGAAGGTCTAGCGAAACGTTAAGACTGCGGCTGCCAGCCACCACCCAATGCTTTGTAAATGGCAACAATGCCCCGGTAGGTGTCGATCTCGCCCAGGGCCTGAGAGTCCTCAGCCGCCAGACGCTCACGCTCGGCATCCAGCAACACCAGGAAGTCAGCGGTGCCTTCGCGGTACTGAATCGAGGCCAAATCTGCCGCCTTACGGCTTGACTCACTCTGACGAATCAACGAGATCAGACGTTCCTGACGTTTGTTGTAGTCGCTGAATGCGTTCTCCGACTCTTCCAAAGCCAGCAATACATGCTGCTCGTAGTTCGCCAGTGCACCGTCGGCATCGGCGTTGGCGCCACGAATCCGCGCCCGCACGCTGCGCAGGTCCAGGGCTGGCCAGGTAATGCTTGGGCCAAGGGACCAGGCCGCCGCCGCCGAGGAACCGATCTGCGAACCACGGGCCGCGGTGTAACCGAGGAAACCGGTGAGGCTGACCCGGGGGAACAGGTCTGCGGTGTTCACGCCGATTTGCGCAGTGGCCGAGGCCAGTTGACGCTCAGCGGCACGCACGTCGGGACGGTGACGCAGCAGGTCGGTGGGATCACCAATGGGCAAAGCCTTGGCAATCGCCGGCAAGTTCGCCGGTGCCAAATTGACGACCATGGACTCCGGACGCTCACCCAACAAGGTCGCGATGCGGTTCTTTTCCCGCACTTGTTCGGCTTGCAGTTGCGGCACAGTGGCTTCCACCGCGGCCAGACGGGCATCGGCACGCACCACGTCGAGTTCGTTGCCGACCCCGCCGTCACGCAGGCTGACAGTAACCGCACGGGAATCCTGCTGATTCTTCAGGTTGTCCCGGGCAATCCGTTCACGCAATTGCGCACCGCGCAGTTGACCGTAAGCGTCCACCAGTTCGGCGGTGATACTGATCTGCAACTGAAACAGATCGGCTTCACTGGCCTCCTGATCGGCATTGGCCGACTCGATTTGGCGCTGGATATGACCAAACAGGTCGATTTCCCAGGCCATGTCCAGGCCCGCCGTGTAACTCTCAATGTTGACGCGCTGGTTGGTGGTGCCCGGTACTTGCGCCTTGCCTATCTGGCTGCTCACGCCGCTGGTGATGATCGGCATCTGGGTGTAAGCCACCTGATCACGTACTGCACGGGAAGCTTGCAAGCGAGCGAACGACACCCGCAGATCCCGGTTACCGGTCATCGACTGGCTCACCAGTTGATTGAGGATCGGATCATCGAACTGCGCCCACCATACCGACTCGATGTGAGTACGGTCGTAGTTGCCTTGAGCCGCCGACAGAACCTTGGCCGGCGGGGTGACTGGAGCTTTGTAGTCCGGGCCGACGGCACAAGCCGCCAGTGCCAGAACCAACAGGCTCGGAAGAAAGAATCTTACCGATTTGACGCTCATTGTTGCGCCTCCAACTTCAGGGCCTTGTCAGCTTTGCGAGCCTGTTTGCGTCCCACATAATTACGAATCAGGACGTAGAACACCGGTGTCAGCAGCAGACCGAAGAAGGTCACCCCGAGCATCCCGGAGAACACCGCCACACCCATGGCATGACGCATTTCGGCACCGGCACCGCTGGAAAGTACCAATGGCACCACACCCATGATGAACGCGAAGGAGGTCATCAGGATTGGACGCAGACGCAGGCGGCAGGCTTCGAGTACAGCCTCAAGCGGGGTCTTGCCTTTGTCCTGCTCATCCTTGGCAAACTCGACGATGAGGATCGCGTTCTTACACGCCAGCCCTACCAGTACGATCAAGCCAATCTGGGTGAAGATGTTGTTGTCGCTACCGGCAATGATCACACCCGCGATGGCCGACAGCAGGGTCATGGGTACGATCAGGATCACCGCCAGTGGCAGGCTCCAGCTTTCGTACAGCGCAGCCAGCACCAGGAACGCCAGCAGTACGCAGAGCGGGAACACCAACAGCGCGGTGTTGCCGGACAAAATCTGCTGATACGTCAGGTCAGTCCATTCGTAGGTCATGCCGTTGGGCAGTTCTTCTTTGAGCAGCTTCTCGATGGCAGCCTGGGCTTGACCCGAGCTGTAGCCTGGTCCGGCAGCGCCGTTGATTTCGGCGGTGATGAAGCCGTTGTAGTGTTGAACACGGTCCGGCCCCGAGGTGTTGCTGACCTTGATGAAGGTCGCCAGGGGGATCATTTCGCCAAGGTTATTGCGTACTTTCAGCTGACCGATCTGCTCACCTTCCTGACGGAACTGCTGTTCAGCCTGAACGTTGACCTGGTAAGTGCGGCCAAAGCGGTTGAAGTCGTTGGCGTACAGCGAACCCAGGTAAACCTGCAGCGTGTCGAAGATGTCGCTGATGGCAACGCCGTGGGTCTTGGCTTTTTCACGGTCGATAGCCGCGTCGACCTGAGGCACGTTGACCGTGTAGCTGGTGAACAGTGCAGCCAGTTCTGGCGTGGTGTGACTCTTGGTGATGATGTTTTGGGTTTCTTTGTACAGCGCGTCGTAACCCAGGTTGCCACGGTCTTCAATCTGCACACGGAAGCCGCCGATGGTGCCGAGACCTTGTACCGGTGGTGGTGGGAAGATCGCCATATAGGCTTCTTGGATCGAACCGAACTTGCCGTTCAGCGCACCGGCAATGGCACCGGCTGATTCACTTGGGTCCTTACGCTCGTCGAACGGCTTCAGGGTTACAAACACGATGCCAGCGTTAGGGCTGTTGGTGAAGCCGTTGATTGACAGGCCGGGGAAGGCCACCGCGCTATCAACGCCTGGCTGCTTGAGAGCGATGTCGGACATGCGTTTGATCACGTCTTCAGTACGGTCCAGGCTGGAAGCGTCCGGCAATTGCGCGAAGGCCACCAGGTATTGCTTGTCCTGAGTCGGTACGAAGCCGGTCGGGGTGTTGGCAAAACCGAACCAGGTGAGCACGATCAGGCCGGCATACAGGAACACTGCAATGCCGCTGGCGCGGATCACGCGGCCTACGGTGCCAACATAACCGTTGCTGGCTTTTTCGAAGAAGCGGTTGAATGGACGGAACAACCAGCCACCCAAGAGCTTATCCAGGAAGCGTGAAAAGCCATCTTTCGGTGCGTCATGGGCCCGAAGCAATACCGCCGACAGGGCAGGGGACAGGGTCAGGGAGTTGAAGGCCGAAATAACCGTGGAAATAGCGATGGTCAGGGCAAATTGCTTGTAGAACTGACCGGTCAGACCCGAGATAAACGCTGCGGGAACGAACACCGCACACAGCACCAGGGCCGTGGCAATGATCGGGCCGGTTACTTCTTTCATCGCACGTTTAGTGGCTTCAATCGGACTCAATCCAAGCTCAATGTTCCGCTCGACGTTTTCCACCACCACAATCGCGTCATCCACCACGATCCCGATGGCCAGTACCAATCCGAACAGCGACAGCGCGTTCAGCGAGAAACCAAACAGGTGCATTACGGCAAAAGTACCGATCAGCGAGACCGGAACAGCCACCAGTGGAATGATCGAAGCGCGCCAGGTTTGCAGGAACAGGATAACAACCAGTACCACCAGAATCAGCGCTTCGAACAGAGTGTGAACCACTGCCTCGATGGAACCACGGACGAAGATAGTCGGGTCGTAAACGATCGAGAAGTCCATGCCTTCTGGGAAGCTCTGCTTGAGTTCGGCCATTTTGGCGCGAACCTCGTTAGAGATTTCGATGGCGTTGGAGCCTGGGCGTTGGAAAATCGGGATGGCGACAGCAGGTTGATTGTTCAACAGTGAGCGCAGCGCATACTGGCTGGAGCCGAGCTCGATGCGAGCGATGTCTTTGAGGCGAGTGATTTCACCGTTGGCGCCGGCGCGGATGATGATGTTTTCGAACTCATCCTCGTTGACCAAACGGCCTTGGGTGTTAACCGACATCTGGAAGCTGGTGGCATTTGGCGCGGGCGGCGAGCCCAACGAACCGGCGGCCACTTGGCGGTTTTGCTCACGAATCGCGTTGACCACGTCGGTGGCGGTCAGGTTACGTGAAGCGGTTTTGTTTGGATCAAGCCAGACACGCAGGGAGTAATCGCCCATGCCGAACAATTGCACGTCACCCACGCCACCCAGGCGAGCCAGCTCATCCTTGATGTTAAGGATCGCGTAGTTCGACAGATACAGCATGTCGTAGCGTTTGTCTGGCGAGGTGAGGTGGACCACCATGGTCAGGTCTGGAGAGGCCTTGTCCACGGTAATACCGATGCGCGTCACTTCTTCAGGAAGCTTCGGCTCGGTCCGGGTCACGCGGTTCTGTACTTGCACCTGAGCGTTGTCCAGGTCAGTACCCAGCGCAAAGGTGATAGTCAGGGTGATCTTGCCGTCAGCGGTGGACTGGGAGGACATATACAGCATGTTCTCGACACCGGTGATGGCCTGTTCAAGCGGAGCAGCTACGGTTTCGCCGATTACTTTAGGGTTAGCCCCCGGGAAGTTTGCACGCACGACCACGGTAGGCGGCACGACTTCAGGGTATTCACTGATCGGTAGCTGGAACAGCGAGATCGCGCCGGCGATCAGAATCATCAGCGATAGAACCGCTGCGAAGATCGGCCGCGAAATAAAGAATTGAGAAAAATTCATGAGTTATCCCTTAACCGCGTGGGGCAGCGTTGCTTGCCAGTTTGGGGGCCGTTGCTGGCTGAACATTGCTGGCTTCCAAAGCCTGGCGCTGTTTGGCAAGGGCGGCGATGGTTTCAGGGCTGGCCATCGGAGTGACTTCGGGGTCTACCGGAGTGCCAGGACGAACCCGTTGCAAGCCCTTGACCACGATGGTGTCGTCTTTGGTCAAACCGCTACGAACGATGCGCAGACCTTCCAGTTTCGGACCCAGTTCGACGCTGCGGTAAGCCGGTTTGTTGTCAGCACCCACCACCAGCACGAACTTTTTACCCAGATCGGTACCGACCGCTTCGTCGTTGATCAGCACGGCGGAATACGTGCCGCTACCGACCAGTTTCAAGCGGGCATACAGGCCTGGTGTGTATTGACCATCGGTGTTATCAAACACTGCGCGACCGCGGATGGTGCCCGTTTTCGGGTTGACCTGATTGTCGACGAAGTTCATCTGACCCTGGTGGCTGTTGCCTTCTTCGTTGGACAGGCCCATGAACACCGGAGTGGCCTGACCACGTTTACCTTTACGGGCCAGCTCGTTGTATTTCAGAAATACACGCTCATCGGCATCAAAGTAGGCGTACACCTTGTCCGTCGAGACGACGCTGGTCAGCGGTGTGACGTCGGCAGTCACGATGTTGCCGGCGGTGATCTCCGCACGGCTGACGCGACCAGTGATGGGTGATGTCACACGGGTGAAGCTCAAGTTCAAACGCGCCAGGTCCAGTTGCGCCTGAATGGCATCGACACCGGCTTTGGCTTCTTGAGCGGAGGTGGTGCGGGTGTCAGCCAGTTCGGCAGAGATGGCGTTGCTGCTCAGCAGGCGCTGGCCGCGTTGTGCTTCGTTGCCGGTACGGGTCAAGGCAGCGCGAGATTGTTGCAATTGCGCTTCGAGGCGATGAACTTCAGAGAGGAAAGGGCGAGGGTCGATCTGGAACAGCAAATCGCCTTTTTTGACCAGGGCGCCATCAGTGAAAGTAACCTGATCGATCTGGCCGGAAACCCGAGGGCGGATTTCTACGGTTTCCGGTGCTTCCAGGCGGCCAGTGAACTCGTCCCATTCGTTGACGGGTTGTTCGAGTACCTTGGCAACGGTCACTTTCGCGGCGGCGGGTGCTGCTGCCGCTGCGGGACCGTGCTGGCCGCAGGCACTGATTACAACCAGGGCCAAAGCAGCAAGGGGATAGCGCAAGTGATTGAATGACTGAGCCATGGATAATCCGCCAATAATTGTTGAGTTGGCGGATTCTGTTCTGACCGGTTGTATTGTTCGAATCGAATGAACCGAAGGTCAATATCATTGGTAATGATATGAGACCTTCGCAAAGGCTCTAGATCAGGCTATCCGGGTCGCCGAAGAACATTTGAATCCGGGAGCGCAGCCAGCGCTCGCCCGGATCGTTGTCCTGGGAGCCACGCCACGCCATGTGCAGCTCGAATGTGCGGGTCTCGATCGGTACGTCTTCCGAGCGTACGCCACCTGCAGCCGTCAATACTTCAGCGGCGTAATCGGGGACAGTTGCGACGATATCAGTGCCCGCAATCAATGTCGCCAAGCCGTTGAACTGCGGAACCGCCAGAACAACATGGCGCTTACGTCCTATTTGCTCCAGGTATTCGTCGACGAACCCACCCAGGTCGCCCGCAAACGATACCAGCGCGTGAGGGCGGGCACAGAAGTCATCCAGGCTTAACGGGCCAGGCACCGTATCAGCGCGCAGCAATTTAGGTACGCTGCGGCGAAGGACCTTGCGCTTGGCGTTGGCTGGCAGGTCGTTGGTGTAGCTGACGCCAATTGAAATTTCGCCAGACGCCAGCAGGGCTGGCATTAAAATGTAGTTGGCGCGACGGACCACTAGCACGATACCGGGTGCTTCAGAGCGCAAGCGCTTGAGCAGTGACGGCAGCAGCGCGAACTCCGCGTCATCGGACAGCCCGATACGGAACACAGTAGTACTGGTGGCGGGATCGAATTCCGAGGCGCGACTGACTGCTGTGGAAATGGAATCGAGTGCCGGAGACAGCAGCGCGAAAATCTCTACAGCACGAGCGGTGGGCTCCATGCTGCGACCCGTGCGAACAAACAGTGGGTCATCGAACAGACCCCGTAACCGCGAAAGGGCCGCACTGATGGCGGGTTGGCCAAGAAAAAGTTTTTCCGCCGCACGGGTAACGCTTCGCTCATGCATTAAGGTTTCGAAAACAATTAACAAGTTGAGGTCAACGCGACGCAGGTCGTTGCGATTCATAGAAAGATGATCTCGGGCCGTTGGTCGATGCGATGGTCCACGCCATGGGGCTTGCGATTTTTTTGCTCAGGCATGGCTGCTTGGGGAAATCGCCGACGTGAATAATACGAGCAATCAGCTGTTTTCTACATCGATAAATTCAACCTGACCTGTTTTATCATCAACCGCGATGATAGTCCCTGACAAATACCAGTAACCACTGGGCGCATTTTCGGAACGACTATTGCCCCTGGCACACCAATAGTAATACTGCCTCATCACCGAATCGTACAGGTGGGTTGCAATGTCGAGCCCACATGCTATTCAATGCGAACCTGATTTGGCAGGATCCATCAGCAATTTGCCGATGGTTTTTCCGGTCTTTAACCGCTGCAGAATTAATGACAGACATGTCGACTATTAATAGCCACTGATAGTGTTCCCGGAAAACCCCGGATAGAGTCATGGCATTAAGGTTCATTAGGCGAGGTTCGAAATGTCCCGCACGATCCGTTTTCATCAGTTTGGTCCGGCCGAGGTCCTCAAGATTGAGGAATCTACTGCTGCGCTCCCGGCACCCGGTGAGGTGCAAGTGCGCGTCGAAGCGATCGGCATCAGCTGGTATGACGTTCTCTGGCGGCAGAATCTGGCACCTTCTCAGGCTCGTTTACCCGCCGGACTGGGCCAGGAAATGGCCGGAGTCATCTCTGCGCTAGGTCAAGGTGTAACTGACCTGGCGGTGGGCGACAGGGTTGCCAGCTTCCCGGCGGCCACCGCCAACGAGCATCCGGTCTACGGTGAACTCATCGTATTGCCCCGCGCCGCCGTTACCCGCTACCCGGAGTTGTTGACCCCGATCCAGGCGAGTGTCTTTTATACGCCGCTGTTGGTCGCCTATTTTGCTTACGTAGATCTGGCCCGTGTAAAACCGGGTCAGACCGCGCTTGTTACTGATGCTACCCACTGCGCTGGACCTGCGTTCGTGCAGTTGGGTAAAGCGTTGGGCGTGAAGGTGATCGCAGTAGCAAAATCCTCCGACCAGCGCGACGCTTTGCTTGCCCTTGGGGCTGATAAGGTTATTTTTACCGAAGAGCAGGATTTGCTCATCGCCGTCAACAAGTACACCGATAACCGTGGCGTGGATGTGGTTTTCGATGGCTTGGGTGGCCCGCAGATGTCGATCCTGGGCGATGTGCTCGCGCCACGTGGCAGTCTGGTTCTCTACGGTTTGCAAGGCGGTAACCAGACACCGTTTCCGGCCTGTGCGGCTTTCCAGAAAAACATTCAGTTCTTCGTACACTGCCTGGGCAACTTCACTGGCAGGCCAGAAATTGGCATTATCCAGGACGAAGCCGCGCTGCAACGCGCCTTGCGTGAGATCAATCAGCTCACTGCTGATCGGGTGTTAGTGCCGCAGGCCACCCGTAACTTCGCTTTTGACGACGTCGTAGCAGCTCACCGCTACATGGACCAATGCCCAGTCAGCGGGCGCGCGGTGTTGGTGGTTGATCCCGCGTAATTATTATTGAGTGTGTTGTCGAGCCGACGCCTGTGTCACGGCGTCGCTTAAGCAAAGCGTACCGATCACGCTACCCCCATAAAGCCCTCCGGTTATTCAAGAGGGCTTTTTTGTGAGCGCGTTTTTTGAAGGAGCGTAAGTGTTGTCCCATTAGACTGCCATTAAACAACGGGTGATCAACACTAAACATAACGTTTAATAGGCTGGGTGTCATCGGCGGGGCGGGCGACTCGGCGTAAGTGGAAAACGCCAATGACGATAATCAAAGCAGGAATGTGATGAACAGGCGTTTGATTGGCTGTAGGACTTGAAAGCCACGGAATACAAGGCCTGTAGGTGGTTATTAGGGTCGACAAGCTGCGCTGTTAATAAGTTGAACGTATTATGTTTAGATAATAAACGCCTGTGCCGCGCGACAGGTTTAATAGATCGCCTGAATGGTTTTTTACTGTTTTTTGTACCTTGTAATCATTTCGTGAGTACTGATAATGCATCGGTAAATATTGCTCAGGGAATGAGTCATGGTCCAACAACAATACGTTTCCAGTGTTTTATTCAGCGTTCGGCATCGTACTGGAAAGACGGGGTGCGACTTTTCGATGGCTGTAGATAAAACTACCGTTAGTGCGCTCGCTGGTGCCGACTTATGAGTTCCATACATGAGCAAGCAATGAGCTATGTCTACCGGCAAGTGCTGCAACGGTTGACCGGTTATTTCAATCGCGCCGAACGCACAGCGCTACAACTGTTAATTCAACGGTTGATCGTGGCGGCAGGCGGTATTGAACGTATCGGCAGTTACAAAGTGATGGTGCCGTTCAGTGGCGGCAAAGACAGCGCGTACACCGTCGCATTTTTGCGTGCGGCGCAACTTAGCATTGCCAACAGATCGCCAGCGACGTTCCATTTGCGCATCGCCACGCTGCGGCACCCAGGGATGACCTATGCGGTGATGGAGAATATCCACCGCTGCTATTCAGCGCTGTTTCTGTACGACGACCCTCGCGTCGAAGTGTTGATGGTCGATCAGCAGCAAGTACGGCCGTTCCGCGTGGATTCACGATTTTCAGCGGCAGGCCGCGAACGCGCCCGTTCAGACATGTTGCTAACCGGCCACCTGACGGCGGGAGAATCCCGGGCAACCTTCTGCAACAGCGGCTATCTGGGACTGGCGGACTTCTATGCGCGGGCGGCATGCTGGGGTACCGGTATCGGTGCACTGGTCAATGGCGATTCTCGCAAGGAGCAGAAACAATACGTAGCGTGGGCCATGCGCTTGGCTCAAGGGCTCGATATGCTGCCCTCAGACTGGCGTAACCAAAGTTTTAATGGGGTGCTGAAAACCGTCAGCCAGGTAGGGCATGCCTACTATCGCGAGCTGTACGACGAAGGCGCCGAGCCGATTGGACGTTTGTGGGCTTATCCGAACAAGGCGATTGTTCCTGCCTTCATCAGCATTTTCGATCTGGTGAGCTGCCACGCGGATGACCACTGGCCGTTACTCACAGAATTTCTTAATTTCCAGTTCGATGACCTCTCGTTCAATTTCAGCGAATCGGACAGTGCCACGCCAATGCTGATGGCCCATGTCCGAGGCTTGCAGGCCCTTTATTTGCGCGGTCGCAGCTATCAGGAAGGCGTGAGTGAGTATCTGCTGCAAGCAAACGCCTTGATGCGCAGTAAACAAATGCCCCAGCGTTTAGTGGATCAGGCCATGGCCGCCTACGACAGCCCTTCGAAAATTGAAACTCGGCGTGTGTTGGCCAATGCCCACGCCCTGGATGTGTATGGCTTGAATGAGGCGCAGCTGGTATGCCTGCTGTTTGCTCCGTTCGTCAATTCAGGTCAATTGCTCGAAGTGTTTCTACGCCATTGCCATCCGGGAATGCTGGTTGCATTGCCTGATCTACATAAAGCCCTGATGGGACAGCAAGTACCCGACCAGATCACACAGTGGTTGGTTGAAACCAGTGGTCTCAGCAAGGTTGGTCTGCAATCGCTTTACGGCAAACAACGCGTGGATTTTAGCGATCCGACCTCCCTGATCGCCAGGGTAGCCGCCGGGGATCCGGACAAGCTGCGAGTCATACGCGCCGATGGAATCCAGGCGCTGATGCCTGAAACAGTATTTGTCCGTTGAATGGAAGGTTTTCAAAGGCTACATACCATGAATGACAGGCCCTATTTTGCCTACCAGGCGGTTTACCGATACCTGAATCGTCTAGTGGACAACGCCCCGTGCGGCTCTGTAACGAAACTGCCTTCGTTACGCCATTTGGCCCTTCGCTTGAAGGTGTCGGTGTCAACGGTGCAGTACGCTTACTGCTTGTTGGAGAAAGAAGGGCGGGTCTGCTCAATAGCCAAATCCGGTTATTTCACGCTTCCGAGCGTTGATGGCCAACTGGCCGGTGCTGGCGAAGACGTACTCGATATTCTTCATTGTTACGCCCGGCGACCTGGCATGTTTGTACTCAGTCACGATGATCCTACGGTGTTGATGTCACTGGACAGTTCGCTTCTGGTGCTTGAGCGTGAGCTGAATCGTCAGTACCCGCGCCGCGCCAATCCGCTCTTTCAACCGTTTGGCGAGCTTGAATTACGCACCGCGGTGGCAGACCGCTACACCAGCTGCGCCATGCACAGTTGGTGCTCCGATAACGTTTATATCGGGGCGGACTTGCGCGGAATACTCAAGATCGTCCTCAATGCACTGGCCTTGCGCGGCGGCACCGTGCTGGTGGAGTCGCCGTGTTCGTGGGCGATATTGCGCGTGCTGAAATCATTCGACATTCGCGTCATCGAGATGCCTGTCGATGCCAGCCACTGTGTCGACCTTGGAGGGGTTAATAAAGTGCTGACAGACGAAGGTATCGGCTTGGCGTTATTGCCGTCGCGTGTCAGTACGGTCAATGGCCTGGCGCCTATAGAAAACCGTCGGCAATTGGCTGATCTATTGAATCGGCATGGGGTTTGGGTGCTGGAAGACGATAGTCAGGGCGAGCTGTGCTTCGACCCGTCGGCTGAGCGGCTGCGGGACTGGATCAATCCACGACGTTTGATGGTGATGTCGGCCTTCGATAAGCTCATCGGACCAGAAGCGCCTTACGGCTATTTGCTGTGTAAGCATATGAGGATGGAGTTACAGCGGCAATTTTTGGTGCGCTCATTCAGCGTGCCACCGATTCGCCAGAAAGCCATCGCTCGGCTGCACAGCTCCGGACGACTTGAGCAACACCTGATCGACCTGCGGCATTTGTTGGAGGATCGAATGCTAGCGTTGGCCGGGCTGCTTAAGGAGCACCTGGGGGCTCGTTTACGATTCAACCTACCCTCCGGCGGCAGCGCAATCTGGGCTGAAAGCAATCGGCCGGTGAACATGCGCCGTGTGTTCGACCGGCTGTTGAAACAGGGTGTGTTCATCACTCCAGGCGAAGTATTCAGCCTTCAAGGCCTGCACCAGCACAACGTGCGAATCAGCTTCGCCTTTGACTGGAGCCAGGATGTTGCCAAGGCGCTTGTTTCATTGGACCTGGCATTGCGGCAAGAGCGGTTATAAGCCGCAGGGTTCCGGAGGCATTGCGCGCTGTCTCCGACGCCGCGCTGTCACGCAGCAAACACGGTACATGGCGGGCTAAACTTAGGCCATTTATCCAAATACATTTGCCAGCCTCGGGCCATTACTGGTATCTGTACGCCCATCCAGTGTTGGCAGCAATCGGCCGTAACCCTCAAGTGATCACCAACCCCATCGACGATGCCCGCTATACCGTAGCCGTACGCGCCTTGTGCGAGTTCACGGCTAAGGTGGGCGACCTTGACCTGCGCTTCACTCCGGCGCCTACCGCACTGGAAGGCATGGCCGGTCACCGTACCGTCGTGGCCAGGCGTGGTGATGGATATGAGTCCGAAGTGGCCCTCAGTGGCGAATACCTGAACCTGAAAATCCGAGGGCGGGCAGACGGTTACAACCCGGCGCTTAACCAGCTCGAAGAAATCAAAACCTACCGTGGTGATCTAAGCACTCAGCGCGCCAACCATCGGCAATTGCATTGGGCTCAAGCCAAGATGTATGCCTGGCTACTCTGCCAGCAGCTCGAACTCGATGAGATGCGCGTCGCGTTGGTGTACTTCAACGTGGTCAGCGAGGAAGAAACCACGTTCCGCGAGCAACACACGGCACTATCACTGCAAACATTTTTCAATGAGCAATGCGCAGTGTTTTTGCGTTGGGCCCGTCAAGAGATGGCCCACACCCATGCCCGCAATCAGCAGCTCGATGGGATGGCTTTTCCCCATCCAACGTTTCGAACCGGGCAGCGCGCGCTGGCGGAATCCGTTTATAAAGCCGTCAGCACTGGCCGCTGTCTGATGGCGCAAGCACCGACGGGCATCGGCAAAACCGTGGGTACCTTGTTTCCCATGCTCAAAGCCACACCGGGGCAGAAACTCGACAAGATTTTTTTTCTTACGGCCAAAACCCCGGGCCGAAAACTGGCGCTGGATGCACTCAAGGTCATTCGCCACAGCGCACCGGAGTTGACCTTGCGTGTGCTGGAAATGGTGGCCCGTGACAAGGCGTGCGAACACCCGGACAAAGCTTGCAACGGTGACTCATGCCCGCTGGCCAAAGGGTTTTATGACCGTTTGCCTGCCGCCCGAAGCGCAGCCTTGGTCAACCCTTGGCTTGACCAGGCCGGATTGCGTGACGTCGCGCTGCAGCATCAAATCTGTCCGTATTACCTGAGCCAGGAAATGGCCCGTTGGGCGGACGTGGTGATTGGCGATTACAACTATTATTTCGACCTCAGTGCGTTGCTGTTCGGGCTTTGTCAGTTTAACCAATGGCAAGTGGCGGTACTGGTAGACGAGGCGCACAACCTGGTCGAGCGCGCGCGTCAGATGTACAGCGCTAGCCTCGATCAGCAAAGCATGAACGCCATCAGGCACATCGCTCCAGCCCCGGTGGCCAAAACCTTGCTGCGGCTGGACCGTGACTGGAACGCGCTACATCAGGATCAAGACGCCGAATACCAGGCATATCCAGATATGCCCGGCAGATTTTTGCAAAGCCTGAGCCATTGCATCTCCGCCATCGGTGAGTACTTCAATGACCACCCCCATGCGGTGGATGGGCCGTTACAGGGCTTTTACTTCGAAGCCATCCAGTTTTCACGAATCGCCGAGCTGTTTGACGAGCATTTCGTGTTCGACGTCAACAAGCGCGAACTGAACGACACCCGCAGCGTGTCGCGGCTAAACCTGCGCAATGTGGTGCCCGCGAATTTTATCCGTCCGCGCCTGACCACCGCGCGTAGCACCGTGCTGTTCTCGGCGACGTTGAGTCCGCGTCATTACTATGCCGACCTGTTGGGGCTGCCGGGCAGTACAGCATGGATCGATGTCGAGTCGCCGTTTTCCCGCGAGCAGTTGGACGTGCGCATTATCAGCCGGATATCCACGCGCTTTACTCATCGAAAAACATCACTCGCGCCCATCGTTGAATTGATGGCCGAACAGTTTTTGCAACAACCCGGCAACTACCTGGCGTTCTTCAGCAGCTTCGATTATCTGCAGCAAGTTGCCGACTTGATGCACGAACGCCACCCACACATTGCCTTGTGGTTGCAATCGCGAGGAATGGCCGAGGCTGAGCGCCAGGCCTTTCTTGATAAATTCACCCTGAGCAGCCAAGGCATCGGTTTTGCGGTGCTGGGCGGAGCGTTTGGTGAGGGCATCGATCTGCCCGGCGCCCGCTTGATTGGAGCGTTCATCGCCACCTTGGGCCTGGCGCAGTTAAACCCGGTGAATGAGCAACTCAAGCAACGCATGACGGTGTTGTTTGGCGCCGGCTACGATTACACCTACCTTTATCCGGGCCTGCAGAAAGTTGTACAAGCTGCCGGGAGGGTAATTCGCGGGATAGAAGATCGCGGCGTGGTAATGCTGATCGATGATCGATACGCCGAACCCAAGGTGCAAAAATTACTGCCAGCGTGGTGGCAGTTGTAAAACGTTCAATGGCTTATGGATAGATAGCTGAGCGTAGTGGTCAAACTGCCAGTAAACTGCCGCGCCCCCGGCCTGTTTTGCTTCAGCACCAATGCAGGGTGCAATCGGCCCATTCAATTTTGTCCTTGTTGCATCCATGGAGGTTTTTATGAGTCTCAGTCCTTTTGCCGGCAAACCAGCGCCAGCAGAACTGTTGGTCGATCTCCCTCGACTGGTGACGGCTTATTACACCGGTCAGCCTGACGCTTCGGTGGCTGCCCAGCGGGTATCGTTTGGCACCTCTGGCCATCGCGGCAGTTCCTTTGAACTGAGCTTCAACGAATGGCACGTGTTAGCCATCAGCCAGGCTATATGCCTGTACCGTCAGGCCAACGGCATCGACGGTCCGCTGTTCCTCGGCGCGGACACCCATGCCTTGTCGACCCCGGCCAGTGTGACGGCCCTGGAAGTATTGGCCGCCAACGGCGTGCAGGTGATGATCGCTGAAAACGATGAGTACACACCGACGCCAGCCATCTCCCACGCAATCATCTGCTACAACCGTGGTCGCACCAGCGGGCTGGCGGACGGCATTGTGATCACGCCTTCACACAACCCACCAGAGAGTGGCGGGTTTAAGTACAACCCGCCCAACGGCGGTCCGGCCGACACCCATATCACCAAGTGGATCGAAGCTAAAGCCAACGAACTGCTGGCTGAGAAAGTGCTGGGCGTCACGCGCATGAGCTACGAAAAAGCCTTGAAGGCCGACACGACTCATCGCCATGACTACCTCAATACGTACGTCGCGGACCTGCAAAGTGTTATCGATATGGACGCGATTCGCGGCGCGAATCTGCGTTTGGGCGTGGATCCGTTGGGCGGTGCCGGGGTGCGTTATTGGTCTGCCATTGGCGAGCACTACGGCTTGAACCTGGAAGTGGTGAACAAAGAAGTCGACCCGACGTTCCGCTTCATGTGTGTCGATTGGGACGGTCGTATTCGTATGGACCCGTCGTCGAGCTTCGCCATGCAAGGCCTGATCGGTCTGAAAGATCGCTTTCAAGTGGCCTTCGCCTGCGACCCGGATCATGATCGCCACGGCATTGTGACCCCAACCGGTGGTTTACTGGCACCGAACAATTACCTCGCCGTGACCATCGACTATTTGTTTCAAAACCGTCCCCAGTGGCGCGCCGATGCCGCCATCGGCAAAACCGTGGTCAGCAGCGGTCTGATTGATCGGGTGGCCAAGCGCCTGGGCCGCCGTCTGTATGAAGTGCCGGTGGGGTTCAAATGGTTTGCCGACGGCTTGTTCGACGGCTCTCTGGGCTTCGGCGGTGAAGAAAGCGCCGGCGCGTCGTTCTTGCGTAAAGACGGCAGTGTCTGGACCACTGACAAAGACGGCTTGATTCCAGCCTTGTTGGCCGCCGAAATCACCGCACGCAAGGGCCGGGATCCCAGCGAGATCTACCAGGCGCTGACTGAAGAATTGGGCGAACCGTTCTCCACACGAGTAGAGGCCAAGGCTAACCCTGCACAGAAAGCGCTGCTGGGCAAGCTGTCGCCGGACCAAGTGAAATCCACTGAGCTGGCAGGCGAACCGATCCTGACTGTTCTTAGCCACGCGCCAGGCAATGATCAGGCGATTGGAGGCCTGAAGGTGATGACCGAAAACGGCTGGTTCGCGGCGCGTCCATCGGGCACCGAGGACATCTACAAAATCTACGCGGAAAGCTTCATTGGCGATGACCATCT
>NZ_JAQGNX010000113.1 GCF_028293835.1 Pseudomonas sp.
CGATAGGTCAACACACCGACAGTCGCGCCGCTGTACACCCCATGCTTGACCTCCAGGTCGATACCCAGCACTTCATCAATGCCAATCCGTGCGGCGATGGCTTTGACCAAGTGTGTGCCCGAAGCCGAGATCACCAGAATGCGGTCGCCAGCGGCGCGGTGGTTGGCGATAGCGGTGCAGGCTTCACTGAAGATAATCGGTTCGATAAAGTCCTCTACCCACGGCTCGACCAGGTGATCGACTTCTTCCGGGGTACGGCCGGCCATGGGTTCCAGGCTGAACGCCATGTAGTCCTCCATTGCCAACTCGCCGGCGCTGTAGGCGGCCATCAGTTCATCGTTTTTACGCATGAATGATTCTTTGTCGACCCAGCCCAGGCGGGCCATCTGTTCGCTCCACAAGCTGGCGCAGTCGCCGCCGATCAAGGTTTCGTCCAGATCAAAAATTGCTAAAGCCATTACTGCGGTCCTCTGAATTTATTTCAACTGCAACCCATAACTGTAGGAGCGCGCTTGCCCGCGATCGGCTGCGCAGCAGTCGTAAACTATCGCATGCAAATCTCACGAAAAATTGCATGCGGCATTTAGGATCGCTTCGCTATCCATCGCGGGCAAGCGCGCTCCTGCGTTGGGCAGTTTGTGCGTATCGGTCAGGCTACCTCACGCAGCGCCGACGGATCGATGGCCAGGGTCACGCGGCGGCCATCCGGGTGCAGGTCAGCCGCTGAGCGGTTGAGTACATCCACCACTAACTCGACGCCTCGCGCCTCAATGCGATAACGAATCACGTTGCCCAGCAAACTGTGGCTGCGGACTTCGCCATCCAACTCGCCGGTCAAGCTCAATTCGATGGCTTCCGGGCGAATCGCCAGGCGCCCTTTAATCGGCCGCTGCAGCAGGCGACTGGCGCTTTCGGCATCAAGCAGGTTGTAGTTGCCGATGAAGCCCGCAGCAAACAGATCGATCGGCGCGGTGTACAAGGTTTCGGCGTCGCCGCTCTGCACGATCCGGCCCTGGTTCATCAGGAAAATCCGGTCGGACATGGTCAGGGCTTCTTCCTGATCGTGGGTCACGAAAATCGTCGTCAGGCCCAACTCGCGCTGGATCGCCCGGATCTGTTCACGCAGATGTTTGCGGATCCGGGCGTCCAGCGCCGACAGCGGCTCATCCAGCAGTAACAAGCGCGGCTGGGTGACCAGCGAACGGGCCAACGCGACGCGCTGGCACTGACCCCCCGACATTTGATGCGGGTAGCGGTTAGCGAAGTCAGTCAGCTCCACCAACCGAAGGATCTCCGCCACACGCTTACGGCTGTCGTCTGGGTTGACCTTTTGCATGCGCAAGCCGAACGCAACGTTTTGCTCGACGTTCATGTTCGGGAAAAGCGCATAACTTTGGAACACCATGCCGATCCCGCGCTTCTGCGGTGAGACCGGCACCAGGTCCTGGCCGTCCAGCAGAATGTGCCCGCTGGTGACCGACGTCAGGCCAGCAATACAGCGCAGCAGCGTGGATTTGCCGCAACCCGACGGGCCAAGCAGGGTGACGAATTCACCTTTTTTAATCTCGCAATTGATGTCACTGAACACGGCGGTACTGGCGTAGTTTTTTTGCAGATGTTCAACGCTGACGAAGCTCATTGGCTTTTGTCCTTGTTCAGTAAATTGGCAACCCAGGTCAACACCAGCACGAACATGAAATATGAAATCACCAAGGCGCTGGTGAAATGGCCGCTGCTGTTGCGCATGTTGTTGAGATAGACCTGCAGGGTTTCGTAACGAGTACCGACCAGGATGTTGGCGAACACGAATTCACCAAACAGGAAGGAGAACGACAGCAGCAGCGCGACCATCAGGCCTTTGCGCAGGTTCGGCAGCACCACCAGAATCGCCGCCTGCCAGGTGCTGGCACCGAGCAATTGCGCAGCGTCCATCAAGTCCCGCAGGTTGATCGCTTGCAGGTTGTTGGTGATTGCCCGGTACATGAACGGCAGCGCCACGGTGAAGTAGCAACCGATCAAAATCCACGGCGTGCCGACCATGGCAAACGGCCCGGAGCCGTACAGCTGCAACAGCCCCACCGAGGACACCACCGGCGGCACTGCGAAAGGCAGCAGGATCAATATGTTCATCAGCGCGTCGAGCTTGGGAAAGTGGTAATGCACCACGAACAGCAGCGGCAGAATTAAAATCACCGAAAGGATCAGCGAACCAACGCACACCAGCAACGATTGGCCGAACGCATGCAAAAAGCGCGGATCGCTCCACAGTTGTTCATACCATTTGAAGGTAAAACCGCTGGGCAGGATCGTTGCCGACCAACTGCTGGCCAGGGAATAGATCAACGTACCGGCCAATGGCAGCAGCAGAATGAGGAACAGGATGTACACCACTATTCGGTGGTACACCACGACGGAGCCGGATTCACCGCGAGACATGGTAGCTCCTCTTCAACAGCCATTGATGGACGATGGTCACCAGGGTCATCAAACCGACCAACACCACGGCCAAGGCACTGGCCATGTTCGGGTCGAGGGTGATATCGCCGGAGACCATGGCGGCAATCCGGATGGGCAACACGTTGAAATTGCCAGTGGTCAGCGCGTACACCGTGGCGTAAGCGCCAAGGGCATTGGCCAGCAGAATGACGAAGGTGCCGATCAGCGCCGGGGTCAGTACTGGCAAACCAATGTGCCGCCAGAACTGCCAGCCACTGGCGCCAAGCAGCGAAGCCGATTCACGCCAGTCCTCTCGCAGGGCGTCGAAGGCCGGGTACAACAGCAACACGCCCAGGGGGATCTGGAAGTAGGTGTACAGAATGATCAAACCGGTTTCCGAGTACAGGTTGAAGTCCTGAATAACCCCGGCCTGTTTGAGCATGATGGTGATCGTGCCGTTGAACCCCAGCAAAATGATGAACGCAAACGCCAACGGTACGCCAGCAAAGTTGCTGGTCATGTTGGCGAAGGCGTTCACGAAATTGCGAAGCCGCGAATTGACCCGGTGCAGGGAATAGCTGCCCAGTACGGCAATAATGATCCCGAACACGCTGGACCAAAAACTGATCTCCAGGCTGTGCCCGATGGCTTGCAGGTAAAACCTGGAGCTGAAAATTTCGCTGAAATTGGCGATGCCCCAGCCTTCATCTTCCGATTGCAGGCTGTTGATCAGCACCCACACCAGCGGCGCGATCTGAAACACGATAAAAAATACGGCGAAGGGCACCAGACACAGTGCTGCCAGCCATTTGCCTCGGATTGATTTCACTTCAACAGCTCCCTGCAGATGGGCTTGTCGTGAGGCACACCGAGCAATTCGCAGACCGTACCGCAGAGTTCAGTCTGCTTCGGGGCGGCGGACGGGTCGAGACTGAAGGCGTCGCCGAGTACGAACAGCGGAACTTCGCGTTCTTCCGGGAGCAAGCCATTGTGCGAGCGGTCGTTGTTCATGCCGTGGTCAGCCGTGACCAACACCTGATAACCGGCGTCAAGCCAGCCTTGCAGGTAATCGGCTAGGATGATGTCGGCAGACCGTGCGCTGTTGCGGTATTGCGGGGTGTCGAGGCCGTGCTTGTGCCCGGCATCGTCGATGTTCATGGGATGCACCAACAGGAAGTTCGGCGCGTGGCGCAGACGCAGGTTTTCGGCGTCGGCGAACAGGTGCGAATCCGGGTAGTGATCGGCGTAATAGAAGTGCCCGTACTGAATCGGCAGGTTCTTGTCGTCAGTGTGACGGTCCCGAGCTGCGTGAAACGGCGAACGGTTATACAACTCGCTGACCCAATGGTAGGCAGCGGCGGCGGTGGTGAGGCCGGCTTCGTTGGCGTAATGAAACACACTGCGTTGGTTCGACAGGCGAGAAACGTTGTTGTGCACAATGCCGCTGTCGATGGGCTTTACGCCGGTCAAGATGCATTCGTAAAGCGGCCTGGAGAGTGCCGGCAACTCACATTCCAGCTTGTATAACGCCGCGCGTCCTGCGCTGGCGTAGGCCTGAAGGTGCCCCATGGCATGCCGGGCGACCTGATAATTCAGACCATCAAGCACCACCAGGATGACGTTGTGTTTCATGGGAAAGCTCCAGCTGGATAGCGCTACACCTGTAGGCGCTGCCGAAGGATGCGATCATTTTCAAGATCGATCGCAGCCTAACGCAGCGCCAACA
>NZ_JAQGNX010000152.1 GCF_028293835.1 Pseudomonas sp.
TTGCGTCTATTCACCCGCCTACTATTTAGATCTGATCTCCTTCTTCAAAGTCGTCGCTCAAGTGTTTGATGGTGAGGCGGATTGCATCGAAGTGACCTGGACTCTGTTCGGTATGAGCCTTCCCGAATGGAGCCTGCTGGCGTTCGCCGGCATGATCGTGTTTGCCGCTTACCAATTGTTACAGCGCGACTAAGGCGGGCTGCACAGTGCGAAACGGGGCTCAAAGGGTGGCCCGGATTAAACACTTGTATGAACTTTATCTCCTGCGTACCTTGATGGGGTTGGTGTGCGGGCATAATCTGGTCGGCACGCGTTATCGGAAATATGCCGTTTTTGTAGCTTCATCGGACCCGTCTCTCATCGAGAGTTTATTAGAAGTCTGGGAGCGGTACAGAGCCGCATGACCCTGAAGGGAAGAGAGAACATCATGCTGGAAAGTTGCAAGAATGCTCAGGAGCGCTGGGGCGGGGTTCACAAGCTGATTGATCGTTGGCTTGAAGACCGTAAAGAACTCGTTCGGGTCTACGACGCGCTTGGCGACACGCCGGAAGCGTTGGCTGCGGACCGTGAGGGCCTTCAGAAATTTTGCGGAGTGTTGGTCGATTACGTGTCGGCGGGACATTTTGAAGTCTATGAACAGCTCACCAGCGAAGCGAAAGCGTTCGAAGATGAGCGTGGCCTGGAACTGGCCAAGCAGATCTACCCACGTATCGACGTCATTACTGAGTTCGCACTGGCATTCAATGACCGTTGCGACAAAGGTGATTGTTCAGACGTAACGGTCGTTGCTTCGGAGTTCAAAAAGCTCGGCAGTTTGCTGCATGAGCGTTTCGAACTGGAAGATTGCCTGATCGAAGTGTTGCACAACTCCCACAAAACATCAGACGCCGTTCAGGCCTGAAGTTTGACGCTGTCACCGGGTGCGCTTCCTGCGCCCGGTTTCGGCGTGGGTCGTGGCCTGTTCTTGACGTGCTACCTGTTACTGACCCACGGCTATCAACTCAATTTCAAACACCAGTGGCGTATAGGGGTCGATAAGATCCCCCGCGCCTTCCGCGCCATAAGCCTGGGCGGAAGGAATCACCAAGCGCCATTTCGCACCTACCGGCATCCCCTGCAACGCACTCGTCCAGCCAGCGATTACGCTGTCCAGGCGAAACCACTGTGGCTGGGTGTTCTGATCGAAGATGGTGCCGTCCGGCAAGTGACCGACGTAACGGACTTGTACCCGGTCCGAAGCGGTAGGTTTTGGACCCGAACCCGGCGTCAGTTCGGTCATTAGCACGCCATCCGCCAATACCTTCACGCCTGGCTTGGCTTTCTCGGTGTTCAGAAAACGCTGCTCGGCGCTCATGGCCGCTTCGCTCTGCGGTTCGGGCGGCGGCGCATCTTCTGACTGGGTCACTGCTGCATCGTGGTCCCTAAGAATCTGCTCGATGCGATCGTCTTTTAGCGCAAGCGGTTTGCCTTGATAGGCCTGCTGCAACCCATCGATCAATGCCTGTATCTGCAAATCAGGAACTTCCTGACGCAGTCGCTGGCCGAGGCTTGCTCCCAGGCTGTAAGCGAGATCGTGGTCGCTCGGGGGAGCGGCGGTTTCGGCGGCCTGGGCAAGCGGTAGCAGAAGAAACAGCGACATTAATAGGTAGCGTGACATGGTCCACTCCAGCCTGGGGAGCGGGGATTATGCCAGTGCTGTCGTCGCAACGCTGCCTGCTTGAAGGGGTTTTTCTTCGCGCTGTCATGGGTACTGCATTCAATCTGTTCGGCGGGTATGCAAACGACGACGAGGTGTAAGTATCAACACCACCTAGCGGCGCTTCATGCAGAGGTCTAGTATGAGCCGCTATCTAGCCAGTCAGGAGGTCAGTCATGTCGGCGAAAAAGAAGCCAGTAAATACCCCGTTGCACTTGCTCCACGAGCTTTCGACAAGCTTGCTTGAACACTTGGAAAACGCCTGCGCTCAAGCAATGACCGAGGCAGAAAAACTGCTCGCGAAATTGGAAAAGCAACGCGGCAAAGCGCAAGAAAAATTGCATAACACCCGCATCAAACTGCAGGAAGCTGCTACCGCCGGAAAAGCCAAGGCACAGGCCAAAGCTAAAGAAGGTGTGTCCGAACTCGAAGAGCTGCTCGACGCTCTCAAGTCTCGTCAGACTGAAACCCGCACCTACATTTTGCAGCTAAAGCGCGACGCCCAGGAAAGCCTGAAACTGGCTCAGGGTATTGGTCGTGTCAAAGAAGCCGTGGGCAAAAGCTTGAGCCTGCGTGCGCCTAAACCGGCTGCTGCGAAGACGCCAGCACCTGTTGCTGCAGCCAAGGCTCCAGCTAAAACTGCTGCAGCCAAGGCTCCAGCTAAAACTGCTGCTGCCAAGGCCCCAGGGAAAGCACCGGTAAAAGCGCCAGAAAAAGCAGCGGCCAAAGCGCCCGTCGCTGCCAAGCCAGCTGTGAAAGCTGCACCGAAAGCAGCAGCAAAAACGCCTGCCGCTGCCAGTTCGGCAAAACCTGCCGCCAAGCCTGTAGCCGCCAAAGCTGCGCCCAAAGCTGCGCCCAAGGCTCCGGCTAAAGCCGCTGCCGCGAAGCCTGCCGTTGTTGCAAAACCGGCAGCCGCTAAACCCGCGGTAAAAGCAGCAGTCTCTAAAGCGCCTGCCGCCACTGCTGCAAAAGCGCCGACTAAAGCTGCTGCAGCCAAGGCACCTGCCAAGGCCGTTGCCAAGCCAGCGGCTAAACCTGCTCCAGTAAAAGCAGTGGCTAAGCCGGCGCCAGCCAAGCCGGTCGCCGCGAAACCTGCTGCTGCCAAGCCAGTCGCCGCCACGCCTGCAACACCGCCAGCGTCCACTGCGGCAGCCGTAAGCGCTCCAGCAGCGTCGGCTCCAGTAGCTCATGCGGCAACACCTGCTACTCCAACCAGCGCTTCTTAAATCTGGTTCGCCGCGACGCGCAGCACCTGCAGCGCGTCGTGGTTCTCTTTGGCCGCATCGGCAGCAAGTTCTTCCAGCCACGGCGTCATGTCCTGCGAAACACCCCCCGGCCACTTCTGTGTCAGCGTCTCAAGCCGCGACAATAATGTGCGTTCGGCTTCCAGTTCCAGCCTCTTTATCTGCTCGCGAACGGCATTCAAGTCGCTGTCGTCAGCCGCCGCATCGCGCCAACGCACCCGCATTGCCCTGAGCGGTTGCACCACATCGTCGTACCAAGGCGCGGCCAATTGTCTGATATCACTTAAACGGTCAGGGCTGCAAAGCACCCCGCGATGTCCCAGCCACGCGCCACACAGCAGCGTGCAAACGTTGGCCCCGCTGGCTTGCAGCTGCAGGCATGCATGCTCCACACCCGGTTGGGCATAGATATTGAGGGAGAAATTCCACAGATCAGGAGGCATAGTCATCTACTTGTTTCGGACGAAGCTGGTAGACTCCGCCGCCATTATGATTCGACTTCAAAACCTGACTTTACAGCGTGGCCCGCAACGTCTGCTAGAAGACGCCGAGTTAACGCTGCACGCCGGCCATAAAGCCGGTTTGATCGGTGCCAATGGCGCCGGCAAATCCAGCCTGTTTGCCTTGATGCGGGGCGAGCTGACCCCCGACTCTGGCGACTGCTTGCTGCCTGCCGATTGGCGCATTGCTCACATGCGTCAGGAGATCGAGACCCTCGAGCGCCTGGCCGTGGATTATGTGCTTGATGGAGACCTGCGTCTGCGTCAGGCACAGAGCGATCTGGCAGCCGCAGAAGAGGCGCACGACGGCGCGGCTCAGGCCCGCTTCCATGCGGAGCTGGATGGCGCCGACGGCTACACAGCGGACGCCCGAGCGCGCAAGTTGCTTGCCGGTCTGGGCTTCACTAACGAGCAGATGGACCGACAGGTCGGAGATTTCTCCGGTGGTTGGCGGATGCGTCTGAATCTGGCCCAGGCATTGATGTGTCCGTCGGACCTGCTGCTGCTCGATGAGCCCACCAACCACTTGGACCTCGACGCCATTTTGTGGCTTGAGGATTGGCTGAAAAGCTACTCCGGCACTTTGCTGTTGATCTCCCATGACAGGGATTTCCTCGACGCAGTGGTCGATCACATCGCCCACGTCGAACAGAAAAAAATCATTCTTTATCGTGGCGGCTATAGCGCCTTCGAGCGTGCCCGAGCCGAACGTCTGGCTCAGCAGCAGCAGGCGTACGACAAGCAACAAGTAGCACGCGCGCACATGGAAAAATTCATTGCGCGCTTCAGGGCTCAAGCCACCAAGGCTCGTCAGGCGCAAAGCCGGATGAAAGCACTTGAGCGCATGGAAGAGTTGTCGGCGGCTCACGTCGACTCGCCGTTCGATTTCACCTTCCGTGAGTCCGATAAAATCTCCAGTCCGCTGCTTGATATGTCCGACGCACGTTTGGGCTATGGCGAAAGAGCGGTTTTGGAAAAGGTCAAATTACAACTTACCCCCGGTGCCCGAATTGGCTTGCTTGGCCCCAACGGTGCGGGTAAGTCGACGCTGATCAAAAACCTCGCCGGTGAGCTTGAACCGTTGAGCGGTCGGCTGGTTCGTGGCGAAAACCTGATCGTGGGCTATTTCGCCCAGCATCAGTTGGATTCCCTCGACGCCAAAGCCAGCCCGTTATTGCACCTGCAACGAATAGCACCCACCGAGCGCGAACAGACGTTGCGTGACTTCCTTGGCGGTTTCGACTTCCGTGGTCCGCGTCTGGACGAGCCGGTGCTGAATTTCTCAGGCGGCGAAAAAGCCCGTCTGGCGTTGTCGCTGATTGCGTGGGGCAAACCTAACTTGCTGCTGCTCGATGAGCCCACCAACCACCTGGACCTGGAAATGCGCCTGGCGCTGACCATGGCGTTACAAGAATTCAGTGGCGCGGTACTGGTGGTTTCTCACGATAGGCACCTGCTGAAAAGTACCACCGACGACTTCCTGTTGGTGGCCGACGGTGTGGTGCAAACCTTTGACGGCGATCTTGAAGACTACGCGCGTTGGCTGGTGGATTATCGTCTGCGCAACGCACCGGTCAGCAATACGCCGGTCAACCCTGACAAGACCGACAAAAAGGCTCAGCGCCAGCAGGCTGCGGCGTTGCGTCAACAGCTGGCACCGCACAAGCGCGAGGCCGACAAGCTCGAGCGCGACCTCGGCACGCTGCATGAAAAGCTGTTCACCGTCGAAGCTGCGCTGGCTGACAGCACCAACTACGAAGCGGCGAACAAAGACAAGCTGCGCGACTTGCTGGCCGATCAGGCAAAACTGAAAATTCGCGAAGCCGAGCTGGAAGAAACCTGGATGGAAGCGCTAGAGTTGCTGGAAAGCATGCAGGCCGAGCTGGAAGCGTTGTCCTCATAGCTGTCCCGAACGTAGTTTCCCGAGAGCCTTTTCCATCGTGCCGAGGTAAGTGATGTCGCTTGAAACGTGGCTTGGTTTCTTTGCTGCCTGTTGGGTCATTAGCCTTTCCCCAGGCGCTGGCGCCATTGCGTCGATGTCATGCGGATTGCGTTATGGCTTTTGGCGCGGTTACTGGAATGCCCTGGGTCTGCAAGTTGCGTTAGTGCTACAGATCGCCATCGTCGCAGCGGGTCTGGGCGCTGTGCTCGCCACCTCTGCCCTGGCGTTCAGCCTGATCAAATGGTTCGGCGTGCTTTATCTGGTTTACCTCGCGGTCAGACAGTGGCGCGCGTTGGCCATCGAAATGGCCGACCACGATGCGGTTCGCCCGCTAGGCCGACCGTTGAGCTTGGTAATGCGCGGTTTTCTGGTGAACATCAGCAACCCGAAAGCGCTGGTGTTCATGCTGGCCATCCTGCCGCAGTTCATTGACCCGCTACAGCCGTTGCTGGCTCAATATCTGATCATTGCCATGACCATGGTCGTGGTCGACCTGACGGTGATGGCCGGTTATACCGGTCTCGCCTCGCGTGTCCTGCGCCTGCTGCGCACGCCCAGGCAGCAGCGCCGTATGAACCGAACCTTCGCCGGATTATTCGTCGGCGCTGCGGCTTTTCTCGCCACCCTCCATCGCGCTGCGGATTGATTCCTTTCGGGGGGCTTGTGCGTTGGTATTGCATCGCCTGTTTCTGTTGATGGCCAGCCTATGGGCGCTGGCTCGTTGCTGACAGGCGCTGCGGCGTTACCGCAATATCCTTGGCGCTTCGTCACGGGGCAAACTGCTACGCGGCACAGGGCTTTGGTTGCTGCCATCGAAACCGATTAATTGTTCCTTCAATTGGCGCGCAACGTCTTCGCCAATAGATTTCGACACGTCTCTTACTACTCGGCCGCGGTTAAGCGAGACGTGCTGGTCGTAGCCGTTGACCAGCTTGGTGTCTTGACCTTCGCCAATGGCGGTGAACGCCGAGGTGATTTCAAACGTGCGGGTGTTGACCAGGCTGAAACTGCCAACCAACGTCAGGCCCATGACCGCCGAATGGCTGTCAGTCTTGGCCAACGCCGTCACGTCCTGGCGGAAGTCGATATCCGACACCGTGCCAAACAAGACGAAATCCGCACCTTTGAAGTTGCCGCCTTTGATTCGCTTGATCACGTCGTAGACGTCCTCCCGGGACTTGGCGGTGTAAGGCGTGCCTTGAACCAGCTGGAACATCCCGGATTTTAAAATCTCGCCCTTGATGTCGCCGCTGAATTTACGCAGCTCACCTTGCTCGATGTAGCTGCTGCGGCTTTCATACTCGTTGTAGGTAGCCGAACCGCTGGCCTGATACGCATTGGCCTGAATATTGGTTTGCGCTGAAACAGTATGAATGTATT
>NZ_JAQGNX010000160.1 GCF_028293835.1 Pseudomonas sp.
ATCACCATCGAAGGCGATTTCAATAAAGACGGAGTTGCCGACGTCACCTTGAGTGGGCAAAACAAGTACCGGGTTATTGAGGTCGAGGCTGGCAAGACCGTGACCCTTGATGGCCTGGTAATTACTAAAGGCTTGGCGACCGGCGATGGTGGCGATGGTGGCTTTGGTGCATCTCCAGTTGGTGGCGGCATTAGCAACTTCGGCAACCTTACCTTGAGCAATGTCACTGTCACGGCGAACGCCGCTTCTGGCGGCGGTGGCGGTGGTGGGGTGACAACCGACTTGGTCGGCGGGGGCGGCGGCGGCGGTGGCGGCGTGAATGGCTCGGGCGGCGGAATCGGAGGATCCGCGCAAGGCTACGGTGTTGTTTTGTCTCCAGGCGGGATAGGAAGCGCCGGCGCCGGCGGTAACGGCGGGAGCTACGACGGCGTTCACTTAAATGGCTTCGGTGGTGGAGCGAATGGTAGTGGAGGACTGGGCGCGAACGGGGGCTCATATGGTTATACCCCGGGTGGGGCTGGAGGTCATGCCACAAGCGGCTCGCTTTCCATTGGCGGCGGCGGCGGCGGCGCCGGCTACAATAAGGTTGGCGGAGTCGGAGGTTCAGCCGCAGGCGGTATTTACAACGCCACCACTGGTACGCTAACTATCGTCGGCACTTCGGTGATTTCCAACAATGTCGCTGCAGGCGGTGGCGGTGGTGGCGGCGGTGCCCTCAACTACTCAATGAATGGTGGTGCAGCTGGTACAGGTGTTGGCGGCATTTTGAACAAGGGTACGCTGCTGATCACCGCCGCCAACGTCGCGGCGATGTCCGGCAACGCTGGTGGCAGTGGTATGGGCGGGCAAACGTTAGGCGGTGGTAACACGGGGGCTTCCGTAACGGGCGTGCCCAACATCTTTAACGATGGGGGCACGCTCAACATTAACTATGTCCAGTTACCCACCGCTAGCATCGTCGTCGCAACCCCCACGCTAAACGTCGGCTCGACGTCATTGGTGACCTTCACTTTCTCCAGCGCAGTTACCGGTTTTACCAACGCCGACCTGACCATTCCCAATGGCACATTGACCGCTGTCACATCCAGTGATGGCGGCATCACCTGGACGGCGACCTTTACGCCGACCAACGCTATAACCGATACAACCAACCTGATCACCCTTGACAACACCGGCATTCAGAACAGCACGGGTATAGCCGGCGTTGGCTTCTCCAGCTCCAACAACTACACCATCGACACTGTTCCGCCCACCGCTACCATCGCGATGTCGAATACCGCTCTCAAGGTCGGTGATACCTCGACGGTCACCGTCACCTTCAGTGAAGCCGTCACTGGTTTCTCCAACGCCGATCTGGCCATTTCCCACGGCACGTTAACCGCAGTCAGCTCGAGTGATGGCGGTATAACCTGGAGCGCCACGTTCACACCGACTGCTGGCATCACCAATGCAACTAACCTGATCACCCTGGCCAATTCCGATGTGGCCGACACGGCAGGTAACGCTGGAGTGGGCAGCACCAGTTCGGTTAACTACGCCATTGATACGACGCGCCCGACGGCGACTATTATCGTGGCCAATACTTCGTTGAACATTGGTGCGACGTCCTTGGTGACTATCACCTTCAGCGAAGCCGTGAGCGGCTTTACCGCGGCCGATCTTACGGTCGCCAACGGCACGGTCAGCGGGTTAGGCAGCAGCGATGGCGGTATCACCTGGAATGGAACCCTGACCCCGACATCATCAATTACCGACGCCACTAACGTCGTTACGCTGAATAACACTGGCGTTACCGGTCTCTCGGGCAACGCAGGTACAGGTTCGACCAACTCAAACAACTACGTCGTCGACACTCAACGTCCTACCGCGACCATCGTGGTGGCAGACAACGCCCTGAGCATTGGTGAAACGTCGCTAGTGACCATCACTTTCTCGGAAGCGGTTACCGGCTTTACCAATGCTGATCTGACCGTTGCCAACGGTACACTGAGCAACGTCAGCTCCAGCGACGGCGGCGTTACCTGGACTGCAACGCTAACGCCTACGGCCGCCATCGCCGATAGCACTAACTTGATCACCCTGGACAACACAGGCATCAGCGACTCGGCGGGCAACACAGGCATCGGCACCGTCGGCTCGAACAACTACGCCATCGACACTCAGCGCCCGACGGCCAGCGTCGTCGTGAGCAATACAACGCTCGGTGGCAGTGGCACGTCGCTGGTCACCGTAACGTTCAGCGAAGCCGTAACCGGCTTTACTAACGCCGACCTTACAATCGCCAACGGTACACTGAGTTCGGTCAGCTCGAGCGATGGCGGTATAACCTGGACCGCGACCTTGACCCCGATTGCGGGCGTTAATGACGCGATTAACGTGATCACGCTGGACAACACTGGTGTTGCCGACACCGCAGGCAATGCGGGGAGCGGTAGCACCAATTCCAACAATTACACGATCGACACTCAGCGGCCAACGGCGACCATTGCACTCTCTGACAGCGCGCTGGCATCGGGTGAAACTTCAATGGTCACGATCACGTTCAGTGAAGCCGTGACCGGCTTTAGCAATGCCGACCTGTCCATCCCCAACGGCACCCTGAGCGCTGTGAGCAGCAGCGATGGCGGCATCACCTACACGGCGACCTTTACGCCGACCAGCAGCATTACCGACACTACTAACGTCATCACCCTGGCCAACACCGGCATATCGGATTTGGCGGGCAACGCCGGCAGCGGCACCACGAATTCAGCTAACTTCACCATTAATACCGTAGGGCCTACGTCAACGATCGTCGTGGCGGACAACGCGCTGAACGTCGGCGAGACCTCGTTGGTGACGATCACCTTCTCGGAAGCCGTTACCGGTTTCACCAACGCGGACTTAACGGTTGCCAATGGCACCCTAACCGCCGTCAGCAGCAGCGACGGTGGAACAACCTGGACCGCCACCCTTACACCGACCACGGCGATCACCGACAGTACTAACCTGATCACCCTGGACAACGCCGGCGTGCAGAATGGTATCGGTAATTCCGGCGGCGGCGTCACGGACTCGAATAACTACGCCATCGACACTGAACGTCCAACGGCAACGGTCGTGGTGGCCAATAATGCGCTGACCATCGGTCAGACCTCGCTGGTCACCATCACGTTCTCCGAGGCGGTCAGCGGTTTTACCACTGCTGATCTCGCCGTTGATAACGGAACACTAAGCAATCTCAGCAGCAGCGACGGCGGCGTGACCTGGATCGCAACACTGACCCCGACGACGGGCATCACTGACACCACTAACATGGTGCATCTGGATAACACCGGCTTCGCCGACAGCGCTGGTAACGCTGGAGCAGGAACGACGAACTCGAATAACTACGCCATCGACAGCCAGCGGCCAACCGCCACTATCGTGCTTGGCAATACGGCGCTTAAAGCGGGCGAAACGTCGTTGGTCACTGTTACCTTCAGTGAAGCGGTCAGCGGTTTTGACAACAGCGACCTGAATGTAGCCAACGGCACGCTGAGCACAATGAGTACCGGCGACGGCGGTATCACCTGGACCGCAACCTTTACCCCGACGGCCAGCATTGGTGACACCACTAACGTCATCACGCTGAACAACAACGGCGTCGCCGACGTAGCCGGCAATACAGGTGCAGGCACTACCGACTCCGGTAATTACACCATTGAAACGTTACGCCCGACCGCTACCGTCGTCGTCGCAGATAACGCGTTGAAAGTGGGTGACACTTCACTGGTCACTATCACTTTCTCGGAAGCCGTCACCGGCTTTAATAACACCGACTTGACCGTAGCCAACGGCACCCTGACCGCTGTCAGCTCTAGCGACGGGGGCATCACCTGGACCGCGACGCTGACGCCGACCACGGCGACCACCGATGCCAGCAACCTGATCACGCTGGACAATACCGGCGTACAAAATGCGTCCGGCAACGCGGGCACTGGCGTTACCGACTCGAACAACTACGCCATGGACACCACGCCGCCAACGGCAACCATCGTCGTTGCCAACCCGACCTTGCCGATCGGCGAGACGTCGCTGGTGACCATTACTTTCAGCGAAGCGGTCAGCGGTTTCAGCAACGCTGATCTAACCATTGCCAACGGTACATTGAGCGCCGTGAGCAGCAGCGATGGCGGGACAACGTGGACCGCCACCTTCACCCCGACCGTCAACGTCAGCGATCCCACTAACCTCATCACCCTGAACAGCAGCGGTGTGAACGACGCGGCTGGCAATGCCGGGTCCGGCACGACTGACTCCAATAACTATGTGATCGATACTCAGCGTCCGACGGCAACAGTTGTGGTCGCCGATAACGCGCTTAAAGCCGGTCAAACCACCACCGTGACTATCACGTTCTCTGAAGCGGTCAGCGGCTTTACCAATTCAGATCTAAGTGTGGCTAACGGTACGTTGAGCGCACTGACCAGTAGCGACGGCGGCGTCACCTGGACCGCGACGCTAACCCCGAGCAGCAATCTGGTTGACGCCAGCAACGTCATCAGCCTGAACAACGCCGGCGTAAGCGACTTGCTGGGCAATGCCGGAGCGGGCAGCACCGACTCCAACAACTATGTGATCAATACGGTGCATCCGACGGCGACGATCGTGGTTGCCAATCCGATCCTGCCAGTGGGAGAAACTTCACAAGTCATCATCACCTTCAGCACAGCGGTGGCTGGTTTTGACAACAGCGATGTTTCGGTGGCCAACGGCACATTAAGTGCCGTCAGCAGTACGGACGGTGGCGTCACGTGGACCGCGACCTTTACCCCGACGAGCAATATCGCCGACACCAGCAATCTGATCACTCTGAACAACACGGGTATCAGCGACCTGTCCGGCAACACGGGTACGGGTACAACAGACTCTAACAATTACATCATCGACACCCAGCGGCCGACTGCGACCATCGTGGTCGGCGATAGCACCGTGACGGTCGGTAAAACCACGACAGTTTCGATCAGCTTTTCTGAAGCGGTCAGCGGTTTCACCAACTCGGACCTGAGCGTTGCCAACGGTACGCTAAGCGCCCTCGCCAGCATTGACGGTGGTAAAACCTGGACAGCAACCCTGACGCCGACGGCCAACATCACCGACACCAGTAACGTGATTACGTTGAACAACGCCGGCGTCATTGACTCGGTAGGCAACGCTGGCAGCGGCACGACAGCGTCCAATAACTACGCGGTTGATACTCAGCGTCCAACCGCCAGTATCGTCGTCGCGAATACGGCGCTCACGGCGGGCCAGACTTCCCAGGTGACCATTACGTTCAGCGAAGCCGTCAGCGGCTTCGACCTGCACGATCTGAGTGCCACCAATGGCACCTTGTCCAACCTGACCACCAGCGACGGCGGTAAGACGTGGACGGCAACGCTGACACCGACGATCAATGTGAACGTCGCGAGCACTGTGGTAAGCCTGAACACCGCTGGCGTAACGGACCTGGCGGGCAATGCCGGGACGGGCAGTACCGACTCCAACAGTTTTGGGATTAACAGCGTTGCAACGACGGGCGATCCGCAATTCCGTACGTCAACGACGACCGCAGTCCCCGACCTGACGCACGTGCCGTTGCAGCCAGCCGTATTTACCTCGCCGACCGGTGCGCTTAATTCGCCGCTGGCATTTACCCCGCTGTTCGCGCAAGAAACACTTGGCAATGGCGTACCGACCCTGGGCAATATTTTTCTTAACAATCAGGCGTTGGCATCAAGCTTCATCGCGCAAGTCTTCAGCAGCGCCAACGGTGTCGGCAACACGACCAGTGGATTCCTTGGGTTCGGTGGCGGCGATGGCGGTGGCTTCGGCGAGAGTACTTTTTCAGCAACCTTTGGTCGTGAGTCAGTGCCCGATGTCTCATCGCTGAACGTCTTCGACGGCAAGGGCTGGAAGGGCGGTGGCAGTAGCGTAGGCGAAGGCTCACGCGGGATATTTGGCGCGCCGACATTGGGTCAACAATTGCACCAGCTTAAAGAGAACGAACAACGTCAGGTCAAAGAGCTGGCGTTAATGCTTGAGCAGATCGGCGCGAGTGAAGCGCAGGCCTGACTAACAACTAGAAAAGAATTTTGCTGTACTTAGGGGCGTAAAGGGATGAAGAAGGCTCGGCAGTTGTTCAGCGTCAGCTTGCTGGCGTTGATTGTGAGTGGTTGTGCAGTCACCAGTACTCCGATTGATCGTAAAGAAAGCGAGCAACGGGCCAAGGCTGACATGGTTGACATGTACAAGGACCAGGAGCCTTTAAGCGGCCCGTTGACCTTGCATGAAGCCATGGCTCGCGCCGTGAAGTACAACCTGGAAGCACGTCTGAAGGTCATGGAAGAGGCCATGGCCCAACGCCAAGTCGATCTTGCGAGTTTCGATATGCTTCCTCGCATGGCGATGAGCGCGGGCTACGCCGGGCGTAATAACGAAAGTGCTTCTAGCAGCCAGAGCGTTCGAACCGGTACTCAGTCGTTGGAGCCATCGACCTCCCAAGACCGTGACCGTGGTGTGGCTGACCTGACAACGGTCTGGAACGTACTGGACTTCGGCGTCAGTTATATCAGCGCCAAGCAGCAGGGCGACCAGCGCCTGATCGTGCAGGAACGGCGACGTAAAGTGGTCAATACCATCGTGCAGGATGTGCGCTCAGCATATTGGCGCGCCTTGGCGGCCGAGCGCTTGCTCACGCAAATCGACAGCATGATGGCCCGCGTTGAAAAAGCGCAAACCAACAGCCAGGCGATGAGCGATCAACGGGTCGGCGATCCAATCCAAGCGCTCAGCTATCAGCGCGCCTTGATTGAAGCCACGCGCCAACTTGAAAATCAACGTCGTGCGTTGTCCTTGGCCAAAACCGAGTTGGCAACATTAATTAACCTTCCGCTGGGGTCGGATTTCACCCTGGCGACGCAAAACGACTACCCGGTACCTGAGCTGAAAGTCAGCATGTCGCGTCTTGAAGACGAGGCCTTGGCGACCCGTCCAGAACTTCGCGAACAGGATTATCAAACCCGTATCAGCGCTGCCGAAACCCGCAAAGCGATGCTACGCATGTTACCGGGGCTTGAGTTCTCAGCGGGCGGTCATTACGACAGCAACTCCTTCCTGGTCAGCCAAGGCTGGGCCGATTACGGCGTTAAGGTCACTTGGAACCTGTTCAACGTTATCTCCGCTCCGGCAGCGATAAACGTCGCGAAGGCCGGCGAGTCTGTTGCCGCTGCGCGCCGCCAGGCCATGTCGATTGCGATTCTTGCGCAACTGTACGTCGCCAATGCCAACTACCAAGAGTCGCTGCGCCAGTTCAAAACCAGCCAGCAATTATCTTCACTTGACGGCCAAATCGTTGGGCAACTGCGCAACCGGTATAAAGCCAACAGCATTGGCGAACTCGATTTGATCCAAGGTGAACTCAACACCCTGCAAGCCGATCTACGCCGAGACCTGGCTTATGCCGACCTGCGCAACGCCTACGGTCAGATATTCGCTAGCGCTGGCCTTGACCCATTGCCTGTGACGCTTAAATCAACCGAAATAAAAACCATCGCCGACGCGTTGGCTACCCGTGAAAACGGCTGGGCACAAGGCGACATATCGGCGCCCTGAAGGCTTTGTCGGTAGTGTATTTCAACAGCTTAAAGTTAAAGCGCATCGCTGGAGGAGCGGGCTTGCTCGCGATTGGCCCTTGGTAGTCAATGTGCATTCGGGGCGGTTCGCGATCCGTCGCACAGCAAGCCCGCGTCCTACACCGACGTGACATGTTCCGCGACGGCCCTCATCCTGCGCCCGCTCAAAAAGCACAACGTGCCGCCCGCCGCAGTCAGGCAGCTCAGCACGTAAAACATGCTGGTCGGGGTCGAGTTGATCAGCAAGTAACCGCTGATCACCGGACTCAAGGCCCCGCCGAAAGCCGCGAGGTTCTGTGCGCCGTAGTAGCTGCCGCGCAAGGCTTCAGGGGCGATAGTGTCGATGAACAGGTATTCAGCCGGGTAAATAATCATCTCGCCCAAGGTGAAAATGAACATCGCAACACACCATGAAAACAGGCTGCCGGCATAGCTAAAACCGATTAGCCCAGCAATAAAGAACACGGTTCCCACGCAGATCCAGTAACGCAACTGCTCGCGTTTAAGGAAGCGCCCGATCTGGTACTGCATCAGGATCACCGTGACCGCGTTGCACGCGAGCACCGCCGACATGATATTCAGGGCCTGGTCTGGCTTGTACATCACCAGCAAGTACTGCGACATATATAAGGTGTAGCGCCCGTGGACGATGGTGCTCAACAGACTGCCGCAGGTGAACATGATCAGCGTGCGATCGCTTCTAAGGGTCGAGAGCGTGTTGAAAAAGCTCAGTTGTTTGCTGTCATCCCCACGCTGGGTAGGGGCGATGCCTATCATCAGGAACACGCTGCTGAGGGCTATGCCACTGGCGATCAGGAAGGGCGCCAACGGCAACTGGCCCGCGATCAATACGCCCAGCATGGGCCCGGTTGCATAACCGATATTGGTCAATGTGTAGCGCAGGGAAAACACCTTGGCGCGTAGCCCAACCGGTAAGTTCTCACTGATCATTGCCTTGGAGCCGATCAGAAACAGCGCCGACGCCGCCTCAGTGATCACCAGCGTTAATGTGGTCAGATACAGGTTATGGGCGAAGGTAAGAAGCACGAAACCAACCGAACTGGAGAGCATCGCCAGGATCAGCAGCTTGCGCTTCTCCAGGCGGTCGATGACGTAGCCGCCATACAGCCCAAGCAGCGTGGCGACGAACACTGCAATTCCCAGCAACAGACCGACGTCCTGTTGATTCAGCCCCAGCCGTTCGCTTAGAAACAACGTCAGCAAGGGACTGGTGATCGCCCGGCTGACGACGATCGTCAGCGAACAAATCATCAGGCGGCGGATCACGAGGGAGTAAGTTGCCACGGCCTGCTTATATCCTTATAAATAGTCGGCTTACATGCCTTTATTAACGTCGATCTTTTGCACGGCACCCGATTCCAGATCCCACTTCTTCAAGATCGCGCCGTAGCTGCCGTCGTCGACCATGCTTTGCAGTGTCGCGGCCACCGCGGCTACCAACTCGGGATTTGCTTTGTTGACGCCCAAACCGGTGAATTGTTTGGAAATGGCCGAGCCCAACGGTTTGTACGTGTCTTTCTCCTGGGACATCAAGTAAGGAATGGTTTCGCTGCCTTGCATGGCAGCGTCCAGGCGACCCTGGCGCAGCTGCGCGCGGGCATCCGCCGAGCCTTCTGAGCCCAATATGATCAACGCAGGCTTACCGTTGGATTCACAGTTGGCCTTGCTCCACGCCGCCGCTTCCGCAGGCCAAGTGGTGCGGCGGCTGGTACCGACTTTTTTGCCGCAGAGGTCGGTGACGTCTTTGATGTCATCGCGCTTGCTCAGTGTGTAGAACTGCGGACCGCTGGTGAAGTAGTCGATAAACGTCACGGACTTCTGCCGCTCTGCGGTATCTGTCATGCCGGACAACACCAGGTCGACGCGCTTGGTCACCAAGCCGCTGACCATCTGTTCAAACGCCGTTTCCTGCCATTGGATTTTCACGCCCAAACGCTGAGCCAATGCGTTGCCCAAGTCATAATCGATGCCGGTCAACGTGTTGGTGGCCGGGTCTTTGAAGTCCATCGGCGGATAGTTCGGCATGATTGCTACGACCAGCACGCCCTTTTCCTTGATCGCTGCTGGCAGTTCAACGGGGGTTGCAGCCCAGGCAGAAGCCGAAGCCATCAGCGCGGCAAGTACAGTAGGAATGATGAGGTTCTTCATGAAGTCGTTCTCATTTTGAGTTGTAATTTAGGTACGAACGGCAGAAATGAAGCTTTGAGTACGGGGGTTTTGTGGATTTATTAGAATTTCTTCGGGGCTGCCGGCTTCCACAATCTGGCCGGCGTCCATGAACACCATGCGATTTGAAACTTCCCGGGCGAAGCCCAATTCATGGGTCACAACAATCATTGTCATGCCGGTGTGTGCCAGATCGCGCATCACCGACAACACCTCGCCGACCAACTCCGGATCAAGGGCGGAAGTGGGTTCATCGAACAGCATCAATTTCGGGCGCATAGCCAACGCACGGGCAATCGCGACACGTTGTTGCTGACCGCCTGAAAGCTCTATCGGGTAGGCGTTACGCTTGTCAGCCAAACCCACACGGGCCAGCAACTCAATGGCCTCTTCAGTGGCTTCTTTCGGCGAGCGCTTGAGCACCTGACACGGCCCCTCGACGATGTTCTGCAATACGGTCATGTGCGGAAACAGATTAAAGCGCTGGAATACCATACCGGTCGCCAAACGCTGGCGAGCAATTTGCGCTTCTGTCAGCTCGTGCAACTTGTTGCCAACGATACGGTAACCGACCAATTCGCCATCGACCCACAAACCGCCCTTGTCGATTTTCTCCAACTGATTAACGCAGCGCAGCAGCGTGCTTTTGCCCGAGCCGGAGGGCCCGATAACGCACAGCACTTCGCCTTGTTCGACTTCCAGGCTGACGTCCTGCAAAGCGTGAAAACTGTCGTAGTACTTGTTCAGGCTGACGGCCTTGACGATGCTTCTCATGTGCAAATCTCCAGGGCAGTCTTACGAACGCTTGCCGGCGCCGCGGGCAAAGCGCAACTCGAGGCGGCTTTGACCGAAGGAAAGAACGGTGACCACAGCCAGGTACCAAATACCGGCGACGATCAGCAGTTCCATCACCCGCGCGTTGGCGTAATAGATGGTCTGCGCGTTGTAGAGCAGCTCGGAGTATTGAATGACGCTCGCCAGGCTGGTCATCTTCACCATGCCAATAAACTCATTGCCCACCGGCGGAATGATCACGCGCATGGCTTGCGGCAGAATGATCCGGCGCAAGGCCTGCAAACGCGGCATGCCGATGGATTTGGCGGCTTCGTACTGCCCGGTATCCACCGATAACAGACCTGCGCGAACCACCTCAGCGGTATACGCGCCCTGATTGATGCTCAAACCCAGCAGCGCCGCAACGAACGGCGTCATCAGGCTGACGGTGTCCATTTGAAACAGCCCCGGAATACTGATCACTGGGAAAATCAGCGCCAGGTTGAACCACAACAGCAGTTGCAAAATCAGTGGCGTGCCGCGGAATAGCCAAGTGTAGGTAATTGCCACATAGCGCAGCACCGGATTGGGCGACATGCGCATGATTGCGGTGACAACGCCGAAGAGCACGCCCAGCGCCATTGCCAGAACCGCCATAACGATGGTGTTGAACAGGCCGAACATGATGGCTTTTGATGTCAGGAACTGCCCGATGTAAGACCATTCGATCTGGCCCATGGCAAACGCCCGCACTAACCCAATCAACGCCACCACGATCAGCGTGGCGAAGAATATCCTGCCGTAATAACGTCGGGGCACGTGCTCGTACTGCGTGATATCGAACTGGTTCTCGGTTTTCTTGCGCTCGGCTTGCAAGCGCTCTGCCTGAGTCTGGCTCATGGTGAATCTCCAATAAACGCAAAACCCTATGTAGGAGCTAACGTGTTGGCGAGAGGCTTGACGCGGTTTTTTCTGGAATACCGCCTCGCCAGCACGTTGTCTCCTACAGGGCTGGTGTTAAATACGAAACCCGTTGTAGGTCTGCGCCCATTTCACCTGACCCGCCAAAGCCGTTTTCAAGCGCACAATTTGCAATCGAACTTGCTCTGGCGCGGTGCCACCCCAACCACTGCGCGCAGCGATTGCAGCTTCCAGAGTCAAGCACTTACGCACCTCCGGGGTCAGGCGCACATCAATGTCGGCCAGCATCTCTGCCGTCGCTTCCCACAACTCAATTTCGTGTTTCTCACACACCTGCACCAGCGCGCCGGTAATTTCATGGGCTTCTTTAAACGGTACGCCACGCATGGCCAGCCAATCGGCAACCTCAGTAGCCAGCGTGAAGCCCAGCGGTGCCTGACGACGCAACTCTTCGACACGAACCGTCATGGTCGCGACCATGCCGGCCATGGCTGGCAAGACCAGCAGCAAAGTATCAACAGTGTCCAGCACGCTGTTTTTGTCTTCGCTCAAATCACGGTTGTATGACAGCGGCAGGGATTTCAGGGTTGAGAGAAGTCCGGTGAGGTTACCAATCAACCTGCCGGCTTTGCCTCGGGCCAATTCAGCGATATCAGGGTTTTTCTTCTGCGGCATGATCGAGCTGCCGGTGGCATACGCGTCATCAAGTTCTACCCAGCGGAACTGGCGCGACGACCATAGGCAAAACTCCTCGGCCAAGCGCGAGATATTTACGCCGAGCATGCTCGACACGAACAGGAACTCGGCAACATGGTCACGGCTGGCTACCGCATCAATGGAGTTCTCGCACGGCCCGGTGTAGCCCATTTCTTTGGCGGAAAGCTCCGGTTGATGCGCAATGGCCGAACCAGCCATGGCCGCTGCGCCTAATGGTGAATAAGCGGTGCGCACATCCCAGTCCACCAACCGCTGCACGTCGCGCAGCAATGATTGAGCGTGGGCCAGCAAATGGTGAGCGAACACAATCGGCTGCGCTTGTTGCAAGTGGGTGAAGCCAGGGCAGATGCTTTCGATATGCTGTTCGGCTTGCTCCACCAGCGCGTTTTGCAAGCCCAACACCTCAACCGCGATGGTGCGTGCATGATCTCGCAGGAACAGACGCAGGTCGTTGGCGGTTTGGTCGTTACGTGAGCGACCGGCGCGCAGCTTGCCGCCCAACGAGCCCAAGCGTTCAGTCAGCATGCGCTCGATAAAGGTGTGGACGTCTTCGTCATCCACTGTCGGATGGATCCGGCCTTCGCGAAAATCATCGCCGATACGGTCCAGGGCTTCCAGGGTTTGCAGGGTTTCCTGCTCGTCGAGCAAGCCAGCCCGCTGCAACTCACGCGCGTGAGCACGAGAGCCGGCCAAGTCGTAAGGCGTCAGTCGAAAATAACGCTCAGGGCAACGTGAAAGCGCCGCCAGGGCTTTGGATGGGCCGCTCTTGAAGCGTGCGCCCCACAGGCGATCAGTTGCTTGAGTCATTATTTTTCCTTTTTCGAAAACATGGAATTTGTTCTGAAGTCCTGATCGATCTGTCAGGAATATAGTTGCTTGAAATCAGCAGTTTGGCGTCAATCAGACAAAAAATTCCGGGTTGCCAATCGCTGTTAGATAGGGTCATTATTGCGCGTCGGCTATATATGTCTTGTTGAGAGCAGCCTGTTGAATAGTGTCAGTGAGGTCAATAAGTATTATGGAAACCCCACTTTCCACTTCTGGAAACATGCCGCCAAAACCGGGTAGCCGAGCGCCGTTGACCCTCAGTGGTCTGGACTTCAAACTCCTGCGGGTGTTCAAGGCGGTGGTGGAAGCGGGAGGGTTCAGCGCAGCGCAGAACGAGCTGAATGTGGGCCTTGCAGCCATCAGCAAACAAATCTCCGACCTCGAAATCCGCATCGGTATGCGCCTGTGTACCCGTGGCCGCGAAGGCTTCTGCCTGACCGAAGAAGGCAAGCAGGTGTACCAGGCGTCCATTGATCTGTTTGCGTCTGTGGACAGTTTTCGCGACAAACTTGATTCCGCGCAAAACGAATTGATTGGCGATTTGACCATTGGCGTTATCGACAATACAGTCACTGATACTAATTCACCGTTAGTTAAAGCGCTGCGCAGATTAAACGACGAAGCCCCCAAAGTTAGATTGCGCCTGCACGCTGCACAGCTCGATGAGATTGAACGGGGCGTGGTTGAGGGCCGGTTTATTATGGGCATTGTGCCGGTCTATCAAAAACGCGAAGAGTTCGATTACTTCGCGTTATATGACGAGCGTTCGCAAGCCTACTGCGCTGTCGGCCACGAATTATTTTTAGCCAATGACGGCGATCTGGATGCAGACGTACTGCGCCGTCATCACGTTATCAATCATCGGTATGCGGTTCACGCCGCCAAGTCTGATTTTGTCGAGTACGACGGCTTCAGCGCATCGGCTTCTCAGGTTGAGGCCGTGGCCATGCTGATTCTGACCGGTCGTTTTGTTGGCTTTCTGCCGCAGCATTACGCCGCTGCACAGGTGCACGAAGGCACCCTGCGCGCTTTGCGTCCGGAGGTGATTAATATCGTGACGCCGTTCAATCTGATCTTGCGCCACAACGCCCCGCGAAGCCCGTTGGTAAAGGCCTTTGCCGAGGCGTTGGGTGTCGATCTAAAGGCTGGCCTTGTTTAGGCACTGGCGCATTAAAGGGCAGGTAATCCCCACGCTTCCAACGGAAACTCCTGGAGCGACGTCAAGCACAAATCAGCATGCTCATACTGTTCGATGGGCATGTGCGAGTCCGGTACGGCTATGGCAAACATCCCCGCAGCCTTGGCCGCAGTCACGCCAAACGGCGAATCTTCGAACACCAGACAATCCTTTGGATCAACCCCCAGTCGGCGAGCGGCAACCAGAAAGATATCGGGCGCAGGTTTGGCCGCACCGACTTCCGGGTCGTCAGCGGTGACGACGGTTTCGAACAGCTCGAACCATGGGCGATGCAGGGTAGTTTTGGCTTTGAAATAGTGGATCGACGAGCTGGTGCCAACAGCAATTGGGACATTGTGGGCCGCTAAATGGCGTACCAACGCCTCGGCGCCCGGCATTGCAACGGAGCGCGGAAAGCGCTCATCCAGCAGCGGTTCGCGGATGGTCAAAAACTCGTCGACAGACAGCGGCAATTCCAATGCAGCAATCACGTAACCCGCGAAATCCCGTGCTCCCCGGCCAATCGTGTTTTGTTTGATCCCCCAATCGAAGGTGCGGCCGTAACGGCTTGTAATCATATGGGTGACTTCGGTGTAGATCCCCTCGGTATCCAACAACAAGCCATCCATATCGAAAATAACGGCCTTGATGGGGCCAAATTCTTTGAGCTGTTGAGTCATTTCATCTGATCCCGTTTTCAAATCCGAACATCAGCCTACCGTCAGAGGGAAGACCGTGGCTAGCTGCGGATGATAATCTGGCGCGCTTATGGATAGCCAAGCGGGTAGGCGAGAGATGAAAACATCAGTAAAGGTTGTAGTGGGCGTTGTTGTAGCAGTCGCTGCATTGAGCTCCGCCGGAGCGTGGTACACCGGCACTCAGCTCGAAGGCGTTTTGCACACCGCAATCGATGATGCCAATCACCAGATCAAATCATCCCTCAGCGGATTCGATGGCAGCGTCACGCTGGAGTTGCTTTCCCTTGATCGCCACGTATTCAGCAGCACTGCGCATTATCGGGTGAATATCAAAAGCGCGAAGCTGGGCAAAGGCAACGAGAATATAGAGCTGTTGTTTGTCGACAATGTCGAACACGGCCCGTTGCCATGGTCGCGCTTGAAAACCCTGAACCTGTTGCCGGTCATGGCTGCCAGCAACTATGAAATCGAGAAAAACTCAGTCACCGACAAATGGTTCGCGATGACCAATGGTGCGGCGCCGGTTAAAGGCCATACCAACATTGGCTACGACCGTTCTACTGAAGGCACGCTTGAGTTACTGCCGCTAAATATCGAATCAACGAACGGCACGTTCAAATTCTCCGGGGTCAACCTTGGGGTGCAGGCTTCCGCCAATGCTGAAAAAGTTAAAATCGTCGGTACGCTTGACGATATACAAGCCAAAGTACTTTCAGAGCAAGGCCCGATCAGCTTCGCTATACATGGCTTGAGCTTCAATACTGGCGGCACAAAAGGCGCTTCAGGTTTTTACCTGGGACATAGCGACTTTAAAATTGTCAAATCGGATTTCCAGGTTGACGACAAGCCACCGGTGCAATTTAAGAACTTCGTAAACACCAGCCTGGTGCAGGAAGAGGGCGGCAACCTTTCGGCGCAGGTGACCTATGACATCGACATGATCAGCTACGGCGGCAAGGATATCGGCGCAGCGCAGATGTTGTGGAAATTGAACAACTTCGACGTTGCCGCCACTCAGTCGCTGTACACGATTTACCAGCAGAAGGTTCAGCCACAACAACAGGCTGCGGCGTTGGCCGGGCAACCGTTGAAGTTGCAATTGAGCGACGCCGATCAAGCACAGATTGATGCCGGACTGGCGAAACTGCTGACCGCCAAACCTCACATCGAACTGGAAAAGCTGTCGCTTAAAACCGTCAACGGTGAAAGCCATATCAGTGTCGCCGCGGACCTGAACAACCCAGGCGCACTGGATCAGCCTCTTCCTGACCTGGTCAATAAAATGCTCACCCAGCTGGATGCCAGGCTGTTGGTGTCCAAACCGATGATCAAAGACCTCGCGACCCAACTTGCCGCCATCAACGGCCAGACCGATCCTCAAATCATCGAGCAACAGGCACAGGGCGCGAGCGAAACCGTCGGCGGCGTGGCGGTCATGTCGCAGTTGGCCAAGGTCGAAGGCGATAACGTTGTCTCCAATCTGCACTACGCCAACGGCACAGCCGACTTCAACGGCCAGAAAATGACCGGCATGCAGTTTGCCAGTTTGATCGCGAGCAAATTTTCCGCGATGACCGGCACAGGGCAGTAACCAAGAGGATGCTGGCCGGGTTTTGAACTGCACCCCAGAGGTTGAATTTATGTCCACCTTTTGGGGCGCAGTTCATTTCTTTGTAGGGCCAACTTGTTGGCGAGGCGGCTTACGCTGGTGCGCTTGGTGTATCGCCTCGCTGACACGGCTACGCCTTAGGTATCAGTGTGAAATCCTGTCGCATCAGGTAACATTTTCCGGCGTTCGACTGACGGAATACTGATGGACACCTTTCAAAATATGCGTGCTTTCAGCCTGGTTGCCCAGACTGGTAGTTTTACCGCAGCCGCCGAACTGATGGATAAAACAACGGCCAATGTTTCCAAGGCCGTTTCCCAACTAGAGGCGCATCTTCATACCCGCCTGTTAAACCGAACCACGCGGCGCACTGCGTTGACGGAAGCCGGCAAGCGTTATCTGGTGCGCTGTGAGCGCATCCTCGAAGACATACTGGAAGCAGAAACCGAAGCGAGTGTCGCCCAGGCTAAGCCAGCCGGTAATCTAAAAGTGCATGCAATGTCGGGCATTGGTACGCACTACGTGATCGCCGCCATCGCGCGTTATCGTGAGACCCATCCTGAAGTAACGTTTGACTTGACCCTCTCCAACAAACTTCCCGATCTACTCGAGGAGGGTTACGACGTGTCGATTCTGATCGCCAGCGAACTTCCGGATTCCGGGTTCATCTCGCAACGGCTCGGCATCACCTACAACATTCTGTGCGCGTCCCCCGGTTATATCGAAAAGCACGGCCAGCCGAACACGCCAGCCGAGCTGCTGGACCATGATTGCTTGCGCATCGTCAACGCGGCGATTCCCCAAGAGAAACTGATCTTCGACGGCCCCAACGGCGAAGAAGTGGTGATCGTTTCGAGGTTTCCGTTTCACGTGAACACCGCCGACGCCATGACGGTGGCCATCCAGAGCGGTATGGGCATTGGTGTTCAGCCGATCTCTTCAGCCATCGAGGGCTTGCGCAACGGCACGCTGGTCAGGATCCTGCCGCGTCACCGATTGCAAGAGATCAACCTCTACGCGGTCTACCCGTCGCGGCAGTTCCTGGATGCAAAAATCAAAACCTGGGTCGAGTATTTGCGCGAATCAGTGCCGCTATTTTTGGCTGCCCATGAAGGCGATCTAAAAACTCATACGGTTTACTGAGCAGTTGTCTTTCCAATAATCCCTGCGACCCGCTCCAGCGCAATCTTCAGCTGTGCCCTGTCACTGGCCGCGCACAAGCTGATGCGTATGGCCTGGACGTCATTCTGCTTGACCGCGAAAACTTCGGCTGGCACCACGTCGACCTGTTCTGCTCGACACCCTTGAGCCAGCGCCATGGAAGGCATGTCGCTGGTGATCCAGACATGGGGTGAGGGGCTGTCCGATTGGTACAGCGCGGTTCCGAAAATTTTCTTTGCCAAACGCCAACGCTGAGTGGTTTCTTCGGTCTGCCACGCCAACCGACGCTGCGCGGTGCCGTCACTTATCCACTGACTGGCAATGGCCAGACACAACGGCGAAATTCCCCAGTGCGTGGCTTGGGCGTGAGGGTCAATCAGTTCAAGCACTGATGGGTCACCAGCGATCCAGCCGACGCGCAAGCCGGGCGCAACGGTTTTAGACAAACTCGTGACCAACAGTCCGCGGTTGCCCAATAGCCGGGTGAGCGGCGGCGTCGACGTCAGCGCGCCATACACATCGTCTTCGATGATCAACAGATCATGCTGACGGCTGATTTCAGCAATCTCCAGTTGGCGCTGGGGCGACATGATGGTCGAGGTCGGATTCTGCAAAACCGGCGTCAGCACCACCACTTTTGCACCCGTGGCACGTGCCATGCGGTCGAGTTCGTCGGGGATGATGCCTTGGCGATCCAGTGCAATGCCGTGCAATGGCAAACGCAGTTGCCGGCCAGCCGCCTTGATCCCGGGCGCCGTAAAGTTCTCCACCAGCACCGGGTCGCCAGGTTGACATAACGACAGCAATGCCATGAACAACCCATGCTGGGCACCGTTGCACAACATGACGTTTTCCGGCGGGACATTCAGGCCTCTGGCATTCAGCCAAGCCGCGCCTTGGGCTTTTCCAAATGCCAGATCGTCCGCGCTCAGGTAGTTTTGCAAGCGCTGCGCGTATCCGCCGCTAATCAAACCGGAAAGCGCCAACGCCTCGTCCTGACTGTTTTCATTGGTCACCGGGACGTTGGTCGATAAATCTATGATCGCTGAGCGTTCGCTAGGCTGCTTGAGCCGGAACAGCGTCGCCTCCTTGCTTCCCGCCAGCACGTAGGTGCCTCGTCCTACTTCCCCGGAAACCAAATGCCGACGCGCCGCCTCACGGTAGGCTTGCATCGTGGTACTCGGATTCAGCCCCAGATTCCACGCCAGGCGCCGTTGCGGCGGCAGGCGTTCACCAACTTTAAGCTCGCCGCTCTCGATGGCTTGGGTGATGGCCTCGACCAACGCCAAATATTTTGGCTGGCCTGAATCCGATAGCGTCGGGGTCCACATTTATTGTTGCTCATGCAATATAAGGTTTAACCCATACAATGCTCTGCGCCTAAGATCAGGTCAAACCCACCCAAAGATCACGGTGCACTATGTTTGACCTGACCGCGTTGCGCGAAGCCGCACACACCATCCGGCCCTTGATTCCAGCGACCCCGCAATACGCGTGGCCGCGCCTGGCCGAGCGTTTGGGCTGTGAGGTTTGGGTCAAACACGAAAACCATGCACCGACTGGCGCCTTCAAAGTGCGCGGCGGCTTGCTCTACGTTCAGGGTCTGCTCAGACGCAAACCGGACGTCACCGGACTGGTGACCGCGACTCGCGGCAACCACGGGCAAAGCCTGGCGACGGCGGCGCGAAATGCCGGTTTGCCGATCATCATCGTCGTGCCCCTTGGTAACTCCCAGGAAAAAAACGCCGCTATGCGAGCCATGGGCGCGCAGTTGATCGAGTACGGCCAAGACTTCGACGAAGCCCGCACCGAAGCGGCGCGTCAGGCTGAACAGCACGGCTATGAAAGCGTCCCGGCGTTCCACCCGGACTTGATCCTGGGCGTCGCCACCTATGCCTTGGAATTACTGGAAGCGGTGCAGGATTTGAAGACCGTGTACGTACCCATCGGCATGGGCTCGGGCATCTGTGGGCTCATACAAACGCGAGACTTACTTGGCTTGAACACCGAAATCGTCGGCGTCGTCTCCGAACACGCCGACGCTTTCGCTCAAAGCATCGAGCAAGGAAAAATTGTCACCACCGAAACCGCCAACACCTTCGCCGACGGCATGGCCTGCCGCATGCCCTTACCGGAAGCATTCGAAATCATCCGCAACGGCGCAGCCCGAATCGTCAGGGTCAGCGAACATGACATCGCCAGCGCCATCCGCATCTTCCACGAAGACACCCACAACACCGCCGAAGGCGCTGGGGCTGCGGGACTGGCGGCGTTGGTGAAAGAGCAAGATCGCCAGAAAGGGCAGAACGTTGCAGTGATCCTGAGCGGGGCGAATATTGATCGCGAGCTGTTTGGGCGGGTGCTTACGGGGGAAGGCTTCTGATTTCTATAGGAGATTGCGCCCTGTCTTCAACGCCTCGCTCCCACAAGTTATCAATCAACTTCACGCGGTCCGGGCGCTATCACGCAGGCTGATCTTCACCCAACCGCCATACCAACCCTTCAACAAACGCTTCGCAGTCATTTGAGCTGGTGTCGATGGTGTATTCGGGCTTCAACGGCACCTCGTAAGGGCTGTCGATTCCGGTGAAATTTGTGATTCGTCCTTCTTTCACCGCGCGATACAGGCCTTTTGCATCGCGTCGGACACATTCCGACAGCGGGGTGCTGACATGGACCTCAATGAACTGATCCTCGGCAAAACCCTGCCGGCCAGCGTCTCGATCCACACGGAACGGCGAGATGGCCGAGACGATAACGATCAGGCCGGCATCGACCATCAGTTTCGCGACCTCGGCAATTCGTCTTACGTTCTCGTGACGGTCGGCGTCAGTCATGCCCAAGTCCTGACAAAGCCCTTGCCGTAGGCGATCACCGTCCAGCAAGTAGCTGTGCCTGCCTTGTGCTTGTAGGGCTTGATCCAGTTGATTGCCGAGCGTGGATTTTCCCGCACCTGACAAACCGGTAAACCAGACACAACAGGCGCGTTGCTGCTTCATGCCCGCACGGGTTGCCTGCTCAACGGCCAGCGTCGGCGCGATAATAAGGGGGCGCACATTAATCATAGGCAAACAGCTCGTAGTCACGGGCATAGACCTCGCGTATTTTGCGCCGGGTTGCGGCGGAGCAGACGTTACGGTTCTCGTCACCTTGTCCCGGGGTACGGTTGATGTGCTGGAGTTCGGCTTTGACATTAAGGTGCCTACACAGCGTGAGGAAGTCAACGATAAGGCTTTCTTGTCGCCCAATGAAATCAACATCTATTGATCCCATCGCGTTTTCCAGAAAGCAATGTTGCGGTACGAAGTGGATCTGTTTTTTAATATTTTCCGGATGCAGCCAGTTGTCTATAAACGCATCAAAGCTTGGGTATTTGTTAACTAACTCTCGCGCCGATTTGTCCCGTCGCTGAGTGTTCTGCATCAAATAGTTATAGGCCGACAAAGCGCGTTGTAACGGATCGCGTACAAAACCAAACTTGAAATAATGAGCGTAGCGGTCGGCGAATTCCTTCTCATACCAATACAGCGGCAAATGCCCAGTGGGCGTGTCGCCGAAAAGCGACATGGCGACACTGCTGCCCGCGCACTTCGGGACATGGATAAAAACGCACTCAAGCTCGTCAAAAGCCTGCGGAAAGCGAATTCTGCCCGACAACGCCTTATCCACGACCTGCCGATCAACCACTGAAAGTCGCTCGAGCAACATTTCTCGCTGAACCTTTGGAATCAACTTCCAAAACAAGCGGGTCATAAGGGCGGCCTGTAACTTCGAATTAATTAGTCCATCAGGGTACAGCTAAGAAATGTCATTCCCACAAAATTTTCACACTCTTTACATAAAGGTTTTGCTGGGTGGATTGTGTGAAAATTATGTTAAATAATTTGTAAGGTTATTGTAAGGCCGAGGTGCGATAGGTGACGTTGTCTGGAGTCTGAAGGATGCCGACTGCAGATCACCGCCGTTGGGTCAACACTGCCCGAATACTAGCCGAACGAGTAGTGAAATAAATCACAGCTGGAAAAATTGGCATCCAGGCCACATTGTTGACGTCACCCGATTAGGATTGGAATCAGTCAGTGATCGATTACGCCACCCTTGAGGCCATGCTTACCCACCATCCGGCGTGGCGGCTTCTACGTTCAGGTCACGCTCCGTTAGTGGCCAGCTTCCTGTACGCCGCGTTTGTGGCCCCCAATGTGCGGGTTATTGCTGCTGGTGATTTGGCAGAGAGTCTGGAGGATGAACTCTACGTATTGCGTAGGCGCCTGGGAGACGACGCCTTTCCCAGGCCAGCTCTGTTTTATCTTGATGAATGGGCAAGCCCCGAGAAGGGCTGGCTGCGCAAATTTTATCGCCAAGGCTCAGACGAGCCGCAGTTTGATCTGACGCCGTCGACCGAAAAAGCTATCACCTGGTTGGAGTCACTTACCGAGCGCGGCTTCGTGGGTACGGAGTCGCGCCTGTTGACCTTATTTGAACTGCTCAAGCAAATGAGTGAAGGCAGCGAAACCGACCCCACCAAGCGTGTTGCCGAATTGCAAAAGCGTCGCGACGATATCGACGCCGAGATTACGCAAATACTTTCCGGCAATGTTCCGCTACTTGATGACACCGCATTAAAAGACCGCTTCCAACAGTTCACTCAACTGGCAAGAGAGCTGCTTTCCGATTTCCGTGAAGTTGAGCATAATTTTCGTCTGCTTGACCGACGAGTTCGCGAGCGCATAGCACTTTGGGATGGCGCCAAAGGTGCCCTGCTCGAAGAGATCATGGGCCAGCGCGATGCCATATCGGATTCTGATCAAGGACGTAGTTTCAACGCTTTTTGGGCGTTTTTGATGTCGAGTCGTCGGCAGGAGGAACTCACTGAGCTGCTTGACCGAGTGTTGGCGTTGGCTCCGGTGGCCGAGTTAAAACCTGATATCCGCACTCGGCGGGTGCATTACGACTGGCTGGAGGCAGGAGAGCACACACAGCGAACCGTTGCGCAGCTCTCTCACCAGTTGCGGCGCTTCCTGGATGACAAGGTCTGGCTTGAGAACCGCCGCATCATGGACATCCTGCGAAGTATCGAAGCTAAAGCCTTGAGCGCGCGTGGTAATCCGCCGACTGGCGAATTCATGGACATAGCTGAGCTGGCTGCCAGCGTCGAGTTACCGATGGAACGGCCGTTGCACACACCATCAATCAAACCGATATTTGCCGATATTTCCTTATTGGCAGGTGACGAAGACCTGGATGCTGGCGCGCTGTATTCCCAGCAGATAGTTGATGCCGAAAAGTTAGCAGGCCATATCCGTCATGCATTGCAGGATCGAGTGCAAATTACCCTGCGCGAGGTGACCAACCTCTGGCCTGTCGAACAGGGGTTGGCAGAGGTGGTGGCTTACCTTCAACTGGGCACTGAATTGTTTAAAGCCGTCGTGGATGAGAGTACTCCGGAGACTATTTATTGGGAGGCCCAAAGCAGTGACGGGACTCCTGTGAACAAGCAGGCTTTGTTGCCGCGCATCATTTTTGTGAGGTGAGGATGAACGAGGAGAACACCGTTCTTGAGGTCACCACGGCGCCTGTCCAGTCGGATCTATCAACACTGGTGATTACCCTTCTGAAGGGCGTCATCTATCGAGAAGGCAACGAATTGTTGTGGAGCGATCTAATTGGGCTACAGGCTCGTGTTCGTGACTATGTAGGCGTGTTGGGCCTCGATCTGACGCTGGATGAATCCGAGGGTCACGCGTTTCTCAAAGGCCGTTCTGAAGGGCCCGAGGAAGACGTTGCCTCCAAATTACCTAGACTTGTCGCACGTCGGCCATTGTCCTTCCCCGTCAGCCTGCTGCTGGCTTTGTTACGCAAGCGGCTAGCAGAGTTCGACGCAAGTGGCGGTGATACCCGGATGGTGCTGAAGCGAGACGAGATTGTTGAACTGGTGCGAGTGTTCCTACCCGACAGCAGTAATGAAGCGAAGCTCATTGACCAGATCGACACTCATATCAGCAAGATCGTAGAGCTAGGTTTTTTACGCCGTCTCAAGAACCTCAATGCGCCGCTTAGCTACGAGGTTAGGCGCATTCTCAAGGCTTTCGTTGATGCCCAATGGCTGGCGGAATTTGATACCCGACTGGCGCAGTATCAGGCCATGTTTACAGGTGAGGCCGCAGGCGAGTTGGAGGCCGACAAAGATTAATCGACAGAAAAGCACAAGCACATGGACGTGCGGCCGCAGCAACTAATAAAGCATAGGGAGAGGCATCATGAATGAACCACACTCTTTAGGACTGGACTTCGTCGCTGACGATACGCTGTCAGGTTTCCGTCTCCAGCGGCTGGAAGTTTTTAACTGGGGTACGTTTGATGACCGGGTCTGGACACTGTCACCGAATGGCAAAAACGGTCTGCTCACGGGAGACATCGGTTCCGGAAAATCGACACTGGTGGACGCGATCACTACGCTACTAGTGCCAGCTCATCGCATCGCCTACAACAAAGCGGCTGGTGCTGACAGCAAAGAGCGGACATTACGTTCCTATGTGTTGGGGCATTATAAATCCGAGCGTAGTGAGGTAACCGGCACCGCTAAGCCTGTCGCATTGCGCACTCATAACAGCTATTCAGTGATCCTCGGCGTGTTTCACAACGCTGGTTACGACCAAACAGTTACGCTGGCTCAAGTGTTCTGGATGAAGGAGGGGCAGAGTCAGCCGGACCGTTTTTTCGTCGGCGCGGAACAGGATCTATCGATTACCAAAGACTTCGCCAACTTTGGCTCGCAAATGTCGCATCTGCGTAAAAAGCTGCGAGCTTTGGGCGCAGAGATTGAAGATTCTTTTCCGAAGTACGGCGCATGGTTTCGACGTCGGTTGGGTATCGATAACGATCAGGCGATGGAGCTTTTCCATCAAACGGTATCGATGAAGTCGGTAGGCAACCTGACCGATTTTGTCCGCAGCCATATGCTCGAACCGTTTGATGCTGCGCAACGCATAGGCGCACTTATTACCCATTTCGATGACTTGAGCCGTGCCCACGCGGCGGTGCTCAAAGCCAAGCGCCAGGTGGGGTTGTTGGTGCCGCTGGTGGCCGACTGTGATCGACACCAAACGCAATTGACCGAGCTTGACTCTTTGCGAGCTTGTCGCGAGGCGCTTACGGCCTGGTTCTCTGAGATTAAGCTTGGCTTACTGGATCGGCGCTTGCAGCGACTGAGCGAAGACCTTGCGCGTCTGGCGACAAAGAAAGAGCACTTTATTGAACTGCGTGACAGTCAGCGCAAAGACGTGGAGTCACTCAAGCGTGCCGTGGCAGAGAATGGTGGTGAGCGGCTGGAGCAACTGGCCGCGGAAATTCGTGAGCAGGAAAACGAACTCGACCGGCGGCAAAAGCGTGCCCGGCGCTATGCTGTGTTACTTGCCGCCGCAGGTGAGTCTTCGGTCAACGATGATGGTGAATTCAGCCAAGTGCGACAACGTACCTCGGCTCGACGCGAAGAAGTCAGCCAGCAAGAAGTCGAGGTTCAGAATCAGGTTATGGAGCTCGGCGTGTCGCTGCGCGAGGGCCGGCGCGAACATAATCAATTGCTCCAGGAAATAAACAGCCTCAAGGCACGACTTAGCAATATTCCATCGGCGCAGGTCAATATGCGTGCGTCTCTTTGTAAGGCACTGGATATCAATCCAGAGGCTATGTCTTTTGTGGGTGAATTGCTTCAGGTGCGCGAAGAGCACAGCGATTGGGAAGGCGCGATTGAGCGTGTGCTGCATAACTTCGGCGTGGCCCTGTTAGTTCCTGATGAGCTTTACGTTCAGGTTGCGGCCTGGGTTGATCAAACCCATTTGGCAGGGCGTCTGGTGTACTTCCGTGTTCGAGGGCCACGTCAGGCCGATAAGCCGGACGTGCACGCGGAATCGCTGGTCAGGAAGGTAAGCATCAAACCCGATTCTGTTTTCTACCCTTGGTTGGAGCGTGAGCTCTCCAGTCGGTTTAACTACGCCTGTTGCGAAACACCCGAGCAATTTCGCCGAGAAGTGCGCGCCATTTCCAAATCGGGTCAGATTAAAACGTCAGGTGAGCGCCATGAAAAAGATGATCGTCACCGACTGGATGATCGAAGCCGCTATGTGCTGGGCTGGAGCAACGCGGCGAAAATTGCCGCGCTGGAAGCGACAAAAGCCAGCCTCGAATTACACCTGGGCAACATCGGATCAGAGGTTGCCGGTGGTGAAAAGCGTCGAGGACAATTGCGTCAGCAACTAGACGCGCTGGTGGCACTTAACGAGTTCAATGACTACCGGGAACTGGACTGGGCTGTCTGTGCGTCCAATATGGCAAAACTGCAGGATGAAAAAGCCACGCTGGAAGCAGCCAGCGACAAGTTGTTACAGCTCAGCGCCCGGCTTGCCAAAGTAAAAGCAGAGTTAGAGGCGACTGAAAACCAGTTGTCAGTATTGTATAAAGACCTTGGCAGTCACGAATCCAGGTACGAAACCGCAGAAGGGTTGCGCGTTGAAACCATTCATTTGATCGCTGATATTTCGGCAGAGATTCGTGCGCAATTGGATGCAGTGAGCAAAGAGGTGTTGAGCGAGCACTCGCTTACCGTCGAAAACTGCGATGGCCGTGGGAGTGAGGTGCGTAAAATCCTGCAGGATAAAATCGATGCCCAAGAGAAAGTCCTGAAACGACTCGGTGAAAAGATCGTCAATGCAATGGCTGATTTCAAGGCCGCCTACGTGCTTGAGACCAGCGAATTCGACTCCAACGTCGACGCAGCGTCCGAATACCGGCTTCTGCTGGACCAACTGAATCGCGACGATTTGCCCAAGTTCGAGCAGCGTTTCAAAGAGCTGCTCAACGTTAACACGATCAATGAGATTGCCAATTTCAACAGCCAGCTGGCGCGCGAGCGTGAAACCATTAAAGAGCGTATCGCCAGAATTAACGAATCACTGGGACAGATCGACTACAACCCCGGTCGTTATATTGTGCTTGAGTCGCAGGTCAGCCCCGATGTCGATATTCGGGACTTTCAAAGCGAACTGCGGGCCTGTACCGAAGGGGCGCTTTCGGGCTCAGACGACGTTCAATATTCAGAAACCAAGTTTCTGCAGGTGAAAAACATCATCGACCGTTTCCGTGGCCGCGAAGGGCTTTCGGAACAAGACCGCCGCTGGACTGCCAAGGTCACCGATGTGCGTAACTGGTTCCTGTTTGCCGCTAGCGAACGCTGGCGTGAAGACAATCGTGAGCACGAGCACTACTCCGATTCAGGTGGCAAGTCAGGCGGGCAAAAAGAGAAACTGGCGTACACCATTCTCGCTGCCAGCCTTGCTTATCAATTCGGCCTGGAATGGGGCGCAGTGCGTTCCCGCTCATTCCGATTTGTAGTCATCGACGAAGCGTTCGGTCGCGGCTCCGATGAATCGGCACAGTACGGTTTGAAGCTGTTCCAGCAACTCAACCTACAACTGCTAATCGTCACTCCACTGCAAAAAATTCACATCATCGAGCCGTTTGTTTCCAGCGTTGGGTTCGTTCAAAACGAAGGCGGTCGTGCATCGAAATTGCGCAATCTCACAATCGAAGAGTACCGGCTCAATAAAGCGGATTTCTCATCTTGAACTGGACCACCGCGAGCGATCTGAAGGAACAAATTCGACGTCTGTGGGCGCGTGGGGATCTATTGCGTCCACTGGTAACTGGCGAGGCGTGGGTGCCGAAGCGTTTGACGCTGAAGTCCCCCAGCTCTGCTGAGTTAAGCAGTCAGTTTGAGTCAGTCAGACCGTGGATTAGCACTATCGCCGCAGTCCCTTACGTTCGGGTGGAGTGGCGGGAGGTCAACCACCGAGTGCTCGGCGCCCAGCGCGTGCCTGACAGCATGTGGGTCGACACGGTTGCAGATGCAGCCGCGATAATTGGCAAGTCTGGAGACTTAAAACTATTTGCCGGGCTGGTCGCCTTGACCCAAGAGCGACAACCCCCACTACTCGCTTGGCTGGCCGCCCGTCCGTTGGCAGCTATAGGGCTCGCGGCGCACTGGCCTGACTTTCTGAGTGCGGTGGCCTGGATCATTGAAAACCCACGCCCTGGTATTTATGTTCGGCAAGTCGATATCCCGGGCATTCACAGCAAATTCATAGAAGCGCACAAAGCCACGCTCAGCGAGCTATTCGACTTGGTACTGCCTGAATCGGCTATCGATCTGAATTATTCAGGCGTTGCAAGGTTTTCAGATCGCTACGGTTTTATAAATAAACCCGTCCGAATCCGTTTCCGGCTCCTTGATGACCGAATAGGGCTCGTGCCCGACGCGACACACCCCGACATTACATTGGACTCGGACAACTTCTCTCGCCTAAACCTACCCATTGCACAGGTCTTCATCACCGAGAACGAAATCAACTTCCTGGCCTTCCCCTACGTACCGAACGCCATCGTTATTTTTGGTGCCGGCTATGGCTGGGAAGCGTTAGGCCGGGCCAGTTGGTTGTCACGCTGCACGATTTATTACTGGGGCGATATCGATACCCACGGCTTCGCCATCCTCGATCAATTGCGCCGACGCTTTGATCACGTTGAATCGTTTCTGATGGACCGTGAAACCTTGATGGCGCATCAGGCGTCATGGGGCGTTGAAAGCCAGCAAGTGGTGCATGATTTGCCGAATCTTACTGATGCAGAGCGGGCGCTGTTTAATGAGCTTCGGGATAACCGGATACGGAGTGGCTTGCGGCTGGAACAGGAGTTGGTTGGATTTTGTTGGGTCGAGGGGGCTTTGCTGGGAGAGGGGTAGGTGGGCCGCATTTATATGTGATACGCCAGGGTGAATACCACTACCGCAGTGGCAGTACTAAACAAGAGCTGAAAGGCGCCGCGCTGACACGCTTTTTGCGGCGTAAGCAGGGCTTGCATTGGGATGGCGTGCCGCTTCCCGGGCTCTCCCTCGACGACTTTCAGCCTGCAGCACTTCAAGGCTTTCGCAATAGAGCAGCCAAAAGCGGGCGGGTGGACGATGCAGTGCTAGAAGATGGCGACCTGGCTCTGCTGGCCAGTTTACAACTCGACGAAGGTCAATATCTGAAGCGCGCTAGCGCTTTGTTATTCGGTATCAAGCCAGAGCGATTTATACCAAATCAGCGTCTATGAAGACCAAGTCGTGATCTGGAATCCTGGTCATTTACCCGACCAGTGGACGCAGCAGCAATTATTGGCCAAACATCCGTCTCACCCGTTCAACCCGCTGCTGGCTTCGGCGTTTTTCCGTGCGGGCTACGTAGAGTCTTGGGGGCGAGGCATTGAAAAAATTCTTAGTGAATGCCGAAAACTCAACATTCCAACTCGGCTTTTCCACACCGGCCTGTCGGGTCTGATGCTGACCTTCCGTGCCGATCCAGCGCAGCTAGCCGAGGCGCTCGGGAGTACCGCGACATTTGTCGGCGGAAGCGCCCGCAGAGATATCACCTACTACCCAAGAAACTACCCAAGAAACTACCCAAGAAATTGATCCGGAGACAGTTCCGGGGAAAATCGTGACGCTCTTGCGCCAGAAACCGGCTGTTACCAGGCGCGAGTTGGCAAAGCAGCTTGGCCTAAGTGCAGATGGCACCAAATATCATTTGGATAAGTTGCGGGCAGCCGGGGTGATCCGGCATGTTGGTCGACCAAAACTGGACTCTGGGAAATACTGAAATAGCTGACATTAGCTACTCAGTGAGTGGAACAGATGCGTGCGGCTATGCTGTTTGCCCCGTCAGATGGACGCCGGCTCGCACTCTGCGTTAACCAAATCAGCTTCATCCAAAACACAAAGGGCCTAGGTTTTCACCTAAGCCCTTCGTTTGTATGGTGCACCAGGCGGGATTCGAACCCACGACCACTGCCTTCGGAGGGCAGTACTCTATCCAGCTGAGCTACTGGTGCAATGCGGGCGCCATGATACTCATGTCGGAGGGGGGCGTCCAGTTGCCGAGGTCTTGAAGCTGATTCTAGGGCAGTGTCACACCTTGGTGGGGCTGGTTGATGTCTCTGACACCAAGCGTATTTCACCCCGATGGTGATGGCAAATTCTCATTCCATTTTATCGCTGAGCTGGTTCCCGCGGTGACGTCATGCATCCGGGCTCACAGCGATTTTTGAGCTGCTACAGCTGAGGGGTTATACCGCTGACTTACGACGATTGCAGTCTGCGCAAAGCATCTGGCAGTTCGCTGTGAGTGTTCTTC
>NZ_JAQGNX010000176.1 GCF_028293835.1 Pseudomonas sp.
CCGGCTGCAAGTCTTCGCGCTTGAGCAGCACCGTATTGCTCAGGCGTTCGGACAGCTGGCGCGCGGCCTGCAACGGGGTTTCAACGGCTACGTCGTAAACGCGCGAGGTGAGGATTTTTTTGACGTACTGTTCGAGCATCGGGAAAGCATCACTGGCGAATAAGGACAGGGTCCGAAGTCTAACTCAGAATGACGCGGTTTTAAGGCGGGTTATCGCTATAATGCGCGCCCTTTTGCACACCTTTGCTCGCGGCAAACACAAATTCCTGTAGGAGCCAACCTGTTGGCGAGACGGTGTTTCAGACACACCGCGCGCGACCTTCGCCAACAAGTTGGCTCCTACAGACACAGATGTATTCATTTCGATTAGGAGCCAGCATGACTCAGGATCAACTCAAACAGGCCGTGGCCCAAGCCGCTGTCGACTTCATCCTTCCGAAACTGGATGACAAGAGCGTCATCGGTGTCGGTACTGGCTCCACCGCCAATTGCTTTATCGATGCGCTGGCCAAACACAAAGGCGCATTCGATGGCGCGGTTGCCAGCTCGGAAGCCACTGCCGCACGACTCAAGGGCCACGGTATTCCGGTGTATGAACTGAATACTGTCAGCGACCTGGAGTTTTACGTCGATGGGGCTGATGAAACGGACGCGGGCTTGCACTTGATCAAAGGCGGCGGCGCCGCATTGACCCGAGAAAAAATCGTCGCTGCGGTCGCTAAAACCTTCATTTGCATCGCCGATGGCAGCAAATTGGTGTCGGTGCTTGGCGAGTTTCCGCTCCCGGTTGAAGTGATTCCCATGGCCCGCAGCCATGTGGCGCGTCAGATAGTCAAATTGGGCGGTGATCCGGTGTACCGCGAAGGCGTGCTGACGGATAACGGCAACATCATTATTGATGTGTTCAACATGAACATCACCGATCCGGTAGCGCTGGAGACTCAGATCAACGCCATTGTTGGCGTGGTCACCAATGGCCTGTTCGCGGCACGTCCGGCTGATTTGCTGTTTTTGGGCACGGCGGAAGGTGTGAAAACCCTTAAGCGCTGATTAGCCATGTATCTGTAGATACCGTCTTGTTGGCGAGGCGGTGTATCAGACACACCGTGACATACCGCCTCGCCAACAAGTTGGCTCCTTCAGGATGATTACCTGCTGACTCAGCGAACGCTGCTTTCGAACTTACTGATACCGGTCAATTCCAGCACGATCTCATCGCCCGCCACAAACGGGCCGACGCCTGCGGGGGTGCCGGTCATGATGATGTCGCCAGCTTGCAGCGAGAACTGTGATGCCATGTACTGGATCATCGGCACGATGGGGTTGAGCATCGAGCTGCTGTTACCGTCCTGGCGCACTTCGCCGTTGATCGACAGGCGAATGCCGATATCGGTCAGATCCGAATAGGCGTCTGCCGATACGAACGGAGCGATGACTGCGGCGCCGTCAAAGGATTTGCAGATCTCCCACGGCAAGCCTTTCTCTTTAAGCCGGGTCTGGATGTCACGCAACGTCAGGTCCAGGCCTGGGGCGAAGCCAGTAATCGCGTCCAGCACTTCTTCACGGGACGGATTCGTGGTCAGCGGCTTGCCGATCAGCACCACGATCTCAGCTTCGTAATGCACCGACCCGCGATCAGCAGGAATGGTAAACCCACCTTCCAGCGCGACCACACAGCTGCCCGGTTTGATGAACAGTAACGGCTCGGTCGGCACCGGGTTATTCAATTCTTTGGCGTGTTCGGCGTAATTACGTCCGATACAGACGACTTTGCCCACCGGAAAGTGGATTCGCGTACCGTCGATATACTGGTGCTGATAGCTCATGGGGGCGACTCCTGAGTCTGTAGGCCTAATGGATTAAACGGCGAAGATCTTGCCTGGGTTCATAATCCCATTAGGATCGAACACGGCTTTTACCGCTTTCATGTATTCGATTTCGATGGGTGAGCGGCTGTACGTTAAATAGTTACGCTTGGTCATGCCCACGCCATGCTCAGCAGAAATCGAGCCGTTGTACTTCTGCACGATTTCGAATACCCATTTATTGACCGTGGCGCACTTGGCGAAAAACTCATCCTTGCTCAGGTTTTCCGGCTTAAGGATGTTCAAGTGCAGGTTGCCGTCGCCGATGTGGCCGAACCAGACAATTTCAAAGTCCGGATAATACTCGCCGACAATGGAATCAACTTCCCGCAGGAAGGCCGGCACCTTGGAGACGGTCACCGAAATGTCGTTCTTGTAAGGCGTCCAGTGCGAGATGGTCTCGGAAATGTATTCGCGCAACTTCCACAGATTCTGCAACTGCTGGTCACTCTGGCTCATCACGCCATCAAGGACCCAGCCTTCTTCTACGCAATGCTCGAACGTTGCCAAGGCTTCGTTGGCCACTTCTTCAGTGGTCGTTTCGAATTCCAGCAGCGCATAAAACGGGCAATCCGACTCAAAAGGCGCCGGTACATCGCCCCGGGCCAGCACCTTGGCCAGGGCTTTATCGGAGAAAAATTCGAAAGCCGTCAGGTCGAGCTTGTTATGGAACGCATGTAGCACCGGCATGATCGCGTCGAAATCACGGGTCCCGAGGACCATGGCAGTGAGGTTTTTCGGTGCGCGGTCGAGGCGCATGGTGGCTTCGACGACAAAACCCAGCGTGCCTTCCGCGCCGATGAACAATTGACGCAAATCGTAGCCGGTGGCGTTTTTGATCAAGTCTTTGTTCAGTTCCAGCACGTCACCTTTACCGGTGACGACTTTCATTCCCGCCACCCAATTACGGGTCATGCCGTAGCGAATCACCTTGATCCCGCCAGCATTGGTGCCGATGTTTCCGCCCACTTGGCTGGAGCCCGCGGATGCGAAATCCACCGGGTAATACAGGCCGTTGTCCTCGGCGAGGGTTTGCAAGTGTTCGGTGACGACCCCTGGCTGGCAGACCACGGTGCGGTCGGTCAGGTTGATGTCGAGCACCTTGTTCATGTAATCGAACGAGACGACCACTTCGCCGTTGGCAGCGACTGCCGCAGCGGAAAGCCCGGTTCGTCCGCCCGACGGCACCAGCGCAACCTTGTGCTTATTGGCCCACAGAACGATGGCTTGCACCTGTTCTGTGGTTTTAGGGAAGACGATGGCGACCGGGGCGGGAGCGAAGTGTTTGGTCCAATCCTTACCGTAAATGTTGAGGGAATCGGCATCGGTCAAGACCTTGCCAGGCTCAACCAGGGACTTCAACTCTTCTATCAGGGCAGGATTGGTCATCACGGAACTCTCGAACAATTCATGGTCATCCTGAGAACGCTTCACGTCCAGGAATGGGTGTTTCGCGGGGAGCATATGCTAGCATAGCCCCCCGCTAATCGTGCCTACGGCCGATGTGCGCCCCCTGCCATTTTCTCCGGGACACAGGTTTACGCAGATGAGCAAGACTTCTCTCGATAAGAGCAAGATCAAGTTCCTTCTTCTCGAAGGCGTCCACCAATCAGCCGTGGACGTTCTCAAGTCCGCTGGGTACACAAGCATTGAGTACCTCACCGGCTCTCTGCCGGAAGCAGAGTTGAAGGAAAAGATCGCCGATGCACATTTCATCGGTATTCGTTCCCGCACTCAGTTGACCGAAGAGGTCTTTGATTGTGCGAAGAAACTGGTCGCTGTCGGCTGTTTCTGCATCGGCACCAACCAGGTCGATCTTAACGCTGCTCGCGAACGCGGTATCGCTGTCTTTAACGCTCCCTACTCCAACACCCGTTCGGTTGCTGAGCTAGTGCTGGCTGAAGCGATCCTGTTGCTGCGCGGCATTCCTGAGAAAAACGCTTCTTGCCACCGTGGCGGCTGGATCAAAAGCGCAGCCAACTCCTTCGAAATCCGCGGCAAGAAACTGGGCATCGTCGGCTACGGCTCGATCGGTACTCAACTTTCCGTGCTGGCCGAAGGCCTGGGCATGCAGGTGTTCTTTTACGACACGCTGACCAAACTGCCGCTGGGCAATTCCACTCAGGTTTCGAGCCTGACCGAACTTCTGGGCTTGGCAGACATCGTCACGCTGCACGTCCCTGAGACGGCTGAAACCCAGTGGATGATCGGCGAAAAAGAAATCCGCTCGATGAAAAAGGGCAGCATCCTGATCAACGCCGCTCGCGGTACGGTGGTCGAGTTACAAGCGTTGGCTGACGCAATCAAGGACAAGCACTTGATTGGCGCCGCCATCGACGTCTTCCCGGTCGAGCCTCGCTCGAACAACGAAGAGTTCGAAAGCCCGCTGCGTGGCCTGGATAATGTGATCCTTACCCCGCACATCGGCGGTTCGACAGCCGAAGCTCAGGCCAACATTGGTCTGGAAGTGGCGGAAAAGCTGGTCAAGTACAGCGACAACGGTACGTCGGTGTCTTCGGTCAACTTCCCGGAAGTGGCGCTGCCTGCTCATCCCGGCAAGCACCGGTTGCTGCACATCCACCAGAACATCCCTGGTGTGATGAGCGAGATCAACAAGGTCTTCGCCGAAAACGGGATCAACATCTCCGGTCAGTTCTTGCAGACCAACGAGAAGGTTGGTTATGTGGTCATCGACGTCGACGCCGATTACTCCGACCTGGCCCAGGAAAAGCTGCAGACCATCAACGGCACAATTCGTAGCCGCGTGTTGTTCTAGGTTTCTCAGCGTGAAAAAAGGAGACCTTCGGGTCTCCTTTTTTATTCACTTTTGATTCACTTGACCGTAATAGTAATTTTCTTCGATAAGACTGGTGCTGTATGGGGGATATGCAACCTGTCACCCATCAACAACTGGAGTGTGTGCTGGCCCGGCGCCAGCGTTAGCTGGGTTTCCATTTCACCCTTGCCGAAATGCCGGAGTTTGTCCGTAGTGGGTAATATGAAGTTCATGTCTGGCAGATCTGTCTCCACAGTATCAATCAACAGATGGTGGTGACCCGTGCCCGGTTTATCTATGCCTGCGGGCGAGATATCCATGTTTTTGAGGCCGAATTTCACCGCAAATGTTTTATCTACCACCGCGCCATCTTGAGGGGTGACGATATAGACCTCGGCGTCGGCAGGAGCTGTATTTCGGGGTAGGCCATTAGCTGTGGCAGTCATCGACAGGCTGAAGACGGCCGCAGCCAACGTGGTTAGCAAGAATGGCTTTTGCATGAGAGTCCGTTCTGTAGAGGGTCACAAGTAAGAAAGCAACTTGAGCGCGACTTCGCGTCGCGACCGACTATGCGCAGCCGTTCAAAGGATGGCTAGCACGTTTCCTCTACAGCATATTTCCGGACCGGACAGCGCTGCCCAAGTTACTTAACCGTAACGGTAATCTTCTTCGATTCAACCGATGGATTCAAAGGAATGTGGCCCTTGTCGCCCATCATCAACTGAAGGGTGTGCTTGCCTGGAGCCAAAGTAACTTCGGTCTCAGTCTGGCCTTTGCCGAAGTGCTTGATGGTGTCGGTCGCCGGGATCGGCGCATCCAGTGGCAGCGGATCTTTTACGTCGATCAGCAAATGGTGGTGGCCAGTGTCAGGCATATCAACGCCTGCCGGCGCCACGCCCATGCCTTTAAGGCCAAACTGGACCTTGAACGTCTTGTCCACGGTGGCGCCATCTTTGGGCGAAATAATGTATTCCTCAGCACCGGCAGGCGAAGCGGTACGCGGCACATCGGCAGCGTAAGCCACAACTGAAGCGCCCAGCAACAGACCCGCGATAGCTATTCTTGAAGCTACTTGTGGAAAATAAGTCTTCATAGTGACTCCGGAGTTAACGTCATTTATCGGACCTGAACCAACGATTTCGGTTCATTTCACTCAGAACGGGTCATCGCCACGACGGCGAAACCAGCCGGTCAAGGATAGCCGCTCGCGGGTGGATGGCAGAACCTCATGGGGCATTTCACCTGACAGGAAAACCACCAGACAACCGCCAATGGGCTGCACGTCATGCTCCACTTCATCTCTGAGGCTCATGCGCAGCTGACCGCCGTGCTCAGGCAACCATGCCGGATTTAAATACAACACGGTAGAAATCATGCGCCGGTCATCATCACGAAAGCGATCGATGTGCTTGAGGTAAAACGCTCCGGGCGGGTACAGGGCGAAATGGCTTTCGAAATCTTCCAGACCGAGGAACAACCCGCGATTGAGCGCCTGCCGCAGGCTGTCCATGAGTTCCAGATAACGGTCGCATGCAGTCACTTCACCGGCTTCGAGCCACTGGATGCGATCGCCGCGAATACCCTCTCGAACTTCCTGGGTCAGACCACGGCCCACGGCGGCAGGCGCAAGTTCACCCCGTTCGGAACGCTTGCGGCACTCGGCGGCCAACTCAAGGGTCAGAGCATCTGTCAGGAAAATGTTCTGCTGGGACCAACCGTTGGCGGCCAAGTCGTCGACGATTCGTAGCAACAGCGGGTGATCAGGGGGAATTCGCATGGGTCGCATAGTATCCATACGCCTTGAAGTTCGACAGCGCCTGCAAAGCAAACGGGCATTGAATACAGTGAAAACTCGACAAATCCACGCAAGCGCATTGAGAATAGCGCCCTGTCGACAGGAGTCCCTATGCGTCGTTTGCTTGTTTTGTTGTTGATGTTCTGCACCTTGCCCGCGTGGGCAGACGACCACGACCTGCTGTACAAGGTCGCCGGTTGGCCAGAACAACGCGCGCATTTCACCGCTGCCCTTACCGCCGCTCAACAGCGCTACCGCAACAGCCTGCCGCCTGCGGTCTATCAAGCGCTGGTCAATAACAGTAGCCAACGCTTTGCGCCGCAAGCCATGGACCAACGTGCCGAACAGCATTTGCGCCAGGTATTGCAGGACCCGATGCCGGCGCTGCAGTTCTTCCAGTCGCCTTTGGGCCGCAAGATCGTCACCGCCGAACTGACCGCGACGCGTCCCGATCAATTGGCGAAAAATGCCCAGGGCCTGCCGGTTATCGAAGCCAGTGCGACTCGCCAACTGCTGATTGGCCATTTGGCAATGGCGCTGCCTGTTCGCGAAGCCGGGGCCGAAGTCAGCCTCGCCATCGCCGGAGTGGCGGCTGACAGCCTCAGTCAGATGATTCCAGGCCTGTTAGGCGGTGGTCAGGCACAGAACATGCTGGACGGCCAGCGTGAACGCCTGATGCAGCAGATCGGCAACGACATGAACAACACACTGCTGTATGTCTATCGCGACCTTTCCGACCCGGAATTGGAAGAGTTCGATACCTTCGCAGAATCGCCGGAAGGCAAAACGTATTATCAGGCCGCCCTGGCCGCCATCCGCGCCGGGTTGGCCGTTGGGCAAAGCACATCAAGCCTCGCGCCGGTGAGGTAATGTGGGCGTAAATTTACCGGTGAAGCAAACCGAATCTTTCATCCAAAAACGCAAAATACTGCGCGCGTAACGTTGGCAATTCATTGGCCAGATGGTGCCGCGCTTCGCTCAGCATGAACACTTGCGGCTTGTGGAATTTATCGTTGAGGACTTGAAGGTTGTGTATCCAGTCCACCGTCATGTCGCCGTCGCCCTGTACGATAAGCGGGCTGCGAGTGCTGCGCGGCGCGGCCTCGATACGTTTGATCCACTTCGCCAACGCCCCCACCCAGGCCGTCGGGAGTCGTCGGGGCTGGAGCGGGTCAGCCAGTAGAAACGGTAAAAAGTCAGGGTCGTTGGAGTTCTCGCTAAATCGCCGCTCAATGCCTTTGACGAACGGGCTGAACAGGCTATAGCTGAGCTTGGACAAGCCCCAGCCACGGGGACGAACCAGCGGTGCCAGCAAGATACTTTGCCCTTGTGCCGGACTGTCGTTGCCATGGATCAGCAAGTGGTCGATCACAATCGCCCCGCCGGTGCTTTGCCCGCACAGATGCCAAGGCTGCGGCAGTTGCAGGCTCGCGGCCTCGTCGAACAATGCCTGCAGCACCACTTGGTACTCGTCAAAATCATCGATACTCGCCCGAACACCGCTGGACAAACCATGCCCCGGCAGATCACAGCCGATCACTGCAAAACCCCGGCCCAGCGCCCAGTCGATGACATGCCGATACAGCCCGACATGGTCGTAAAAGCCGTGCACTAAAAACAATGTCGCACTCGGCTGCTGAGGAATCCAGACCTGACTCACGACTTCATAACCGGCGATATCAAAGCGCCCGAGCCAACTGCGAATGGGCGCCGAACCTGTCCCCGTCGCCAAACCATAGAAGCGCTGATAGGCCTGCCCCGCTTCGGACAATGGCTGTTCTGCAAGCAACGGCTGCAGGCTGAATCGCAAAGTATCAGGATCGAATGTGGCGGACATGGGGCTTCCAGGCAAAACGGACGTCATTTGCATCCGAGCAAGTCAATCAGACAGCAGAGATATTCATCTGTCTCACCAGGCATGGCAAGCTATGCGCCTTAAAACATAAGCGACTTATATGAACCCTGGCCATCGCCCCACCATCCTTGCCTGTTTGCTGGCGCTTGTATGCGCCATTGGCCTGTGGGCGGCGTATGACTGGTTTCAGGGGCGCTACATTCGACCCTTCAGCGACCAGACCGCATCGTTCGCCGGTGACGTATTGAGTTTGCCTGCAGCACTGGCGGGGCCGGGGCGAATTCGCCTGGTGCACTTCTGGGACCCGGCGTGTCCATGCAACGTTGGCAATCAACAGCACCTGACCGAACTGGTGGAACAGTTCGGCGGCGCGCAGGGGGTTGATTTCTACTCCGTACAGAAACCGGGCACTCAAGGCCGATTGCCCAGCACCCTGGACGCGATAAAGCCGCTGAAAAGCCTGCCGGGAGCCGAGCGCATCACCGCCAGCCCTGCCGTAGCGATCTGGGACCGCGACGGCAACCTGGCGTACTTCGGCCCGTACAGCGAAGGCGCCACCTGTAATTCCAGTAACAGTTTCATCGAGCCGATCCTCAAGGCGCTCAGCGCCGGCCGCTCGGTCAACGCAACGCACACCCTGGCGGTTGGCTGCTATTGCCCGTGGCTGGCTGTCCCCTGAGCAACGCGGTTCACAACCACAGGGCAAATCTGTAGCCTGCTAACCCGGACTGGCTCAATGACAGGACTTCAGATGAAACGCGGCATAACCGTTCTCGCCCTCATTCTCTTGGTTGTCGTCGCCATTTTGGTGGGCGGCGGATTTTGGTACGTCCACAGCAAACAGCCTGTGCGTCAAGGCGAGGTGGCGCTAAAGCATCTTCAGGCACCGGTCAGCGTGCGTTATGACGAACGCGGCGTCCCGCATATCAACGCTGAAAACGAAGCTGACATGTACCGCGCCTTGGGTTATGCACAAGCCCAGGACCGGTTGTTTCAGATGGAAATGATGCGACGCCTGTCCCGGGGCGAGCTGGCGGAGGTGCTGGGCGTCAAGTTAGTGGGCACCGACAAGCTGTTCCGTAGCCTGCGCATTCGCGAACGCGCCGACGCCATGGTCGCGCAACAGGATAAGCAAGTACCTTCCTGGCAAGCGCTTGAAGCCTATCTGGACGGTATCAACCAATATCAGGACACCCACGCCAGCCCCATCGAATTCGACGTGTTGGGCATTAAAAAACGGCCCTTTACAGCAGCAGATACGCTGAGCGTAGCCGGTTACATGGCCTACAGCTTTGCGGCGGCGTTTCGCACAGAGCCGCTGATGACTTATGTTCGTGACGAACTGGGTCCGCAATACCTGAACATTTTTGATCTGGCGTGGCAGCCCAAGGGCGCGTTCGGTCAGGCCCAGGGGTCAGCTCCCGCGCTGATGAGCGCTGATTGGAAAGGTCTGGACGCCCTGGCTCAGCTTAGCCAGCGGGCGCTGGAAGAAGCTGGACTGCCACAATTCGAGGGCAGCAACGCCTGGGTGATTTCCGGCAGCCGGACTAAAAGCGGCAAGCCATTATTGGCCGGCGATCCGCACATTCGTTTTTCGGTGCCATCGGTGTGGTACGAGGCGCAATTGTCGGCGCCAGGCTTCGAGTTGTATGGGCATCATCAGCCCCTTGACCCGTTTGCGGCGCTCGGGCACAACCGCGACTTCGGTTGGAGCTTGACCATGTTCCAGAACGACGACGTGGACCTGATCGCCGAGCGGGTCAATCCGGGCAATCCCAATCAGGTGTGGTACCACGGTGGCTGGGTCGACATGACCCACAGCCAGCAGCAAATTCAGATCAAGGGTTTGCCAGCAATAACTCTGGATCTGCGGCGCTCACCCCACGGCCCGATCATTAACGACGCGTTAGGCGCCATGGCCGGCCCGGCGCCGATTGCCCTGTGGTGGTCATTTCTGGAATCGGAGAACCCGATCATCGAAGGGTTCTACGAGGCCAATCGCGCCGACACCTTGAGCAAAATGCGCACGGCGGCCGAGAAAATCCAGTCGCCTGGCCTGAATTTGGTCTGGGCCAACGCCAAAGGTGACATTGGCTGGTGGGCGGCGGCGCAACTGCCGATTCGGCCAGAAGGCGTGAATCCAACGTTCATTCTTGATGGCGGCACGGCAGAAGCGGATAAAGGCGGTTTTTATCCGTTCAGCGCCAATCCTCAGGAAGAAAACCCGCCACGGGGTTACATCGTGTCGGCCAATGCGCAACCGGTATCGCCGACCGGGATGGAGATCCCCGGTTACTACAACCTCGCGGATCGCGGCCAACAACTGAATAGACAGTTGAGTGACCCGGCAGTGAAGTGGGATCTGGAAAGCAGTAAAAAGCTGCAACTCGGTACCGAGACCGCCTATGCCGGACGGGTGCTGAAGCCGTTAGTTCCAGTGCTGCGCAGTGTGGTTTCAGACCCGCTCGAGGTCAAACTGATGGAGCGGTTAGTGAGCTGGAAGGGCGATTACTCGCTGGATTCAGTCGGCGCCACGCTGTTCAACGAGTTCTTGTTTCATTTGATCAACGACACCCTGCACGACGAACTCGGCGATGGTTTCTTCGATTCGTTACTGGCGACACGGGTGATTGATTCAGCCCTGCCACGATTGGTCGCCGACCCTGACTCGCCGTGGTGGGACAACCGCAACACCCCCGCCAAGGAAACCCGTGCCGACGTCGTCAAGCAGGCGTGGCACGAGAGTGTTTCGCACCTAAAAACCCTGTACGGCAACAACGCGGATGAATGGCAGTGGGGCAAAGCTCACACCCTGACCCACGAGCATCCGTTGGGCGTGAAAAAGCCGTTGGATCGGATATTTAACGTCGGTCCCTTCCCGGCGCCCGGTACACATGAAGTGCCTAATAACCTGTCAGCCCGCATCAGCCCAGCGCCTTGGCCGGTGACCTACGGCCCGTCGACCCGACGCCTAATCGACTTCGCCGACCCCGCCCACAGCCTTGGGATCAACCCGGTTGGACAAAGCGGCGTGCTGTTTGATGAACACTACTCGGATCAGGCCAAAACCTACGTCGAAGGCGGGTATGTGCCACAGCATTTTGATGAGGCGGATGTGGCGGCGAGTACCCGCACGACATTGCGCCTGGTGCCCGTTAAATAAATGTTGCGCGGCGGGTTCAGAAACAGAGCCGCAATCTCTGTAAGAGCCAACGTGTTGGCGAGGCGATGGCGGGCAATGGCGAAGCAATGGCAAAACAGCCCGCCTAGAAGCTCGCCAACACGTTGGCTTCTACAGGTCTTGGATCAGGCCGGTTCCACCGCTTTTGGCGCGGGTGCGCGCCTTGGGTCGGGTTGTTTCCATGAATCCGCCGCGGCTTCGTCGATGGCCAATTGAATCGCTCGTTTGCGCGTGTCTTCGGCGCGCCGGGTGAAGAACCAGACCATGAACGTCGCAATCGACACCGCTAACAGAATCAAACTGGCGATGGCATTAATCTCCGGTTTCACCCCAAGACGTACCGCAGAGAACACTTCCATTGGCAGCGTGGTTGAACCTGGGCCAGAGACGAAGCTGGCAAGCACCAGGTCGTCCAATGACAAGGCGAACGACATCATTGCCCCGGCCGCCAGCGACGGCGCGATCATCGGAATGGTGATCTGCAGGAACACCTTCCATGGCCGCGCGCCGAGGTCCATGGCCGCTTCTTCGATGGACATGTCCAATTCGCGCAAACGTGCCGACACCACCACCGAGACATACGCGGCGCAGAAGGTGGTGTGGGCAATCCAGATGGTGACGATGCCGCGCTCTTGCGGCCAGCCGATCAACTGCGCCATAAACACAAACAACAGCAACAACGACAAACCCGTGATCACTTCCGGCATGACCAATGGCGCAGTTGCCAGGCCGCCAAACAAGGTGCGGCCCTTGAAGCGCGCAATCCGGGTGAGCACAAAGGCGGCCATGGTGCCCAACGCCACCGCAGCGACCGAGGTGTAGCAGGCGATTTCCAGCGAGCGCGCCACCGCGCCCATCAGTTGTGTGTTGTCCAACAGGCCGACGTACCACTTCACCGACCAGCCGCCCCAAACCGTTACCAGCTTGGAAGCGTTAAACGAGTAAATAACCAGAATGACCATGGGCGCATAAATGAACACCAGGCCCAGCACCAGCATCACATTGGAGAATCTGAAAGCCTTCATGCTTTTGCCTCCAGTTCTTTGGCCTGGCTGCGGTTGAACAGGATGATTGGCACAATCAGAATCGCCAACATCACCACCGCCAATGCAGATGCTACCGGCCAGTCACGGTTGTTGAAGAACTCTTGCCAGAGGATGCGACCGATCATTAACGTCTCCGGACCGCCCAGCAATTCCGGAATCACGAACTCGCCCACCACGGGAATAAACACCAACATACAGCCGGCAATAATCCCGTTTTTCGACAGCGGCACGGTAATTTTCCAGAAGCTGTTGAAGGTACTCGACCCCAGATCCGAGGCCGCTTCCAACAAACTTTGATCATGTTTAACCAAGTTAGCGAACAGCGGCAAAATCATGAACGGCAGATACGAATACACCACGCCGATGTACACCGCCAGATTGGTATTAAGTATTTGCAGCGGCTCATGAATCAAGCCCAGCCACATCAGAAACGAGTTGAGCAGTCCGTTATTACTCAGAATACCCATCCAGGCATAAACCCGAATCAGGATAGCCGTCCAGGTCGGCATCATGATCAACAGCAGCAACACCGTCTGGCTTTCCTTTTTCGCCGTGGCGATGCCGTAGGCCATGGGATAACCGATCAACAGGCACAGCAACGTGCTGAAAAAGGCCATTTTCAGCGAGCCAAGATAGGCAGCGATGTACAACTCATCGTCGCCAAGCATCGCGTAATTGCCGAAGTTCAGGATTACCGAGAGCTTTTGTTCAACGAAGCTGAAAATTTCGGTGTACGGCGGAATCGCTACATCGGCTTCAGCAAAACTGATCTTCAGCACGATGATGAACGGCAGCATGAAGAACAGGAACATCCAGATAAAGGGCACTCCGATGACCAACTGCCGGCCACCGGGAATTATTCGAGTGAGTGCACGCTGAAATTTCTGATTTTTCATGAACGCAATACCACGCCGCTATCGTCTTCCCACCAGACATACACTTCGTCATCCCATGTTGGCCGCGCTCCCCGACGCTCGGCATTGGCAACAAATGACTGGACTAACTTGCCGCACGGCAACTGCACATAAAACACTGAGTGCCCGCCCAAATAAGCGATGTCATGCACTTTGCCCCGTGACCAGTTGTGTTCGCAGGTCGGCATTTCGGTGGTGACCAGTAGCTTTTCCGGGCGAATCGCGTACGTGATGCGCTTGTCTTCCACTGAGGTACTGACGCCGTGACCAACGTAAATATTGCGTTCCAGTTCCGGGCTTGAAATCAGCGCGTGGCCTTCAGCGTCGTCGATCACCTCGCCTTCGAACAAATTAACGTTGCCAATAAATTCACAGACCAACCGGCTGGTGGGCGTTTCATAGATATCGATCGGGCTACCAATCTGCGCTATCCAGCCCAAGTGCATGATTGCGATACGTTGGGCCATGGTCATGGCCTCTTCCTGATCGTGGGTCACCATGATGCAGGTCACGCCGACGCGCTCGATGATCTCAACCAGCTCAAGCTGCATGTGCGAGCGCAGTTTTTTATCCAATGCGCCCATCGGTTCGTCCAACAGCAGCAATTCAGGTTTCTTCGCCAGCGAGCGCGCCAAGGCGACCCGTTGCCGTTGCCCGCCGGATAGCTGGTGAGGCTTGCGCTTGGCGTATTCGCTCATCTGCACCAGCTTGAGCATCTCCGCGACACGGGCGTCGATTTCCTGCGAAGAAATCTTGTCCTGCTTCAAACCGAAAGCGATGTTCTGCGCCACAGTCATATGCGGAAACAACGCGTAAGACTGGAACATCATGTTGATCGGCCGCTCGTACGGCGGCATATCGGTGATGTCCACGCCATCGAGGAAAATGCGCCCCTCCGTGGGCCGTTCGAAGCCTGCGAGCATGCGCAGCAACGTGGATTTGCCCGATCCCGAACCGCCGAGCAGGGCGAAAATCTCGCCTTTCTTGATTTCCAGGGACACATCGTCCACGGCAATCGTCTCGTCGAACTTCTTCGTGACCCGGTCGATTTTGACCAACACCTGTTTCGGTGTCTGGTCGCCCTCGAGGGCTTTCTTATAGGCGCCGGAGGCAACTGCCATTTACGAAACTCCCAGAAAAAAAGAGTGCAGTTCGCTCAAGGTGAGCCAACCTTGGATAGTTTGAGCCTTGAAGCTATTTACCCGTCTTGACCTTGGTCCAGCTGCGGGTCATCAAACGTTGAATGTTCGGTGGTAACTCGACCGAGACGTACGTCTTGTCGAGGACTGCTTGCGGTGGATAAACCGCTTCGTCGGTGCGAATGGACTGTTCCATCAGTTTGTCCGACCCGGGGTTAGGGTTGGCGTAGCCGACGTAATCACTGACCTGCGCGATCACTTCAGGTTTCAGCAAATAGTTGATGAAGGCGTGGGCTTCCTTGACGTTGGCCGAGTCTTTTGGAATCGCCAGCATGTCGAACCACAGGGCGCCGCCCTCTTTGGGAATGGTGTACGCGATCTTTACGCCTTTCTTGGCTTCGTTCGCGCGGTTGCGGGCCTG
>NZ_JAQGNX010000177.1 GCF_028293835.1 Pseudomonas sp.
CCGGCTGCAAGTCTTCGCGCTTGAGCAGCACCGTATTGCTCAGGCGTTCGGACAGCTGGCGCGCGGCCTGCAACGGGGTTTCAACGGCTACGTCGTAAACGCGCGAGGTGAGGATTTTTTTGACGTAATGCTTGAGCAGGTCGGTGTCGCGGGGCGGTGGCATGTCTGACTCCTGGTACGAGCTGTGTGGCCCAGGAGACGGAAGAACAACCCGCCTCGTGGGCGGGTTTGGTGCAAACGTCGGCTAACCCGCCATGACTGGAATGGCGGTAATAATAATCTGGCCGACGAAATGCTGAGTTGAATTCATGGTCGGAAGGTATTCCGGATGGGGCAGGGGAGTCAAGCGCAGAGACGGTGTTTGCTGCACGACGGGCGTCCTTCTACAGGTTTTGTGTTTTGTTGGGGGAGGATTCACTTCTATCACCCCAAACATTCATTTATCCGTCACACGGGCACTTTAAGGTGAAGCTCGTGGTCAGTAATTGGCGACTTCAATTCAATAAAAAAGGATGAACCCTGTGGATGACTATCAAGAAGAACTGCTTGAATACCGTGCTTCGGAACTCGACCCGGTAGAACCGGCCGACGACGCAACCGAGCTGTAAGCGTCAACCGGCTTGACGTTGGCTGCGGCGGAACTCCCCTGGGGTTTGCCCGTTCCAGCGCTTGAACGCACGTTGAAACGCCTCTGCAGAAGCAAAACCCAGCAGATAAGCAATTTCACCGAAAGCCAGTTCGGTGTCGCGGATATAGGTCATCGCCAGATCCCGTCGGGTGTCGTTCAGAATTGCCCGAAACTGCGTCCCTTCCTCAGCCAGCTTGCGCCGCAACGTCCACGTAGGCAGCTTCAGTCGTGCTGCCACTTCCTCCAAATCCGGTTCTCGACCGCCATTCAACAACGGCCCCAGCAACTGAGTGATGCGCTCACGCAAACTCCGGGTGCGGGTCAGCTGCTCCAACTCCTTTTCACACAACACCAGCAAATGCCGCCATGTGCTCGGGCAATGATCGGGATTGCGTAGCCCAAGGTTCTCCTGGTTCAGCCGCAGCTGATTAAACTCTGCGCCGAAAGTTACTGAATGAACGCTCAGCTCTCGGTAGGACTCGACGTAGGGTGGTTCAGCAAACTCAATGTCGATTTTCTCCGCAAGCAAACGGCAACCCGCCAGGCTCGACAGCTGCTGAATCCAACTGGCCAGAATCGAGTCGACGACGAAGCGGTTATAAGCGTTGTACGGACTGATGGAGTAAAAACGCAGCCAGGCGCCTTGGGCGTCTTCATGGAAGCTGGATTGCCCGCGATAGTTGGAGCCATACAGCGCTTCGAAACGAATCAGGCAACGTGCCGCTTCGCGGACAGTAGGGGCTTGCGCGGCCGTGACACCGGCCAGTCCCGCTTGGCTGATGCGGCTCAGCCGGCCCATGCGCAAACCCAGTCCCGGATCGCCGGTCAGTTGAATGGCCGCATGCCCCAGCCGCATGTAACGCGGGATCGACAAGCGCGCACCAGGCTCCGCCAGCCGCGCGGGATCAAGCCCGTATTGATCGAGCAGCGGCTCCGGGTCTTGGCCGTAACTGCCCACGGCGTCCGCCAGGCTGTGAACAAAGCCCACCGACAAATCGCCTAAACGCACCTGTGGCGCTTTCATCGCCTTACAGCCACAGGTTGATCAAACGGGCGCTGTGCCCTGGCTGATCGTCACTGATTTGCTCGGCGCCAGCCAGACCACGGCGATTGGCAAAACTATGGCCGGAGCTGCCTCGGTCCCAGAACTGGCCACGCATGAACACACTGACCCCGGCATGGGCGGTGCTGCCCGGATGTGCGCCGGTCAATGTCAGCCGGTGCCAGGCTTCTGCTTCAGACGTTTCTCCCGGCTTGAAGTTGATGTCGGCGGGAGTCGATGCGCTGCTAAACCCACGCCATGGCTTGGACCACCGATCATTTCCGACCACGAAGGCTGGAACGGCGATCAACTCTGCGCCTTTCTCGTTCAATTGGGCGTAATTGCCCGGGTACCAACTGTCGCTGCCGATCAATACACCTAACCGTCCTGCGGGGGTGTCGACCACATTCAACTCGGCCGTGGGCGCGGGATGGATATAGTCGCGTTCGGCGAAGCCCGGGTACAACTGGCGCTGCGGCTGACCGATGGGCAGGCCGTCAGTACCGAACACCACACTGCTGTTATACAAAGCACCAGCCCCGATGTGCAGTAGGCCGTTGTTGACGCTGGGGTCCGGCAACACAATCGAGCCCGCCACCAGGGTCACGCCGAAGGTCTTTGCCAGGCCACCAAACAACATCTGGTAATCATTGGCCATGGCCTGCGCTTTCATTCTCAGGTAAGCGTCGTCAATACGGTTGCGGCCTTTGGCCTGAATCAGCGCGTGAAGAAATTGCAGCGGGTTACTCACCGACAGCCAGGTCATGGCTTCCTTGAGCGTGGTCGATTGATACAGCTGATCCTTTTCGCCGCTGGCAAACAGCCACGTACCCACATGTTCCGGCAATACCACAATGGTTTTGTCGTTGATCAGCCCTTGATCACGGGCTTGCTGCAGATAAGCGGAAAGCTTGCGTTGCAGGTGTTCGCGGCTTTGATAATCGCTGGGCGACAGTTCCGGTTGAATACCCAGCAAGTTGCCGCGCTCGCCCGGTTGGCCTTCATTCACCGTCAGTTGAATACGCAAATCGGAAAGGTAAAGACTCACGGGACGCTGCCCGGTCCAAAGTGCGTAGCTGATGACCATCGCGATCAGCAACAGGCCAACAATGACATTAAAGGTTTTGCGCAAGGGGGACACAAAGGCAGCCGTGTGCAGGGTTTGGCGACTAGGGTAGGGCGCGCGACGGCGATTGCCAAGCCTCGCTGTACGATTGAATCAATAAGTTGTCACTTTCAGTCATTGAGTGTGGTCCTGCAGCTCTTTAATGTCGGCATCATGAACAGGTCGTGGTGAGCGTGGCATCCCAGGGTGTTGACCCTCCGACCTGAATAAATTGACGGCGATCCCATTGAGGACCTCCGCATTCCGTGACGACGCTTGATGGAGTCTTTATGTCCGCCGCCCTGTACCCGCATTTGCTGGCCCCACTGGACCTCGGTTTTACCACCTTGCGCAACCGCGCCCTGATGGGGTCGATGCACACTGGCCTTGAGGAAAAACCCGGCGGATTCCAGCGTATGGCGGCTTATTTCGCCGAACGCGCGCATGGCGGCGTCGGGCTTATGGTCACGGGGGGGATTGCCCCTAATGATGAAGGCGGGGTGTATTCCGGCGCGGCCAAACTGACCACGCCAGAAGAAGCAGAAAAACACCGGATCGTGACCAAGGCCGTGCACGAGGCGGGCGGCAAAATATGTATGCAGATTCTGCACGCTGGGCGTTATGCCTACAGCCCGAAGCAAGTGGCCCCCAGCGCGATTCAGGCGCCGATCAACCCGTTCAAGCCTAAAGAGCTGGACGAGGAAGGCATCGAAAAGCAGATTCAGGATTTTGTGACCTGCTCGACCCTGGCCCAAAGCGCTGAATATGACGGCGTTGAAATCATGGGGTCGGAAGGCTATTTCATTAATCAGTTTCTGGCCGCGCACACCAATCACCGCACCGACCGTTGGGGCGGCAGTTACGAAAACCGCATGCGCCTGCCGGTAGAAATCGTTCGCCGCGTGCGTGAGGCGGTCGGGCCGAATTTCATCATTATCTACCGCCTTTCGATGCTTGATTTAGTGGCCGGCGGCAGCGTCTGGGAAGAAGTCGTGCAACTGGCACTGGCCATTGAGCAGGCGGGCGCGACGATTATCAACACCGGCATCGGCTGGCACGAAGCACGTATTCCGACCATTGCTACCAAAGTTCCGCGGGCGGCGTTTAGCAAAGTCACTGCCAAACTGCGCGGCTCGGTGAAGATTCCGTTGATCACTACCAACCGCATCAACACCCCGGAAGTTGCCGAACGAATCCTCCGCGAAGGTGACGCCGACATAGTGTCCATGGCGCGGCCATTCCTGGCAGACGCGGATTTCGTCAACAAAGCGGCGGCGGGTCGTAGCGATGAAATCAACACCTGTATCGGCTGCAACCAAGCCTGCCTCGACCATACCTTCGGCGGCAAACTTTCCAGTTGCCTGGTTAACCCCCGTGCGTGCCACGAAACAGAACTCAATTATTTACCGGTGCAACAGATCAAGAAGATCGCAGTCATCGGCGCCGGCCCTGCGGGATTGGCGGCGTCCACGGTAGCTGCCGAGCGCGGGCATCAGGTAACGCTGTTCGATTCGGCCAGCGAGATTGGCGGGCAGTTCAACATCGCCAAGCGTGTGCCGGGAAAAGAAGAATTCGCGGAAACCCTGCGCTACTTCACGCGCAAGCTGCAAACCACTGGGGTTGAGGTGTGTTTGAACACGCGGGTGGCGGTCAACGATTTGGTGGGCGCGGGCTACGACGAGATTATTCTGGCGACCGGCATTGCCCCGCGCACGCCGGCGATTCCCGGCGTCGAGCATCCCATGGTGTTGAATTACATCGATGTGATTCTGAACCGCAAGCCGGTGGGCAAAAGCGTGGCAGTAATCGGCGCGGGCGGGATTGGCTTTGACGTCTCGGAGTACCTGGTGCACCAAGGCGTTTCCACCAGCCTTGATCGCGAGGCCTTCTGGAAGGAATGGGGCATCGATATAACGCTGGAAGCCCGTGGCGGCGTGGCCGGAATCAAGGCCGAGCCGCATGCGCCTGCGCGTCAGGTGTTCCTGTTACAGCGCAAGACCTCCAAAGTCGGTGACGGTTTGGGGAAAACCACCGGCTGGATTCACCGCACCGGCCTGAAGAACAAGCACGTACAAATGCTCAACGGCGTCGAATACCTGAAGATTGACGACGCAGGCCTGCACATCCGGATAGGTGAAGGCGAAGAGCAACTTTTGCCTGTGGATAACATTGTTATCTGCGCCGGACAGGATCCGTTGCGCGAGCTGTACGACGGGCTGGTCGATGCCGGGCAGAGTGTGCACTTGATCGGCGGCGCAGACATTGCGGCTGAGCTGGATGCGAAGCGGGCTATCGATCAAGGCTCGCGGTTGGCGGCTGCGTTGTAAGCGCCATAGATAACCCAGACGACCCGCTTTCTGCGGGAGCCAGCGTGTTGACGAGGCGACGTACCTGACTCACCGCGTCAGCGTCTCGCCAACACGTTATCTGCTACAGGGGATGTGTCTCCCCAGACGCTTATCTGTAAACTCCAACCCCATGTTCCCGCTCATCCCCACCCCACCCAGCGCACCCCTTGAACGCTTGCATCTGCCTTGGCTAAAGCATGCGGGTATTGAGGTGGCGGTGTTGCGGCTGGATTTGATCGATCCACTGATCTCCGGCAACAAGTGGTTCAAGCTCACCCATCATCTGGCTGCCGCCGCAGAGGCCGGTGCCGAGGGCGTGATCAGTCTCGGCGGTGCACATTCAAATCATCTCCACGCGTTGGCTGCTGCCGGTAAGCGCTTTGCTTTCCCGACGGTTGGCCTGTTGCGTGGACATGCGCTGGACACGCCGACGGTCAACGACTTGATGGCGTTCGGCATGCAATTGCACTGGTTGGGTTACGCCGGTTATCGCGAACGCCACGCGCCGGGTTTTTGGTTGCCATGGCAAGAACGTTACCCGCATTTGCACCCCGTGGCCGAAGGTGGCGGTGGATTGTCGGGCGCCTTGGGCTGTGGGGTATTGCTGACCCAGGTACAGGACCAGCTCAGCCAATTGGGTTGGCCTGATTATCATGCCTGGTGGCTGGCGGCAGGAACCGGCACTACATTGGCCGGGCTTGTGCTGGCCGAAAAGGGCACGCGCCCGGTGTACGGCGCCATGGCCGTGCCGAAAGATCACGGTGTGGCTGAAAATGTCGCGGCGATTCTTGCACCGAGCGGCTTACAACAGCGCTATCACTTGATCAATGCCAGTCGTGGCGGTTTCGCCAAAATCGATCAGCATCTGCTCGACCTTATCGCCACTAGCGAAGCCGAAAGCGGTCTGCCGCTGGAGCCGTTGTACACCGGCAAAGCCTTATTGGCGCTGCATGATCACGTGGCAGCGGGATTGTTTCCTTCCGGCACGCGGTTGGTCTTCGTGCATACAGGCGGATTGCAGGGGCGTCGAGGAATGGAGACCAGAAGACATTCTGTCTTATGATTTGAAGCCGGTTTCAACGATTTGCACCTCAACATAATGCTGAATCAGCGAAATATGTGGCTCTTTCTGGCGCAGTTCTCTAAGCGTTTTACTCATGCGCAGCAGCTTCTCGCTGGGCTTGGCCCACTCACTTTCCGGCAATGGTTCCGACCATGCTTGCATGGTGTCGGGCACGGCGGCGCGGCCAATGCTTTTGATGCGGCGGATTTCCCATTCGGTGAGGTGGTTGGGTAAAGTCCAAAGGGTCATGACGTGGTACAGGTACCACCAGAACGGATAGCTCCAGCCCACTTCACCCGCTTCGCGTCGACGACGCATACGTTCCCGGGCGTTGTAGAAAGTGTGTACGCCTTCGTGAGGCGGGTCGTCCGGGCCTTGCAGATCCAGCGGATCCTGTATCTCCTTGAGTGTGTGAACCTCATATTCCATATAAGCGCGGATGGCTTCCCAGTTACAGATCGCCAGCTCAAAACCGCCACACTGGAATTCCAGGGTGTATTGCTGATCGTGGGGCGGGTGGTAGAAGCCGATGCCCATGGCGTAATGGAGGTTGGCGCCGTATTGGCTGACAGTTTGAGATTGGATGACCCATGCAGATAGGGACTCCCATGGGACGAAGATCGGTTCGGTTTGTCCTGCGGGGACGAAGCAGACTTCTCGGCGTTGGCGGTTGAAGCGGGCAGGGATTAGGGTTTCGTATTTGGCTAGGTTGTTGAAGGTGATGATAAGACCGATTACTAAATTAAAGCCACTGGCCCAAGCACCGGTTTCGATACTAAGCGGCATCACATTACGAAACATCCAAATTTCATCAGACAGGCTCTCGCCGAGTGCAAGTCCCAACATGCCTCCAATAAGCGGCAATAGGAATGCACAGAATATAAAAAAACTGAACGGGCCTCCTAGTACCACCTGCCAGCCAAAAACAGCCGGTGTGCCCACCCCCAAATCCATATACGTCTGATTTACACCGCCTACGGCATTTCCATAATCCTGAGCGGGCCGGTCCGTAGGCAGAGGGACGGGAGACAAATAGCTAACTTGTCCGCTCGGAAATGACTCGATCATCCCGGCATATGGTTTTGAGTTGATTAACGGAGAGGTATCCATGGCTGACTTGGCCATATCAATCCTCCTTCTGCGATAGTTCGAGAGATTTAACCAATATGAAATTGCACTCTCCACCTTGGGGTTCCAAGTGGCTGTCGGCTAGCTGTTCGGTTGAGCCATAAAGGGAGGCACGAAGGTGATAGACATTCAGCTCGTAGTTTCCGTCTTGTGGGCGCAGGTCACCAAACATGGCTGTGACAACTAGATCATCCTGCTCTGTAGCGGTAGGAGGACTCCAGTCAGCCGGGACCTCTAACTCTAGAATCAGCGGGAATGCCTGAGCTATCTGGATATTGTCGAATAGCGAGTCCGTCACTATCGACCAACGATCGACCTTGCGACCTTTTGTAGTATGTGTGCGCACTTTATAGGCGCCGATCTTGAGCATGGTTTTGGCGGCGCTGCTGTGCAGGGGGTTCATCAAGTCGTCGCTAGACGTCATGGGGAAGTGCAGACGCACACGTCTCGATTGAATGCCCTGATCATTCTTTAGACTCAACAGGACTTCGATCTTGGGTGCTTTGACTTGGGTGTGAAGGCGTTTTTGAAACTCTTCTATGGTTTGCCACAAACGCTGCTTCGGAAACTGGCTCCAAGGGGTTGTCTGTAGCCAGCGGTCGTGGCGGCTGAGGTCGTTACGGTTGTAGAACCAACTGCCAGACAGCTCCAGTGCAGTAGATAAAACTCCGACTACATTCACTCGGAAAAAAACTGTTGAAAGGCGGACGCCCGCTGTTGCCCAGGCAGCTAAACGTTTCTCAGGCTGTAACGCTACGGCCAGAACGTTTTTGCCAGCGATAACTGTCTCACCAAGTCCATAGGCATTACTAAACATAAATCCACTGTTGCCCATCATGCTTAACACGGCTCCAGCTTGCGCGGCGCTATTGCCCTCGCGTGCTGCGTTTAGCCATTTGCTGTGTAAAGACTTTAAACTCAACGCTGCCGCTGCCAAACCAGCGGAATATCCAATTATCCCCAAGCCAATATGCAATTTCCCCATTTGTACATGTACTCCCTTTAACTCTCCTCCTTTCAGATTTTTTGCCAACTCCGATGCATGAGCACTTAAGGCGGTATCAGCTATCCCCTGCGCTGCTCCAAAGCCGGCCGCAGCCGTGGTCAAAAGGGAGCTCAAATAAGGAGTCTTAACCTTTCCCTGATCCGGTTGAGCCATGACTTCCTTTCGCACC
>NZ_JAQGNX010000028.1 GCF_028293835.1 Pseudomonas sp.
TACAGACAAGGTCAGGTGTAAAACCTGCCTTTAGGAGCGATCGGCCTCCCCCAGAAACGCACTACTTGTGTGTGTAACCTGTGACCATAACCTCTTTCGTTAGGCACAGGGACAACATACAAGGAGCTGCCGAAGGCTGCGATTCGACCGGGGACCGGTCGCCCTCGTGATACCGCTGAAGGGGTGCCGGTCGCCCGCGACCCCGGCCTATCGCAGCCTTCGGCAGCTCCGGGTTCTGTGTTTGTTGCGCGACAATTGCACCCCAAACCCGAGTAGGCCGGAATCTATTTAGGCTGGGTTTATTTGAAGTCTCGACTGCGCACGTCCAGTCCGGTCAGTAACGGCGTAAGGTCTTGCAAGCGTTGAGCGACCAAATGCCGGACGCCGTCTTTGGATTCCAACCGACCATAGACTTGCAAGAGTCGCGAGCCCACCAGTACTCGCCGTTGGCGTTCGGCCAAGTCGTGCCAGACCACCACATTGATCATCCCGTGCTCGTCTTCCAGGGTGACGAAAATCACGCCGCTGGCGGTTTGTGGCTTTTGTCGGCCCGTCACCAGACCTGCGGCATTGATGCTGCGCCCATGCTCGATGCTGAGCAGGTCCCTTGAACTGCGACAGCGTCGGGCGCTGAGTTGCGGACGCAATAAGGCCAGTGGATGCGGGCCGAGGGTAGTGCCGAGGGTGTCGTAATCGGCATACAAGTCTTCGCCCACTGTGGGCAATGGCAGCGGCACTTGTGGCTCTTCAATAGCCGATTGCTCGGCGAACAAGGGTCGTTGCGTCTCGACCCCCGCCACTTCCCAGCGCGCCCGATGGCGATGGCCGAGCAAACCGCGCAGCGCTCCGGAATCAGCCAGCGATTCCCGTGCCCGCTGGTCCAGACGCGCGCGTTCGCACAAGTCGCTGGCATCAATAAACGCCCGTTGCCCTCGAGCGTTTTCGATGCGCAGCGCATCGTCTTCCCGGAAGCCGCGAATCATGCGCAGGCCGAGACGAATCGCCAAGTCCGCCGTACACGGCTCAAGGGAACAATCCCACGCGCTGTAACGCACATCCACCGGGCGGATTTCAATCTGATGACGCCGCGCATCCTGCAGAATTTGATCAGGGCTATAAAAACCCATGGGCCAGCTGTTGATCAAGGCGCAGGCAAAGGCCGCCGGTTCATGGCATTTCAGCCAGCAACTGGCATAAGTCAGCAAGGCAAAACTCGCGGCGTGGGATTCCGGAAAACCGTAACTGCCAAAACCCTTGATCTGCTCAAAGATGTGGTTGGCAAATTCCAGGGTGTAACCATTTTTCAGCATGCCTTCGGTCAACCGTTTTTGATGCGGCTCCAGCCCGCCGTGGCGTTTCCAGGCAGCCATGGAGCGGCGTAGTTGGTCGGCCTCCCCCGGCGTGTAATCGGCGGCAACCACTGCCAGCTCCATGACTTGCTCCTGAAACAGCGGCACGCCCAGGGTGCGTTCGAATACGGCCTTTAGCGCTTCGGACGGATAAGTGATGGGCTCTTCTTTATTACGCCGACGCAGGTACGGATGCACCATGTCGCCTTGAATCGGCCCCGGCCGAACGATAGCCACTTCGATGACCAAATCATAAAATTTCTTGGGTTTCAGACGCGGCAGCATCGCCATCTGTGCCCGTGACTCAATTTGGAACACACCTACTGTGTCTGCACGACAGATCATTTCGTAAGTGGGTTTATCGTCTGGCTTGATGGTTGCTAACGTCAGGTCATAACCTCGATAACGGCGCACCAGATCAAAGGTCCGGCGCAGTGCGCTGAGCATGCCCAGCGCCAAAATGTCGATTTTCAGCAGCCCGACCATGTCCAGGTCGTCTTTGTCCCATTGAATGATGGTGCGATCGGCCATGGCCGCGTTCTCCACCGGGACCAACGTTTCCAGCGGATGCTCTGAGATGACGAAGCCGCCCGGATGCTGAGACAGGTGCCGAGGAAAACCGATCAACTCCCCGGTCAGGGTCATTACCCGACGCAAGACAGGACTGTCCGGCTCCAAACCGCATTCACGCAGGCGCTCCGGCGGCGGCAAGTCGTCGCTCCAACTGCCGAAGCAGTCGGCCAAGGCGTTGATCTGATCGGGTGGCAACCCCAACACTTTAGCCACATCCCGCACCGCGCCAGCACCATGATAGGTGCTGGCAACTGCCGTGATCGCCGCCCTGCCCCGGCCGTAACGCTGGAACACGTACTGCAATACTTCCTCCCGGCGTTCGTGTTCAAAATCGACGTCGATGTCTGGCGGTTCGTTGCGCTCTTTGGACATGAAACGTTCGAACAGCATGTGGCTGACCGCTGGATCAAGCTCAGTGATGCCCAGGGCAAAACACACCGCCGAGTTCGCTGCCGAACCACGTCCCTGGCACAAAATATCTTTGCTGCGGGCGAAGCGGACAATGTCGTGTACGGTCAGAAAATAACTTTCGTATTTTAGTTCACTGATCAGACTCAACTCGCGCTCGATCAACACCCGGGCTTTGTCCGGCACGCCGTCGGGCCAGCGACGAAGTGCGCCCTCTTCTGTCATCTGCCGTAACCAAGTGGCGGCGGTGTGGCTTTGGGGCACGAGTTCATGGGGATATTCATAACGCAGCTGGCCCAGATCAAAACTGCAACGCCGGGCAATACGCACCGATTCGGCCAACAGTTTTGTCGGGTACAGTTCTGCCAACTGCGACAGCGGGCGTAAATGCCGTTCACCATTGGGGAATAACCGATGCCCGGCCTCAGCGACGGTAGTGTGATGACGAATCGCCGTCATGGTGTCTTGCAAGGCGCGTCGGCCGCGTGCATGCATATGCACATCGCCAGTGGCCACTGGCGTAATGTTCAAGCGTGCGGCCAATGCCAAAAGATCACCGAGTCGTTGCCCGTCATCAGGGCCGCGATGCAATTCCACAGCCAGCCATAGGCGCTCGGGAAATAAACCCGATAGCCAGCGACCTTGCTCTAGATGTGTTTCGCTGAGTAAGTCTGGCAACCACAGCGCCAGCAAGCCGTCCAAAGGCTCACAAAAGTCTTCACGTAATAGGCGGTATTCGCCTTTTTTGGCGCGCCTGCGACCCACCGTGATCAAGCGGCACAGCGCTTGATACCCGCTGAGATTTTCCGCCAGCAACACTACCGCAGGGCCGTGTTCGATGCGCATTTCACTGCCGGTAATCATCGGCAAACCGGTTTCGCGGGACGCTTGCCAGGCGCGAACGATACCGGCCAATGTGCACTCGTCGGTGATTGCCAATGCTTGGTAACCATGGCGCTGGGCGCGCTCGAACAGCTCTTTGGCGCTGGAGGCACCGCGCTGAAAACTAAAGTTGCTCAGGCAATGCAGCTCAACGTACCCCTCGGGTTCGGCCGTCATGCAAACCACCCCTGCAACAACAAACTGCCGTCTTGGCCCACCGTTTGGTAAGCCCACGCGCGCTGACCAGAGCGGGTTTCCACCAGGAAATAATCGCGCCGCACATCGCCGCCATCCCACCAGCCGGACTCGATACGTTCAGGTCCAGCAAGAATGCGCACCCCGGTTTCGCCTAGCGGCACTGGTTGACGTAATAGCCAGCCGGGACGTGGCAGGGGCAGCAGTGGACCTGCGGATTTGGCTTCCAGGCCCGGCTGCCAGGCGCATTCGGGGCGGTGATCGGCATGGGCACGCAGACCGTTGACGGCGTCATCACCTAGTCGGGCGCGCAGCCGTTCGCGCAGTTGCTCCCACGGCAGTGCCTGTTGCGGACGCTCATCGAACAGTTCGCGGTGTGCCGGCACAAAGCTGGGCAGATCACGGGCCAGCAGGCGCACCGCGCGCACCGGAGACGGCACTTGTGCGTGTTCCAAACGCCCACGAGCCAGCTCAAACAGCATGGCCGAATCGCGCTCAGCGCTGAGCAGCCCGACCGGCACAACGGTGTCTTTGCCTTCCACATGCTCCAGATGCAGCGCAAAGCGCTGGACACCGCTGTCACGCCCGGCCAGAAATACGGCTAAATCCGAGACCAGCCGCTTGAGCGGAAACAACAGCGCCTGATGGGACTCAACGTCGAAATTCAGCTCGATACGGGTGTCGAAAAAGTCCGGTGGCAAGTAGCACTTCAGTGCCAAGGCACGCTCACCGAGTAACGTGTCCAGATGCAGCAACACCTGCGCCGGGAAGCGTCGAGCCAAGGTATCACGGGGCAAGGCCAATACTTGCTGCAGGGTGCGTAGGCCCATACGTGAAAAAGCGGTCGACACTTCACGGCTCAGGCCGATGCGGTCGGTGGGCATCAGCGCCAGTGCCTGGTGCAATGATTCGCGAGTGGTCACTGCCAGGCCGTCATGCATATTGGCCAGCATTCGCGCCGCCGTCGGGTTGGGCGCAACCACGATACGATGATGAAACCCCAATGCACTCAACTCGTCTCGCAGACGTTGCTCAAATACCGGCCACGGCCCGAATAACCCCAGGCTCGACTCGACTTCCATCATCAATACACGGGGGTATTTCAAACTGACCTGAGAACTGAACCTGTACGCCCATGCCGCTAATAAACGGTGCCAGCGCTCGACGTCGGCTGGCTCATATTCCACCGTCGCAAAATCACGGAGCAGTGCCTGCGCGGCGGTAAGCGATTGCCCAGGGTGCAAACCCAAGGCTCGCGCCGCCGGGTTGACCGTTTGCAACACCCGACGTTGTGCAGTGCCAGTGAGCAACGCCAACGGCTCATCAGGGTCGGCGCGACGACGCATTACGCCGTCGAGTGCCAACTGTGGCAGCAAGACACAGGCCCACAACATACGAACCTCAGGAATCGCTGGAAAACGGGATCGGTGACGGCGGTGTCAGTCCACCCCGACATTTTAAGACCCGTAGTTGCCGGGGCCTTGCATCGATGGCGATGCGTAACGCCGCCGGTGACGGATTGAGCGCGGCGTGTGCGGGTCGACAGGCAAAGGCCAAGGTCTGGCCGGTTTCAGCCGCTACTTGCAGACGGCGTAATGCGCGGTCATCAGCCTGTTTTTGCGGCGGCCAACACAACACGGCGCCACAACTGCCGGAGCGCAGGCATTGTTCGGTGGCCCACAGCGCATCCCGTGCATTGGCGTCGACCAGGGTCAGCCAGCGTAAATCGATACCGGCTGCCTGCCATGCGTGGGGGTAAGGCACATACGGTGGCGCGACCAGCACAATTCGCTGGCCTTTGTCCGCCAGTCGCTTGAGGGTTGGCCATAACAATTGCAGCTCACCGCTGCCATCGGCGGCCACCAAAATTTCGCTCAGGGCCGAGGCTGGCCAGCCCCCGGTTGGCAAGGCTGCATCCAGTGCCGCATGCCCGGTGGGTTGAGTGCTGACAGGCGGCGCGACGGATCGGCCTTTCCAGACCCGCCGCTCGTCCAGCAGCGCGTCGAGGCTGACAACGGCGCCCATCATTCGCGCCTGACCAGGCCGCAATAAACGCCTTCAATGGCGAAATCCTGGGTCGGCGAGACCACTATCGGTTGGTAAGCAGGGTTGCGTGGCAGTAAGCGAAACTCGCCAGCTCGGGTCTCCAGACGCTTGATGGTGACCTCGCCATCGAGCCGTGCGACAACGATTTGACCATCCTTGGCCTCGGCGCTACGCAACACGCCCACCAGATCACCGTCGAAAATGCCGTCTTCGATCATTGAGTCGCCCTGCACACGCAGCAGGTAATCCGGTACCCGGTGAAAGGTCCCGCGATCCAGCATCAAGGTGTCGTGCAGACCGATGTCCGGACCAATCGGCGCACCGGCCGCCACTCGGCCAAGCACCGGAAGCTCGACCATCTCGGCCCGCTGACGATTACCCGCCTGCAGTGAAACTAACCGAATACCCCGCGCCTGATTGGGCGCAACCTCGATCAAACCGGCTTCCGTCAAGGCCAAAATATGTTTGCGCGCCACGCTACGCGAAGCAAAACCAAAGGCTTCGGCGATTTCAGCCAGGCTCGGGGAATGACCTTGCTGCACGATTCTCTCGCGGATAAAGGTCAGGATTTCAGTGCGGCGGGGGGTAAGTAGGCTCATGGAGTACATTTGTACTCCTTTCGGGATTTTGATGCCAGCGCCTCTCATCAGGGCAGAACACAAAACCACTATTGGAGCGGGCTTGCTCCCGATGGATCAGACATCGGAGACGGGGCTGGATTTCCTACAGAGAGTTATGCCCTCAACATCAAACCGGGCAATTCAGCGACCCGTTGTCCAGGCCCTGCTTGACCAGCTTGTGACTAACCGTCGCTTTGCCGCCATGCCAGACCAATGTCAGTACGTACAACGAGTCAAAATCATTCGAGTCCCAATCATCAATGATCGATTGCTCTTCTCCTGAGGCTTCAGCGGCGACCTGATTGATCAGCTCCGGCAGATAGCCATGGGACCAGGCGGTGTAAATCGTTGCGCCGTGATACTTGTCTTGCATCAGTTCGTCGGCCAAGTCATTGGTGTCATTGGCAGAGAAGTCGATATTGACGGGAAGGCCTAACTTGATCGCGCTGGGGGAAATGGTCAGCAACGGGCGCAGGTAGCTAAAGGAGTCATCGTTAAGCCCTTCCTCTACATGACGACTGGGATTGGAGGCGAAGACAAAATTCGCATTACCGTAATCTCGCGGCAACAGGGTCGACAATGCAATCGCGCGGTTCATGCCTTGGCAATTGATTTGGCCCAACCCTGCGACTGGTTTTTCAGCGTGCCTGATGAATATCAAGGTTTCAGTGCCGTCTGCGGTCTGCGTAGCCAGGCTTTTACTCACAGAAAAAAACAACACCGCGGCACCGATCAACAGCGCGGGTAACAACAGCGACGCCCAAGGTTGAAAGCCCTTCAAAACAGCAGAACGGTTAAAGTTTTTCATGGCTCTCATCGTGTTCAACGCGCGTTTAGAAACTTGCTGCGAATGTGGCCATGGGACGCTGATTAATCGACCTTTAGTTTGTAAGGAAACTTGTCAGATACGCTTAAGTGTTACTTATTTATTCCGCGCGCAGACAATCGCACTGACCGCAATGGCCAAGCCGGCAATGGAGTAAACCCATGTCGCGGAAGCCACCGGCAACAATACGCCAGCCAGCAAAGGCCCAACGCCAGCACCGATATCACGCCATACCGCATTGGCGGCAATGGCTTGTACGCGACCTTCATTGGGGTTGCGCTGAGCAATAATAGTGACCACCAGCGGCAGCTGCATCGCCCGCAAAATCAGCACGCTCGCCGCGCCAGCGATCAACCAATGGCTGCCGAACGCCGACAACGCCAAGCCGCTGAGAATAGAAAACACCACCAGCATGCGCAGTGCGCCGAAGTTTTCAGCGGCGCGCCCACCCAGTGGGCTCAAGAGCATTTCCGAGACATAACGCAATGCCAACAATACGCCGGCGATGATCACCGCATTGCCGCCAAGCATCGCTTGCGCCTGAAGTGACAGACCAAAAATGAACAGTCCGTCCAGCGCTACGCCTTCGACAAACGACCAGATCGCCACGCTGTCCGGCAGTTTAAAACGCCGCCCGGTAGCCGGTGACAGTAAGTGCCCAGTGCTGGGCAAGCCACGAGCAATCCACAATGCGACCAGCGACGAGGCGCACGCCATCAGGAAAATCAGGCGTGGACCAAATTCGAGACTCAACCATGCACCCAGCGGTAACGCGACCATCGGCCCCGCTGCGATATAGGCCCGCGAGCGTCCTGCCCGGCGTGCGGCACCCGATTGCTCAGAAGTGGCCAGCACCTGGGTCGACAGGTTTAGCGCGCCGTAACACAAACCCCAGCCAAGCCGCAGGATCAACAGCCACCAAAAGCCGGAGATAAACGCGTTGCCCAGCGCGCACAAAGCGGCAACACCCGAGGCCAGCATCAATGCCGGACGGTCACCGTTGCGTGCATAAAAACGCATGACATAGCCATAGCCAAAAATTCGCACCAGTCGATTGGCTGCCAGCAAGACCCCCGCCTGGGCCAGCGTGACGCCAAACGCCTGAGACTGCATCGGTAGCAGCAAGTACAACAACGTATCGCTGGGCAGGCACAGGCTCAAAACGATGGCTGCGCGACGGGAAGATAAATCAGCGATACGGGACGCGGCGGCAGGCATGACCGAAGAAAATCCTGAAACAGAAAAAGGCCGCCTAGCATGCCGGTTTTTGAAACAATTTATAACAACTTTATAGCTGATGCCGTGGCCGTCGCGGCTGAAGGGAAAAGCACTGACCGAGCTGCATCAGGCCCATGCGATCCGAGCTGTTTCGCGACCCGGCGCCGGGCACAGCATGTATAGGAGCCAACGTGCTGGCGGGGCTTCATACCTGACACCAAACAAGTGCCAGCACCTCCCCCCGTATAAGACCGCTCAGCCCAAAAAAGTTGACTCCTTTCACGCTTTGGTGTTTTCTGAAACCGTTTTCAGAGCCCCAATAACTACAATCCGGGTCAACATGTTGAATAGCACCTCTCCCACCTCGCGTGCCCGCGTGACCATGAATGACGTAGCCGAACTCGCGCGCGTGTCCAAAGCCAGTGTTTCGCGCTTTATTGGCGAAGACCGGCAATTGCTGTCCGACGCCATCGCCTTACGCATCGAACAAGCCATCGAAACCCTCGGTTACCGCCCCAATCAAATGGCGCGCGGGCTTAAGCGTGGGCGTACCCGCTTGATCGGGATGTTGGTCGCCGACATTCGTAATCCTTACTCCGTCGCGGTCATGCACGGGGTCGAAACTGCCTGTCGCTTGCATGGTTACAGCCTGGTGGTGTGCAACACCGACCGCAATGATGAACAAGAGCGCGTACACCTCGCCGCACTGCGTTCCTACAACGTCGAAGGCTTGATCGTAAACACCTTGGGCCATCATCTCGATGAGCTGCGTCAATTGCATGAAGAACTGCCGATGGTCTTGGTTGACCGCAAAGTCGAGCAGCTGCAAAGCGATCTGGTCGGGCTCAATAATGCCGACGCCGTGCGCCAGGCGATTGATCATCTGGACGAACGTGGTTATCGCGACATTGTGCTGATCAGCGAGCAACAAGACGGCACCAGTTCTCGGCTTGAAAGGGTCAGCGCTTTCAAGCACCTGATCGCACAGCGTGAGCATTTGCGTGGGCACGTGCTCGAGACCGGCGATCAGTTGGGCGCGCAACTACAAGCGTTTCTAACGGCACCCGGTCCTGGCCCGAAAGCGCTGTTCACCGGCAACGGTGTCGCCACCCTGACCTGCACGCGCTTGCTGCGGGAATTGGGCTGGCCATTGTTCGATGACATCGGCCTGATCGCACTGGATGAGCTGGATTGGTATCCCTTGGTGGGCAGCGGTATCACCGCCCTCGCCCAACCCACTTACGACATTGGCGTGACGGCGTTTGAATGCCTGTTGAACCGGCTGCGCGGCGATATAGAGCCACCGCGCTTACTCGACTTCCAGGCACAGCTGATCATTCGCGGCTCGACCCAACCGCGACAGTAATCAATCGACTAAATGCATTCCCACCATTTTTTCAGAAAAAATGAAACCGGTTTCAGAGGACCAACAATGAATCTTTATCCCGTCTCCATCAGCCTTTCAAGCTACGGCGCCGATCTGGTCCGCGAACGTGGCCAGGCGAGTTTTATTCCACTGTTGGCTGAGGCTGGCGTGGCCCGCGTTGAGCTCCGCGAAGAATTATTTGCTGACGAAGATTTCTCGGTATTTGCCCCGGCAATCGCAGCCCATGGTTTGCAGTGCCTCTATTCATCGCCAATGGAGCTGTGGGCGGCGGGCCAAAGTCAGCCCAATACCCAGCTTGAAAGCAGGCTGCTGCGCGCGGCGGCATGCGGTGCTCGATGGTTGAAAGTTTCCCTCGGCCATTTCAGTGGCGGTTGTGACATGAGCGCATTGGCCGACTGCCTCGCGCAGCACCCGGTACGGTTGCTGGTGGAAAACGATCAAACGTTTCAGGGCGGTCGAATTGAGCCGCTACAACGCTTCTTCCGTCGTGTCGAAGAACTGAACATTCCGGTCGCATTGACCTTCGATATTGGCAATTGGCAGTGGCAGGAACAATCGGCGATCAGCGC
>NZ_JAQGNX010000181.1 GCF_028293835.1 Pseudomonas sp.
TTCCTCAACCTGGCGCTGGACACTAAAGAGCAAGAACCTTTCGACCGCAGCGGCAGCGCCACCGGCCAGTTGTACGGCACACCGGGACATCCCGACCCGCGCGATCAAACCGCGAACCGCAACGGCTGGAACCCCAGTTACGGGCTCGGCCGAGAGAAGGTCACCAACGGCAGCTATAACCTCGAAGTGCCGCTGGATAACGGCGCGAAGTTCTATTCGTTCTCCACCTTCAGCTACATGGAAACCACTAAAGTCACCGGCAACTATCGACCCAACGACATTAACTCCCTGGCGGGCGACCCCAACAGCCCATATCCCGACGGCATCCACGCGCAACGCCAGAACCGTACTAATGACTTCCAATTGGCGGCCGGTTTTAAAGGTGATATTGGCGGCTGGAACTACGACGCCAGTACCACGTGGGGTGAGGACGATTCAGTGCTCAACGCCGCCAATACCATCAACCCGTCATTGGGGCCTACCAGTCCGACCTCGTTCAATCTGGCCGAGCAGGTCTTCGATCAATGGACCAGCAACCTCGACTTCAACCGCAGCTTCGATATTGGCCTGAAGAACCCGTTGCAAGCGTCATTTGGTTTCGAAGAGCGCTTCGAGCGCTATGAAATCGACCCCGGCGACTACGACAGCTACACCCCCGGCAATTATGTTCTGCCCAGCGGACCTTTTGCCGGGACCACACCCTTGCCAGGACTGGCATCCTATAACGGCACCAGTGTCGCCGATGCCGGAAGCATCAGCCGCAACAACGTCGCCAGTTACTTCGACTTGGGCACCGACCTCACCGACAAGCTGTACGTCGGTGTCGCCGGGCGTTATGAGCATTACACCCAAGACATTGGCAGCACCTGGAGCGGTAAATTTTCTACCCGCTACGAGATTGCCCCTGGCTTTGCCTTTCGCGGCACAGTGAACAACGGCTTTCGCGCACCGTCGTTAGCGCAGACAATTTATTCGTCTTCGACCTTCACGTCTGGTGGGGTGGTTAACGGCCAGCAGGTGTCGGTGCCGGTCAAGGTGCTGCCAGTGGACACACCTGAAGCCGAAGCGTTGGGCGCGAAAAAACTCAAGCCCGAGAAGTCGCTGAACTACAGCTTCGGTTTTACTTACGAGCCTGTGGATAACTACCGGTTGACCACTGACTTCTATCAAATCGCCATTCGCGACCGCATCGTTTCCACCAGCTTGTTGGGTGGCCCGGCTATTTCACAGATCCTCGCGGCCAACGGCCTGTCACCTTCACTGTATGCGCAGTACTACGCCAACGCCGTGGACACCCGTACCCGCGGCGTCGACATCGTCAATGAATACCGCCAGCAACTCGGCGCCTACGGCCAAGTACGCTGGAGCGCGGCCTATAACTGGAACCAGACGAAGATCGAACGGATGGAGGAAAACCCTGAGCAACTCTCTAGCCTCGGGTCGCAATACCAGCTTTTCGACAGACGTTTGCAGAAGGATCTGACAGTCGCCACCCCACAGTCGAAACTGATTTTAGCGTCGGACTGGAAGATCACCGACTACAACGTGAACCTGGCCGTGACCCGCTTTGGCAGCTACATCGAAGGCGACAACGATCCAGCCAACGACCGAAAATTCTCGGCTAAATGGATCACCGACCTGGATGTTGCCTACAGCCTGACCAAACACCTGACCATGGCCTTGGGCGCGAACAACCTGTTCAATGTCTACCCGGATAAAAAAGGCATACAAGATTGGGCCGGAGCTAACAAATACGGGCAGTTCTCGCCGTTTGGGTTTGGCGGGTCGTATTACTACACACGGCTGGCTTACAACTTTTGATGGGTTGGGTCGAGCACAGCTACCTGTAGGGGCCAACCTGTTGGCGAGGCGATTCGTCGCGGACACCCGTCAAGCGCCTCGCCAACAAGTCTCCTACAGGGATTGATATCCGGCCAGATGTTTATGCTTGTTTTTTATGTTAATCCAGCATAAGAATCAAAAATATACATACTTAGCTTATAACCAAACGATACTTCACATCCTTTTCTTATAGGAATAACGTCAATACCAGACCGACCCCTTTCCAGGCGGAGGCAGCTGATTCGTACCTTTTCGCTTGGAGATACCTTTTTATGGCGCTGCATTCTTTCTCACGCCTGCTACTCGGCGCGTTGTTTGTTTTGTCTGTCGGTCAGCACACACAGGCGGCAGACCTTCAGCCGTTGCTGGTGGCCAATCAGAAGTCATCGATAAAGGTGCTTTTGGAGGTCTCGGGAGAGTTGAAGGATGTGCCCTACACAATAGAATTCTCCGAATTCCCCGCTGCCGCCCCATTGGGCGAAGCTCTGAACGCCGGGGCGGTGGATATCGGTGGGTTGGGCGATGCGCCGTATGTGTTTGCACTGGGTGCGGGTGCGCCGTTGAAGGTGGTTAGCATCACCCACGCCGAGGGCCGCTACACCACAGCGATTCTGGTGCCGAAAGACTCACCGCTTAAAGCCGTCAGCGATCTCAAGGGCAAACGCATCGTCACCGGTCGAGGCTCTATCGGGCACTTTTTGGCGATTAAGGCGTTGCGTGACGCGGGCCTGAAAACCAGCGACGTGACCTTCATTTACTTGCTGCCTAGCGAGTCACGCCTGCTGCTCGACAGCGGCGATGCCGACGCCTGGGCCACGTGGGACCCATACACCACGATTTCAATCACCCAGAACAATGCGCGGGTATTGGCCAGCGGCAGTAAATTGCTCACCAACCACCTGTACATGGCCGCGACCAGCAAAGCGATTGCCGACAAGCGCCCGCAGCTTGAAGATTTTGTCGCGCGCATCGAGCGTGCCTATCGCTGGACCAACACCCACCCCGACGAGTACGCCGCCGCTCAGGCCAAGGTCACCGGTCTGCCGCTGGAAGTACACCTCGCCGCTGCAAAAAACACCAAAATGACCCGCGTCGACATCGATGACAGCGTCATCAAGGGCCTGCAGTCCACTGCGGACATTTATCAAGAAGAAGGCATCCTGACCAAACACATCGACGTCTCCCAAGGCTTCGACAACAGCTTCAACGCCGCACGCGCCCAGCTCACTCAAGCAGCCCAGTAGCGACTACCCCCACTATCAGGCAGGAGAGAATTATCGTGAGCAACACTCGTCAACTGAAACTCGGCGTATTGGTGACTGGCGTCGGCCACGGCTGGGGTGAATGGCGCCATCCCAATGCGCAAACGGATGGCAGCATCAATTTCAAACTGTACAAACGGTTTGCCCAGATAGCGGAAGCGGCAAAATTCGATTTTGTGTTTATCGCCGACAGCCTGCACATCCATGAAAAATCCAGTCCTCATTACCTTAACCGTTTCGAGCCGCTGACGATTCTTTCAGCATTGGCGGCGGTTACCGATCACATCGGGCTGGTGGCAACCGTCACCGTCAGCTACACCGAACCCTTTCAAGTGGCCCGACAGTTTGCCTCGCTGGACCACATCAGCGGCGGCCGTGCCGGTTGGAACGTAGTGACGTCGTGGCTTAGCGGCACCGCTGACAACTTCGGCACGGCCGAACACCCGCCACATCCGGTGCGCTACCGCATCGCCAAAGAACACGTGAACGTGGTCAAGGGCCTGTGGGATTCGTGGGAAGACGACGCGTTCGCTGGCGACAAACAGACTGGCGAATTTTTCACTCCCGGCAAGCTGCATGCGCTGAACCATAAGGGCGAGTTTTTCTCGGTCAAAGGACCGCTGAATATCTCCCGCTCTAAACAAGGCCAGCCGGTGATCTTCCAGGCCGGATCTTCCGAAGACGGGCGTGCCTTTGCTGCCGAGAATTCCGATGCGATTTTCGTCGGTGCTGAATCTTTCGACGAAGCTAAGGCGTATTACCAAGACTTGAAAAAGCGCGCTAAAGCGTTCGGTCGCGACGCCGACAATCTGGCGATTCTGCCGGGTATCCGACCGATTGTTGGCCGCGACGAGGCTGAGGTCGAAGACCGTTATCAACAGGCGGTGAGGCTGGTCAGCATTGAAGACGCCATTGTTGCCCTGGGTCGTCCGTTCAACGATTACGACTTCACTGTGCATGACCTTGACGCCCCCTTCCCCGACCTGGGTGATCTGGGCATCAACAGCCATCGCGGCACGTCTGACCGGATCAAGCAGTTGGCCAGGGAGAATCACCTGAGCCTGCGGGACGTGGCGCTGTACTTCTCACGTCCGAATCGAGATTTCGTGGGCACGCCTGAGCAGGTCGCTGACGCCATCCAAAACTGGTTCGAAGGCGGCGCGTCTGACGGTTTCATCATCAATCCGATACTGCCCGATGGCTTGCAGTCGTTCACCGAACTGGTGGTGCCAGTACTGCAGCAGCGTGGGTTATTTCGTACTGACTACAGCGGTTCGACGTTACGTAACCATTTGGGACTTGAGGTGCCGGTCAATCGCTACGCGCCGGAGTCATCCAACGCACAAGCGACCAGTCACACGCAAACTGAGGTGCTGGCATGAGCAAGTCTCTGAATACACTTCTGGCAGGTTTGCACGCTGAACGAGTGGCCCGATTGGTTGGTACGCACCGAGGCCGGGCTGATTATTGCCGCGGTTAAAGCAGCGCTGGCCAACCATACGCTGCCGATAGCGATTTGAGTTAACACACTTCAGTCCGGAGTCACCGGCAGGAACCAACACCAGGTAAAATCCGATAAGCCACCTCGCCAACAAGTTGGCTCCTACAGGGCATTGAACTTTTGTAGGAGCCGATTTGTTGGCGAATAAGGCGCACCACAAGCAGTCAGACACACCGCATCGACCGCCTCACCAACGGCTAAGGTGCCGGGTTGGGTTGTTGGGTGTGGATGGCTTCGATGCCAGCCAGTACTTCTTCGGACAGGGTCAGCTCGGCGCTTGCCAGGTTGCTGGTAAGTTGCTCCAGGGTGGTCGCGCCAATAATGTTGCTGGTCACGAACGGTCGGCTGGTGACGTAGGCCAATGCCATTTGCGCCGGGTCTAGACCGTGTGTTTGGGCGAGTGCTACATAAGCCGCAGTCGCGATGTCGACCTGTGGATTGTTGTAGCGCTGAAAACGCTCAAACAGCGTTAGGCGTCCAGTGGCCGGACGCGCGCCATTCATGTATTTACCTGCCAGCACACCGAAAGCCAACGGTGAATAAGCCAACAAACCGATCTGCTCACGGATGGCGATTTCCGCCAGGCCAATTTCGAACGTACGGTTCAGCAAGTTGTACGGGTTCTGGATCGACACTGCCCGTGGCAGGTTGCCGGTCTCAGCCAAATGCAGGAAACGCTGGGTGCCCCACGGTGTTTCGTTGGACAAGCCGAAATGGCGAATCTTGCCCGCTTTCACCAGATCTTCCAGCACCGACAAGGTTTCTAGAATCTCGACCGGTTGATCGTCCGCATGGTGGGTGTAGCCCAGCACGCCAAAGAAGTTGGTTTTGCGGTCGGGCCAGTGCAACTGATACAGGTCCAGATAATCAGTGTTCAGGCGCTTGAGGCTGGCGTCCAGCGCGGCGACGATGTTGACCCGGTTCAACCGTGGGTTGCCGTCCCGGATGTGATCCATACGGCCCGGGCCGGCGACTTTGCTGGCCAGAACCCAGTCACTGCGGTCGCCGTACTTGTTGAAATATTGACCGATAATGCGCTCGGTCTCCGCGTACGTTTCACCGCCTGGCGGCACCGGGTACATCTCGGCCGTGTCGAGAAAGTTAACCCCGGCGTCCTTGGATTGACGGATTTGTGCGAAGGCTTCTTCTGCGGTGTTTTGCTCGCCCCAGGTCATGGTGCCCAATGCGATAGCGCTGACCTTGATGTCGGTCTTGCCCAGTGAACGAAACTCCATCGATGACTCCGTCTAATTCAGGTATAAAAAAGCGCCCTGAGGGGGCGCTCGAAATTCGGTAGCTATTTCAGCGGCAATTTCAAAGACTATCAAGCACCTTCCAAGGCCGATGACGCCAGTCTTTTTTCAGTTTCGCCGACCTTTTTGCTGTGCCTATTGCTCGGCACCGGCAGGCCCAAATGGCCACGCAACGTATCGTGAGTGTACTCGCTGCGAAATAGACCGCGCTCGCGCAAGATCGGCAACACTTTATCGACGAACAGCGCAAACTCACTGGGCGCGCTGATCCGCAGGTTGAAACCATCGACCGCGCCTTCAACGAACCAGCGTTCAATTTCATCGGCCACGGTCTGCGGCGAACCGACAAAGTTTGAATAACGGGTGGCAAAACGCAGAGCGGCCTGGCGCAGGGTCAGGCCTTGTTCGCGCGCAGTGTTTTTGATGTGGTCCGCATGGCCGCGATAGCCATTGCTACCGAGATCACCCAGTTCCGGGAAGGGCTCGTCCAGTGGGTATTGGCTAAAGTCGTGATAATTGAACGGGCGGCCGAGTTGCACCAGCGCCTTGCCCAGATCCAGTTCGCCGTGTAGATCGCGCTCGATCTGACGCGCCTGCTCATCCGTGTCGGCAATGATGGGTGTGATCCCTGGGAGAATCACTACGTGATCAGGATTGCGTCCGGCCGCAGCGGTGCGTTTTTTAACGTCGTGGTAATACGCCTGGGCGTCTTCGAAATTGTCCACGCCGGCAAAGATTCCTTCGGCGAAGTTGGCCGCCAGGTCGCGTCCGGATTCGGAGATACCGGCCTGGAAAATCACCGGCTGGCCCTGCTGCGAACGCGCAATGTTCAATGGCCCAGTGACCGAAAAAAATTCACCCTGATGGTCTAGCCGGTGCTGACGCTGAGTGTTGAGAAAGGTCCGACTGTGCTTGTCCCGCGGGAAGGCGTCGTCTTCATAGGTGTCCCACAAACCTTGCACCACTTGCAGATGCTCCCGGGCGCGGCGATAGCGATCGGTGTGATCGATATGTTCCTCGCGACCGAAGTTGCCCGCAGCGCCTTCCAGGCCGGTAGTCACTACGTTCCAGCCGGCACGGCCGTTGCTGATCAGGTCCAGTGAAGCGAACTGCCGTGCGACATTGAACGGTTCGGTGTAGGACGTGGTTAACGTCGCCACCAGGCCAATCTTCGACGTCGCACCCGCCACAGCCGACAACAACGTTAGCGGTTCCAGCCGGTTAAGGTAATGCGGCGCAGAGTCAGGCGTGATGTAGGGGCTGTCGACGATGAACACCAGATCGAACTTCGCCGCCTCTGCCTGTTGCGCTTGCTTGCGGTACCAGTCGATGTCCACGCTGGCATTGCCGGGAATCTCCGGGTGCAGCCAATCGTTCTGTGAGGTGCCAACCCCGGTAAGAATCGCGCCGAACTTGAGTTGCCGCTGCTCTGCCATGTTTTATTTCCCCAATGATTAACGGCTCTGTGGCCGACCGTGGAATGAACATAAGCGTTGAAAGCAGCCTTGTGAAATGCCTGTAAGCTCTAACCTAATATGAATTTATTTTATTTAACTTAAATTTATATATAGATATAAGACATATATTAGGCGAAGGGGCAGGCACGATTCTCATGGATAAAAAGGCAGACACAAAAACGCCGCTCATTGAGCGGCGTTTTTATACAAATGGAGCGGGAAACGAGACTCGAACTCGCGACCCCGACCTTGGCAAGGTCGTGCTCTACCAACTGAGCTATTCCCGCAAATGGCGTCCCCTAGGGGACTCGAACCCCTGTTACCGCCGTGAAAGG
>NZ_JAQGNX010000110.1 GCF_028293835.1 Pseudomonas sp.
AAACAGCATCAAGGACCTGTCCGAGCGTTCCGAAACTATTCGGGGGTATCTTTGACTACGATCAAAAGCATGAGCGCCTGACCGAAGTCAATCGCGAGCTTGAAGATCCTGCTGTCTGGAACAACCCTGAATACGCACAGAACCTTGGCCGCGAGCGTGCCTTGCTGGCACAGATCGTCGACACCCTGGACGAAATGTCCTCGGGGCTGAACGACGCCAAAGACCTGCTGCTGATGTCCGCTGAAGAAGAAGACCAGGCCGCCGTGGATGACGTGGCTGCTGAAGTCGAGCGCCTGCGCGAGTCCCTGGAGAAGCTTGAATTCCGCCGGATGTTCAGCGGCGAAATGGACGCCAACAACGCTTATCTCGATATCCAGGCCGGTTCCGGCGGGACCGAGGCCCAGGACTGGGCCAACATCCTGCTGCGCATGTACCTGCGCTGGGCGGATAAACGCGGTTTCGACGCAACCATCATGGAGTTGTCGGCCGGTGAAGTCGCCGGTATCAAAGGCGCGACCCTGCACATCAAAGGCGAATACGTGTTTGGTTGGTTGCGCACCGAGATCGGCGTCCACCGCCTGGTGCGCAAAAGCCCGTTCGACTCCGGCAACCGTCGTCACACCTCGTTCTCAGCCGTGTTCGTGTCGCCGGAAATCGATGACAACATCGAGATCGACATCAACCCGTCGGACCTGCGGATCGACACCTATCGTTCGTCCGGTGCCGGTGGTCAGCACGTAAACACCACTGACTCGGCGGTGCGGATTACCCACGTTCCGACCAATACCGTGGTCAGCTGCCAGAACGAGCGTTCCCAGCACTCCAACAAAGACACCGCGATGAAGATGTTGCGGGCGCGTTTGTATGAGCAGGAAGTGCAGAAGCGCAACGCCGCTTCGCAAGCCCTGGAAGACACCAAGTCGGACATCGGCTGGGGTCATCAGATCCGCTCGTACGTGCTCGACCAGTCGCGGATCAAGGATTTGCGCACCAACATCGAACGAAGCGACTGCAACAACGTACTGGACGGCGATATCGACGAGTACCTTGAAGCCAGCTTGAAGCAAGGGCTGTAAGCAGTTCGTGCAGTCAGAGTCAAGAACAAGCGGCGCAGATCAATAGCCCGATTCAAGTCCCTCGCCCGTGGCGAGGGCACCGAACCTGTGATGGAAATCCAAGACATGAGCGACCAACAACTCGACCCGCAAGACTTGCAACAGGAAGAAAACAGCCTGATCGCCCTGCGCAAGGAAAAACTTGCCGTCGAGCGCGCGAAAGGCCAGGCCTTCCCCAACGACTTCCGCCGCGACAGCTACTGCAATGACCTGCAGAAGCAGTACGCCGACAAGACCAAGGAAGAGCTGTTGGCTGCAGCGATTCCGGTCAAGGTTGCGGGTCGCCTCATGCTTAACCGTGGCTCGTTCATGGTAATCCAAGACATGACCGGTCGGATTCAGGTCTACGTCAACCGCAAGACCCTGTCGGAAGACACCCTGGCCTCGGTCAAAACCTGGGACCTGGGCGACATTATTGCCGCCGAAGGCACCTTGGCCCGTTCTGGCAAAGGCGACCTGTACGTTGAAATGACCACCGTGCGCCTGCTGACGAAATCCTTGCGCCCGCTACCGGACAAGCACCACGGCCTGACCGATACCGAAACCCGTTATCGCCAGCGCTACGTCGACCTGATCGTCAACGAAGAAGTGCGTGACACCTTCCGTATCCGCTCGCAAGTCATCGCGCACATTCGTGCCTTCTTCATGAAGCGCGATTTCCTTGAAGTGGAAACGCCGATGCTGCAGACCATTCCCGGTGGCGCCGCAGCCAAGCCGTTCGAAACGCACCACAACGCCCTCGACCTGGACATGTTCCTGCGTATCGCACCGGAACTGTTCCTCAAGCGTCTGGTTGTGGGTGGCTTTGAGCGCGTGTTCGAGATCAACCGAAACTTCCGCAACGAAGGCGTTTCGACTCGGCACAACCCTGAATTCACCATGCTTGAGTTCTACCAGGCGTACGCCGATTACGAAGACAACATGGACCTCACCGAGGAACTGTTCCGTGAGCTGGCGCAATTAGTGTTGAACAGCACTGACGTGCCGTATCAAGGCAAAGTGTTCCACTTCGGCGAACCGTTCCAACGTATTTCGGTGTTTGCTTCGATTCTCAAGTACAACCCGGACATCACTGCGGCTGACCTTGAAGATATCGATAAGGCACGCGCTATCGCCGAGAAAGCCGGTGCCAAAGTCATTGGCTTCGAAGGCCTGGGCAAACTGCAAACCATGATTTTCGAAGAGCTGGTCGAACATCAGTTGGAGCAACCAACGTTCATCACCGAATACCCGTTCGAAGTGTCGCCGCTTGCACGTCGCAACAATAACAACCCGAACGTCACGGATCGCTTCGAGTTGTTCATCGGTGGTCGTGAAATCGCCAACGCCTATTCCGAGTTGAACGACGCGGAAGACCAGGCCGAGCGCTTCCAGGCCCAGGTTCGCGACAAGGATTCTGGCGATGACGAAGCCATGCATTACGATGCTGACTTCGTACGCGCTCTGGAATACGGCATGCCGCCCACCGCCGGTGAAGGTATCGGCATCGACCGTCTGGTGATGCTACTGACCGATGCACCGTCGATTCGCGACGTGATCCTGTTCCCGCACATGCGGCCTCAGGCGTAAAAAACGATGAAGAAGCCGCCCGATGAGGCGGTTTTTTTATAACTACTGTTTAACGTTAAAGGGGAAACCCGTTGTGAACCGTGGGATCGCTCAGAATTAGTCAGCGCACACCAGCCGATATTGTTGCGGGGAACGTGTCAGTTTCTGCAAGTCATGGGGTCATCTCAGCCGCAACAGGACGCCCAAGTGTTGACGGGGATTATCGGTCGGATGGAGTATCAAGGCCTGCTGGAAGGTCCGCAGCCAAATGCGGACGAAGCAATGCTTGGAATTCTGACCCGCTACATGCATCTGGTATTGGGCTACCCGACACTGACCACACCCTGAGCGAGTGAATATGCGCGTAATCGTGAAAAGCACATGAGGCTATGGCAAGTCCTTATCGTCACGTCGTTTGTTCTATTGAGCGGCTGCCTGGTGACGTTCAAGGACCCTATTCCAGCCAATGAAACAGCGCCTGCTGGCCTACTCGGCACGTGGACGAGTAAAAACGCCTGGGGCGAAGCGCTGGAACTGGAGATAACCCGCTCGGGCGCCCATGCCTACAAGGCCGTCAGCTACCGTAAGGGTGACCGTAAAAATCGCGATGAATACACCTTCACCGTGTCGCGCCATGGCAGCCGCTGGTATTTGTCGGCGGGTTTGCCGGAGAAGTACGGGTCTAATTTTGTTATTGCCGGTTTCGAATTGACCGAAACCAACGAGTTGGTGGTCTACCCCCTCGATATTGATCGAATTAACCAGTTGATCGACCAGAAAATCCTCGCAGGCGACACGCTGGAAACCGAGAAGGGCGACGGTGTACTGGTCACCAGCACGCTGGATCAAGTGTTTAGCTACATCGACGATCCGGCGAATTCCGACGTATTCATCGAAATGGCGCGTTACCAGCGTCTGGCTCCATAGCGGTGCCGTGCAAGCAGTGAGCAGTATTAACCAAGGAGTATCGGGTGGACGATTACCAGCAGACTATTCGCGCCTTGTCAGACCGTATTGTCGTCGCTCAGACGCCGATCCGTGTGCTCGACGCAGTGAAGTGGGACGAAAACGTGCGCAGGGGCTTCCTCGAAGCCAAGGGCAAGAAACTGCCCGCCGTGGACCGTGCCTACTATGACAGCCGGCCGCTGGCTTTCGACTCCAACGCGGTGAAGCTGGAATTCCAGAACATCGAACGCGACATCACCCGTCAACTCGGCCAGTTCAACCCGGTCGGGCAGATTATGCGGCGCATGTGCAAAGAATACCGCATGGTCATTCGCATGCTCGAAGCCCGTGGCACACCGGATTTCGGCCTGATCTCCCAAGAGCTATATGGCGCCGCTTCCGACGCGTTCCATGCTGGCGATCCAACCTTGGCCGATCTGGGCATGATGCTGTCGGATTACCTGGATAACATCGCCGGCCGTGGCGATCTTAAAGACGAGCCCAAAACCCTCACTGCAAAAGATGCAGTGGATATGTTGCAGTCGCGACTGAACAAAACCTTCGGCGAGGCGGAATCGACCATTCGCGTGTTCGAGTCTGATGGCATCGTGGCGGACGCAGCCGCAGGCGCGGATTACATCAAGATCCGCAGCGACGCGATGTTTAACGAGCGGGATGTGCGGGCGCTGGAAGTGCATGAGGGGTTGGTGCATGTAGGGACCACGCTCAATGGACTAAACCAGCCGATCTGCACGTTTCTGTCCAAGGGGCCGCCATCGTCCACCGTGACCCAGGAAGGCTTGGCGATTCTGATGGAAGTCATCGCGTTCGCGTCTTACCCCAGTCGCCTGCGCAAGCTGACCAACCGCACTCGCGCCATCCACATGGCCGAGGAGGGCGCCGATTTCCTCCAGGTGTTTGACTTTTACCGTGAGCAGGGCTTCGAAATGGCCGAAAGCTATGGCAACGCCAGTCGCGTTTTCCGTGGCTCGGTGCCCAATGGCCTGCCTTTCACTAAAGACTTGTCCTACCTCAAGGGCTTCATCATGGTTTACAACTATATTCAGTTGGCCGTGCGTAAGGGCAAGCTTGAGCAAGTACCGTTGTTGTTCTGCGGCAAGACCACGTTGGAAGACATGCGCACAATGCGGCAGTTGGTGGATGAAGGGCTGGTCGTAGCGCCCAAGTACCTGCCCGAGCAGTTCCGCGACATGAATGCACTGTCAGCCTGGATGTGTTTCTCAAACTTCCTCAACCACCTGAGCCTGGATCGGATCGAAGCGGATTATTCGAATATTCTCTAGCCACTGACTTGTAGGAGCGCGCGTGCCCGCGATCGACTGCGCAGCAGTCGTAAACCAGACAATTCAATTCTTGCTGTAGGAATTGAGCTCAGCATTTAGGACCGCTTCGGTCGAGCGCGACCCCGGGCCCATCGCGGGCAAGCGCGCTCCTACAAATATCAAACAATGTAGGGATATCAGGTGAAGATTTTTGCTGCATTGGCCCTGATGCTGGCTCTCATGGGTTGCAGTTCCCTGTTGTTTTATCCTGAGCCGGGCCAACCTTTTACCCCGGAAAAAGCCCACGTTGAATTCCGGGATATCACCCTGGTCGCCGCAGACGGTACGCAATTGCATGCCTGGTGGATGCCGGCCAAAGCCGGGGTGCCGGTCAAAGGTACAGTTCTGCATTTACACGGAAACGGCGGCAATCTGGCGTGGCATCTGGGCGGCAGTTATTGGTTGCCCGCTGAGGGTTATCAGGTACTGCTGCTGGATTATCGTGGCTACGGTTTGTCCCGGGGCGAACCGAGCCTGCCGGCCATTTATCAAGATATCGATGCAGCGTTTGACTGGCTGGACAAGGCGCCAGAAGTGCAAGGCAAACCGTTGGTGGTGCTTGGACAAAGCATCGGTGGTGCATTGGCCGTGCATTACCTGGCGCAACACCCGCACCAACGGGCACGGCTCAAAGCGTTGGTGCTGGACGGCGCGCCCGCCAGCTACCGTGACGCTGCGCGCTATGCCCTGGGCACGTCGTGGCTGTTGTGGCCGTTGCAGACGCCGTTGTCGTGGTTGATTCCAGACTCAGAAAGCGCCATTAAAGGCATGCCGCAGTTGACCGGGACGCCAATTTTAATGTTTCAAAGCATTGACGACCCGGTGATACCGCTTTCCAACGGCATCAGCTTGTATAAAGCTGCGCCACCGCCGCGGGTGCTGCAACTCACCCGCGGTGGGCACGTACAGACGTTTTTTGACCCAACCTGGCGTCAGGTTTTTCTGCATTACCTGCAAGACCCGCGACATTTCAATGGCCTGCGTCGCTTGGCCGAAGTGCCGAACTACCCCGAAGCAAAGCATCCCGAAGCAAACAATCCTGAAGCAAAGCCCGCACCACCGCATTCAGAAAATGAACAATCAGAGAGCCCGCAATGAGCGAAGAACGTAACGCAATCCCCCTGATCCTGACCGGCATCGGCTGCATCCTCGGCACCGTCGGTTGCCTCTGGTATTACGGCTATTTGCACTTTGCCAAGCCTGAGGATGCGCTGTTGTTGAGTGAATTCACGATGCTCAAGACCGTGCCTGGGGAAGATTACAAAATCGCCCTGGAACCCGCGGCCGAAGTGGCGCAGTGCATCGACGGGGTATTAGTGCTGTTCGACACCGAGCAAAAAGGCCTGAGCGGCGTGTTGGTCAATGGTAGCAAGCAAGCCGTGCATTGCATGGGCCAGGAAACCCCGCAGCAGCTACAGCCTTGATTTAGCGGTGGTCTAAGATCCTCTGTAGGAGCCAACTGGTTGGCGAAGCAGGCGACGCGGCGCCTTCTTTAAAGCGGATTTCACCCAATAAAAAGCCCCGCCGTGCTCATCGCAAGGCGAGGCTTTTTGCTGTGGATCAGTTAGTCGATTGCATCGACGAACGTGGCGCCACCGGCTGGTTGTCATTGGAAATGGTCACTTCCACACGACGGTTCTGCGCGCGGCCCGAGTTGCTGGTGTTGTCGGCAACCGGGTATTCCTTGCCGTAACCCTGAGTGACGATACGGGTTGGATCAACGCCCATTTTTACCAGCGCCGCCCGTACCGAGTTGGCCCTGCGGTCAGACAATGACTGGTTGTAGGCGGTAGAACCGCTGGAGTCGGTGTAGCCCTCGACGACTACCTTGCGATCCGGATTCTCTTGCAGGAACTGCGCGAGTTTGTTGACGTCATTCATGCCAGCCGGCTTCAATTCGGCCTTGTTCAGGTCGAACAACACGTCGCCAAAGGTCACCAGCGTGCCGCGGCTAGTTTGCTTGGCGTTAAGGCTGTCCTGAAGCTTTTTGATCTGAGCGTCACGGGCAGCAAGACGTGCTTGGGCGCGCAGGGCGTCGGCGTTCTTCAGTTGATCTTCAGCCGTACGCAAATTGATAGTCTGCTTGGCCAGTTCAATACGTTGAATGGTCAAGTAAGACAACTGATCAACCTTTTTCGCGTCTTCCTTGTTGCGATAGGCCGCATCAGCCTTGTCCATCCAGTCACTGGCGTCTTTGGTTTCCAGCGCCGCCACTTGGCTGGCTTGCGGGTTGGCTTGCAACGCCGCGAAATTGGTCCGGGCTTGTTCCAGACTAGGGTTCGGTGGAGTTGCACAGGCCGCCAAGCCAATGCTCAGGGCCAGAAGAGCAGGGACCATCAATTGTTTGCGCATAATAGTTTAGTCCTTCAATTCAATATCGATCGGCAATACGAGTACACGGTAGAGGAGGCTGCCTGCATTTATTGCAAGGTCTTCATGCCGTCCTGCCGTAACTCATCAGCACCTTTGCGAGCGTCTTGGGCTGCTTTTTGCGCTTTCGCGGCCTGAGCGGTGCGCTCAGCTACGCGGGCGTCCCATTCGGACTGCTCGGCAAGCATCCGGGCTTCGTCGTATTTTTTGTCGTGCATCGCCAGTTCGGCGGCTTTCAACTTATCTTGGGCCGACTTCATTTGCACGGCTGCGTACTCAGTGCCACCGGCACTGACCGCGCTGTTCACTGCCGATTGAGTCACCGCGTATTGCTCGGTCGGTGGGTTGCCCGCGCAACCGGCCAGTACAAAACTGCTGCCGAGGGCCAAGGCAGCCAATTTCAACCCGCGAAGGTGGTTAAAAGAGGTTTTGGCAGTACTGATCTTCATGGTGTCGAACTCCATTGGAAATTTCCTGAATCTAAAGTTTTCCATGACAGTCAGGCCTGAAACAGGACGGCGCTTCACGTCAACAGAGTCAGGGTTTCTTGTGATGGCTAATTTCTGTGACCTGTGGCTTTTTTGAATAGTTCAGTCAGGTTTTTCAAGCGGTTAAAAAAATTTAATCCACGGGAGAAGGCTCTAGGGCGCGACTTAGCGGTCACGCAGAGTGTGCTGGCCGCTGAAAGCGGCCAACCATAGGTCTTAGGAAAGGATTAAACAGCGCGGGGTAAAGCCATACTTTCAGGCGTCAGACTTTTCATCAGAATCGTGCAGATGTTGCCGTGACAGAGCAAGGAAACGCGGGGTGGGGCCGATGTCTTCATACAGCGGATCGCCTTCTTCGTCAGTGGCCACCACATGGCTGCCTTTGACATATGGAAAGCTGGCTTCGAGTTCTTCCAACGCGGCGCCAATCAATTCGCCGAGTAGCTCTTCGGGATGACGTTTGGGGTACATCTCGGCAATCGCCGCCAGGCGTGCAGCGGCTTCGACGTCCAAATGAATCGTATAGCCGGTTTTGCTCAAGCGGCCCTTGGCATTCTGTTCCCAGTGTCTGGCAAGTTCACGAATCTTCATACGGACGGACCTCAGGGTTAGCCCGCGTTGACGGGCGAATCGGGGTGACAAGGCGCGATACGGCTCAATTCACAGGTTAGCTCATGAACGGTAAGCCGCAGTGGCACAGCAAGCGGTTGCGTGCTTGTCATAACTGAGCAGGCTGTGCACTCTTATGGATCAGATTTTTGCGCGCTTGTTCAGTCGTGTCCGTGGAATGACTGAGCGGAGCACCCGTCGAGAAACACTGGAGGGCAGGGTTATGGCCGATATCGATGCACGTTTGCGCGAAGATGTTCACTTGTTGGGTGAGCTGTTGGGCAACACCATTCGTGATCAGCGAGGACCGCAATTCCTCGAAAAGATCGAGCGCATTCGCAAGGGCGCCAAAGCTGGGCGTCGCGGGTCGGCGGCGGGTACTGAGCAGTTGAGTACCAGCCTGGATGAGCTGAGTGAGGACGAGTTGCTGCCAGTGACGCGCGCGTTCAATCAATTCTTGAACCTGGCCAATATCGCTGAGCAATACCAACTTATTCATCGCCGCGAAGATCCTCAGCCGCAACCGTTTGAATCCCGTGTCCTCCCTGAATTACTCGAACGTTTGAAAAAGGCCGGCCATTCGCCTGAAGCATTGGCCAGACAGTTGGGCAAACTGGAAATCGAACTGGTGTTGACAGCGCACCCCACTGAGGTGGCGCGCCGTACGCTGATTCAAAAATACGACGCTATTGCCGCGCAACTGGCGGCCCTGGACCATCGCGACCTCAGCGCCGCCGAGCGCGAAACCATCACCGTACGCTTGCAGCGGCTGATTGCCGAAGCCTGGCACACCGAAGAAATTCGTCGCACCCGTCCGACACCTGTCGACGAGGCTAAATGGGGCTTCGCGGTGATCGAGCATTCACTGTGGCAGGCGATTCCCAACTACCTGCGCAAAGCCGATCATGCCCTGCACGCCGCAACCGGGCTGCACTTGCCCCTGGAGGCGGCGCCGATCCGCTTCGCCTCCTGGATGGGTGGCGACCGCGACGGCAACCCGAATGTGACGGCAGCAATCACCCGCGAAGTGTTGCTGCTGGCGCGGTGGATGGCGGCTGATCTTTATCTGCGCGATGTCGATCAACTGGCGGCTGAACTGTCGATGCAAGAGGCCAGTGACGCGTTGCGCGCCGCTGCCGGTGACAGCGCCGAGCCCTACCGCGCGGTACTCAAACAATTGCGCGAACGCCTGCGAGCGACACGCAACTGGGCACAGTCCTCACTTGCAGTCACGCAACCGGCCCCGGACGCTGTGCTGCAAAATAATCGCGACTTGTTTGAACCGTTGCACCTGTGTTTTCAGTCGCTGCACGACTGTGGGATGGGCGTCATTGCCGATGGGCCGTTACTGGACTGCCTGCGCCGAGCGGTTACGTTTGGTCTGTTTCTGGTGCGTCTGGACGTGCGTCAGGACTCCAGCCGCCACACGGCAGCGATGACCGAGATCACTGATTATCTCGGTGTGGGCCGTTATGAGGAATGGGACGAAGAAACCCGCATTGCCTTCTTGCAGCGTGAGCTGAAAAATCGTCGCCCGTTATTACCCAGCCACTTCAAACCGGCTGCGGACACTGCTGAAGTCCTGGCGACATGCCGCGAAATATCAGCAGCGCCAGCCGCATCTCTGGGTTCCTATGTGATCTCCATGGCGGGCGCGGCTTCGGATGTGCTGGCGGTGCAATTGCTACTCAAGGAAACCGGCCTGCAACGACCTATGCGCGTGGTGCCGTTGTTTGAAACCTTGTCCGATCTGGACAATGCCGGTCCGGCCATCGAACAATTGCTGAGCCTGCCGGGCTACCGTTTGAGTCTGCATGGTCCACAGGAAGTCATGATCGGCTATTCCGATTCTGCCAAAGACGCCGGCACCACAGCCGCCGCCTGGGCGCAATACCGGGCTCAGGAAAGGTTGGTGGATATCTGCCGCGAACAGCAAGTCGAACTGCTGTTGTTTCATGGTCGCGGCGGTACTGTCGGCCGTGGTGGCGGCCCAGCCCACGCGGCCATTCTGTCGCAGCCGCCGGGGTCCGTGGCGGGGCGTTTCAGGACGACTGAGCAAGGCGAGATGATTCGTTTCAAGTTTGGCCTGCCAGACATCGCCGAGCAGAACCTCAACCTGTACCTGGCCGCTGTGCTGGAAGCGACGCTGCAACCGCCGCCGCGTCCTGAACCGGCCTGGCGGGAAATGATGGATCACCTGGCTGCCGACGGGGTCAAGGCTTACCGCGCCGTGGTTCGCGAGCATCCGGAGTTCGTTGAGTATTTCCGTCAGGCTACGCCCGAGCAGGAGCTGGGTCGTTTGCCGTTGGGCAGCCGACCGGCCAAGCGCCGCGAGGGCGGGGTTGAAAGTCTGCGGGCGATCCCGTGGATTTTCGCCTGGACCCAGACGCGCTTGATGTTGCCCGCCTGGCTCGGTTGGGAGGCCGCACTTACCAAAGCACTGGAGCGTGGCGAAGGCGATCTGTTAGGGCAGATGCGCGAGCAGTGGCCGTTCTTTCGCACGCGAATCGACATGCTGGAAATGGTCTTGGCCAAGGCTGATAGCGATATCGCCCGGATGTACGACGAGCGGCTGGTTGAGCCACGTTTGCAACATTTAGGCACGCACTTGCGCGACCTATTGTCGCAGGCATGCAACGTAGTGCTGGGTCTGACGGGACAATCGCAGCTACTGGCACATAGCCCGGAGACGTTGGAATTCATTAGCTTGCGCAACACCTACCTCGATCCGCTGCACTTGTTGCAGGCCGAGCTTCTGGCCCGGTCGCGCAAGCGCGAAGGAACCCTGGACAGTCCTCTGGAACAGGCGTTGTTGGTGTCTGTGGCAGGCATAGCAGCGGGGTTACGTAACACCGGCTGACCGTTTGATTCAGGTGCGGTGCTGCCAGAAAAGGCAACGCCGCGCCATAAATGGCCCTCTTTTGATTGTTAAAGACGCATCCCTGTAAGGTTGCACCAAGTCGAACCTGCCGATCTCCGTTTATTTAAGCGCCGGTGCCTCTTCGGTTACTGCGACTTTTGGCGGCTTGTGTGGGGATAGCCTGCTGTGTATCTTGATCAGCCTTTGGCCGATTGGCTGAATTATTTTTTTGAGATTGGCCCAACGAGGCGAGTCCGACGATTCCATATAAAAATTGAGGAGCACATCGATGCGCGTGATTCTGCTGGGAGCTCCCGGGGCCGGTAAAGGTACTCAGGCAAAATTCATCACCGAGAAATTCGGCATCCCGCAAATCTCCACCGGTGACATGCTGCGCGCAGCCGTCAAAGCCGGCACAGACCTTGGCCTGAAAGCCAAAAGTGTCATGGACAGCGGCGGTCTGGTCTCCGACGACCTGATCATCGGCCTGATCAAAGACCGCCTTGCGGAACCTGACTGCGCCAACGGCGTGCTGTTCGACGGCTTCCCGCGCACCATTCCTCAAGCTGAAGCACTGTTGAACGCCGGTCTGGAAATTGACAACGTAGTGGAGATCGCAGTCGACGACGAAGAAATCGTCAAGCGTATTTCCGGTCGTCGTGTGCACGAGGGTTCTGGCCGCGTTTATCACTTGATCTACAATCCGCCCAAGGTTACGGGTCTGGACGATGTTACTGGCGAGCCACTGGTTCAGCGTAAAGATGACGTGGAGGCCACTGTTCGTCACCGTCTGGAGGTTTACCACGCTCAGACCAAGCCGTTGGTAGCGTTCTACCAGAACCTGGCTACTAAGAACGGCAAACCGAAATTCAGCCACATCGAAGGCGTCGGTTCTGTCGATGACATCACCGCCAAGGTGCTGGCTGCTTTTAGCTGACACGCCTTGCAGTGATGAACTACGGCCCGCTTGCGGGCCGTAGTTGTTTATAATGTGACACTTTTTTCGCTCCCTCGCCTATGGAACCCCCGATGACCACCTTGTTGGCCCTGGATACCGCCACTGAAGCTTGCTCTGTCGCTCTGCTGCACGATGGCAAAGTACTGAGCCACTACGAGGTGATCCCACGCCTGCATGCTCAGCGTGTGTTGCCAATGATCAGGGATTTGCTGGCCGAAGCCGGACTTGCCTTGTCTGCCATTGATGCCATTGCCTTTGGCCGCGGACCGGGGGCGTTCACCGGGGTGCGCATCGCCATTGGTGTGGTGCAAGGCCTGGCGTTTGCCCTGGAGCGCCCGGTATTGCCGGTGTCCAACCTGGCGGTGCTGGCGCAACGTGCCTTTCGTGAGCATGGCGCGAGCCAGGTCGCCTCGGCCATTGATGCGCGAATGGACGAGGTGTATTGGGGCTGCTACCGGGAAGTTGCGGGTGAAATGCGACTGGCCGGTGTTGAAGCCGTGCTGCCCCCCGAACGGGCTGCGTTGCCTGCGGATGCGTCAGGAGAATGGTTTGGTTCCGGCACCGGTTGGGGCTACGCCGACCGCATCGCGGTCAAACTCACCGGGCACGACGCGTTGATGCTGCCCCATGCACAAGACTTGCTGACCTTGGCCACGTTCGCCTGGCAGCGCGGCGAAGCGGTTGTTGCTGACCAAGCGCAGCCGGTTTATCTGCGCGATAAAGTCGCCGTAGCAAAAGCCCGCCCGGTTTAAGGTATTGCCACAGAGATGTCTTGGGTTACCGCAGACTCAGCGAAAAGAGCACATTCCGGTAGGAGATTCCGCCACGTCTCCGACGCCGTGCTGTCGCGCAGCTAACACAAAACCAGTAGGAGCGAACGTGTTCGCGAAGCATGCGCCGCGGTCTGTCTGGAATGCTGCGGTGTCGCCCTCAACACGTTGGCCCCTACACGTCTAAACGCGACAGTTCATCGGGGGTTTTAAACCTTTTGCGTAAACTGTGGTCTAGTTATCGTTCGCACATTTGTGAAGCGTTATCCGTACTGTTAGATTGCCACTACACGATCCTGAGTATGCATTGATGCGCATAGACGGCCCCTCACCACGCTCATACCCCATAAAGCGCAAGGCTCGCAAAGGCCCTGCGACGGTTGATGGCGCGTTTGAGGAAGTCGACAGCGATATCGAAGTACCGCCTCAAGTGTCTGCCAATAGCTCCCGACCGCAAAACGCCCAGGTAGATCCGACGGCGAATGTTCCGGCCCGTCAACAAGACATGATTTTCCCTCGTTCCGTCAGCACCCGCGTTGCCCATGCGTTGGCCAGTTATCTCACCACGGCCAGTTTCGTTGAGTGGGACATGGAAGTGCTGGGCCTCGACCTTCACATTTGAATTCCCAGCGTCCGCCTTATTACCTCGGTTGCCCATCCTGGAGTGACAACGCCTGGCGTGAATCCCTGTATCCGGAGAATGCGCGGTCCAATGAATACCTCGGGCTTTACGCGCGAGTTTTCAACGCGGTCGAAGGCAACACTACGTTCTACGCACGGCCTTCACCTGCAATCGTTGAGCGTTGGGCGCACACCCTTCCTGAGCAGTTCCGCATCACCGCTAAATTTCACCGCGACATCAGCCACGGCGGCGACCTTCGTCAGAAACTGCAAGCGGCTGAGGACTTTATTCAGCTGTTGGCACCCTTGGGCGCTCGGGTGACGCCGTTGTGGCTGCAGTTACCCGCCAGTTTTGGACCCTCCCGGCTGGCTGAGCTGGTCAGTTTTATCGATGCCCTCGACCGGCCAATGGCGGTCGAGGTTCGGAACTCGACTTTTTTTGCCAAAGGTGAAGAAGAGCGCACGCTCAATCGATTGCTGCTAGACCGGGGCGTGGAGCGTATTTGCCTTGATCCGCGAGCGTTGTTCAGCTGCGTATCGACTGATCCCGCCGTGTTGCACGCACAATCGAAAAAACCTAAAGTCCCGCCGCGCCCTGCAGCGCTGACGCAATTTCCCCAAGTGCGTTTTATTGGTCATCCGCTGCTGGAGGCTAACGACCCTTTTCTTGCACCCTGGGTAGAGAAAGTTGCAGGTTGGATCGAGGAAGGGCGCACGCCTTATGTGTTTATGCACACGCCTGACAACCTCCAGGCGCCTGAGTTGGCGTGGCGTTTCCACGGGCAGTTGATGGCGCGGCTGCCGGGTTTGCCAGCATTGGTGGTACTTGAGAGGGAGCCTGCAGCGCAACAGCAATTGGGTTTGTTGTGAAAATCGGCAGCGCTTAAGCAGCCATACGCAGGTTTTGCAGAATGATTGGCCGGGCCCAGCCGTTGTCGTAGTTCAGATGCCGTTGTTGAGCATCAACCGTTTCGGCGTCGTACGGGACGGCGGCTTTGTCAGCCAAGTCCCATTCGAACTCGGCAATCGGCAGGTGCAACGGACGGGGTTGTGGGCCTGGACCCGGGTTTGCATCGGGCTGGTGGGGGTCCAGAACCAAGGGCCGAACCCAGCCGCTGTCGAAATCCAAATGCCGCTGCTGTTCGATCATGTCGCTGATGCTGAACGGCTCGGCAAGCTTGGGCAGCAGGTGCAGTTCGAATTCCGCAATCGGCAAGAACAAGGGCACGGAGGGTTTGCGCGGGACATCGGCAACCGGCAGTTCGCGCTGGTCGACGATTTGCCCCAGTGCGTTGATGCCGCCCAGTGGTTCGCCAGTCGCCGGGTTGGTAGTAGCCACTGCCGGTGCAGCCGAAACATCAGTTTTGTCCGCGGTTTGCTCGGCCATTGCGCGAGCGAACGCATCCGTCCAGAGCTGGGCGACACCGCTCAGGGTTCTGGAGTTGCGAAGACTAAAGTCGCCTGCGTGGGACAAATAGCCTATCGGTGCGGATTCAATGTCAGACATAGCGCTCGTTGGTCGTCCGGCTCTGGCAAAATGCTGGATATTCTCGTTATCGGCCAATTGCGCCGATCATTAACAAAATAGTTGAGCGTGTGGGCAAATGAGTGAGCAACAGACAGGCAGTCGCATTCGAGTCGAAACCCTGATCAGCAACGGACAGGCGCAAGCAGAGCAGTGGTCCCGGCGCCTCGGGTTGCCGTTGGAAGATTCCCAGGCTGAGTTTGCCCTGCAAGTGACCGACGATGGTTTGCAGTTGCAGCAGCTGGGCACCGACACCTCAGGGCCGGTCCGGGTGGATTTTGTTGAAGGTTCTGCAGCGCATCGGCGTCTGTTCGGTGGCGGTAGCGGGCAAATGATTGCCAAGGCCGTGGGTATTCAGCCAGGTGTGCGGCCCCAGGTATTGGACGCCACGGCGGGATTGGGCAAGGACGCCTTTGTGCTGGCCAGCCTTGGTTGCGAAATAAGCTTGATCGAACGTCAGCCGATTATTGCTGCCTTGCTCGAAGACGGCTTGGCCCGCGGACTCAGGGACCGCGAAATCGGCCCCATTATTGCCAGGATGCGCTTGCTGACGGGCAACTCCATCGAGCTGATTCGTGCTTGGGAAGGCGAGCCGCCGCAGGTCATCTACCTGGATCCGATGTTTCCACACCGAGAAAAAACCGCCCTGGTGAAGAAAGAAATGCGCCTGTTCCGTCCTCTGGTAGGAAATGACATGGACGCCCCAGCGTTGCTCGAAGCCGCCCTGGCCCTGGCCACGCACCGGGTAGTGGTCAAGCGTCCGCGCAAAGCGCCGAGTATCGATGGCCCAAAACCTGGCTATGCATTGGATGGGAAATCCAGCCGCTACGATATCTATCCAAAGAAAGCCCTGAAATCCTAGCCTTCTGTAGGGCCCAGCATTGGCTCTTACAGGTTTTGCTTTTCCTGATTGGGCCGGTACGCGCGCATAAACAGGTTCACTACTTCCTTGACATGCTGTTCGTCCGCTACGGGGTCGGGTGAGTCGTCGCAGCCGATCAGCAGGCGGAAGTTGCAGGTGCCCTTAAGCAGACACAGAAAGTGCTCAGCGGCGATACGCGGCTTGTCGATGACCAGGCTGCCGTTACTGTTGATCTGAACCAGCAGCCGTTCCATTTCCTGCAGAATTCTCTCCGGGCCAGCCTCAAAAAATATCAGTGACATCTTCGGGTCCTGAGCGCCCAGGGCCGTCATGAGCCGGTGCAGTTCAATGGAATCCGGGCTGTTGATCAGGGCATGGAAGCCACGGCCAATGGTGGTCAACACGGTTTCAACCGGCGTGCCCACAGGCATTTCGAAAAACAATTCAGGTAACTGCTCTTCGCATCGTGCGATCACGGCCGCCGAGAATAACGTCTCTTTGTCAGTGAAGTGACTGTAGACCGTCAGTTTAGAGACCCCCGCTGCAGCGGCGACAGCGTCCATGCTGGTGCCGGCATAGCCCTTGCTCACGAACAGATTTTTCGCGGCGTCGAGGATGGCCTGGCGTTTTGCCAGGTCCTTGGGTCGGCCCGGGCCGGAAGTGATCAATGAATTATCAGGCATCTTCGTTTTAATAGTGGACTGATGAGTTTGGTATTTCTTACTATACCCAGCGGTACAACAATTAAAACACCCTTTGTCGAAGGTCCGTCACCATGTTTCGCGATGCCTTGTCGTTAACCCTGCCCATCAGTCTGGTTTTGTTGCTGACAGGCTGTGGTCATGAAGAGCCGGTTCAGGCTGTTGTGCGCCCTGCCATGGTGGTTCAGCCGCAGTTGGCGTCACTGTCGATGGACAGCTATCCCGGTGAAGTACGTGCGCGGTTCGAACCAGACCTGGCGTTTCGAATCCCCGGCAAAGTCATCAAACGCCTGGTGGAAGAGGGTGAGCGGGTCAAAGCCAACCAGCCACTGGCCGAACTGGATCCGCAGGATGTCCGCCTGCAACTGGAGGCGAGCCGTGCCCAGGTGACCGCTGCTGAAGCCAATTTGCAGCTGGTGCGTGCCGAGCGTGATCGCTACAAGACCTTGATGGACCGGCAAATGGTCAGCAAGTCCCAGTTCGACAATGCGGAAAACCTGTTCCGCGCCGGTGAGGCGCGGGTCAAACAAATCAAGGCCGAATTTACCGTAGCCGATAATCAGGCGGGTTACTCCGTGCTGCGCGCTTCGCAGGACGGTGTGATTGCCCGGCGTTTGGTGGAAGTCGGTCAAGTGGTGGCTGCGGGGCAAACCGTCTTTACCCTGGCCACCGATGGCGAGCGTGAGGTATTGATCAGCGTACCTGAGCAAAGCATCGGTAGCGTCAAGATCGGCCAGGCAGTTGCCGTCGAATTGTGGGCGCAACCCGATCAGCGTTTTCCTGGGCGCATCCGGGAATTGTCTCCTGCCGCCGATCCGCGCTCGCGAACCTTCGCCGCGAAAGTTACCTTTGCCGCTGGCAAAGTCCCGCCCGTTTTGGGCCAAAGCGCACGGGTATTTGTTCAGGCCGGGGAAACCAGTGCGATGTCGGTGCCTCTGTCGGCATTGACCGCTGAAAACGGCGCCACATACGTCTGGCGCATCGACACGGACAACACGTTAAAACGCACCCCGGTACGCGTCTCGGCGTACGGCCAAGACACCGTTCCAGTCCTGGAAGGCCTCAGCGCCACGGATTGGATCGTCGCTGCCGGTGTGCACGTGCTGCACGAGGGCGAAAAAGTGCGCCCCGTGGATCGCAGTAATCGAGAAGTGAAGCTGGCGGCCAAGGAGTAAGCACGGATGCGTTTCAACCTTTCCGAATGGGCCCTGCATAACCGTCAGATCGTCCTGTTTTTGATGCTGTTATTGGCCATCGTTGGCGCCTTGTCCTACACCAAACTCGGGCAAAGCGAAGACCCACCGTTCACCTTCAAGGCCATGGTGGTTCGCACCCTCTGGCCCGGTGCCAGCGCTGAGGAAGTCGGTCGGCAAGTCACCGACCGCATCGAGAAAAAGCTGATGGAGACCGGTGAGTACGAACGCATCGTCTCGTTTTCGCGGCCGGGCGAGTCTCAGGTCACCTTCTTCGCTCGCGACGCCATGTCCCCCTCCCAGGTGCCCGAGCTGTGGTATCAGGTGCGAAAGAAGATCAGCGACATCCGCCAAACCTTGCCTAGCGGTATTCAGGGTCCGTTTTTCAACGATGAGTTTGGTACTACCTTCGGCAATATTTACGCACTGAGTGGTCAGGGCTTTGACTATGCCGTGCTTAAACATTACGCCGACCGCGTGCAGATTCAACTGCAGCGGGTCAAGGACGTTGGCAAGATCGAACTGCTGGGGTTGCAGGATGAAAAGATCTGGATCGAGCTGTCGAACCTGAAACTTGCGACTTTGGGTCTTTCGTTGCAAGCGGTCCAGCAGGCGTTGGAAGACCAGAATGCGGTGTCCGCGGCCAGCTTCTTCGAAACCCCCACCGATCGAATTCAGCTGCGGGTGACCGGGCGCTTCCAATCCGTCGACGAGATCGGGAATTTTCCCCTTCGGGTGAACGGTCGCAGCTTCCGCATCGGTGATGTCGCGCAGGTTCATCGCGGCTTCAATGATCCACCCGCGCCGCGCATGCGCTTTATGGGTGAAGACGCCATCGGTCTGGCGGTGGCGATGAAAGAGGGCGGTGACATCCTGTCCCTGGGACACTCGCTTGAAGCCGAATTTGCCCATATCCAACAAAATCTCCCGGCCGGCATGCAACTGCGCAAGGTGTCGGACCAACCGGCTGCGGTGAAGACCGGCGTGGGTGAGTTCGTTCGGGTGTTGGCCGAGGCGCTGGTCATCGTCCTGTTAGTCAGTTTTTTCTCCCTGGGTATGCGCACCGGTCTGGTGGTTGCCCTGACCATTCCGCTTGTGTTGGCGATGACCTTCGCCTGCATGTATTACCTGGGCGTTGGCCTGAACAAAATTTCCCTCGGCGCACTGGTGTTAGCGCTGGGCTTGCTGGTGGACGACGCCATTATTGCCGTCGAGATGATGGCGATCAAAATGGAGCAGGGTTATGACCGGCTAAAGGCCGCGAGTTTCGCCTGGACCAGCACCGCATTCCCGATGCTCACGGGCACGCTGATCACCGCTGCAGGCTTCTTACCGATTGCTACCGCGCAGTCCACCACGGGTGAATACACACGCTCGATCTTTCAAGTGGTGACCATCGCCTTGCTCGCGTCCTGGGTCGCCGCCGTGGTCTTCGTGCCGTATTTGGGCGATCGATTGCTACCTGATCTGGCACAAAAACATGCGGACAAGCATGGAGCAAGCGCACCGGATCCTTATGGCACCCGTTTTTATCAACGTGTGCGAGGCTTGGTGGGCTGGTGCGTGCGCCGTCGCAAAACGGTGCTGGTGCTTACGGTTTGCCTGTTCGTACTGTCGGTGGTGATGTTCCGTTTCGTCCCCCAGCAGTTTTTCCCTGCATCGGTCCGACTGGAGCTGATGGTTGATTTGAAATTGGCCGAGGGCGCTTCGCTGACCAATACCACCGAACAGGTCTCGCGGCTGGAACAGATGCTCAAGGACCACCCTGGTGTCGACAGTTACGTGGCTTACATCGGTACCGGCTCACCAAGATTCTATCTGCCGCTGGACCAGCAGTTGCCGGCTGCCAGCTTCGCTCAATTCGTGGTGTTGGCGAAAACCATCGAAGACCGTGAGGCGGTGCGTACCTGGTTGCTGAATACCCTTAACGAGCAGTTTCCGACGTTGCGACCACGTGTTACTCGTCTGGAAAATGGTCCGCCCGTGGGTTATCCAGTGCAGTTTCGAGTGTCCGGTGAACACATTGAAGAGGTCCGTGAACTGGCACGCAAAGTCGCGGACAAGGTACGGGAGAATCCACGGGTGTCTAACGTCCATCTGGATTGGGAAGAGCCCAGCAAGGTGGTTCACCTCAACGTCGATCAGGACCGGGCACGGGCAATGGGCGTCACAACCGCTGACCTGTCGCGCTTCCTGCAGAGTTCCCTGACCGGGGCCAGCGTTAGCCAATACCGCGAAGACGACGAATTGATCGATATTCTGGTGCGCGGAACCTCCGACGCACGTAAAGACTTGGCCTCGCTCTCAAGCCTCGCCATACCGACCTCCAACGGCACCAGCGTGGCACTGTCGCAAGTCGCGACCCTGGAATACGGTTTTGAAGAAGGGGTCATCTGGCACCGCAATCGACTGCCGACGGTGACCGTGCGCGCGGATATCTACGGGAAAGAACAGCCCGCCACGCTGATCCAGCAAATTCAGCCAACGCTGGCCGGCGTCCGGGCTGAATTACCGGACGGTTATCTGCTGGAGGTCGGCGGCACCGTCGAAGAGTCCGAGCGCGGTCAAAAATCCGTGAACGCTGGCGTGCCGCTGTTTATCGTGGTGGTCCTGACCTTGCTGATGCTGCAACTGCGCAGCTTCTCGCGGGTGGCCATGGTGTTCTTGACTGCGCCGCTGGGCTTGATCGGCGTCACCTCATTCCTGATCCTGTTTAACCAGCCGTTTGGTTTTGTCGCCATGCTCGGCACCATCGCCTTGTCCGGGATGATCATGCGCAACTCAGTGATCCTCGTTGACCAGATCGAACAGGACATTGCGGCGGGACTTGATCCCTGGCACGCGATTATCGAAGCCACCGTGCGCCGCTTCCGCCCCATTGTCCTCACTGCCCTGGCGGCCGTGCTGGCAATGATCCCTTTGTCACGCAGCGTATTCTTCGGCCCCATGGCCGTCGCGATCATGGGCGGCCTGATCGTCGCAACGGCATTGACCTTACTGTTCCTGCCAGCGCTATATGCGGCTTGGTTCAAGGTGAAGAAGGTTGAGGTGTAGGGAATTGCAATCGGTCGCCGACGCCACGCTACCCCGGGGCAAACACGCTCACCGTAGCAGGGTCCGCCACGTCTTCGACGCTGCGCTGTCACGCAGCAAACACAAAACCTGTAGGCGCTCCCGAAGGCTGCGACAGGCTAGGGTCACGGGCGACCGGCACCCCTTAAGCGGTATAACGAGGGCGACCGGTTCCCGGTCGAATCGCAGCCTTCGGCGGCTCCTACAGAGGCGTGTCTCAATTCTGGCTAAAATTGAGATAGGGCGGTGGATTTCCGTCCCTCTGTCTCAAATCTAGCTAAAGTTGAGTTATAAAGACCAATCTGCTGTACTGCTATCTCAGTTTTTGCAGAATTTGAGTTAGCGATGATCAAGTCCCCACCCGTTACCGCGAAACTTCCGGAGGATTTTTTTCAGCCCTCTGCTGAAAATCCGCTACGGGACAATGTCGCTGAGTGTCTGGCATTGCATAAGCCGCTGGATGACCAAGGCCGTTATCGGCCTTTTGACGAATTGCGTCATCGCTGGCGCAGCGGGCTGAATCCGGCGACGTGCTGGGCCATCGTTAAATCGGCTCGGGTAAGCCAAGGCTTGCCGATTTTGCCGTTGGGGAGTCTGGATCACTGGTGCAGTTACTTCCTGACACCTATTGCGCACAAGGCCATTTCCGCGGTCGACAGAAACGCCAGCACAGCCGCGCTTGAGTACATGTCCCATAAAATCGGTGAGGGCGCTCATGTCAGTTACCTGCTCAACGATTTAATCGAAGACGAAGCCATTAGCAGCAGCCAGCTTGAAGGCGCCGCGACCACTACCTTGATCGCCAAAGACATGCTTAAGCGCAAGAGGCAGCCTCGTACGCCCGATGAAAGAATGATCATAGGCAACTATCAGTTGATGAAATTCGCCTGGGACAACCGGCTGCAACCGCTGAGCGTTGAGCTGATTGCGCGCCTGCATGAAGTAGGTGTAGCCGGGATTGATGACGATAAATACTCGCCCGGTGTTTTTCGAACCCGCGACGATGTGGTTGTGCAGGACGGGGAGGGCAACACCGTTCATGTCCCGCCGATAGCGCAAGAATTGGCGGCAAGGCTCAAAGTACTCGCCGATTGGACCAACACCCCCCATGACAATGCGGACCGTGAGGATTATCTGCACCCGTTGATCAAAGGTATCGCTTTGCATTTTGCGTTGGGCTACGAGCACCCGTTTCGAGACGGTAATGGGCGTGTGGCGAGAGCGTTGTTCTACTGGTTCATGTTCAAAAACGATTTCTCCGCGTTCCGCTACATCGCCATCAGCGTGTTGCTGCGCAATGCACCGGTCAAATATGGGCGGTCATACCTGTACACAGAAACAGACGCAATGGACCTGACCTACTTTATCGATCACCAGTGTTCGGTGGTGATCCGGGCTGTGAATGACTTCCTGACAGCCTATAAAAAAATGGCGGTTGATACCGTGAGCTTCGACCATTGGCTCGCAGGCTCGGCGTTGTACGACAGGTTCAGCGAGAAACAAAAAACCGTATTTCAGGTGGCGATCAATGGCACGGCAAAGGAATTTACAGCAGTCAACGTGAAGGAAAATCTGGATTGTTCCTACAACACTGCGTCGGCAGTGCTGAACGGCCTGGTCGACCTGAACGTGTTCAAAAAAACCAAAACGGGTCGGGAGTGGGTGTTCAGTCTGCGTGACGAATCCGAAATCAAGCGGGCGTGGCTGTAACCTTCAGCGCAATTGAGCGCTACAGACAAGCCCGGCTTGCTCACATCGCCCCAAACACTTTCTTGGCGAGGCTGGTCGCCGCTTCCGCTGGGTTTTTGCGGATGCTTTCTTCTTGCTCGCCGATCATTTTGAACAGGCCGTTCAGCGCTTGCTCGGTCACGTAGCCTTCGATGTTGGCGTCTTTGCTGTCGACCACACCAAGGGCCGCCGCTTGACCGGCGAATGAATTGTATTTTTGCGCGACGCCGACTTTGTCGGTGGCTTGTTTGACGATGGGCAGGAATTTCGCGCGGATCTGCTCGCGGCTGGTCTTGCTCAGATATTGGGTGGCTGAGTCATTGCCGCCGCTGAGGATGCCCTTGGCATCGGCCACGCTCATTTTCTTCACGGCATCCACCAGCAGCGCCTGTGCTTGCGGCACAGCGGCTTCGGCGGCTTGGTTCATGCTGGCTTCCAGTTGATCGACCTGGGCACCCATGCCGAACTGTTTCATCTTCTTCGCCACCTTGCCAAGGCTGCCGGGTAACTCGATACGTACGTCCTTGTTGTTGCTGAAACCACCGGGAACGCCCAATTCCTTGACGGCAATTTGCGCGCCTTGGGTCAGTGCATCCTTGAGGCCGCCGGTGGCGTCCGATTGGGACAGATCGCTCAACGAAAGAGCGAAAACGTTGGTGGACAGCAACAAGCCCGCACACAGGCCAGCAAAAACAACGGAAGGGCGGAGCATTGATACATCCTTTCAAATATGCGATTTAAGAAACACACGCGCTGGGGTTAAAGTCAGCGCTTGGGTACTACTGAACCGAGTCCAGGCGAATTCGTAGCGGCTGCGGGTCTTGTCCGTCGAATTGCACGTCATGACGTTCGGTGCTGACAAACAGCAGTTTACCGTCGAGCTCAATGTGTGCGCTGACCGAATAACGATGACCGGCCTGCACTTGTTTCGGATCATAAGCCAAGGCAAAGGGCAGAGGAACCTGGCCTGTGACCGGACCGGTTTGCCTGGCCAGTATGACCACAGGGGCATCTGCGCGGGAGATGTCTTGAAGGCTGACAGTCATGGTCGCAGCCGCTGGCAATGCGACGCGTTGCAGGTAGAAAAGCTCACCGTCGAGGCTGGCTTGATGCGTGGATTGAGGAAGGGCACAGGCACCGAGCAATGCGGTCGCGAGTATCAACACTAACTTTTTCATTGGGATCTCCATACAGGTGGCGGCAGAAGAAGCCTGACGCCACCGACAGGAACTTAACGGATTTATGCCGCGGGGTCAGCCTCTGAAACATCTTCGCTGCGGTGCAAGGCCACTTGGCGGATGGATAAACGGATCTCGGCAGGCAGTACGCGCTTGGCTGCGCCCTCCGCCAATTCGCCCAATAACGGGTGATAACTGAGCTTGCCGGCCGTGTCTTTGCGCAATACGCCGAGGTCGAGCATGTTTTGGATAAAGTGCCTGAACAGGCTTTTATCGAAGAATTCCGGTGCATTGAGGCCATGCAAAATCGATAACCGTTGGGCCATGACCGTACACAGATCTTCCAGTTCTTCGGCGCTGATGCTGTTTTGACCGCTGTTGAGCAGCAACGAGATCGCCATGTAAAAGCGCTGTAGCGTCTGGGCAATTATCCGCGACAGCAACGTCAGTTGGACAAAGCTCCGCGAACTCGGTGCCGGGCGCAGGTAAACCTCATTCTCACAGCGCAGCAAGCCTTGTTCGACGAAAGCCTCGAGCCATTGATCAACCACCGCGTCCAGTTCACTCAGTGGCCAGCGAATGAACAGCTCCGATTGCAGGTACGGATACAGTGCCCGGGCGTAACGCAGTATCTGTTCACGGTTCATGCGCGATGAGCTTTGGAACAAGCTTGCCAACAGCGAGGGCAGGGCGAAGATGTGCAGGACGTTGTTGCGGTAATAGGTCATCAAGACCGCGTTTTGCTCATCCAGGTACAACACTTTGCCCAGCGCGTCGTTTTGTTCCGACAGCAGGTTCATGCCCTTCACGTAGTCGATCAGCACCTTGCCGTCGCCCTCGGGCAACGTGGTGTGCGGCGAATAAGGCACACGGCGCAACAGCTTCAGGTACAGGTCTAGCACCCGCGCCATGGCTTGATCGTCCAGCGCTAGCTTGTTGGTGGACAGCAATGCCAGTGCCACCAGGTTGACCGGGTTGATGGCCGCCGCTTCGTTCAAGTGACGGGCCACGCGCTGACCGAGACGGTAGGTGGTGTCGTTCAACCAGGCAGGTCGGAATTGCGGGCCCAATTCCTGTTGGCGCCAGCCGGGTTGTTCATGATCAAGAAATTCCGCGAGTTTGATCGGCTCGCCAAAGTTGACCGACACTTGGCCGAAGCGTTGCTTCCTGAGGGCGCCGATCACTTTGAATATATCGAAAATCGATTCCTTCTTTTTGCTGGCCCCGCGCAGCTCACCCAAGTAGGTGCGGCCTTCAAGTACCCGCTCATAGCCTATGTACACCGGTACAAACACAATCGGCGTGCGGGAGCTGCGCAAAAAGCTGCGCAAGGTAATCGCCAGCATCCCGGTCTTCGGTTGCAGCATGCGCCCGGTCCGGGAGCGGCCGCCTTCGACGAAGTATTCAACCGGAAACCCTTTGGTGAACAAGGTGTGCAAGTATTCGTTAAACACCGAGCTGTACAGCGGGTTGCCCTTGAACGTACGGCGCATGAAAAAGGCGCCACCGCGTCGCAACAGTCCGCCAATGCCTGGCATGTTCAAGTTGATACCTGCAGCCACGTGCGGCGGTGTCAGGCCGTTGCGAAACAGCAGGTAGGACAGCAACAGGTAATCGATGTGGCTGCGATGACAAGGCACATAAATAACTTCATGACCCGGCGAGACCGCTTGCACGCCTTCTAGGTGACTGACCTTGATCCCGTCGTAGATTTTGTTCCAGAACCAACTCAGCACCACTTCCATGAAGCGGATGACGGAATAGCTGTAGTCCGAGGCGATTTCGTTGCCATAGCGCAGCGCTTGAGCCTGAGCTTTGGCCGCCGTGGTGTTTGACCGTTCGGCTTCTTCGAGAATGGCTTGTTTCACTAACGGCTCGTCCAACAGGCCGCGAACCAATGTGCGCCGGTGCGAAAGGTCGGGACCGATGACGGCGGTTTTAAGGTTGCGAAAGTGCACCCGGAAAATCCGCTGAGCCATCCGCAACGTGCGTTCGTGGCCTTTGTTTTCATCGATCAGGTCACGTAGGTGGACCGGCGCTGAAAACTGCACGCGGGTTTTGCGCCCCAGAATCAGGATGCTGACCAACCGCCGCAAGCGCCCCGTAACCGCCCAGCTGTCAGCAAACAGCAGCTTCCACGGGCTCGACTCACTGTCCGGTGACTGACCCCAGAACACACTGACCGGGATAATCTGCGCATCCTCGCCGGCGTTCTGGGTGATGGCGCTGACCAGCCGTTCCAGCGTGGGCGGCGCCCCGCGTTTGTCTTGGCGGCCCAGCCAGTCGGGTTCTGGCGTCAGGTAGAAAAACGCGGCCGGTTCCAGCAAGTTACCAACTGCGACGGGCAGGACCGGACGAGGCAGCCCGGCTTTGCGACACTCAGTGTCGACCACCGCGAGATCACTCAACGATGGCGATTGCAGGACATAAAACACCGGTCGGCTGCGGTCGAGGTTAAGGGTGAACGACGATTGATTGATAGTCTCCGAGCGAACCCAGAGGTACAGCAAGCGGCGCAATGTGCCAAACACAAGACGGCGGAACGGGGAGCGGGTCATACGGCATCTGCTGCTTTGAAAACGAGAGGGACAGTGTGCCGTATCTTTTGATGAACGGCAAAAACATCAGGTCGGGTTGATAGCTACAAAATAATGCGGCTTTTAATAATTGATTTAAAAGGCGGAAAATAAAGGTCGTACTGTAATATTCACTTGCCATAAGCATAAAAAAATCAATAAATTCAAATGATTGATCATAATTTCAATAGTATTAGGAACATTCTTACCAAGGAATAGAAAGTGTGTCTCGTTGTATCCAGTAGGGGCTACTTTATTACAATTTAATGTAAAGAATGGCGGATATCTTAGCGGTGTGCTGGCGTTTTTTTGCAGGTCATGGTTCTGTGGGGGGGCATATAAATGGAGTTAGAGAGGAAGCAAAATGACCGTCAGGGTTTTGATTTTACCGGGGCTGTTCAATTCAGGCGAGACCCATTGGCAGTCGCAGTGGGAGCGGCAGTTTCCAGAGTTGCGCAGGGTTGAACAGCGAGACTGGGAAACGCCAAACGCCAAGGATTGGGTTGAGCACCTGAATCGGGAAGTGGAGGCTGCCGACGGGGATGTCGTGCTGGTAGGCCACAGCCTGGCCTGTACCTTGGTCACCCGCTGGGCGGAGCAATACCCCCAGGCGCGCAAGGTGCGTGGCGCATTGCTGGTGGCTCCGAGTGACACCGAGGCGGACAGCTATCCGCCAGGCACCACTGGGTTTGTGCCGATGTCGACACAACGTCTACCTTTTCCCACGATCATGGTGGCGAGTACGGACGATCCGTACGTTACCCATGACCGGGCCAAAACCTTTAGCCAGGCGTGGGGGAGCGAATTGGTCTGGGTGGAAAATGCTGGCCATATCAACGGCCAATCAGGGTACGGCCGCTGGCCCCAGGGTATCAAGTTACTGTTCACGCTGACGGGCGACCCGCAGTTTCAACTCGAATAGCCTGGAAAAGTACCGGCAGCGAATGCATTCTCTGGAGGAGGGGCCGCCACGTCTTCGACGCCGCGCTGTCGTGCAGCAAACACAAAATCTGTAGGAGCAGCCTTCGGCAGTTCCTACAGATATCTGTGATGTTCAAGCGGCATTACGCCGTGTGCCAGACAATTTCTTCTTCGCCATCGACGCTGATGCGGATCCAGCGGTCGGCGGTTTCGTCGCTTTCTTCTTCGACCCAGGTGCCCGGCGCGCAGCGGACTTCGACGTTCAATGCGGCGAAGGCAGCGCGGGCGCAGGCGATGTCGTCATCCCATGGCGTTTGGTCGCTGTCCAGATGCAGGCTGTTCCATTTGCCCACTGCTTTTGGCAGCCACGTCACCGCGACGCCGCCAGCGACGCATTTGAAGGTCTGGCCTTTCTTTTCCCACTCGCTGCATGAACCCAGTGCAGCACTGAGCCAAGTGGCGACGGCTTTGTAATCGACGTCGTAGTCTTTAAGGTAAATCTCGATATCAGGTTGGCGCATGGATGCCTCGTCAAAAATTGGAAAATCCATTCGCGGATTCTGTATGTCGCGTTAAATGAGTGCTTATAAGCAAATTATTGAAGCACGAAATAATCGTAGCGCATGGAGACCGTCACTTCGAACGGCGCCACTTGCTCAATGACATTGGCCCGGCGCTCGGCGCTGGCTCGCCAGCCATGAGGTGTCATCGCCAGCAGGTTGGCGCGGGACTGGCCGTCAACCAATGTCAGCTTGAATTCCAGGATTTCGCTGTGTTGCAACTGCATGCCTTCCGGGATCAAGGCCAGATGCTTGTCATCGGCATAATCGCGCACTTCGTCGTACAGCCGCTCGCGTAGCTCCATCAAGTGGCCGCTGGTAGGACCGACGCGCATCAGGCCGCCACCGGGCGTCAACAGGCGCTTGGCTTCGTTCCAGTCTAGCGGGCTGAATACGCTGACGAGAAACTGGCAGCTGTCGTTGGGCAAGGGCACGCGCGCCATGCTGGCGATCAACCACGTCAGTGACGGGTCACGACGACAGGCTCGCTTGACTGCCTCGCGGGAAATATCCAACGCATAACCATCAGCCTCGGGCAAGGCCGTGGCAATTTGCGCGGTGTAGTAACCCTCACCGCAGCCAATATCCAGCCAGCGTGCCGGAGCACGTTCTGCGGCCAGTTCGGCCAAACGTTTGGCCACCGGTGCATAGTGCCCGGCGTTGAGAAAGTCCCGGCGGGCTTCGACCATGGCCTGGTTATCCCCAGGGTCACGGCTGTTTTTATGTTGCACCGGCAACAGGTTCAAATAACCCTGTCGCGCGCGGTCGAAGCGGTGCCCGACAGGGCAGACCACACCGTTATCGGCATCGCTGAGCGCGGCTGAGCAGATTGGGCACGTGAGCATCATGCGAGCAATTTGACCAGGGTTTGGTAATAGATCTCGGTCAGCACGTCGAGGTCGGCGGCCAATACACGCTCATTGACCTGATGGATGGTGGCGTTGACCGGGCCCAGCTCGACCACTTGGGTGCCCATGGTCGCAATGAAGCGACCATCTGAGGTGCCGCCGCTGGTGGACGCCTTGGTTTCCCGGCCGGTAACCGCTTTGATGCTGGCCGAAACGGCATTCAACAGATCGCCCGGCTCGGTCAGGAACGGCAGGCCAGACAGCGCCCATTCCACGTGGTAGTCCAAACCGTGTTTGTCTAGCAGGGTCACGACGCGCTGTTGCAGGCCTTCAACGGTGGATTCGGTGGAGAAGCGGAAATTGAATATCGCTACCAGATCGCCGGGGATCACGTTGGTGGCGCCAGTGCCAGAATTAACGTTGGAGATCTGAAAGCTGGTGGGCGGGAAGAACGCGTTACCGTCGTCCCAATGCTCAGCGGTCAGTTCAGCCAATGCCGGAGCGGCCAAATGAATCGGGTTTTTCGCCAAATGCGGATAGGCAACGTGACCTTGTACGCCGCGTACGGTCAGGGTGGCGCCCAGTGAGCCGCGACGGCCATTCTTCACCACATCGCCCACCAGCGTCGTGCTCGACGGTTCACCGACGATGCACCAGTCCATGCGCTCATTACGTGCCATCAGGCGCTCGACCACCGCTTTAGTGCCATGATGCGCCGGGCCTTCTTCGTCGCTGGTGATCAGGAAAGCGACCTTGCCTTTATGGTTCGGGTGTTCGCCGACAAAACGCTCGGCTGCCACTAACATCGAGGCAAGGCTGCCTTTCATGTCGGCTGCGCCACGTCCACAAAGCATGCCGTTTTCATCGATCAATGCATTAAACGGGTCATTCTGCCATGCCTGGACCGGTCCAGTCGGCACGACGTCAGTGTGCCCGGCGAAACACAATACGGGACCGTCCTGCTTGCCGTGAGTGGCCCAAAAGTTATCCACATCCTCAATGCGCATCGGTTCCAGCGCAAAACCGGCATCGCCCAGGCGCTGCATCATCACTGCCTGACAATCTGCGTCGATCGGGGTCACCGAGGGGCGGCGGATCAAGTCGCAAGCGAGTTGAAGGGTGGGCGAAAGTTCGGCTGGGGCCGTCATGTAAATAACTCCGGTGACAACGCGATGAACCTGTAGGAGCCAACTCGTTGGCGAGGCGTCTTGACAGACTGGCCGTGTCAGGCGTCTCGCCAACGAGTTGGCTCCTACAGGGAGTGTGCGAGCATGCTGAAAAGCCGCATAGCTTAAAGCAAAACGGCGACCCGAAGGCCGCCGTTTGTTACACCCGACGTAATCAGGCCGGTGTTGGCTCTACCACCTGGGCCGGTTTTGGCAGTGATGACAGGAAGGCCATGATCAACGCAGCCAAATACGGCAGCGATTGCACCAGCAGCATGGTCACCCAAAACCGCATGTCAGCGCTTGGCAAGCCTTGTACCAGGCAAATGCCTAAAGCGGCGCCCCACAACAGCAGCATGATGAACATCTCTTCCCGTGCTTCGGAGATCGCCACCCACATGCCGTGGCTGTCAGCGTTTTTCGGGGTACGGAAGAACGGGATGCTGGTGGTGAAGAAACCATACAACACGGCTTTGGCGATGGTGTGCGATAACGCCAGCCCGGCCAATGCAGCAGCAAACGCATCCTTGAGATTGACCCCGACGGCGCGACGGTACAGGAAGATGATCTTGCCGACCTTGAACACGAACAGCGCCAATGGTGGAATCGCGAAGATCAGCAACGGTGGATCGACCCGTTGCGGCACGATGATCATCGCGCCAGACCACAGCAGGGCGCCAAAGGTGAAGAAGATGTTCATGCCATCGGCCACCCACGGCAGCCAGCCCGCAAGGAAGTGATAGCGCTGACCACGGGTCAGTTGCGTGTCCTTGCCCCGCAGCAGGCTCGAGGTGTGGCGCTTGATGATCTGGATCGCACCATAGGCCCAACGGAAACGTTGTTTCTTGAAGTCGATAAACGTGTCCGGCATCAAGCCCTTGCCATAGCTGTTATGGGCGTAGGCAGCAGAAAGGCCTTTTTCGAACACGCGCAGACCCAGTTCGGCGTCTTCACAGATGCACCAGTCAGCCCAGCCCAGCTCTTCAAGCACAGAGCGACGGGTCATGGTCATGGTGCCGTGTTGGATAATCGCGTCGCGGTCGTTACGGGTGACCATGCCGATGTGGAAGAAGCCTTTGTACTCCGAGTAGCAAAGCTTCTTGAACGTGCTTTCGTTCTGGTCGCGATAATCTTGCGGCGACTGCACCACGGCGATTTTCGGGTCGGCGAAGTGCGGCACCATGTGCTTGAGCCAGTTGCGATCAACACAATAATCCGAGTCGATTACCGCGATGACTTCCGCGTCAGGCGCGGTGTGGGGGATCAGGTAGTTCAGCGCGCCACCTTTGAAGCCTGCCAGCGGTGCGACGTGGAAGAACTTGAAGCGAGGACCCAGCAGTTCGCAATGCGCCTTGACCGGTTCCCAGACCGCAGGGTCTTTGGTGTTGTTGTCGATGATCAGGACTTCAAAGTCCGGATAGTCGAGAGCGGCCAACGCATTCAGGGTCTGTTTGACCATTTCCGGTGGCTCGTTGTAACACGGTACGTGCACCGAGACTTTCGGTCGGTAGGCGTCGTCGGTTTCCACGGGCAGGAATTCTCGTCGACGCTTGTGGGTCCAGACCGCTTCTGCGAGTTCATGGGCTTCGGCCATCAGGACGATGAACACGCCCAATGCCCCCAGCGCCAGCAAGAATCCAACGGTCAGGCTGAACCAGGTGCTGTATTGCTGGCTGTAGTCGTAACCAATCCACACCAGCACCGACCCACAGAGGAAGGCGGTGAAGGTCAGGAACGTTCGGCCACGTTGACGCAAGGCTGATCCGTCGATGAGCAACAGCGCCAGTGACAGCAACGCCAGGACACCTGAACCAATGGCCAATATGCGCCACTGCGGGATCGCGACCACGGGGCCGGTGAAGTTGAATTTCTGCTGACGATCAGCGTTGTATACGCCCCAGTACGCGCCGACCGAGCCTTCATCGCTGGCTTTCCACGGTTGATCGAATGCTTCAATTACGAAGTAGTTGTAGCCTTGGCGGTTCAGCCTGTTGACCAGCGTACGCAGGTAAATCGCCTGGTCTGCTGGAGTGGCATCCGAACCGCCGCGCATGCGACCGTTACTCGGCCAGCCAACCTCCGAAAGCAGCAGCGGCTTTTTCGGGAACATTTTTTTCAATTCCCGGGCGCGGTCGAGAACGAACTGACCGGCCTTGTCCACCGGGATGAATTCCCAGTACGGCAGAATGTGCGCAGCCACCAGGTCAACGTGTTTACCCAGTTCCGGGTATTTCTCCCAGATGTGCCACTGCTCGGAGGTCGTCACCGGCACTTTGACTGCGGCGCGCACACGGTCGAGCAATACGCTCAGTTGCTTGACGGTGATTTCACGACGGAACAGGGCTTCGTTACCCACGACCACGCGAACGACGCTGCGCGATGTGTTCGCCAGCTCAATGGCCCGGGTGATCTCGCGCTCGTTGCGCTCTTCGTCGGGGCTGATCCAGATACCGAGGGTTACGCGCAGGCCGAACTCTTCTGCCAGTTTGGGAATATCCCCCAACGAGCCGTCGACCGAATAGGTCCGAATGCTGTCGGTTTGCTTACTCATCAACTCCAGGTCCTGACGCATTTCATCGTCGGACGGGTAGATACTTTTCTGCGGGTTCTGTCCCGGTCGGAAAGGTGAGTAAGAGAAGCCTGAAATCTGCTCAGGCCAGTCGGGTGCTGAGACTGGGCGGTTTATCAGCGCCCAGAAACCGGTAAATAGTGCGGCAATTGCCACAACGACCACCAGGTTGAGTCCAAATTTACGCGATGACATAAATACTTCTGGTTCCAAAGGGTGGAACGGGGAATGCCGACGAACGCCGGTCGGCGCGCATCCTACTCTGGGCTTTGTGTGGCTGTACAGCCGGCCGGTCGGCTATTGGTCAACGGCAATGCAACTAAGTTCTGCAACTGTATTAAAGCAGGGGATGCAGTGTCCCGTCATTCGCAAATAAATCAGGGTCAGGGTGCCCGTCGGGTTGCGGCTCATCCGGATAAAGATGCCGCAGATCTGATACGGCCCTATAATACGCGCCGGTTTTTGGGGTTATGGTCATGAACACAGAAGATCCACGGTTTGCTGGCGTCGCACGGTTGTATGGCATTGAAGGCCTGGACCGGTTGCGTACCGCGCATGTGGCCATCGTCGGTGTCGGCGGAGTCGGTTCGTGGGCGGCGGAAGCCATTGCCCGCTGTGGCGTCGGTGAAATCTCGTTGTTCGATATGGACGACGTCTGCCTGAGCAACAGCAACCGCCAATTGCATGCGTTGGACAGCACCATCGGTCGGGACAAAGTCGAGGTCATGGCCGAACGCCTGCGGGGGATCAACCCGGATTGCATCGTTCATGCGGTGAGTGATTTCGTCACTCGCGAGACCATGGCTGAATACATCACCCCAAACATCGATTGCGTGCTCGACTGCATAGACAGCGTCAATGCCAAGGCGGCGTTGATCGCATGGTGCAAGCGCCGCAAGATCCAGATCATTACCACCGGTGGCGCGGGCGGCCAGATTGACCCGACGTTGATCCAGGTCTGCGACCTTAACCGCACCTTCAACGATCCGTTGGCATCTAAAGTGCGCTCGACCTTGCGCCGGGATTACGGTTTTTCCCGCACCATGACGCGTCACTACAGCGTGCCGTGTGTGTTCTCTACCGAGCAGCTGCGCTACCCAAAACCCGACGGCAGCATCTGCCTGCAAAAAAGCTTTGTCGGCGATGGCGTGAAACTCGACTGCTCTGGCGGGTTCGGTGCGGTAATGATGGTGACCGCGACCTTCGGCATGGTTGCGGCGACCAAAGCGGTGGATAAGATTGTGGCCGGCGTACGGCGTCCATCCGAACGTATCAAGCCGGCTCAGGCTGTGCCTGAAGCCAACTGACGCATCCGTTGCAGCACAGCATTCAGGCCATTGCTGCGAGAGGGCGATAGATGACGGCTCAGGCCCAGTTGCTTGAACCAATCGGACAGGTCGACGTGCTGTAGCTCCTGCGCTGACAGGCCGTTGACCCGGGCCAACAACAACGCCACCAACCCCCGAATCAAGCGCGCGTCACTGGCTGCGCGAAACTGCCAGCTCGCCTGTACGACGCTGCCCAGCAGCCAGACTTGGCTCTCACAGCCATGCACGCGATGCTCTTCAGTCTTATCGTCTTCACTCAGGGCTGGCAAGCGTTCGCCCCATTGCATCAACAGTCGTGCGCGCTGTTCCCAGCTTTGCGGCTGGTTGAAGGCGTCCAGTGCCAACTGCGCATCCGGCGGCAGGGTCATTGCAGCAGCTCCACTGCTTGATCCAATGCAGCAAAGAAGCGCTGCAGATCGTCCGAATCGTTATACAGGCTCAGGGAAGCCCGAATCGCGCCGGTCAGGCCGAGGCTATTGATCAGCGGCATTGCGCAATGGTGCCCGGCGCGGACGGCAATGCCTTGCTCGGTCAACAGGTGCGCCAGGTCAGCGCTGTGCACGCCATCGACTACGAAACTGGCCAGGGCAACCTGAGGATCACCCAATACCCGCACGCCCTGACGGCTGTTCAAGCCCTCCAGCAATAACCGGTGCAGCGCAGCTTCATGGGCCAGCACCGCGTGGTGATCGAGACCGCTTAGGTAGTCGAGGGTCGCCCCCAGGCCGATGACTCCGGCAACGGGCGGAGTGCCTGCTTCAAACCCCAGCGGCGCAGGACGAAACGTCGCGCTCTGGTAGTCAGTGGCCAGGACCATTTCTCCGCCAAACTGCCAATGGCGTAGCTGCGCCAACGCCTCGTCGCGACCGTACAACACGCCGACGCCGTCCGGGCCGTAGAGTTTGTGGCTGGAGAACACATAAAAGTCGCAGCCTAAAGCCTTCATATCGTGTCGGCCGTGAACCGCGCCCTGGGCGCCATCGACTACGGTCAATGCGCCTTGAGCTTTGGCCATGCTCAGCAACGCCGGCAGAGGTTGCCAGGCGCCCAGCACATTGGATAACTGGCTGACCGCCAATAAGCGCGTACGAGGACCGATCAGCTCGGCAGCGACCTCAATATCAATCAGGCCGCGCAGATCAAGGGGTAAAATCACCAGCTTGGCACCACGGCGTTGCGCCAGTTGCTGCCAGGGCAAAAGGTTGGCGTGATGTTCCAGCGCAGAAATCACGATTTCATCCCCAGGCTGGAAGCGGTGTTCAAGCCCGTAGGCCAGCAGGTTTAACGCGGAGGTTGCGCCATGGGTGAAGACGATCTGCGAGCCGTCCATGGCGTTAAGCCAGCGGGCAACCTTGCTGCGGCTGTCTTCAAACGCCTGCGTGGCATTGGCCCCCGGCAGGTGTTGTGCCCGATGCACATTGGCCGCGCCGTTGACATAGTAATGGTTCAGCGCGTCGAGCAGGGCTTGGGGTTTTTGCGTTGTAGCGGCGTTGTCCAGATAGGTCTGGCCTTGCCGTTGCAGTGCGGCGATGGCTGGAAAGTCAGCGCGCCAGGGAGAGGGCAAAAGCATAAGGATTCAGCTCGATGGATCAGGGCCGGCAGCGCTCATGCGCTGTCGACCCTGGATGCGGCATCAGATCAGTTGTGAGCGTGCAGTGCTTCGTTCAACTCGATAGCCGACTTGTGGGATTTGCATTCCACTGCGCCCGTTTGCGAGTTGCGACGGAACAACAGGTCAGGCTGGCCGGCCAGTTCGCGGGCCTTGACCACTTTGACCAGCTCATTCTTATCGTCAAGCAGTGCGACTTTGGTGCCGGCTGTGACGTACAGGCCTGCTTCCACGGTATTGCGATCACCCAACGGAAAGCCAATACCCGCGTTAGCACCGATCAGGCAGCCTTCGCCGACCTTGATCACCATGTTGCCGCCGCCAGACAAGGTGCCCATGGTCGAGCAACCGCCGCCCAGGTCGGAACCCTTGCCGACGAATACACCTGCCGAAACGCGACCCTCGATCATGCCCGGGCCTTCGGTGCCGCCGTTGAAATTGACAAAACCTTCGTGCATTACGGTGGTGCCTTCGCCGATGTAAGCGCCCAGACGTACCCGGGCGCTGTCAGCGATACGCACGCCGGTCGGCACCACGTAATCGGTCATTTTCGGGAATTTATCCACCGAGAACACTTCCAGCAGTTCACCCTTGAGGCGTGCTTCCAATTGACGTTCGGCTAACTCAGCCAGGTCCACAGCGCCATGGCTGGTCCAGGCGACGTTAGGCAATAACGGGAAAATGCCTGCCAGGTTCAAACCGTGTGGCTTGACCAGACGGTGCGACAGCAAATGCAGCTTGAGGTAAGCCTCAGGCGTGGTGGTCAACGGGGCGTCTTCAGCGAGGAATGTAACGACCAGCGGTTTGTGGCTTTCTGCCAGACGGGTCAGCAAAGCCGCTTGACCGGCATCGACGTTTTTCAGCGTCTCAGCCAGTTGCGAAGCCTGAGTGGTATTGAATGCAATTGCCTGATTGCCGCCGGTGTAACCCAGCGCTGGCGCGATGGCAGCGACCAGTTCCGATGATGGATTGAGCAGCGGCTGTGCATAGAACACTTCGAGCCAAGAGCCTTGGCGATTTTGCGTGCCGACGCCGAACGCCAGGCTGAACAGGGTCATGGACATGTAAATACCTCTAACTTATTAGAAAGGGGGTTCAAGCAGCGCTTTGGCTTACTTGAAGGCCGCCTCGTACAATTCAGGCTTGAAGCCAACCAGGGTTTTATCGCCAAGATCGAGCACGGGACGCTTGATCATCGACGGTTGTGCGAGCATCAGTTCGATGGCTTTGGCTTGATCGAGATCGGCTTTTTGTCCGTCGTCGAGTTTGCGAAAGGTCGTTCCTGCCCGGTTCAAAACCACTTGCCAACCATGTTCGTTGCACCACTGGGTCAGGTGCTCACGGTCGATACCGACCGCTTTGTAGTCATGAAAATCGTAACTGACGGCTTTATTGTCCAGCCACGTGCGAGCCTTTTTCATCGTGTCGCAGGCTTTGATTCCGTAAAGCGCTACCTGCTTGATGTCATTGGGCATGATTCATCCCCTAAATCTCCCCAATACAGCGCCAAATGCGACCGAGGATTATGCCACGGCAATCCAGACTGTGCTTCGACTGTCTCTACAACGGTCGGCCCATAGGGTGCATGGGTGTTGTGACAAAACGCCATCACGAGACTGTTTTATTAACGAAACGATTACCGGCGATTCAGTGTTATTCGGTGGGTTTTGCTATTTGCGTTCAAGGGGCGCTACATCGGCTGCGCAATGCGTGCACTTCACCGCTGTGATGTTGATTGTTTTGCCGCAGACAGGGCAGGGACGCGTAGCGGTATCAGTCAGCGCCAACCTTTTCCGAATGCCGCTCAAGGCCGCCATGAGCGTGCCCGCGATGATTACAGCGGCAGCACCGAGGATGTAGAGTTGTCGGTCAGCCATGAGACCAAGGTCAGTCACTTTAGCGCCGGCACTGTTGGTAACGGACGTGTCCATGTTCAGCGCCAGCATGATGCCAATGGTACCCAGCACCAATATCAATATCCCGAATCCGCGCACTGACTTCCCTCCGCTAAAATTGAGCGAGGACTTTATCATCCGGACAGCCAGTGGGGCCGAATTCATATCCGCAAACAGGCAGCACGGTGCGTTTAAGCTTCGCGTACCAGCACCATGCGTTGACTCTCAAGGCAACCGAAACAACAAATAATCATCCTTATCAAACCGGCTGCTAAGCAGAACGGGCGATGCAGCCAGACGGGAATCGGGCAACTCCTGATAAACGGTTTTGGCGATTACAACGTAGACCGGGCCCTGTACCGCCGCGAGTTCTGTCGGCGTCTCGAGAAAGGTGGGCTTCAGGTCCTGCGGGAAATTGACCACGAACTTGATGGCCTTGCCGTCTTTGGGCATTGCGTACAGGGCGATAGGTGCGGGGTCGCGCTGGATAATATCCTGGACCGCTGCGGTGAAGCTGCGGGTGTCATACGCTGCTCGTTCTAACGGCTCGTATTCCCAGATGAAGGTCATCCATAGCGCCAGCACCGCACACGCCGCGAGGCTTGCCGCGCGCCATTGTGCTTTGAATAAAACAGCCACAGCGATCACTTGCAGCAGCACCAACACCGAGGTGATCACGCCTATGGACGCCAGGTGTTCGGCGATACGGTGTTGGGCGAACAGGAGCCCGGCGATCAACGCACTCGGTGTCAACAAAAAAAGGCCTTGGAGTAATCCCCGCAGCCAAGCGTACAGGCGTCCATCCAACGCTTGAAAAGGATAGGCGGCAATGATCGCGGCCATAGGCACCATTGGCAGCATGTAACGGGCTTTTTTCGCCTGGGGAATCGACAGGCCGACCATCACAATCAATCCTGCGGCGGCAACGAACATCACCAGCCGCAGTGCGGGGGTCAGCGGTTGCCGACCAAGCAGGGCAATGGCTACCAGCGACACAATGGCCACCGGGTAAGCCAGTGCGTAGTTACCCAGCGAGCTGCTGAAGTAATAAAACAGGCTGCTCTTGCCCTCGCTGCCATCCATGCGCGAAGTGAATTGCATGCGCACCACTTCATTAAGAAAATCCTGGCCGCCGCTGACTTTCGCCAGCAGTAACAGGACCCCGATACACACCGCCAGCAATGCAACGGCCTGCAGACCAAACATAAACATCCGTCGCCATTGGCCGCTCAGCAGGTAATAGCTGCAAAGCATTCCGGTGGGAACCACCAGGCCGATGGGCCCACGAATGGCGAAGCCCAGCACCAACAGCGCCAGCAGCAATCCCGTGCGTCGGCGTGCGCCAAAATGGTCAGCCGCATAACCCAGATAAAACACTGCGAACGACACAGTCGCCAGCATCTGATCCAGCGAGATGGCGCGGGTTTCAGTGATGAAAGTACTACTCAGCAGCAGCAGCGCCACACTGAGCAATGCCCATTGCCGTGAATAAGCAGCAACCAATCGATACATCAGCCCGACCAATACTGCCGAAGCAATGGCGGTGGGCAGCCATGCGGTCAGACTGGTTACTCGGCCTAATGGCAGGGAGAGCAAATAAACAAAGAAAGTCGAAGTGGCGGAGTAATCGGGATATGGCTCGCCATACGTTGTCGGGAAAAAGCTCGGGCCATGGCGGAGCATTTCTTGAGCGAACACCATGAAGCGCGAGTCGAAACCGATCGTGGTCTGATCAACGTTGCCGAGGGTGAACAGCACCAGTGCCAGCACCGCCAAGCCAATAGACTGTCGACGCACGGTTGCCAAAGAGGCCGCTGAGGGCAGGTTTAGAGGTAGGGAAAGCAACGTATTTCTCCATGGCAAAACATAACGGTGTGCGCTCGCAAATCAGCGTTAACAAACGCCGGATAGATGCGAGGCCTGAGCCCGCGCGCCATGACGCGGCGGCAGGCTCAGACTTCGGTCGGATTACAGTGCGTCAGCGTCCGAAACGCTTTGAGCAGTCCATTGCTGAAACGGGATCGGCAGTGCGCGGGAATCGCCACGGCCCATGGGGAAGTATTTGAAACCTTTGCGCGCCAGACGCTCAGTGTCGTACAGGTTACGGCCGTCAAAAATCACTGGCGCCTTGAGGCGCTCCTGGATCAAATCGAAGTCAGGGGCCTTGAACTGCTGCCACTCGGTGCAAACGATCAGGGCATCGGCGCCGCCCAGTACCGACTCAGGTGTGCCCATCAGGGCCAGGCCCGGATGGTTGCCGTAAATGCGTTGGGTTTCTTGCATGGCTTCCGGATCGAACGCCCGAACCGTAGCGCCAGCGGCCCACAGCGCTTCCATCAATATGCGACTCGGTGCGTCACGCATGTCATCGGTATTAGGCTTGAACGCCAGACCCCAGACGGCAAAAGTCTTGCCGCGCAAATCGCCTTTGTAGAACGCATTAACGCGTTCAAACAGCTTGGTTTTCTGCCGTTGGTTAATCGCTTCCACTGCTTGCAACAAGTCGCTGGAGCATTGCGCTTCTTTAGCGCTGTGGATCAAGGCGCGCATGTCTTTGGGGAAGCACGAACCGCCGTAACCCGCGCCTGGGTAGATAAAGTGGTAACCGATACGTGAATCGGCGCCAATACCCAGACGGACGGATTCGATGTCCGCACCCAAGTGCTCGGCCAGTTCTGCAATCTGGTTGATGAAACTGATCTTGGTCGCCAGCATGCAGTTGGCCGCGTATTTAGTCAGCTCGGCGCTGCGCAGGTCCATGAAAATAATGCGGTCATGGTTGCGGTTGAACGGGGCGTACAAATCGCGCATTACGTCGCGCACGTCTTCGCGCTCGCAACCAATCACGATGCGGTCCGGGCGACGGCAGTCGGAAACCGCCGAACCTTCCTTGAGGAATTCCGGGTTGGAGACGATATCGAACTCCAGCGGACGACCGGCCAAGGCTTTTTCAGTGTGCAGGCGCAACGCGTCGCCGGTACCCACCGGCACGGTAGATTTCTCCACCAGAATCAGCGGTTCGACCCGATGCCGGGCGACCATGTCACCGACTGCGAACACGGCTTTCAAGTCAGCCGAACCGTCATCACTGGACGGTGTGCCGACCGCGATAAACAGTACTTGGCCGTGCTCGATGGCGAGTTTTTCATCATTAGTAAAATGCAGGCGTCCGCTTTCCAGGTTTTCCCGCACCAGCGCGGCCAGGCCTGGCTCGAAAATGCTGACGTGGCCCTGCTGCAGCTGTTTCACTTTTTCTGCATCAATGTCCATGCAGATAACATCGTGGCCCACTTCAGCCAGGACAGTCGCCTGCACAAGGCCTACATAGCCACTGCCTAATACTGTAATTTTCATGCCGAATTCCTGGATTTTGTCACAGAGCTATTTGGTAAAGAGCTGTGTGATGAAGAGCTGCGTTGAGAGTTGATGGTGATAACGCCGAGGATAACCAGGGTCACACCCAAAGATTTGGAGACGCTGAATTGTTCGTGGAACGCCGGCAAACTGGCTGCCAGCAGATAAACCAATGCGTAACTGATGCTGAGTAATGAGTAGGCCCGGCCCAATGGCAGGTCGCGTAAAGCAATTAGCCAACACAGCATCGACAGGGCATAGGCCAGGATTGCTGCAGAGACGACGCCGACAGCCAGCAAATCAATGCTGCCATTCACCACGGCGTCCATCCATTGGCTAGGGTAGGGCAGGCGCGTCATGCTCCAGCGCATGCCCAGTTGCGCGCCGCTGACCAACAGCACACTGCCCATGGCGAACGTAACGCCGCGTCGCAAGTTCATGCGTGTTGCCCCAGTAAAATAACGCCACCCATGACCAGCGCGATGCCAAACCAATGTCGGCGGTCGATGGATTCCTTGAACAGGAAGTGCGCCACCAGCGTAATGACCACGAAGTTAATGCTCAGCATCGGGTAGGCGATACCTACTTCCATGCGCTGTAGCACCAGTAGCCACAACAGTAATCCGAAACCGAGGCTGGCCAGCGCCAGCCACAACCACGGCGAGCGAATCGCGCGGACGATGCCGACACTCTGTCCGCGCCAGCCTTCAACGGCAAACTTCTGCGCGACCTGGCCCAGGCAACTTAACAGGCAGGCAGCCAGCAACAGCAGCAGCGTCATGTCGCGGACTGTCCGAAGATCAAGATCACGATATTCCCTTCCTCATATCGCTGGCCGTCTTTGGGCAGCAGATCGACTTCATCTCGATCCTCTTGGCTGTTGACCCGCATGACCACCCCGACCTGGCCCTCACTACGCGCCACACTCATCCATTGCTGCACCTTGGCAACGTCGACCTTTCGCTCAGCGGAATCCGGGTAAGTCAGGCCGTATTTTACCTCGCCCACGGTGTTGTATAGCGCGATATCAGGTCGCCGTATGCGCCATGACAGCGCCGACGCAGCACCCAAGTCATTGCTCAGCAGCCGTTTGCTTTGGCTGAGGGCAGCGGCATGCCGGGCGATAAAGCCGTCAGGTGTTTTATTGAACACCGTGCTGTTGGGCAGCCCCATGGGGATTAGCGCGATAAACAGCCAGGCACCGACCGCGGGCATTACCCACAGCGTGAGTGGTCTGACTACCTGAAGGGCATTGGCCGCGATCCAGCCAGCGGCGGCGACCACGGCCAGCGTCAGGTGCAGCGGTTCGTTTTCATAGATCGGATTTTTGCGTTGCAGGTAGGCCAAGGTGGCTAGAACGATCACGCCGAGCGCAATGTTTAACAGCCCGTTAAGGCGTAGCGCGCGAAAACTGGCACGTTCGAGTCGATCAATCAGCGCCGGACCCATGAGTAGCGCCAGCGGCAACATGCATGGCATCACGTAGGTCGGCAGCTTGCCCCTGCTCAGGCTAAGAAATGCCAGCGGCAGCAACATCCACAGCAGCACGAATACTGTGTTCGGTTGGCTTTTGTTCTTCCACGCTTGGCTGAAGGTGGCCGGCAACAGTGCTGCCCACGGCAGGCTGGCCATCACCAGCACCGGCAAATAAAACCACCAGGGGCGAAGGTGTTGGGCGTCCTCACCTGCAAAGCGTCGAATGTGTTCATGCCAGAAAAAGAAGCTCCAGAAATCCGGCTCACGCTGTTGCACCGCCAACGCCCACGGTAAGCACACCAGCACTGCCACCAGAACCGCCAGCGGGCCGTACCTCAACAGTTCACGAAAGCGTTTTTGCCACACCATATAAGGCAGGGCGATCAGCGCGGGCAGGAGCCAGGCGAGGAAGCCTTTGGTCATGAAACCCATGCCGCAGGCGAAACCCAACAACAGCCAAGCGGCGATACGCTCGCGGCCGCTGCTGTTTACCGCGAACCACAGGGCCGCGATGCTCAGGTTGACCCACAGGGTGAATTGCGGATCGAGGTTGGCGTAACCGGCTTGTGCCGCGATCAGGCCAAAGCTCAAGAAAATCAGGGCGCAAGTAAAGCTCTTGCGCGGGTCTTTCCATAAACGACGTGCGACGGCGTAGGTCAGCAGTGCACTGAACCCGACGCTAAGCGCTGAGGCAATGCGTACACCAAACAGATTTTCGCCGAAAATGGCCTGGCCCACAGCGATTAGCCAATAACCGCCCACGGGCTTTTCGAAGTAACGCAGGCCCATGAAATGCGGGGACACCCAATTGCCGGTCAGCAGCATCTCCTGGCTGACTTGCGCATAGCGGCTTTCGTCTGGAATCCACAGGCCATGAGTGCCCATGGGTAAAAGAAAAGCCAGGCAAAACGCACACAGCAGAAAAGCTAACGCCCAACGCCCCGTCATGTGCGCTGCACCCCTAGCCAGCCTTCACGGCCGCTCAGGGTGCCACGGACTAATTGTCCTGCTGGCAGGGAATCGATCCGGGCCGGCAACAGGTTGCCAAGGGGTTGAAACTGGATATCGCGTGTCTTTGCCTCAGCCAGCAATTGCCGGAAGTCATTGGCCATTAGAATCCCTTCTACTTCTGCGTGAATCGTATAAATGTTCAGTTTCTCGGCGCCGAAGCGATCAAGAATGAAGGCGTTGAAATCTTTGGCGCTGACGTCTGGCCCGACTACTTCATCGAAGGTCGGAAGATCAACCGGAATCTGTGGTGCGCCCAGACTGCCGTCCAGCAGCGTGGGGCGAAACAGACTCTGCCCGCGACAGTCACTGTTGTAACGGAAACCGAACTGCTGCTTGGCCTCCACCACACGCTCATCGGCGCGCCAGCCAGCCGTGGCCGAACAGTCCACACGTTGACCGGTGATGTCACTTAAACACTCCACACCGCGACGAATCTGCTCGATCAGCTGCGCCTCGCTCCAACGCCCGGCGTTGGCTTGCCAGCCGTGGTGATCCCACGCGTGCAAACCCACTTCATGCCCGGCGTCGACCGCTTGGCGCATCAGGTGACCCAAGTCGCGGCCGATGGGCTTTCCTGGCCAGGCGGTGCCGGCCAGTAAAATGTCCCAGCCGTACAAACTGGCCGCCTTGGAACGAAGCATTTTCCAGAAGAACTGAGGACGGATAAGGCGCCATAAATGGCGCCCCATGTTGTCCGGTCCGACACTGAAAAAAAACGTCGCCTTGACCTGTGCTTCGTCGAGCATCTCCAACAACCGTGGCACCCCTTCTCGGGTGCCACGGTAGGTGTCAACGTCAATCCGCAGTCCTGCCTGCATCAGCGCTTATCCGCGATTTCAACCATGGCTTCACGTAAGAAAAAGTCCAGAGTGTTGCCGATGGTTTCGCTCATTTCTACCGTAGGTTCCCAATTCAGCAGGCGCTTGGCATTTTTGATGCTCGGCTTGCGGTGGGACACGTCCTGATAGCCAGTGCCGTAGAACGCCTTGCTCTCCACGTCGCGGAAACCGGCGAACGGAGGGAAGTTGGCGCGCAGCGGGTGAGCTTCGAACTGACGCAGCAGTTCTTCGCCCAACTGACGAATACTGGCTTCGTTGTCCGGGTTGCCAATGTTGATGATCTGACCGTTACACGCGTCTTTTTCGTTGTCGATGATGCGTGCCAGCGCTTCGATGCCGTCGGCGATGTCAGTGAAGCAGCGTTTCTGCTCGCCGCCGTCGAACAGGCGGATCGGCGTACCTTCCACCAGGTTCAGGATCAGCTGGGTGATTGCACGGGAGCTGCCGATACGCGCCGAATCCAGACGGTCCAGTCGCGGGCCCATCCAGTTGAACGGACGGAACAGGGTGAAATTCAAGCCCTTCTGGCCGTAAGCCCAGATCACCCGGTCCAGCAGTTGCTTGGAAACCGAGTAAATCCAGCGCTGCTTGTTGATCGGACCGACCACCAGGTTCGAAGTGTCTTCGTCGAAGTTCTGATCCTGGCACATGCCATAGACTTCGGACGTCGACGGGAAAATTACGCGCTTGTTGTACTTCACGCAGTAACGAACCAGCTTCAGGTTCTCTTCGAAATCCAGTTCGAATACACGCAGCGGGTTGCGGGTGTATTCGATTGGGGTGGCGATGGCCACCAGCGGCAGAACCACATCGCACTTCTTGATGTGATATTCGATCCACTCGGAGTGGATGCTGATATCGCCTTCGACGAAGTGGAAGTTCGGATGGCTGCGCAGGCGCTCGACGGCGTCGGAGCCGATGTCCAGACCATAGACGTCGTATTTGTCGTCACGCAGCAGGCGCTCGGACAAGTGGTTACCGATGAAGCCGTTGACGCCGAGGATCAAGACACGTGTACGACGTGGCTTACGGCCCGATTCGGCACCGCGCAGCACAGAGCCGTCAACCAGGCCCAACTCATTGGCCAATTGCGGGCCGCTCAGGTACAGGCCGTTCTCATTGCGCTGACCGGCTTTGACCACCAGAGAGTCTTCACCGCAGGCGATGCGCAATGGATCGACACTGATCACTCGGCCTGGCTCAACACCCTCGTTGCCTTTGACGACGTCGGCATCCCACACGATCAGCTTGTGCTCGCCCACCGCGCAAAAGGCGCCTGGGTAAGGCTGGGTGACGGCGCGAACCAGGTTGAACAGGTCTTCAGCCGAGCGCTTCCACACCAGTTTGCCGTCCGCTGGGGTGCGACGTCCGAAGTAAGTGGCTTTGGATTCGTCCTGCGGTGTTTCGCTCAGTTTGCCCTGGGCCAATTGCGGCAGTGCATCGCTCAACAGGCTGGCTGCGGATTCGCGCAGTTTGCTGTGCAAGCTGAGTGCGGTATCGGAGCGTTCGATGGTGACCCGTTGTTGGGCCAGAATGCCACCGGCGTCAGCGCGCTTGACCATGCGGTGCAGGGTAACGCCGGTTTCGGTTTCGCCGTTGACCAGCACCCAGTTAGCCGGAGCGCGACCACGGTACTGCGGCAGCAGGGAGCCGTGCAGATTGAACGCGCCCTTGCCGGCGCAGGCCAGCAGTTCGTCGCTCAACAGGTTGCGGTAGTAAAAAGAGAAAATGAAATCAGGTTTGAGCTTGGCGATGCGCTCGATCCACAGCGGGTGGTTAGCATCTTCAGGGGCGTGAACCGGAATGCCTTTACGTGCACACAACTGCGCGACTGAACCGTAGAAGGTATTTTCCTTCGGGTCGTCGGCATGGGTAAACACTGCGGCGATTTCATAACCTGCGCTCAACAGTGACTCAATGCCGGTGCAGCCGATATCGTGGTAAGCAAAGACAACAACTTTCGGATTCATAACGTGACCTGAGTGGAAGATGAAGATTCTTGTGATTCGTTGACGCTAACCGCAGACGCGACAGGCTGACTGCGAAGCACTTTCTCGATGAAAAAGCGCGGGCGGGCCCTGACGTCGCTGTACATGCGGCCAAGGTACTCACCGAGCAACCCCATGCCGATGAACTGGCCACCGGTAAACACGAACAACACTGCGAACAAAACGAAGGTGCCGTCACCGGCCCAGACTGCGCCGAAGATCAGGCGCAAGACGATCAGCATAATGGCGAAGAACCCACCGACTAACGCCATGCTGAAACCGATAATGCTCAGCAAGCGCAGGGGCGTGGTGGTCATGCAGGTGATCAGATCGAACATCAGATTGACCAGGCGCATCGGGCTGTATTTCGAATCGCCGTGTTCACGTTCCGCGTGCTGGACCAGCACTTCGGTGGTGTGGCGGGCAAAGCTGTTGGCCAGGATCGGGATAAACGTGCTGCGTTCGCGGCAGGCAAGCATGGCGTCGACGATAGTCCGGCGATACGCCCGCAGCATGCAGCCATAATCGCTCATGGCAACGCCGGTTGAGCGCTGCACGGCCAGGTTGATCAACCGTGACGGCCAACGGCGCCAGGCAGAATCCTGACGGTTGTTACGCACGGTGCCGACGACGTCATAACCCAGAGCGGCCTGTTCTACCAGGCGCGGAATCTCTTCCGGCGGGTTTTGCAGGTCGGCGTCCAGGGTAATGACGACATCGCCCTTGGACTGTTCGAAGCCCGCCATGATGGCGGCGTGTTGGCCGTAGTTGCGGTTAAGGATCACCGCAACGATATGGCTGCCTTCGCGCTCTGACGCGTCTTGCAGAATTTGCGCGGAGTCGTCGCGGCTGCCGTCATCGACCAGCACGATTTCGAACGGGAACGGCAATTTTGCGCAGGCGGCTTCGGTTCGGCGCAGCAGTTCAGGCAGGCTTTCCTGTTCGTTGTAGACCGGTATGACGATCGATACGAACTGAATCGGATAAGGTCTCACAGGCGCTTCCTAAGAGTAGTTTCAATGGCGCTGGCAACCCGCTCGACGTCGTCGAGCGTCATGTCAGGGAACAGCGGGATTGAGCACAGACGTGCGGAGTTCCACTCGGTGTCAGGCAGATGGACATCCGGGAAACGTTGACGGTAATAGGTGTGCATGTGGGTGGCGACAAAATGAATGCCGCTGCCGATGTTCTGTTCCTGCAGGCCTTTCATGAACGCTTCGCGGTCAATACCGCATTGCTCGGCGTCAATGCGCACGATAAACAAGTGCCAGGCATGTTGCTGCGGATACTGCGGCAACACCAAGGGTTGTATCGGCAAGCCCGCCAGACGCTTCAGGTAGGCCTGGGCCAATACTTCGCGCTTGGCGTTGATCTCGTCCAGACGCTGCAATTGCACCAGCGCGATGGCAGCGTTGATGTCGGCCAGGTTGTACTTGAAGCCAGGCTCAATAACCATCGCCTGGGGTTTGCGGCCATGGGTCATACGGTCATAAGCGTCTACGCCCAGACCGTGAAACTTCAGCATTCGTACGCGATTGGCAAGGTTCTCGTCATCGCTGACGAACATTGCGCCTTCCGCGCAGGTCATGTTCTTGATGGCGTGAAACGAGAAGATCGCCGTGCCTTTAGCGCCCACCGGACGGCCGCGATAGGCGGTGCCCGCCGCGTGGGCAGCGTCTTCGATCACGGTGATGCCATGGCGGTCGGCCAAGGCGTAAAGCGGGTCGAGATCAAACGCGGCGCCAGCGTAATGCACCGGAATGATTGCTTTGGTCCGTGGCGTGATCGCCGCTTCGATGGCTGCAACGTCGCTCATCAGTGTGTCGCGGTCTACGTCGACAAACACCGGAGTTGCGCCGAGCAGGCAAATCATGTTGGCGGTGGACACCCATGTTTGCGATGGCGTGATGACTTCATCGCCTGGGCCAATGCCCAGCGCCAGCAACGTGACATGCATCGCGCCCGTAGCGGAGGACAGCGCCACGGCGTGCAGTGCCCCTACGCGCTCTGCAAATTGCTGCTCAAGTTCCTGACTTTTTGGGCCAGTGGTGATCCATCCCGAGCGCAAAACCTGCTCTACAGCGGCTATTTCCTCGTCGCCAATACTTGGGCGGGAAAACGGAAGGAAACTTTGATTCATGGAATCCTCTGGTGCAGGGAGGCAGGGCGGCCGTACATACATGCCGTGCGCAATGCCAAGTGATCGATTGTCTATTTACTGAAAAACGAGGCCAATATTAACAGAGACGGTAACCGGCCCTCGAAATGCCGGTGCAGTGAAGCATAGTTCTGCGCTAGTGAAAATTGCGTTTACATTCGCCGCGCTCAATACGCCTAGATGCAGTGACCTGCGAATGGCTTATTGACCCAGTATTTATTGCTGGTTCGGCCTGCGAGCGGTTGGAAGGCGCAGATTTCATATAGTTGAGGCCCCCTACATGAGCTTGTTTTGCTCACGGTTTGCCTCTGCTGACACTAACAGTTCGAACCTGAACAGTAACTGTCAGCGCAAAGACTAGTGGCCGTTGCGCCTGTAGCGAGTAGCGGCCTAGAGGCAACGGCCGGTTTAAACAGTGGGTTTAATAGCTTGCTATGTAGTGCTTAAAGATACTCGTTCCTGTTCGTACGCCGTTAGCCCATGGGTGCAAGGCTTGTTGCTGGTGGGTATGCTGGCCATGCAAGAGTGTGATTATCGAAGCAAAGGTGTCCATAGTTAGTTAACCGAATCAGGAGCCGATTAATGCAAACAGCCTACACCGTCCTGATTTTGCTGATGCTAGTGGGTATTTCTCGCTTGGTCGCGCGCGTGGTGCCGGTGCCAGTTCCCTTGCTGCAAATCGTAGCAGGCGCATTGGTGGCATGGCCTACGCTGGGTTTGCATGTGGCGTTAGACCCTGAGTTATTTTTGTTTCTGTTTTTGCCACCATTGTTGTTTTCCGATGGCTGGCGTATGCCCAAGCGCGAACTGTGGCGGTTTCGCGGCGCGATCTTTACTCTGGCCGTAGGATTGGTCCTGTTCACTGTGTTGGGCGCCGGGTTCTTTATTCACTGGTTGTTGCCGACAATCCCTTTGCCGGTGGCCTTTGCGCTGGCAGCGGTGCTATCGCCTACCGATGCCGTGGCGGTCTCGGCGATTGCTCAGGATCGGTTGCCAGGACCAATCATGCGCATGTTGCAAGGTGAGGCGTTACTCAATGATGCGTCGGGCCTGGTGACCTTCAAATTCGCCTTGGCAGCGGCAGTCACCGGGGTATTTTCGCTGGCCGACGCCAGCGTGGTATTTGTGTTGGTGGCCTGCGGCGGCCTGGCCATTGGCGTAGCGCTAAGCTGGTTGGTGGGCCGGTTGCGTGGCTGGATGGTTGCCCGGGGCTGGGACGATCCGGCCACCCACGTGGTGTTCATGTTGCTGCTGCCGTTTGCGGCGTATGTGCTGGCCGAGCGGCTGGGCGCTTCCGGGATTCTGTCAGCCGTTGCTGCCGGGATGATGCAGAGTTGGGTCGATCTGCTGCCACGCCAAACTAGTACCCGTCTGCTTAACCGCAGCGTTTGGGCGCTGCTGGAGTTTGCCTTCAACGGCCTGATTTTTCTGCTGTTGGGCCTGCAATTGCCGGACATTGTCAAGGCGGTTGCCAGTCACGAAGTGTCGCTGTGGCCGACATTGCTATGGCGTTGTCTCGACGTGCTGCTGATTTTCCTGGTGCTGCTGGCGCTGCGCTATGTCTGGGTCCAGAGCGTATGGCGGCTGATGATTGGCATCCGGCGTTGGCGTGGTCACTACCATTCAGTGCTTGATTTGACCGCTCGCTCGTCGTGGCTGCTGACCGTGGGCGGGATTCGCGGTGCGGTGACCTTGGCCGGCGTGTTATCGGTGCCGCTGTTTATTAGTCCAGGCGTGGATTTTCCAGAGCGGGATGTGCTGATCTTTATTGCGGCGGGGGTGATTTTGCTCTCGCTGATTTCGTCCTGTATCGCCTTGCCGTTTTTGCTGCGCGGTGTGGTCAAAAGTCCCGATCACGCCATGAAACGTGAGGTTCGCGAGGCTTGGAAGCAAACGGCCGAAGCGGCTATCCATGCATTGGAGGCGCATGAGCCGCCAGACACCGGCAGCCCGCCCGACGCGGCGCAGGCGGCGCTGGCCATGGAGGTCAAAGCGCGGATCATGACCGAATATCGCCATCAACTTGAGGTGTTCAACGACACCTCTGAGGCCCAGGCGTTGGCGTGGCAAATGGATCAGTTGGAACGACGCTTGCGGCTGCACGCCCTGCGCGCGCAGCGATTGGAACTCTACAGCCTGCGTCGTCATCACCGCATCGGCGATGAGGTGCTGCGTCAGGTACTGGGGGAATTGGACCTGAGTGAGGCGAATCTAGGACCTTTGTAGGCGCCAACTTGTTGGCGAGGCCAGCGGCGCGGTGTATCTGCGGAACGGCGGTGCTGCCTATATCGCTAACACGTTGGCTCCTACAAAGATCTGTGCATCACCTGGCATCGGTGGGCGCGGCGCGGTGTTAATGGTTACACCGCGCAACCGCCTGTTAGCCCTTGATAAAGTCCCGAATCCGCTCGGCCGCTTCGACGCACTCAGCCAGTGGCGCAACCAGGGCCATGCGAACGCGTCCGGCGCCGGGGTTGAAACCGTCGACTTCACGGGACAGGTATGACCCCGGTACAACGGTCACGTGTTGGGCGACAAACAGGTCCCGGCAAAACTCGGCATCATCGGTGCCGACATTGGGCCACAGGTAAAAGCCTCCGTCCGGGCGCTTTACATCCATCACCGGAGCCAGTATTTCCAATACCGCATCAAACTTCTCGCGATACAACGTGCGGTTGGCGCGAACGTGGCCTTCATCATTCCAGGCGGCAATGCTCGCCAGTTGGGTTTGCACGGGCATCGCGCAGCCGTGGTAGGTCCGATACAGCAGAAACGCTTTGAGAATGTCGGCATCGCCAGCTACGAAGCCCGAACGCAGGCCCGGCAAGTTTGAACGTTTCGACAAGCTGTGGAACACCACGCAGCGTTTAAAGTCTGTGCGTCCCAGCGCAACGCATGCGCTCAACAAACCCGCCGGTGGCGTCCCTTCGTCAAAGTACAGCTCGCTGTAGCATTCATCGGCAGCGATCACAAAGTCGTATTCATCTGCCAGCGCGATCAGCTGCTTCAGGGTTTCCAGGGGCACCAGCGCGCCAGTCGGGTTGCCGGGCGAACACAGGAACAAAACCTGGCAGCGCTTCCAGACGTCGGCGCTCACTGAGTCGAAATCCGGGTTGAAACCGTTTTCTTCCAGGCACGGCAGATAATGTGGCTGCGCACCGGCAAGAAAGGCTGCGCCTTCATAGATTTGATAGAACGGATTAGGACTAATCACCAGGCCATCGGAGCTGCGATTGACCACGGTCTGGGTGAACGCGAACAGTGCCTCGCGGGTGCCGTTGACCGGCAGCACGTGGCGCGCCGGGTCTAGCCAGCCAGCGGGAACACCAAAGCGGCGTTCACACCAGGCGGTGATGGCTTCGCGCAGTGCAGGAATGCCGAGGGTGGTCGGATAAACCGCCATCTGGTCAAGATTAGCGGCCAATGCCTCAGCGACGAACGCCGGGGAGCGATGTTTGGGTTCGCCAATGGACAGCGCAACCGGGCGCTTGTCCGGGTTGGGAGTTACGCTGCCGAGCAGGACGCGGAGCTTTTCGAAAGGGTAGGGCTGGAGCTGCTGCAGGGCATCATTCATGGGTGGTTGAATCTCGGTAAGCGTGGCGCCTTACTGGCGCCCTTGAGTCTGGTCATAGGGGTTGGATTCAGATGCTGATACGTATATCGCCCTGGGGTTCGTAGCTAACGTTGAGCTGCTCGACGATGGCCGCCTGCAGTCGAATACACAGCTGCGGGTCCGACAGCGGCTGGTTATTCGCGTCGGTCAGAAAGAACACGTCTTCTACCCGCTCGCCCAACGTGGCGATTTTGGCGTTCTGCAGCGACAGGTCGAACTCCAGGAATATCTTGCCGATCCGTGCCAGCAGGCCTGGACGGTCCGGTGCGCTCAATTCCAGAATCGTCACCGGGCGCTGAGCGTCAGTGAGGATCGTGACTTGCGGCGGAAACGCGAAATGCTTGAGCTGACGCGGTACCCGACGCTTGATGATGGTCGGGTAATCGTCCGGGTTACGCAGGGCCTCGGTCAGGCCGTCGCGGATTTCCTTGATCCGCACCGGGTTATCGCCAATCGAGCCACCGTCGGTGTCCAGCACGATGTAGGTGTCGAGGGTGAACTGGCTGCTGGAGGTAATAACCCGGGCGTCATGGATGTTCAGGTTGAGCTGATCCATCGCGGCCACGGTCACGGCAAAGAAATCATGCTGATCGGGGGCATAGATGAAAATCTGTGTGCCGCCTTCAAACTCCCGTTGTGTCGTTTCCCGGATCAGCACCAGCGGACCACCGTCGGCAGGTTGCTGCAAAATCGCATCGCTGTGCCACGCCACGTCACCTGCGGTGTGGCGCAGAAAGTAGTCGTCGCCTAGCTGCGACCAGAGCTGCTCGACGTCATCCGGGTCAGTGCCGCTGCGCACCAGAATATCCAGCGCTGCACTTTGCGTGCGACGAATCTGTTCTTCGCGGTCGACCGGATTTTCCAGGCCGCGACGCAATGCCCGCTTGGTCTCGGTATAGAGTTGACGCAACAGGCTGGCGCGCCAGGAGTTCCACAACGTTGGGTTGGTAGCGTTGATATCGGCCACGGTCAACACATACAGGTAGTCCAGGTGCGTTTCGTCGCCCACCAGCAGTCCGAAGTCATGAATCACCTGCGGGTCCGACAAGTCCTTGCGCTGGGCGGTAGTCGACATCACCAGATGGTTCTGCACCAGCCAGACAATCAGGCGTGTGTCCCAAACCGGCAGGTGATGACGGATACCAAAGGCCTCGGCATCTACTGAGCCAAGGTCGGAGTGATCGCCGCCACGGCCTTTGCCGATGTCGTGGTACAGGCCAGCCAGGTAGATCAGCTCAGGCTTGGGCAGTTTGCCCATGATCTTGCTGGCCAACTGAAATTTGTCCGAAGACTGGGTGTACTGCAGCTTGCGCAAGTGCTTGATCAGGTTGAGCGTGTGCGCGTCCACGGTATAGATGTGGAACAGGTCGTGTTGCATCTGGCCGACAATATGGCCGAACTCGGGCAAGTAAAGACCCAGGATGCCGTAGCGGTTCATCCGTCGCAGGTTGCGATGGATGCCGAACTCAGACTTGAACAGCTCGATGAACAGGCTGGTGTTGCGAATGTCGTTGCGGAATTCGTCGTCAATCAGGTGCCGGTGTTCGCGCAGCAAACGAATGGTGTCGGCGCGAACCCCTTTGATTTCGGGGCGCTGGGCCATCAGTACAAAAATTTCCAGCATTGCGAACGGCGTGCGCTTGAACACCTGCGGATGGGTCGCTTCGATGTAGCCATCGTGCAACTGGAACCGCGAATTGATCGGTACGGTGTTGCCGCCTTCGTCCGGCGAAAGAATGACTTCTTCAAAGTGCTGAATAATCAGGTCGCTGAGTTCCGCGATGCGCATGACCACGCGGTAATACTTTTGCATGAAGCGTTCGATGGCCAGCTTTGCATCATTGTCTTCGTAACCCAGCAAGCCAGCGATGCTGCCTTGATAGTCAAACAGCAGCCGGTCCTCTGAACGTCCGGCTAGCATGTGCAGGGCGTAGCGTACCTTCCACAGGAAATCCTGGGACGACGCCAGTAGGTTGTTTTCGCTTTCCAGCAAAAAGCCTTCGCCAGCCAGGGCATGCAGGTTCAGGGTGCCGTATTGACGACGGGCGACCCAGAGAATGGTCTGGATATCCCGAAGGCCACCCGGCGAGCCTTTAACGTTGGGCTCCAGGTTATATTCGGTGTCGTTGTACTTGTGATGGCGGGTTTTCTGCTCGGCGCGTTTGGCCAGGAAAAACTCTTTGCTGGGCCACATTTTTTCCGGGCTGGTCACGTCAAGCATGCGCCGACGCAGGCGTTCGGGCCCGGCAATGGTGCGGCTTTCCATCAAGTTGGTGATCACCGTAAGATCGGCCAGTCCCTCTTGGGCGCATTCATCCACTGATCGAACACTCTGACCCACTTCCAGGCCGATATCCCACAGAAGGGTAAGAAAGCGCTCTATGGGCTCGCGAAATACTTCATGGTCGGCACTGTCGAGCAGGATCAGCAGGTCGATGTCCGAGTAGGGGTGCAGTTCGCCGCGCCCGTAGCCGCCTACCGCCAGTAAGGCGATATCAGCTTCTTCGCTCCAATCGAAATGGTCCCAGGCCTGTTGCAGAATGTTGTCGACGAACCAGGCGCGATCTTCGATCAGGCGCCGTATTTCACGGCCCGAACGGAAACGCGCGTCAAGCACCTCGCGGGCCTGACGAATGGCTTTCTTGAACGCGGCAATAGGGCTTGCCTTCAAAGCCAGTTCGGCCTGGAACTGGCCGCGGTCGAATAACTCTGGGTCCACCTGCGGCATCGAACAGCTTTCCTTGTTTCTAACGGGTTAAGGGGCGAACGGGCCAGTTTTTTCGATGATCTTTTCCGGGTCTGTCAACTATGCGGATGCCGACGTACCCGCGATCGTGTCGTCGCTGCGCAGGGTAAAGATTTCATAGCCGTCAGCCGTTACCAGAATAGTATGTTCCCATTGTGCGGACAGCTTGCGGTCCTTGGTGATCGCAGTCCAGCCGTCACCCAGCAGGCGGGTTTCGGCGCGGCCCTGGTTGATCATCGGTTCGATGGTGAAGGTCATGCCTTCCTTTAATTCCATGCCGGTGCCCGCTTGGCCATAGTGCAGCACTTGCGGTTCTTCATGGAAGACTTTGCCGATGCCGTGGCCACAGTACTCACGGACCACGGAAAAACCGTTCTTTTCCGCATGTTTCTGGATGACTTCACCGATGTCGCCAAGGCGGGTGCCCGGACGGACGATCCCGATGCCTTTGTACATGCATTCTTGGGTGATTTTCGACAAGCGCTCGGCCCACTCAGGCACTTTGCCAACGTGAAACATTTTGCTGGTGTCGCCGTGGTAGCCATCTTTGATGACCGTGACGTCGATGTTCAGCACGTCGCCATCCTTGAGCGGCTTCTCATTAGGGATGCCATGGCACACGACGTGGTTGATCGAGGTGCAGATGGATTTTGGGAAGCCTCTGTAATTCAGGGGGGCCGGGATCGCTTTCTGCTCGTTGACGATAAAGTCATGGCAGATGCGGTCCAGCTCATCGGTGGTCACGCCAGGCTTGACGTAGCTGCCGATCATTTCAAGTACGTCGGCGGCGAGGCGGCCGGCGATTCGCATCTTTTCGATGTCCTCAGGGGTCTTGATGGTGACAGTCATAAGATTCTCTCGGCGCGGCGGGCGCGCGGCTATACCGGGTAAAAACGCGATTCTAACAGACCGTCAGGTTCGTGGTGTCTTCGCCTTTTTTCTCCCTATAGAAGGAAGAACATCTACGGCCTGAAGGTCCTTCGCAATGCAGGTTTTCAGCGATGCTTATTTCGGGTTTCGTTATCCGGCCTTTTATGATATAAAATGCGCCGCTTTCCGGGGTCTGTCCCGGGAGCTTAAACCCACACACGTGTCGACACGATGACCTGGGTGCCCTCAGCTTGAAGCTGTTGGTTGGTCATTGGGATACGTGGAGGCCTAACCCGACTTATCAAGGAACTATCATGTCCCAAGTCAACA
>NZ_JAQGNX010000124.1 GCF_028293835.1 Pseudomonas sp.
AGGAATCCGACGCGGATATTCGCGAGGACTACAAGAACCTGCTGCGGACACTGACAACCTGATGACACCAGCGCAGCTTATTAAGGCAAGGGACTAGACCATGCATTTCACCATTCAACGCGAAGCCTTGTTGAAACCTCTGCAACTGGTCGCCGGCGTCGTTGAACGCCGCCAGACCTTGCCGGTGCTTTCCAACGTGCTCTTGGTCGTTCAGGGGCAGCAGCTTTCGCTGACAGGTACCGACCTGGAAGTCGAGCTGGTTGGTCGTGTTCAACTGGAAGAGCCTGCCGAGCCAGGGGAAATTACCGTACCTGCTCGCAAGCTGATGGATATCTGTAAGAGCCTTCCCAACGATGCGTTGATCGATATAAAACTCGATGAACATAAGCTGGTGGTCAAGGCTGGCCGTAGCCGCTTTACCTTGTCCACGTTGCCGGCCAACGATTTTCCGACGGTGGAAGAAGGTCCAGGTTCGCTTACGTTCAATCTTGTGCAGAGCAAGTTGCGCCGTTTGATCGAGCGCACCAGCTTTGCCATGGCTCAGCAAGACGTCCGTTACTACCTCAACGGAATGTTGCTCGAAGTTAGCGCAGGCATACTGCGCGCGGTGGCCACTGACGGTCACAGATTGGCGATGTGCTCAATGACCGCCGAGATCGAGCAAGCGGATCGTCATCAAGTCATCGTTCCCCGTAAAGGGATCCTGGAACTTGCGCGGTTGCTGACTGAGCAGGACGGCATTGTCAGTATCGTGTTGGGTCAGCACCACATCCGCGCCACCACCGGCGAATTCACCTTCACCTCAAAACTGGTGGACGGTAAATTCCCGGACTATGAACGTGTTCTGCCAAAAGGCGGCGACAAGTTGGTGTTGGGTGATCGACAAGCACTGCGTGAAGCATTCAGCCGCACTGCCATTCTTTCCAACGAAAAGTACCGTGGTATTCGTCTGCAATTGGCCAGTGGGCTGCTGAAAATTCAAGCGAACAACCCAGAGCAAGAAGAAGCTGAGGAAGAAATTGGCGTCGATTACAATGGCGGCAATCTGGAGATTGGTTTTAACGTCAGCTATCTGTTGGACGTGTTGGGCGTGATGACCACCGAGCAGGTCCGTCTGATTCTGTCCGATTCCAATAGCAGCGCACTGGTGCAGGAGTCGGACAACGATGACTCTGCTTACGTTGTTATGCCGATGCGCCTGTAACGTGTCTACCGTCAGCAGAATTTGAATGTCTCTTAGCCGCGTCACCGTCACTGGGGTGCGTAATCTGCACCCCGTGACGTTCTCCCCTTCTCCCCGCATCAATATCCTTCACGGCGCAAACGGCAGTGGCAAAACCAGCGTATTGGAAGCAATCCATTTACTTGGTCTTGCGCGCTCGTTTCGCAGCGTTCGATTGCTGCCCGTTATTCAATACGAGCAACCGGCCTGTACGGTCTTTGGTCAGGTCGAACTGGCGGAAGGTGGCCACAACAGCCTCGGTATTTCCCGTGATCGCCAGGGCGACTTCCAGATTCGTATCGATGGCCAGAATGCCAAAAGTGCGGCGCAGTTGGCTGAGGCGTTGCCGCTTCAGTTGATCAACCCAGACAGCTTCCGCTTGTTGGAAGGCGCTCCCAAAATCCGCCGTCAATTTCTCGATTGGGGAGTGTTCCACGTGGAACCTCGCTTTATGTCGACGTGGCAGCGCTTGCAGAAGGCCCTCAGGCAGCGGAACTCGTGGCTCCGGCATGGTACACTTGACGTCGCTTCGCAAGCCGCTTGGGACAGAGAACTGTGCCTCGCCAGCGATGAAATTGACGAATTCCGCAGAGCCTATATCAAGGCACTTAAACCGGTGTTCGAGCAGACCCTGAGTGAGCTAGTTGAACTCGAAGGTTTGACCCTAAGTTATTACCGCGGTTGGGATAAGGATAAAGAGCTGAGTGCTGTGCTCGCCTCGTCTCTGTACCGCGATCAACAGATGGGCCATACGCAAGCTGGACCGCAACGAGCTGATCTGCGCTTAAGGTTAGGCGCTCATAATGCTTCGGATATTTTGTCCCGCGGTCAGCAGAAGCTAGTGGTCTGCGCCTTGCGCATAGCCCAAGGACATTTGGTCAGCCAGGCTCGGCGTGGCCAATGCATATACCTGGTGGATGATTTGCCATCCGAACTGGATGAGCATCACCGCCTCGCGCTTTGCCGTTTATTAGAAGACTTACGCTGCCAGGTGTTTATCACCTGTGTAGATCAAGAATTATTGAGGGAAGGCTGGCAGACGGAAACGCCAGTCGCTGTGTTCCACGTGGAACATGGCCGTATCACCCAGACCCACGACCACCGGGAGTGAATGCATGAGCGAAAATCAAACGTACGACTCCTCCAGCATTAAAGTGCTGAAAGGGCTAGATGCCGTACGCAAGCGTCCCGGTATGTATATCGGCGACACCGACGATGGCAGCGGTTTACACCACATGGTTTTCGAGGTGGTCGATAACTCGATCGACGAAGCTTTGGCTGGCCACTGCGATGAAATCAGCATCGTTATCCACCCGGACGAATCGATCACCGTGCGCGATAACGGCCGCGGTATTCCGGTAGACGTACACAAAGAAGAAGGCATTTCGGCAGCCGAGGTCATCATGACCGTGCTGCATGCTGGCGGTAAATTCGATGACAACTCTTATAAGGTTTCTGGCGGTCTGCACGGCGTAGGCGTTTCAGTTGTGAACGCCTTGTCCGAGCTGTTGCTGTTGACGGTTCGTCGTAGCGGTAAAGTTTGGGAACAGACCTATGTTCACGGTGTTCCTCAGGAACCCATGCGCATCGTTGGCGAGAGTGATTCCACCGGTACTGAAATCCACTTCAAACCGTCAGATCTTACCTTCAAAAATATCCATTTCAGCTGGGACATCCTGGCCAAGCGCATTCGTGAGCTGTCGTTCCTTAACTCCGGTGTAGGGATTGTTTTACGGGATGAACGTAGCGGTAAGGAAGAGTTGTTCAAATATGAAGGCGGTCTACGCGCATTCGTTGAATATCTGAACACCAACAAGACTCCGGTTAACCAAGTGTTCCACTTTAACATTCAACGCGAAGACGGCATCGGCGTCGAAATTGCGCTGCAGTGGAATGACAGCTTTAACGAGAATCTGTTGTGCTTCACCAACAACATTCCTCAGCGCGATGGTGGTACCCACCTGGTCGGTTTCCGTTCGGCATTGACGCGTAACCTGAACACTTACATCGAGCAAGAAGGTCTGGCCAAAAAGCACAAAGTCGCCACTACCGGTGATGATGCACGCGAAGGCCTGACAGCAATCATTTCGGTCAAGGTTCCTGATCCCAAGTTCAGCTCGCAGACCAAAGACAAGCTGGTTTCTTCCGAGGTAAAAACCGCAGTTGAACAAGAGATGGGCAAGCACTTCTCTGACTTCCTGCTGGAGAATCCGAGCGAAGCCAGGGCCGTTGTAGGCAAAATGATTGATGCTGCGCGTGCTCGTGAAGCGGCGCGAAAAGCGCGTGAAATGACTCGCCGTAAAGGTGCTTTGGACATCGCGGGTTTGCCAGGCAAACTCGCGGACTGCCAAGAGAAAGACCCTGCTCTTTCCGAACTTTATTTAGTGGAAGGGGACTCTGCTGGCGGATCCGCCAAGCAGGGACGTAACCGTAGAACTCAGGCTATTTTGCCGCTTAAAGGCAAAATCCTGAACGTAGAAAAAGCGCGCTTCGACAAGATGATCTCGTCGCAGGAAGTGGGCACGTTGATCACGGCGTTGGGCTGCGGTATTGGCCGTGACGAATACAACATCGCCAAGCTGCGGTACCACAACATCATCATCATGACCGATGCTGACGTTGACGGTTCGCACATCCGAACCCTGTTGTTGACCTTCTTCTTCCGTCAACTGCCGGAGCTGATCGAGCGCGGTTACATCTACATCGCTCAGCCACCGCTGTACAAGGTGAAGAAAGGCAAGCAAGAGCAGTACATCAAAGACGACGAAGCCATGGAAGAATACATGACACAGTCGGCCCTTGAAGACGCCAGCTTGCACCTCAACGAATCGGCACCGGGTATTTCAGGCGAGGCGCTGGAGCGCCTGGTTAACGAATTCCGCATGGTCATGAAGACCCTCAAGCGCCTGTCGCGTTTGTATCCTCAGGAGTTGACCGAGCATTTCGTTTACTTGCCACCGATTTCACTTGAGCAACTGTCTGACCACGAAGGCATGCAAGCTTGGCTGGCTTTGTTTGACGCGCGTCTGCGGGTTGGCGAGAAGTCGGGGCTGGTCTACAAAGCGAGCCTGCGTGAAGATCGCGAGCGCAACGTGTGGCTGCCAGAAGTTGAGCTCATCTCTCACGGGCTGTCCAACTACATCACGTTCAACCGCGACTTCTTTGGTAGCAACGATTACAAAACCGTGACTACCCTCGGCGAAAAAATCAGCACCTTGTTGGAAGAAGGCGCTTACATCCAACGTGGCGAACGCAAGAAACAGGTCACTGAGTTCAAAGAAGCGCTCGCCTGGTTGATGGCGGAAAGCACCAAGCGTCATACGATTCAGCGCTACAAAGGTCTTGGCGAAATGAATCCGGACCAGCTGTGGGAAACCACCATGGACCCAGCCGTACGCCGTATGCTCAAGGTAACGATTGAAGACGCTGTTGGTGCAGACCAGATCTTCAACACCCTCATGGGTGACGCAGTGGAACCTCGCCGCGACTTCATCGAAAGCAATGCGTTGGCGGTGTCTAACCTCGATTTTTAAGGGGTTCGGCCGACGGCATATAAAATGTGAAAAAATGGGCGGCTATCGTCGCTCTGCAATCAAAACCCCGGCCGTTTCGCCGGGGTTTTTTGCTTTAGCATCAGGATGTTAAGCGATCCAAAGAACTTCATATTCAGTTGGTCAAACAACCGAAATGCCATTAGCCGTTTCTTGATTGAATAAGCAGCTACGCTCTGCTGAATCACCCTTGGTGCCATAAACGGGGTGCTTGTGGTTGTTTGATTATCCATGCCAACTTTCTGCTGGGTTATCCATGCCTTGTCCTGTTAAAAAACTAAGCGTGGTCGCTATGCTCTGCGCAGTTGTCGTCATGGCGGCTGCTGCGCCTGTCATCGCGGAGCAATTGCCGCTGGATGTAATAGGGCTTTATGTCACGGACGCAAAGCCGTTGTCCGGCGGCAAGGAATATAGGGTCAACGACACGATAACGCTGCCAGGCGGTGTCACGGTTATTGTTTCGAAAACGTCTGCGGACACTGGCGTGGCCGAAGTTTCCATTGCTCAACCCATCATGCATGCATGCTCACCCCGTGATGCGGTCTTGTCGGAGAAATCATCTGGCGCAGGGACGGGGGCCACCTTTTCACTTTCGTTGCTAACGCCTACGGCCTACGGCACGCACCTGTTGACACGTTGTTATGCTGGGCCGGCGCTGACGGTGCAAAGGTCCGATACGAATGCGGCCAAACAGATAAGCTTTCTTCCAGATGGCTCACTCGATACAAAGGCTCTTGATCGCTTTACCGTCGCCCCCGATATTCTCCGTACCTATGCGGCCTACAATTCTGGCGTTACACCGCGCGTTTCCTTATGGAATGATCAAGGCGGCGGTCTGAACGATGCACTACAGTCCACGCCGCTTGAGCGCCCAACCCTTACCGTTGACCGTATGCATGGCAACAGCAGAGCGATAATGTTTGACTCCCATGGCGGCGCTGGCGAGTGGGATCCTGCGAACACCTCTCTGAGCCTGCCGTCAGGTGTTGCTCTTGATGCCAATCATTTCACGATAGCGGTCATCGGCGAAGCGACCTCTGCCTTCATACCGCCCGCCTTCATCACGGTTGGAGCAGTTACGGGAATAAACGTAGGGTTGCAATTTGGTCGCTATGGCTCCAGAACGATGGCCTGCGACGGTGCTGGCAATAATGCTTACGCAGCAGTGGTCCCGACGGAGACGCCTGCCGTGATCGTCTGCACGGCAGATGAGCACGGCAAGACGATTGATATGCTGGGCACCTCTACGACCACCACGGGCGGGAATAACTTCCATCTGGCGGGCGGCGCGCTAGGACAAAGCGGAGACAAGCGCTCGGGGCTAGTGAATATATCTGCGGCCATTGTCGTCCCCTGGCCCGTTGATGCAGCCACCCGCGCGGCGCTTAACGCGTCACTTGATAGCACCTTCGCGATGGTTCCACAAACCAACGGCGTCATCGTCGTTCTGGGTGACAGTCATTCGGATGGCGCCGGGGCGCCTTTTCAGCAAGGCTGGACGCACCAGATGATGAAACAGCTTGGTCGCAACGACATTCAGCTGGTCAATGCCGCCATTTACGGGGGCAGGCTTTCATATGCCATCGATCAGTGGAAAAAGTTTGCACAGCCAAACCTTGAAGCATCACACGCAGCAAACAAAATCGTGATCCTTCAAGGCGGTTATAACGATCAACAGTCTGGACAAACCGCTGACCAAATCATAGCGACCTACAAGCGCGGCGCGGCCCTCGCCCATGAAGCCGGGGCAAAAGTCGTATGCGTCGCCGACGTCATCCGCGCGGGTGCCGTCCTGACCAATAGCACGATTGCCGTGGTGAATAATGCGATTCGTGCGCCGCTGACTGGATGCGATGCGGTTATCGACTGGGCCAGGATCCCTGCCTTTAATCAGCCGGCTGGCCCCTATCCGCCACCTTACTTTGCCAGTGATCGGGTTCATCTCACGGCAAAAGGGCAGGCTTTGCAAGCGCAGATAGCTGCGACCGTTGTGAACGGTCTGCTGCGTTGAATGCCTGACGGACACTCAAAACGTTTTGTAGACGATATCAGGCGCGGGAGAATTGCTGAGCAGGATAAACACCGTTGTCAGCGTCGCGAAGATCGTGACACAAACGGTACGTGTATACCGAGACCTGACAACTGAGGTATCTCCCGCTTTAACCAATAGAGCCCATTGCCACATGTTGCGGACAATTTCGATAACCGCAGAAGCACCCGCCCATACGGCTCCCCACATCAGAAGGGTGCCCACCCAGCCCAGCGACGCATAAAACGCCCCGATCTGCTCCCAGTTCGACCAAAACCAGAACAACGTAAAAGTGAACCAGGTGAAGGTCAGGCCACGGGCTGCGATCACATAAAGCGGTTGTGCGCACAGTGCCTTGTAATTTTTCTTGCCCAAGCGCTGCGCCATTTGGATTTGATAGAGCTTGTTAACGGCTACCCCGCCGCCCTGAAGGATGCCGAACATCACGAATTCTGATGTTTGCCCGTGCCAAATACCGACGAGGAAGAACGTTACGAAAAACGCAATTACACCAAGAAAGGGCTCAACGGCACGGGCCGGGAATCGTTCCATTAGCTTCAGCAGCAGCGTGTAATACACATAAGTCTTCAGCCAGTTCGACAGAGACATGTGCCAACGTCCCCAGAAATTTATGAAGTTTTCAGCGATAAAGGGATTGTTGAAGTTCTCCGGTAACTTGAGGCCAAAAAAATACCCCACGCCTATCACCACATCGGTATAACCAGAAAAGTTGCAATATAGAAACAGCGGATAACTGACCGCTACTATCATTCCTTGGGCAACTAGCCCCCACATCCCCATCGTTTCCGGAAGCAGACTCAGCGCCTGTCCTTGCATGTCGTGGAGAATATGTGAAAGGACAAACACCTTCAAAAAACCAGTAACGATACGCTCGAGGGCACGTCCGATAATCACAACATTCGGACGGGAAAGCTTGTCAGTCTGGTCTTTGTAGTCTGGATAGAGCTGAATCGGGCCGGAAATCAACGCCGTGAAATTGAGCGTGTAGTTGGCATAGCCTAACGGCGTGATTGAAGGCAGCGTGCCGCCACGGGCATCGATGACCAGATGCAACACCCGGAAAAAAACATAGGACAACCCAATCGTGGCATAGGGAAAGGAAAGAAAGGCCTGTGACGGAAAGAATCCGTATTTCTTAAGCCACGCGAACACTAGAACAAGCGCGACCAATGAGGTTACGAACAGCAAACGATTGTTATCCTCCGCTGTTTTTTGGGCGAGGCGCATCAAGACAAATCCGAAAACGAGGAACAATAGAAACGGAACGCACGAAACAATGCTTTGCATTTGGCTGGCGAAAAAAATGATATTGGCGGCTAACAAAACCACCTGCCGCCACGCTGCAACTCGGAAAAGATTGAAAGCCACAGCAGCGATAGCCGCAAAGCCTAGAAATTCAAACGACGGCACATTCATAGAGCGGTCCTTTGCTGAAGGGAGGCAATGGAAGACGGCGAGGCGCAACCCGCAAATTTACTGTCCGACATGTTGATTAGCCGCGATACGACGGCATCGGCTATAACAGCATGGCCAGCTCCGGAGGGGTGACCATCAACAGGGTAATAAAGGTCAGCAGCGTTTTTCAGACGACTGAAATCGTCGCTGGTATTCACATAGATAATGCCGTGACGCGTTGCTATGTCACCGATTGCCTTGCTAAAAGCCCATGGGTCCACGCCAGGAGGTGTTGGCGTACCACTCAGCATCGCGACCTGGGCGCGCTGCGGCACATAAACCAATATGAGGGGAATATTGGCAGCCTGTGCCTGATCTGCCATGTCCGTTAAAAGCTTTTCATAAGTATCAAGTCGTTTTTGCCAAAACGGCGTAAAAGGCGTACGTAGGAAATCCGCCTTCTCGCCGTAAAGTAGATAAAGGTCAGTGAATGCTTTGGCATTCTTGAAGTAAAAATATTGCGCGACATAAGCAGATCTCGCCTGTTGCTTAATGGCGACATAGATACGGTTAATGAGAGGCGGTGGAGGCGGCGGTGATGCAGGTGCGGAACTTACTTGCTCGAAATCTTCAGGGTCTTTCTCAAGATCGAATGGAACGATACTTGTGATCAAAACATCGGGATCGAGTTTGAGCGCTTGGTTGAAATCGAGTTTCGCACGGTTCCAGTTATACCCAATACTGGCAACGTCTTGGATATCGATGGAACGATGACATAACGTCTCTAGGGCGGTGCCTACGCGAACCGGGTAAATCTGTTCAAACGGTACTATATAGCCTTGTGTCAAGGACGAGCCAAAGGCCACGATACGTAATGTCCCTTCGGGCTTCGCCGCGCAAGAAGTTGCAGATCTGGAACCACAATCGTTGTAGTGGTTCGTGACCCACGGCCCTTCAGGGGCCTTGGTTGTCGATGTGCAATCGGGTTTGAAGCGCGTGCCCATGGTGTCATCCGGAATCTGACAGGCATCTAGAGGCTGCGTCGGGTAGAAGTACTGCGCAAGCAGTTCGCTTGCGCCCAGAAGACAAACAAGCGTTAAGAAAACTATGAGCGGAATAACAAATAAATCCCGTTTCGGGAGTACGGTATCGTTACCATTATTTGGATAGTCTTCCATGGGCCTGCGCCGCCTGTTTAGGGTGTGGATCACTACGTTGCTTCATGCCTGACTCGCATCGGCGGAGCCGATTTATCGATATCGGTACGTATCTCCCAGAGAGTTGCACCGTTTGTGTCTTCCATCGCCAGATCGAACCCCAGCTTCTGATAATGTTTTTGCACCATCATGTTGCGCTCAGTGGGGATAAACTCCCCTACCAGACGGGTGATGCCGCGCTTGCGCGCCTGCCCCATGATCTCCAGCAGAACACTTTCTTCTACCTGACGCCCAAGCACCCTGCAGCTCATTAACCAGGTATCAATTTTCCACGTGTCAGGCGCTGACGGCTTGCAGATGATGACGCTAATCATGCCGTTGTCGCCAAACCGGTCGATCAGGCGAACCTGCCGCGTGAACGTGTCGGGCGCATGTTCCGCCTCCAACACATCGGCTTCGGTGTAACGGCGCGTGGTCAGATTGTATTGGTTGGATTTGTTGATCAGCTGCGAGATCCGCGAGCGCCCCGTGGCGTCAAACGGCTTGAATACAATTTCCATGTCCAGAGACGCCAGATAGGCGTCAACATCCCCTGCCTGCTGTTGCAACGTAATGCGGCGCGCATTTTCCTGATAAAGCGCTGCACGCTTGCGATCTTCTTCAGAAAACGCGACCGTTTCAAAATAACCTGCCGCAGCCAGTGTGCGCGCATATGAAGCGGGGTCTTCATCCAGCTCCGGAACCGCAACTTCAGGAAGGATTTGCCTGATAAGTCCCCGTTCCACAGGGTTGTCATCAAGAAAAACCATGGCGTCGAGCCCCAGGGATAATTCCTGCGCGATCGCTTTGATGTTGGTGGCCTTGTCCTGCCAGTTAGCCTGAAACACAGCGAAATGCTCCTCGCGCAAAAGCATTTCGGGATGCTCTTGAAAAGGCCGTCGGGCAATTTCGTCGGTATTTTTTGAAGACACAGCCAAAACAATGCCGCGCTCACGAAGAGCAAGGGCCATGCGCTGCACGGCCAGATGCGCCTCACCGACAGCGTCGCCCTGTGCGATTTTAATGCCTTCAAGCCCATCATCACCGATGATGCCGCCCCAAACCGTATTGTCGAGGTCAAGGATAAGACAGCGGCGGCTGCGGCCGCGCAAAGCCGCGAGGATACGCACCATGTGGTCGGCGTAAAGCGGCAGAAACTCACTGCCAAATGGCAATTTCGCCATATTCCATTCGGACGGTGAATGCCAGGCGTCAAGCCCAGCTATGGCCGCCAAATGCGCCACATCGAACAACAGGTCTTCGGTTTTCGACAGGGCATCGACGATACGCCGGTTCAGTTCGTCTATCAGCCAACGCATCGTGCCAGGAACGCGACGGTCATAGCTGCCAAACAGGCTTTCGGGCGACGGAGCCAAGGTTTGCATGATGCACAGCCCGCCGCCGTTACGATGCACAGCACTGCGCACGCTCTGCAGATAATTCAAGGCCATTTCCACGTTGGCCATCGCTGTTGCCGCATCGCCCGGCGTCGGCTGCCAGGGCAACGCCCGGTAATCGACGGCGATCAGAACCGCATGCGGACGGAAGGTATTTATCGCTGAATGTTCGTCAGTCGCATCTTGCAATACCTGGTCATATTCGCCTTTGACCGTTTTAAGCGCCAGCCCGTGCCGCGCCGCGCTGGCCATAAGCGCGGGCGCAACAAAATCCTGGGTTCCATTGCCCAGAATGCCCAGGCGTATCTGCGTCAATGGCTCAAGCGAGGCGCCGGCGGCTTGTAATTTATAAATAGAACTTGCCAGTTTCTGAAGATGATTTCCGTCCATCGCGCAATTGGCCAGCGCTTGAATCCTGCGCCCCAGGTCAGGAGTATCAAGCTTAAGTTCACGACATTTAACGGAAAAATCAGCAGGCGGTTGCACCAGCCATGGAAGATCGCTTATCGATTTTGACATGTCTTATATCCTGA
>NZ_JAQGNX010000138.1 GCF_028293835.1 Pseudomonas sp.
TTGGCTGCGGACATACTTATACCTTCGCCACGAGTGGGCGACCCAACAGGCCTTGAGGACGGAAAATCAGGATCAGTACCAACAGCGAGAAGCTGAAGACGTCCTTATAGTCAGAGTTGATCACGCCAGAGAACAGCGACTCGGAGATCCCGAGGATGATCCCGCCAAGCATGGCGCCAGGCAGTGAACCGATGCCGCCGAGTACCGCGGCGGTGAAAGCCTTGATGCCGATCACGAAGCCTGCGGAGAAGTCGAACGTGCCGTAGTTCAAGGTGATCAACACACCTGCCAGTGCAGCCATGGCGGCACCGATGATGAACACATAGGAAATCACCCGGTCAGTGTTGATGCCGAGGATCGAGGCCATCTTGCGGTCTTGTTGGGTCGCGCGACACATGCGCCCCAGCTTGGTGAATTTGATGATGTAGGTCAGCACCGCCATCCCGGCAAATGCGGCGACCAGAATGAAGATCTTGGTGTAGGTGATCTGCACGAAGCCTGTGCCGAACTCGATTCTCCAGGCACCGCTCAGCAAGGTTGGAATACCCTGTTGCCGTGAGCCCTGAGCAATCTGCGCGTAGTTCTGCAGAATCAGCGAAACGCCGATAGCACTGATCAGCGGTGCCAGTCGGGTGGAGTTACGCAGCGGTTTGTAAGCGATGCGCTCGATGACCCAGCCATAGGCACCGGTCACGAACACGGTGAACAGCAAGGTTCCGAAGATCAACAGCGGAAAGGATTCAACACCGAAGTACGTCAGGAGGGCCAGCGTGATTGCCGCCAGATAAGCGGAGATCATGTACACCTCGCCGTGGGCGAAGTTGATCATGCCGATGATGCCGTAGACCATTGTGTAGCCGATGGCGATCAGGCCGTAGACCGACCCGAGGGTCAGACCATTGATAACTTGTTGCAGGAAAATACCGTCCATCACGCACTCTCACGAACTTGAGAGGCCACCGCGAACCCGAGTTTGATGAGTCCTTGTGAGACGCATCTGGCCGGGGGTCATGTGGCGCAGAAGAAAATACCGGGTCGGCAGGGTTGCACAGCCCATTACCAGCGCGAGGCCTGCGCCTTGCGATCAACTCGCAAGGCGCAGGTCAGGCAGAGCGCCTATCTCACTTCTGCTTTTCCAACTGGTGGTATTTGCCAGCGGCATCCCACTGATACACCACGTAGTCGGAGATTTTCAGGTCACCCTTCGAATCCCACTCTTTGGTGCCCATGACGGTTTGGACCTTGTTCGCTTTCAGCCACTTGGCAGCATCTTCGCCTTTGTTTGACTTGGCACCGTTGAAGCCGGCAGCCAGGGCTTGAACCGAGGCGTAAGCGTACAGGGTGTAGCCTTCAGGCTCGTAGCCGGCCTTTTTGAACTCTTCCACGACAGCCTTGCTGTCTGGAATCAGGCGCGGGTCAGCACCGAAAGTCATGTACACGCCGTCGACGTACGGAGCGCCGCCAGCAGTGGCGACCATTTCGTCGGTCACGATGCCGTCATCGGACATGAACTTGACGTCTTTCAGGCCTTCAGTACGCAGCTGGTGAACCAAAGGACCCGCTTCCGGGTGCAGGCCGCCGAAGTAAACAACGTCAGCACCGGCCGCACGGATCTTGGTGACCAGGGCGCTGTAGTCTTTCTCGCCACGGGTCAGACCTTCTTCCAGCACGGGCTTGACGCCACGTGAGGTCAACTGCTTGGCAGTGGCGTCCGCCAGGCCTTTGCCATAGGTGTCTTTGTCGTTGATGACCGCGACTTTCTTGCCTTTGAGAACGTCGACGATGTAGTTACCCGCAACGATACCTTGCTGGTCGTCGCGACCGCACATGCGCATCATCGCGGGCAGACCGCGCTCGGTCACCGCTGGGTTGGTGGAACCCGGGGTAATGGCGAGGATGCCAGCGTCGGCATAGACCTCAGACGCAGGAATGGTCGACGAAGAGCAGAAGTGACCGACGACGCCGGCAACCTTGTCCTGGACCATTTTGTTGGCCACGGAAACGGCTTGTTTTGGTTCGCAGGCGTCGTCGCCCTTGACCAGAACGATTTGCTCACCGTTGACGCCGCCCGCCTTGTTGATCGCATCGGCTGCAGCCTGTGCGCCTTTCATGTACTGCTCGCCGAACGATGCGTTGGCACCGGTCATTGGACCTGCGACCCCAAACTTGATATCTGCCTGAGCGAACGACGCAGCACCCAGCGCAGTAGCGACTGCGAGTGCCAGAAAACCTTTCTTGTAGAACGTCTGCGACATGTGATGGTGCTCCTGAGGTTTTTTTAGTTAGCACAGCAACTTCAGCGGAAGCTTTGATTTAGCTACAAGCTTTGATTTAGCTACAAGCTCAGAGCAAGTGGCGTGCCATAGGTTTTTTATTATGTAAAAACTCTCTATTTTGTTACGAACCGACCTTTTGAAGCCTATTTTACTGCGCGTGCAACCTGTCTAAACCGCACCAGGTGCAACCCTGAAACAGGAAAGTGCAACCCATGCACAGAAACATAGCAACCTATGCATACAAGGGCGTGCAACCCGACTGTAACAGTATGCGTCACCGAACTGCACACCTAAGGTGCGCGACCGCTACGGGATGCACCATCTCAGGGTAGTGGGTGCGCGATAAATGCGCCTCAAGCCGCGCAAAAAAATTGCGTTAAATCACGATGCGCAAGCACTGGCCCGCGTGATACAGCGAAAAGCCCGCTTCGTACATAGCACTGCGTAGCCCTACGCCAACCAACGGATTCATCGGTGCGAAAGGCACCGGTAGCGCTTCAGGGTTGCCATGGCACAGGTAATCAGCGAACGCTTTGCCGACGACAGTCCCCGTGGTGTTCCCTCGGCCGTTGTAACCCGTGACCGCAACCAAGCCTGGCGCCGGCTCAAATAGGCGCAATAAGTGATCGGGGGTAAAAGCAATGGTGCCCGTCCACGTGCATTCCCACTCCACCGGTTTCAGGTACGGGAAGTAGTGCTGCTGGACGCGATCGGCCCAGGCTTTGAGGAACCAGGCTGGTTTTTGATTGCCGTTGCCCAAGCTGCCCAACAACAGACGACCGTCAGCGTCGCGACGAATGCTGCTCAATACCTGACGCGTGTCCCAGGATCCCTGCCCACCCGGCAGAATTTGTTGTGCGGCGTCTTCGGTCAATGGTGCCGAGGCGACCTGGTAGTAATAACCGGGGAAAAAATTGCGCCGCAGTTCGGTCCATTCGCCTTGGGTATAGGCATTGGAAGCGATCACCACCTTCTCAGCCAGCACTGCGCCGTGTTCGGTAATCACACACCAGCGATCACCCTGACGTTCGAGACGGGTCACCGGCGAATGGTCAAACACCTGACCGCCAAGACCGACCACGGCCTTGGCCAGCCCACTGGTATAGGCCATTGGGTTGAATGTACCGGCGCGACGGTCGAGTAATGCCGAGGAGATTTTCTGCGTGCCGGTGGCGTCTTGACAAGCTTTGCCGGTGAGCAATTCAACGGGCGCACCGCGGCGTTTCCATTGCTCTTCACGACTGCGCAGATCCGCTTCGCCACGGGCGTTGTGGGCCATGTGCAACGTGCCTTCGCGGCGCAATTGACAATCGATGTTGTACTTGTCGATCAGGCTGAACACCAGCGACGGTGCGGCGCCAAGCATTTGGTTGAGCTGACTGCCGACCTGTTTGCCGAAGCCTGCTTCGATGTCGTCTGGCGGGATCCACAGCCCGGCATTGACCAGTCCGACGTTGCGTCCAGACCCGCCCTGGCCGGTGCGATGGGCCTCAAGCACGGCGACGGTTTTGCCCTGCTCCAGCAGGTGAATCGCTGCCGACAAACCGGTAATGCCCGCGCCAATCACGCAGACATCGACCGTTACCTCTCCTTTCAGCGCCTCGGCATCAGGCCGTTGCGGTGTCAACTTTTCCCACAGACATTCGTCGCGTAGCGGCATCGCAAGACCCCGGAAAGATTTATAGCCTAATTGTTGCGTTGCCTGGTCTAACGCTTCGCCAACAAGTTGGCTCCTACAGATTGCGTTCATCCTGTAGGAGCCGACTTGTTGGCGAGAGGGGCCTATCAGTCGAAGGTAATCCCTTGAGCCAGCGGCAATTCAAGGGAATAGTTCACGGTCGCGGTTTGGCGACGCATGTAACCGCGCCACGAATCGGAGCCCGATTCACGGCCGCCGCCGGTTTCTTTCTCACCGCCAAAAGCACCGCCGATTTCAGCACCGCTTGGGCCGATGTTAACGTTGGCGATCCCGCAATCACTGCCCAGCGCCGAGATAAATTGCTCAGCTTCACGCACGTCGGTAGTGAAAATACACGACGACAGGCCTTGTGGCACAGCGTTGTTCAGGCGCACGGCTTCAGCGAAATCTTCGTAGCCCACCACGTACAGGATCGGGGCGAACGTCTCAGTGCAGACCACGTCGCTTTGCTCAGGCATTTCAACGATGGCTGGGGTCACGTAGTAAGCGTTCGGGAGTTCTTCAGCCAACACGCGCTTACCGCCGAATACCCGGCCGCCTTCGCTCAATGCCTGTTCAAGCGCGTCCTGCATGTTTTCGTAAGCGCCCTTATCAATCAACGGGCCGACCAGATTGCCTTCCAGCGGATGGCCGATACGCACTTTGGCGTAAGCGGTTTTCAAACGGCTGACGATTTCGGCTTTGACCGATTCATGAGCAATCAGACGACGCAAACTGGTGCAACGCTGACCGGCTGTACCGACTGCGCTAAACAGAATGGCGCGCACGGCCAGATCCAGGTCAGCGCTTGGGCCGAGGATCATCGCGTTGTTGCCGCCCAACTCCAGAATGCTGCGGGCAAAACGAGCGGCGATCTTCGGTGCGACTTCGGCACCCATGCGGGTGCTGCCGGTGGCGCTGATCAACGCTACACGCGGATCATCAACCAAGGCTTCGCCCGCTTCACGGCCGCCGATCACGACTTGGCTCAGGTAAGGCGGAGCGTCCGGGAAGTTTTTCAACACGCCCTCGAACAGTGCCTGACAGGCCAACGCAGTCAGCGGCGTTTTTTCCGACGGCTTCCAGATCACCGCATTACCGCAGACCAACGCCAACGTGGTGTTCCAGGCCCACACGGCAACCGGGAAGTTGAACGCGCTGATTACGCCAACAACGCCCAGAGGGTGCCAGGTTTCGCGCATGTGGTGACCAGGACGCTCGGAAGCGATGGTCAAACCGTACAACTGGCGCGACAAGCCGACAGCGAAATCGCAGATATCGATCATTTCTTGCACTTCACCCAAGCCTTCCTGGGTGATCTTGCCCGCTTCCCATGACACCAACTCGCCCAGGTCGGCCTTGTACTTGCGCAGGGCTTCGCCGAACAGACGAATCAGCTCACCACGGCGCGGGGCCGGGACTTTGCGCCAGGCCTGGAAAGCGTTTTCAGCACGGGTAACATGCTGCTCCACTTCCGCCCGCCCTTCCCAATGCACGCTAGCCACTTGGCTGCCATCAACAGGTGTGTGCACGGCTTGGGTGCCATTTTGATACAGCGCGGCATCGACACCGAGACGGTTGAGCAAGTCGGTAATCATGGTTTCTCCTGGTTTCTATAAATGAAAAAGCCGAAATAGGGAGCACAAACAAAAGCGGCTAAAGCGTCAGGCTCTACTAATAGCTGGCCTGAGACGCGGGAACAAACGACCATTAGGCGAGATATCATTCCGTTTAGTCATACTGCCCTTCGCGCGTGACCTGGCAGTGTAGAAAAAACCAAAGGCCAGACCATGCTTAACAAACGCCATCTGCCATCGATCACCGCGCT
>NZ_JAQGNX010000139.1 GCF_028293835.1 Pseudomonas sp.
ACTCTTTCGAGTAGCCTTTTTTGATGTTTGGTTGCGGGAGCCGGATTTGAACCGACGACCTTCGGGTTATGAGCCCGACGAGCTACCAGACTGCTCCATCCCGCGTCTGTGTGTCGGCATTCTACAGTGGAACGCCGGGCTGTCAATGGTTAATTACAAAAAAACGCTTTTCCTTCAATCGCTTAGCTCTGACGGATTGGGCGGGGGGGTGGACTTAAGGCTTGTGGCTCGGCCTTGGCAGGCGTATCCGCAGGCTTTTTTATGACCTTTCGCACGTCGTTGGTGGCATCGGGGATGCCAGCGTCCTACGGCAATGAGATACTGCCAGACCCTTAGCATGCCAAACCGCATCCCCATGACGCAGCGCAAAATCATCCATGTCGACTGTGATTGCTTCTATGCAGCGATCGAAATGCGCGACGATCCTCGGTTGGCTGGTAAACCGCTGGCCGTTGGCGGGTCGGCGGATCGTCGAGGGGTGGTTGCGACCTGCAACTATGAAGCGCGGGCTTACGGCGTGCGTTCAGCTATGTCCTCCCGGCACGCACTGAAACTGTGCCCCGACTTGACCATCGTCAAGCCCCGCATGGATGCTTATAAAGAAGCGTCCCGGGAAATTCAGACGATCTTCCGTGATTACACGGATTTGATCGAACCTTTGTCTTTGGACGAAGCCTTTCTGGATGTCTCTGAGAGCAGCCTCTTCGCGGGAAGTGCGACGAGAATCGCTCAGGACATCCGTCGTCGGGTGTCCAATCAGTTGCATATCACAGTGTCGGCTGGCGTCGCGCCTAATAAATTTCTGGCAAAAATCGCCAGTGACTGGAAAAAGCCCAACGGGCTTTTTGTGATTACTCCAGATCAGGTGGAGGACTTTGTCGCCACGTTACCAGTGACCAAGCTACACGGCGTAGGCAAGGTGACCGCCGACAAAATGGGCCGATTGGGTATCGTCAGCTGCACCGATCTGCGCGAGTGGAATAAATTAGCGTTGGTGCGCGAATTTGGCACTTTTGGTGAGCGGTTGTGGAATCTAGCGCGAGGCATGGATGATCGGCCGGTACAGAACGACAGCCGACGCCAATCAGTGAGTGTCGAAAATACGTACGACACTGATTTACCTGACTTGGCCAGTTGCCTGGTAAAGCTTCCGGATCTCCTCGAAACGCTCGCCGGACGGATGGAGCGTATCGGCGACAGCTACAGGGCCGGTAAACCCTTCGTTAAAGTGAAATTTCATGATTTCACCCAGACCACCCTGGAGCAGTCCGGCGCGGGGCGCAGTCTTGAGAGTTTCGAGCAGTTGCTGACCCAGGCGTTCGCGCGTGGCAGCAAGCCGGTACGACTGCTGGGGATTGGTGTGCGCTTGCTGGACCTGCGCGGCGCTCATGAGCAATTGGAGCTGTTCACGCTTTAATCTTCAGCGTGTGGATCCGCCACCAAGCGGCCAGCATCCCGGGTCAATGACTTGACGAATTGCTTTTGAAGTTCTGGATCATTGTGGGTCAGTTCAATCAGGCTTTGTTCCAGTTCACTGGCTTCTTCTTCAAGGCCCAGTTCTGAAAGACGCTTGACCCGGTGCACCCATTGGCTGACGCCGTCCTCTTCGAGGTCATCATAAATCAGCGCATGAGCTTCGAGCAGCTTGCCCCGTAACGACGTGCTGACAGGAAGTGAGGCGTCGGCTCGTACGCTGTCTTGCTCGTCTTCAACATTGATCTGCAAGCGTGTAACACGCGTCAGGTCTTGCTCGGCAAACGGAGTGTCGAGCAAGTTCAGGCGTAATACGCCGTTCTGATCAGTCGTCAGATTGAACGTTTGCCCGCCCGATCTAACTTCCACCGGGCGTTCGCTCCACGGCAAGCTGCTGTGCTCGGTGTGTTTATCACGCTGAACTTCGTCGATGCTGGCCAGGTTTTGTTCGGCTCGGCCGTGAGACTGTGTATTCATGAAGGGGTTGATGCCGGCCACGCCGTAATCGATCCAGTCTTTGGTCGCCGTGCCCGGTAGATGGCCAAGCATGAGCAGATTGACGATATTGGCGCCCACCCCTGCCACCAACGCCACCGCGCCTAAAGGCACTTCGTACAATTCGCGCCAGGGTTGGTAAGGGGTGTAGCGATCATAATTGCGGGTGACTTCGAATTCCGTGACCTCGAAGGTCTTTTGCTCATTAATCCGTACGCGACGCTGAGGCAGCTCCAGCAGGTTGGGCTCGCCGATATCGATTTGCAGCGTGTGCTCAAGCAGTTTCCGTTCGACGCGCTCTTCGTGTTCGCTGCGTTGGGACAAATGATTGGCGCAGCCGCTGACAAGCAGGGTGCCGCACAATGCAGCGGTGCGGAGGCTTAAAGTGCTTCGCTTGAGCATGTGATCTCTTGATACAGAAAGGGCGTGTCTCGCCTCGTCGTGCGCTAATAAACAGAGGCGCGCACGTTTTTGGCGTGCGCGCCATTGGGTTTATCGGCGGATACGGGCCTGAAGAAAGGACAGTACGTCGGCAACCGGCAACGCTTGTGGCGTGGCTTCGGTACGGCTCTTGTATTCAAGGTTGCCTTCGGCCAAACCGCGATCACTGACCACGATGCGGTGTGGAATACCGACCAGTTCCATGTCCGCAAACTTGTTGCCGGGGCTGGTCTTCTTGTCGCGATCATCCAGCAGCACTTCAAAACCTGCGGCGGTCAATTCGCCATACAGTTTGTCCGTGGCTTCCCGCACCAGTTCTGTTTCGTAGCGCAATGGCACCAGGGCAATCTGGAACGGCGCCAACGCATCGTTCCAGATAATCCCGTTAGCGTCGTTGTTCTGCTCAATGGCCGCAGCCACCACGCGAGAAACACCGATGCCGTAGCAGCCCATGGTCAGCGTAACGGGTTTGCCATTTTCACCCAGTACCTGGCACTTCAAGGCTTCGCTGTATTTGGTCCCGAGCTGGAAGATATGCCCGACTTCAATACCGCGTTTGATTTCCAGGGTGCCGTTGCCGTCCGGGCTTGGGTCGCCAGCAACCACATTGCGCAGGTCGGCGACTGCCGGAACCGGTAGGTCGCGTTCCCAGTTAACGCCGAAGTAATGTTTGTCGTCGATGTTGGCGCCGATGCCAAAGTCGCTCATCAGTTCGACGGAGCGATCAATCACGCAAGGCAATGGCAGATTCAGCGGACCAAGGGAGCCGGCACCGGCGCCAATGGCGTCACGCAGTTCGGCTTCGGACGCCATTACCAGGGGGCTCGCAACCTGAGGCAGATTGGCGGCTTTGATTTCATTGAGTTCATGGTCGCCACGAATGATCAGCGCAATCAATTTGCCTTCTTCGGCCGCATGCACAACCAGCGTCTTGATGGTTTTTTCGATAGGCAGATTAAAGCCTTCCACCAACTGCGCGATGGTCTTGGCATTTGGCGTGTCCACCAGGCGCAATTCTTCGGTCGGTGCCTGGCGCGATTTTTCCCGCGGCACGGCCTCGGCCTTCTCTATATTGGCGGCGTAATCCGAGCTGTCGCTGAAAGCGATGTCGTCTTCACCGGAATCGGCCAGTACGTGGAACTCATGGGACCCCGCGCCGCCAATGGAGCCGTTGTCGGCCTCTACCGGGCGAAAATTCAGGCCCAGGCGAGTGAACACGTTGCAGTACGCCTGGTGCATGCGGTCGTAGGTGGCTTGCAATGAAGCCTGGTCGACATGGAACGAGTACGCATCTTTCATGATGAATTCGCGGCCACGCATCAAGCCAAAGCGAGGACGGATTTCGTCGCGGAATTTGGTCTGGATCTGATACATGTTGATCGGCAGCTGCTTATAGCTATTCAGCTCGTTGCGCGCCAGATCGGTGATGACCTCTTCGTGGGTTGGACCCGCGCAGAATTCACGATCATGTCGGTCTTTCATGCGCAGCAATTCCGGGCCGTATTGCTCCCAGCGGCCGGATTCCTGCCAAAGCTCTGCGGGCTGAATGCCAGGCATCAACACTTCAAGCGCGCCCGCAGCGTTCATTTCTTCGCGAACGACGGCTTCGACCTTGCGCAATACACGCAAACCCATGGGGAGCCAGGTATAAAGGCCTGAAGCAAGTTTGCGAATCATGCCAGCACGCAGCATTAGCTGGTGGCTGACGACGACCGCATCGGAAGGCGTTTCTTTCTGTGTGGCGAGCAAATATTGACTGGTGCGCATGGTAGGCCGTTGTCGGTTGCTGAGACTAGAAATGACCCGGCATTGTACGGTGGTGATCCGGTCGCGTACAGGGCAGGGCGGTGCAGCAAAATCGGTGATTCGGGGTTTTATCCCATAAAAAAACCCGGCATCAGCCGGGTTTTTTTGAAACGAAGACTGACTGCGATTACAGGATCGAAATCGGGTAGTCGACGATCAGGCGGAACTCTTTGTGGTCGCCGTCGAGCTGTTCAGCATCGGCAGTGTGCCACGCTTGACGGATACGGAACGAGAGATTCTTCGCTGGGCCAGTCTGAACAACGTACTTGGCTTCGAGGTTGGTCTCGTGGTGTTTCGCGTCGGTTGCAGCGTTGGCGTAACCGCCGTAAGCAGGGTTATCCGGGTTGATCTTGGTGTTGTCGATATCCCAACCGTAGATGTAACGGGTCATGAACGTCAGACCTGGAACACCGAAGCTTGCCATGTTGATGTCGTAACGAGCCTGAGCCGATTTTTCACCCGGGCCGTTAAAGTCGGAATATTGAATGGAGTTGGCGAGGAAGATCGAATCCGCACCGCGGCCGTTGTCACCTACACCGACGTAGTCAAACGGCGTGTTGCCGTTAATTTTCTGGAAGGCCAGGGTTACGGTGTGCGCAGTCAGGAACGAGTACGCAGCGCTCAGCGAGAACGCGTTGTTGGTGATGTCGCCTGCGAGCGCTTTGCCGGTGTCTTTGGTGTTGTAGTAGTTGAAGTCAAACGCCAACGACTGGGTATCGGCCAGTGGCAGGGTGTAGTTCAAGTTGACGTAGTACTGGTTCCATACGTCTTCCAGCTTGCCGCCGTACAACGAAGCCGTCAGGCTGTCGGTGATCGCGTATTTGCCGCCAACGTAATCCATCGACTTGGCGTCAATAGTATTGAGGGCATAAGCGGTGGTCAATCTGCCGTCGGCGTTCATCTGGCTTTCGCTGGATGCCGAGGTGAAGTGACCTGCTTCTAAGTCGAGGCCCTTGATCTCGCTGCTTTGCAGGGAGATACCGGTAGCTGTTTGCGGCAAGATGCGCGAGCCGCCAATTGCGAATACCGGGGAAGTGGTCGGTTGTTGCTGACCGATTTCCAGCATGGTTTTCGAGATGCGAACTTTCAGCGCTGCGCCAGCTTTACCCATGCTGTCTTGAGCTTTTGGGTCGCCGTTAGACTTAGTACCCACGGCCATGTTGTTACTGCCAGTGGTGCCATCACCACCGTCGGTTCTGACCGCGAGGTAACCGAAAGCGTCAACACCGAAACCGACAATACCTTGAGTGAAGCCGGAGCTCAGGTTGGCCTTGATGCCGTTAGTCCAGTCAATAGAGTCATGGCTGTCGTTTTTGTTGTCGCGGTTGAAGTAATAACTCCGCAGCAGCAGGTTCAGCGTTGTATCTTCGACAAAACCCTTCGCATCAGCCTGGTCAGTAACAAAGGCTGCTGCCGATGCCAATTGAGTCATACCCGCAGTAACTGCTAAGGCAATTGCGCTCCACTTCATCACTCTCATCGTGATTTGCTCCTTTGGTTTTTTAAGAAGAGTTACCGCCATCCCACCTGTTTTTTTATCTGGGAGGCTCTTTCTTTTGTGTCGGCGCGAATTTATATCACGCTGACAATGTTGGCGATAGTTACGAACCTATCCTTTCGTTATCTTTACGGCCATGTCGCAAATGTAGGTTGTTCATGTCGCATATGCGGTACCCCCGCTATCAAGTCCCGCAACTACAACAGCATTTTTTGAAGGGCTTAAGCATAGGTGTAAACAGTCTATGGGTGGCCGTTCAAACATTCCCTGCATCCCGCGCTTCCGTTTTCTTTTGTTTCCAAAGCCACCCCTTTAGTGCAACCGGCTCTGCAAACTCTTATGTGAGTCATAGCAACAACCGTGCACAAAGTTCGTAAGCATTTACTTTTTTTTCACATCTGGTCAATCCGCTCGTAGAAGTATTTTCTAAGTCGTTGGTTTTGAACGATTTTTATCTGCATATTTCTCCCATGAAAATTTCACATAGGGGGCGTTGGCGTGAAAAAAAACCTAAACCGTTACCCATCAGCGGGGGAAATTGGGTAAATCGCGGATGAGGTAGCACTGCCGTGGTGACTATGTGAGTCGTTTTGGTGCGTTGGGTTACGTTGGTGCTTGATGTCGGGCGTTTGTCCTTGATCATAAAGCGTCTAGACGGCAACTGAGTGGCGGTTTCGTTGCAAGGACATGACCGCATTGCATTCTGGTGGATTTACAGCCGTGATGGGCGCAACCGCTGATAACCCATCAGGACTTTTGCGCTAGCCAGGAAATTGAGCCATAACGGTGCAAAATACGTTAGCGCGTACCGTGCTGGTGCGCCGCGTGGTTTTGCTGGCTGAGGCGCGACGTCGGATTGTCCTGCGCTGTCTGCAGATTGTTGATCGCTGATTAGCCGATGAACCATAGCCCATTCCCGCGTATCCTGAGCCCTATTGCCATGAGCTCTGCGATTTTAAAGAATGAGCTAAAAATCAACCGATTGATCAGGAGTTCGGCGGTGTTCATTTTAGATCCGCGCCTTGTGCAAGATACTGTGGCCATCGGAGATTTTCCCCTGTGCCGTTTGTTGTTATCCAACGATTCTAACTACCCATGGTTCATTCTTGTGCCGCGCCGGCCGGGTATCAGTGAGTTGTTTCAGCTGGAGCCTGCCGATCAATTGCAGTTGTGGCAGGAAACCAATTCCCTGGCGCAACTACTCAGTGAGGCATTCAATGCCGACAAGCTCAATGTTGGGGCGTTGGGTAATGTTGTCAGTCAACTGCACATGCACGTCATCGTGCGCTTTCGCAATGATGCGGCATGGCCAGCGCCCGTTTGGGGCAAGCACCCGGCGCAGCCCTATACTGGCGAAGCGTTATTGGCCATTCAGCGTCGATTGCGCCAAGTGTTGACCCATGGCTTTCGTTTTGAGGAGGATCAGGCATGAGCCTTGAACAACGAATTAACGAACTGGAAAGTCGTCAGGCCTTCCAGGACGACACCATTCAATCGCTCAATGATGTACTTGTCAGTCAGCAGCGAGTCGTCGAGCGCCTTCAGTTACAAATGGCGGCTCTGCTCAAGCGTCAGGAAGAAATGGGCAGCCAGTTCGACACATTCGAAGAAGATGCGCCGCCGCCGCATTATTGAGTCCACCTGTTTTTTGTCCATAAAAAACCCGCGTACTCCTAAGAGGCGCGGGTTTTTTCAGGTGTTACAGATGGTTCAGCGGCGCGGCAACGCAGCTATGACATCTTCGGCTTGCAATCCTTTGTCGCGGTTCATTACCGAGAACTCGACGCGCTGGCCTTCGACCAGAACGCGATGACCTTCGCCCCGTATGGCGCGGAAGTGGACGAAAATGTCATCGCCAGAGTCCCGGGAAATGAAGCCGAACCCTTTGGACGTGTTGAACCACTTGACGGTCCCGGTATCACGGTTGGTCATGTCATGGCTTTGAGCGGAGGGCGAAGGAGACGATTGATAGAAGCTGACCGCCAAATGCAGGACGATCGCGATAAAAACACTGAGCAGGCTGACGATAATCGCCGGTTGGCCAGCGATGGTTTGCAATGGAACAAGCAAAGTCAGGGTTTGAAGGACGACCGCAAGCACCAAAAGCCCGCTGACCAGATTTTGCAACTGATGACGTGGGCCGCGGTTCCAGTAAGGGATCACTGGCGCCAGTAGCAGGTTGAGTAATCCGAAAAGCGCCAGGTAAAGGGCATCGGGTTGCAGGAGGTAAGAAGACAACGCTTCACTACGCAGGCTGGGGATGAAGGAAAGCAGCAGGGCTGCCGCTCCCGTTAGCAGGTGAACGATTTTCAACATTTTGATAACTCACATGTAAGACGGATCACGAGGAAATAGCTGATTGCGCTCGGTACGCTTCTGAATAAATGGAGGCGTGCTGCACGAGCGATAAGGTCAGCCTATGCGCTACATCAATACGGCAGGTCAGTAGCGACACGCGTGTATTTAACAGCAAAGCGCAGGGCTACTCAAATCAAGCGCTTGGCCGGGATTTAGTTCGACGCAGCACTGGGGTTGATTTGAGGCAATGGAGGGATGCCAATAGTTGATCTAGAGCGGTCGGCCATGCAATTAGCTGATCGGTGTGTTTTGTTGGGCGTTGCCCCAGTCTGCTGAATGTCCGGGTTAGTTTGTGGCCGGAGGTGGCCGAAGGCATACGGGAAAGCCGGATGCCGTTTGCGGGTCAAGGTGGGCAGTTTGCCGCAGGCTGTAGCCTAATAGGTGGCTGCGTTGCTTCCGTTCTCTTGGTAGAGTGTGACTGCACGTGTCACGTCAAACCATCATATAAAGGGGAGAAGCATGGCAATCGATATCGGTATCAGCGAAGAAGATCGCAAAGAAATAGTGGACGGTCTTTCTCGTCTACTGGCAGATACGTATGTGCTTTATATGAAAACTCATAACTTTCACTGGAACGTCAGCGGTCCGATGTTCCGTACGTTGCACCTGATGTTCGAAGAGCAGTACAACGAGCTTGCGCTTGCGGTTGACCTGGTTGCAGAACGGATTCGAGCGCTGGGCTTCCCGGCGCCGGGTACTTATGCCGCGTATGCCCGCCTTACTTCTATTAAGGAAGAGGAGGGTGTTCCAAGCGCCGAAGACATGATCAAGCAGTTGGTTCAAGGGCAGGAAGCGATCTCGCGTACGGCGCGTAGCATTTTCCCCCTGGTCGATAAAGTCAGCGATGAGCCGACTGCCGATTTACTGACCCAGCGCATGCAGGTTCATGAAAAAACCGCGTGGATGCTTCGTTCGTTGCTCGAAACCAAGTAATAAGTAGTTGGCGAGTGGCACCCAGAGTGCCGCTCGCACGCCGTTCAGTCGCCAGAATCAGTGCGGGTTGTCAAACAGCGTAACTATTGATGACATTCGTTTGACAGATTCGGGTTAACCGTCTGGGTTTTCTAAAATCCCCTATAAAATGTTGCTCTGTCCTACAGATCTGAAGTGCTTCTTCTACTGGCCAGAAATCTTTCATTGGCTTTACATGCAAGTGAATTATGCATGTCTAGTGCTTGAGGGATTGGTCAGATGGATAACAGGGAGCGGTCAACAATGGTTCAGCGCAGCGGGCATCAAAAGAAAGATTTCAGTCGTTACGGAAAAATCCAGGACGATCCTTTCGTCGAGGATTTCAACATGAATCTCGCACGTCCCCACTCCAAATCCGTTCGCCTAAATGGGCTGGCAACGTGTCTGCGTCTGGAGGAAGTGTATTGGGGTATTTTGGCCAATATTGCCCGCGCCAATAGTTGCTCGGTCAACGCGGTACTGTCCTATGTTGATCGCGAGGTGCACCTGCGTCATGGCGGCGTGAAAAACTTCAGCGGGTTGATCCGGGTAGTCTGTGTCGCTCATTTGTTAAAAACCGAGTCGATGGACTTGTCACTGGCATGATAACGCTACAGGGTCAGAAGGCGCCGCAGTCTGCTGTAGAACCGACCCTGTGCAGCGCGCTTATGGTGTTGCGATCAGTTCGGGCGGCTGCACAGCGTCAATTTACTCTATATAATCCCCCGCCTCACTACGGGGCGCAGGCCGTCGGGTTGAACTGCACGCCAGGGTTCTTGCACTATTGAGCGAAAGCGAAGGGCGAGAGCTCCACCGAATTCCGAATTACGAGAAGCGAAAACACCATCATGATGCGCAGCCATTATTGCGGCCAACTGAACGAGAGCCTGGAAGGTCAGGAAATTACCCTTTGCGGATGGGTCCACCGTCGTCGTGACCACGGCGGGGTGATTTTCCTCGATATCCGTGACCGTGAAGGCCTGGCTCAGGTGGTGTTTGATCCGGACCGCGCCGATACCTTTGCTGCCGCCGATCGCGTGCGCAGCGAATACGTGGTCAAAATTACCGGTAAGGTGCGTGCCCGTCCCGCCGGCGCAGTGAATGCCAACATGGCTTCTGGCGCTATTGAAGTGCTGGGCTATGAGCTCGAAGTGCTGAACGAGTCGGAGACTCCACCGTTCCCGTTGAACGAGTTCTCGGATGTCGGCGAAGAAACCCGTCTGCGTTATCGCTTTATCGACTTGCGTCGCCCGGAAATGGCAGAAAAGCTGCGTCTGCGTTCGCGTGTCACCACCAGCATCCGTCGCTATCTGGATGAGAACGGCTTCCTTGATGTCGAGACGCCGATTCTCACACGGGCTACTCCTGAGGGCGCCCGCGACTATCTGGTGCCAAGCCGCACACACCCAGGCAGCTTCTTTGCCTTGCCGCAATCGCCGCAGCTGTTCAAGCAGTTACTGATGGTAGCCGGCTTTGATCGTTACTATCAGATTGCCAAATGCTTCCGCGATGAAGACCTGCGTGCTGACCGCCAGCCGGAATTCACTCAGATCGACATCGAGACCAGCTTCCTTAACGAAGCAGACATCATCGGCATCACCGAGAAGATGATTCGCCAGCTGTTCAAGGAAGTCCTTGACCTGGAGTTCGGTGAGTTCCCGCACATGACATTCGCCGAAGCCATGCGTCGTTATGGTTCCGACAAGCCAGACCTGCGTAACCCGCTGGAGCTGGTAGACGTTGCCGACCAACTGAATGCCGTGGAATTCAAAGTGTTCAGCGGTCCGGCCAACGATCCGAAAGGCCGTGTTGCCGCCTTGCGTGTACCGGGTGGCGCCAGCATGCCGCGTAGCCAGATCGACGACTACACCAAGTTCGTCAGCATCTACGGCGCCAGGGGCCTGGCTTACATCAAGGTCAACGAACGCGCCAAAGGGGCTGAAGGCCTGCAGTCGCCTATCGTCAAGTTTATCCCTGAAGAAAACCTCAAGGTAATTCTCGACCGCGTTGGCGCTGTCGATGGCGACATCGTGTTCTTCGGTGCCGACAAATCCAAGATCGTCAGCGAGGCCCTGGGCGCGCTGCGGATCAAAGTCGGTAACGACCTGAAGTTGCACACGTGTGAATGGGCGCCAATGTGGGTTGTTGACTTCCCAATGTTCGAAGAGAACGACGACGGCAGTTTCAGCGCATTGCACCATCCGTTCACTGCACCGAAATGCAGCCCGGAAGAGCTCGAGGCCAACCCGGCGACGGCGCTGTCCCGCGCGTACGATATGGTACTCAACGGTACTGAACTGGGCGGCGGTTCTATCCGTATCCACCGCAAGGAAATGCAACTGGCGGTTTTCCTCTTGCTGGGTATCAGCGAAGACGTGCAGCAAGAGAAGTTCGGCTTCCTGCTGGACGCTTTGAAGTACGGTGCACCGCCCCATGGCGGTCTGGCGTTTGGTCTGGACCGTCTGGTGATGTTGATGACCGGCGCCCAATCGATTCGTGAAGTGATCGCGTTCCCGAAAACACAGAGTGCTGCGGATGTCATGACCCAGGCACCTGGCGTCGTTGATGCCAAGCAGTTGCGCGAACTGCACATTCGTTTGCGCGAACAGCCCAAGGCTGAGTAAGTAATAGCCGAGCGGGGCGCTTCGCAGGCTCGTCAACGACGCTGCCGATGCGCCCCGGTCCTCCCGGCCACAGAATTGATTGAAGCTTTTTGCACGCATCAGCGGCGCACAAAGTGTGAGCGTTTCAAAAGAATTCGGAGCGAGAAATGGCAGGTCATTCTAAGTGGGCGAACATCAAGCACCGCAAAGAGCGTCAGGATGCCAAAAAAGGCAAAATTTTTACCAAGTGGATCCGCGAACTGACCGTTGCTGCGCGTCAGGGTGGCGGTGATCCGGGCACTAATCCGCGCTTGCGACTTGCGCTGGATAAGGCCCTCGGTGCCAACATGACGCGCGACACCATTGATCGCGCTGTTGCCCGTGGTGCCGGGGCGGCTGAAGGTGACGATGTCGAAGAGCTGGGTTATGAAGGTTACGGCCCAGGTGGCGTAGCGATCATGGTCGAGACGATGACCGACAGCCGTAACCGCACTGCCGCTGCTGTTCGCCATGCATTTGTCAAATGCGGTGGCAACCTGGGCACGGATGGTTCAGTGGCTTACCTGTTCGACCGTAAAGGGCAAATCTCGTTTGGCGCCGGTATTGATGAAGACGCTTTGATAGAAGCCGCAATGGAAGCAGACGCTGATGACGTGGTGAACAACGAAGACGGGTCTATCGACGTGTTCACCTCGTTTACCAGTTTCTACGCCGTGCGCAATGCGCTGGAGGCAGCGGGATTCAAGGCTGCCGACGCCGAAATCGTCATGTTGCCGACTACCAGCGCTGTACTGGATCTGGAAACCGCCGAGAAGGTACTCAAGCTGATCGACATGCTTGAAGACCTGGACGACGTTCAAAGCGTCTACTCCAATGCGGAAATTCCGGATGACATTCTCGAACAGCTTGGCTGATCAATGACTGTCAGTAGGTCAAATTGAAGCCGGGGGCACGATAGCGCGATCATCGCGCTATCGGCCCCCGGCTTCTGCCTTTATGCTGCGTGCATTGGGCGTCACTTCTTAAGCTGCAGGCTTTATGACACTTATTCTTGGTATCGACCCCGGTTCGCGGATTACCGGTTATGGCGTTGTACGGGACACGGGTCGTGGCTGCGTGTACGTAGCTTCGGGTTGTATTCGCACCGGCAGTGGTTTGTTGCATGAGCGGCTGCAAATCGTTTATCGCGGTGTGCGGGAAGTCATTCAGACGTACGGTCCGGTGACCATGGGCATCGAAAAAGTGTTTATGGCGCGTAACGCCGACTCGGCGCTCAAGCTCGGGCAGGCGCGCGGCGCGGCGATCGTGGCGGGCGCCGAAGAGAGCCTGGAAATCGCTGAATACACCGCGACGCAAGTCAAGCAAGCCGTGGCCGGTACTGGCGGCGCCAACAAAGAACAAGTGATGATGATGGTCATGCACTTGTTGAAGCTGACCCAAAAGCCTCAGATCGATGCTTCCGATGCGCTGGCGATTGCGTTGTGTCATGCGCACACGCGTTCGAGCCTCATACCTCATGGGTTGAGCGCTGCGCGCAGTCGCAGCGGTCGATTGCGGCTTTGATACATCATTTAGGTAATTTTTTTCCCGTGGCCCCATCACTCCTGTAATGATGGCGACCATTATTTGTGTCGGCGTGGTAGCTGCTGCTGAGCAAAAGCGACGGCTGACCATAAGAAAGGATTTGATACGTGATTGGACGGCTACGCGGTTTTCTGGCTGAAAAACAGCCGCCGCACCTGGTTCTAGATGTCAACGGCGTCGGCTATGAGCTGGAAGTGCCAATGAGCACGCTGTATCGGCTGCCCCATGTGGGCGAGCCTGTGACCTTGCACACCCATCTGGTGGTTCGTGAGGACGCGAACCTGCTGTACGGCTTTTTCGAAAAACGCGAGCGTGAGCTGTTTCGTGAGCTGATCCGCCTTAATGGCGTCGGTCCGAAATTGGCATTGGCGCTGATGTCCGGTCTGGAAGTCGACGAACTGGTTCGCTGCGTTCAGGCCCAGGACACCTCGGCCTTGACTCGAATTCCAGGGGTTGGCAAGAAAACCGCCGAACGCCTGTTGGTCGAACTCAAGGATCGATTCAAGGCCTGGGAGTCGTTGCCGGGAAGCTTCAGCCTGGTCTCTAATGGTCCAAACGCCGCGCCGCAGGTGGCAACGGCTGAATCGGATGCAGTCAGCGCTCTGATTTCCCTGGGCTACAAGCCTCAGGAAGCGAGTAAAGCGGTGTCTGCCATCAAGGATAAAAACTTGAGCAGCGAAGACCTGATTCGACGTGCTTTAAAGGGAATGGTTTAAGTGATCGACGCTGACCGCTTGATAACCGCGACCGGCCGCGACCGGGACGAACAACTGGACCGTGCGATCCGTCCGCTGAGTCTGGCTGATTATATTGGCCAGCCGGTGGTGCGCGAGCAGATGGAATTGTTCATCCAGGCTGCGCGCGGGCGCAATGAAGCGTTGGACCACACCCTTATTTTCGGGCCGCCGGGTCTGGGTAAAACCACCCTGGCGCACATCATCGCTCAGGAAATGGGCGTTTCGATCAAGAGCACCTCAGGCCCAGTGCTGGAACGTCCAGGTGACCTTGCCGCAATCCTGACCAATCTTGAACCCAACGATGTGCTGTTCATCGACGAAATACATCGCCTTTCGCCCATTGTCGAAGAAGTACTGTACCCGGCAATGGAGGACTTTCAGCTCGATATCATGATCGGCGAAGGCCCTGCCGCACGTTCGATCAAGCTTGATCTGCCACCGTTCACTCTGGTCGGAGCGACTACCCGCGCGGGCATGTTGACCAATCCGCTGCGCGACCGCTTCGGTATTGTTCAGCGTCTTGAGTTCTATAACACTGCCGACCTGGCGACTATCGTTACGCGTTCGGCGGGCATATTGGGTTTGCCTATCGAAGCGCAAGGTGCTTTCGAAATCGCCCGTCGTGCACGAGGAACGCCGCGCATCGCCAATCGCCTGCTACGTCGTGTACGCGATTACGCAGAAGTGCGCGGTAATGGTCATATCTCCAAGGCCACCGCTGACCTTGCATTGAACCTGTTGGATGTCGATGAACATGGGTTTGACCACCAGGACCGGCGACTGCTGTTGACGATGATCGAAAAATTCGACGGGGGGCCGGTGGGTGTCGACAGCCTTGCCGCAGCCATCAGTGAAGAGCGGCATACCATTGAAGATGTTCTTGAACCCTATTTGATCCAACAAGGCTATATCATGCGTACCCCGCGTGGGCGGGTAGTAACCCGGCACGCGTATTTGCACTTCGGCTTGAACGTTCCATCGCGAATGGGCGAAATGCCCGTCGCCAGTGATTTCGTTGATGACGCAGACGATTAAATAAACTGCACAAGGTGCTGATTTATTCGGGATTTTGGTGGTCAGACATGCAGACGCATCGATCCGACCGTCAATAAGCGGCAAAAAGTGAAAAACAGTTGATTGGCGGATTGGCATTCCGGGGAGTAAGCACTAGAGTATGCGCGCGCAAAACGGGCTTCAGTCGTTTGTACATCGCTGTCGCGTTTATTACGAGGACACCGATGCAGGCGGCATCGTTTATTACGTTAACTATTTGAAATTCATGGAGCGGGCTCGAACCGAGCAGCTACGCGCATTGGGTTTTTCCCAGTCGCAGCTGGTAGGGGAGGATCTGTTGTTTGTCGTGCATTCCTGCGAGGCGCGTTACCACAAGCCGGCGCGATTGGACGATGAGCTGTTGATAAGCGTTGAAGTGATTGAATTGAACCGCGCGAGCCTGCGATTTCGTCAGCAGGTCAGGCTGGCTGCGGATGAAACGCTGCTTTGCGAAGGGCAGTTCTTGGTGGCGTGTGTGCGCGCCGACAGTTTGAAACCCCGGGCCATTCCCGAAACTCTGCGTGCGGCCTTTGCCGGCCAGAGCGGCGCGGGTACACATTTAGAGCAGGAGATAGCGCGTGGAAGCTAACGTAGTCGACCATTCCTCCATGTGGAGTATGGTCAGCAATGCCAGCATTGTTGTTCAGTTGGTTATGCTGATTTTGGTGGGTGCTTCAGTCACCTCCTGGATCGTGATTTTTCAGCGCAGCAATATGATACGGTCGGCTCGTCGGGCACTGGAGAGCTTTGAAGAGCGCTTCTGGTCAGGTATCGATCTGTCCAAGCTGTACCGTCAGGCCGGCAGCAACCCGGACCCTGATTCGGGCGTGGAACAAATTTTCCGTGCAGGTTTCAAGGAATTCTCCCGACTGCGTCAGCAGCCAGGCGTTGATCCTGATGCAGTGATGGAAGGCGTGGCCCGGGCCATGCGTGTCGCCATCTCTCGCGAAGAAGAAAAACTCGAACAAGGTTTACCGTTCCTTGCAACCGTAGGCTCAACCAGCCCTTACATCGGCTTGTTCGGTACGGTGTGGGGCATCATGAACTCCTTCCGTGGTCTGGCCACAGCTCAACAAGCCACCCTGGCTACCGTTGCTCCGGGCATTTCCGAAGCGTTGGTCGCGACGGCTATCGGTCTGTTTGCCGCTATCCCCGCAGTAATCGCCTACAACCGTTTCGCTGCTCGCAGCGAAGTGTTGATCGGCCGTTACTACACGTTCGCCGATGAGTTCCAGGCGATCCTGCACCGTAAAGTGCACACCAGCGAAGAGTGAGCAGGTAATCCTTCATGGCTTTAATCGCTCAAAATCGTCGCAAACGTCGCAAGCCGGTTGCCGAAATGAACGTAGTGCCGTACATCGACGTGATGTTGGTACTGCTGGTCATTTTCATGGTCACCGCTCCGATGCTCAACCAGGGTGTGAAAGTTGACCTGCCGAAAGTCTCAAGCGAGGCTTTGCCACAGGACAACAACAACCAGGTTCTGACCATTTCGATCAAATCCGACAAGACCTATTACTGGAATCTTGGCAGCGAAGTCGATACCGAAAAACAGCAGGACAAGGCCATGACCTTGCCGCAGATGACTGACGCGGTGACCAAAATCATCAAGGCCGGTCGTGAAGGCGGCAAGCAGACGCAGGTCTTTATCCGTGGCGACAAAACCGTTGATTACGGCTCTGTAATGGGCGCAATGGGCGGGCTGCAGAAAGCAGGGGTCGGTAATGTTGGCTTGATTACCGAGGCGCCCTGATGCACCAACAGCGAGAGCCGTCCGCCTCGGAGAGCTTCTTCTGGCCTAGCGTTTGGGCTGTGGCGCTGCATATTCTGATTTTTGGCATGCTCTTCGTCAGCTTTGCCATGACCCCGGATTTGCCAGAAGCCAAGCCCATTGTTCAAGCGACCCTGTACCAGCTCAAATCCAAAAGTCGCGCAACGGTCCAGACCAATCAGAAGATCGCCGGTGAGGCGCAGAAAACGGCTGCACGGCAAACTGAAACCGAGCAGTTGGAACAGAAAAAGATTGAACAGTTAAAACAGGATGCTGCGAAAGCTGCGGAACAAACCAAAGAAGACGCGGCTCAAAAAGCCGAAGAACAGAAAGCTGAAGAGTCTAAGAAGGCAGACGCAGCCAAAGCGGACGCCGCCAAAGCTGAAGCGAAAAAAGCTGACGACGCGAAGAAAGCGGACGACGCTAAAAAGGTTGCCGAGAAGGCTGATATAGCCAAGAAGAAAGCCGAAGACGACGCGAAGAAAAAGGCCGAAGAAGACGCGAAGAAAGCTGCAGCTGACGATGCTAAAAAGCAGGCCGCCGACGACGCGAAGAAACAGGCAGTGGAAGACGCGAAGAAAAAAGCGGCTGACGATGCCAAGAAGAAAGCCACCGACGACGCCAAGAAAAAATCGACAGCCGATGCGGCGAAGAAACAGCAAGATGCCGCTCGTAAATCTGCTGAAGATAAAAAGGCGGCGGCCTTGGCCGAATTGCTCTCCGATAAACCGGAGCGGCAGCAGGCATTGGCGGATGAGCAGGGCGACGAGACAGCGGGCAACTTTGACGATCTGATTCGCGCGCGCGCTGCTGAAGGCTGGGCTCGACCACCTTCTGCAAGAAAAGGCATGACCGTTGTACTGCAAATTGGAATGTTGCCTGACGGGACAGTGACTTCGGTCAGTATCGCCAAGTCCAGTGGAGACACTCCGTTCGATAACTCGGCGGTGGCGGCAGTTAAAAATATTGGTCGATTGACAGAAATGCAGGGCCTGAAACCAAGTGATTTCAATCCCTACCGTTCATTCAAGATGACATTCAAACCTGAGGATCTAGCCTTGTGATTAACATTCTTCGAGGATTGCTTATCGTTCTTTGCTGTGCGGCGGGAATGGCCGCTGCAGAAGAGAAGAACATCATGGTCACTACCGGTAGCGACCGGGCAACGCCGATTGCGGTTGTTCCGTTCGGGCTGCAGGGCGGTAGCGTCTTGCCAGAGGACATGGCCGACATCATCAGTAATGACCTGCGTAACTCGGGCTATTATTCGCCGCTGGCCAAAGCGAGCATGATCAGCCTGCCAACCCAGGCAAGCGAAGTGATCTACCGCGACTGGAAAGCGATCGGTGCCCAATACCTGATGGTCGGCAGCATCGTTCCTTCGGGCGGTCGCTTGCAGATCAGTTATGCCTTGTTCAACGTGGCGACTGAACAGCAAGTGATGACGGGCAACGTATCGGGTACCAACGATCAACTGCGCGATATGGCGCACTACATCGCGGACCAGGCGTTCGAAAAACTCACCGGCATCAAAGGTGCGTTTTCAACGCGTATGTTGTATGTCACCGCTGAGCGTTTCTCGGTCAATAACACGCGTTACACGCTGCAACGTTCGGACTACGACGGTGCCCGTGCAGTGACCCTGTTGCAATCACGCGAGCCTATTCTGTCGCCGCGATTCGCGCCGGATGGCAAACGTATTGCTTACGTGTCGTTTGAACAGAAGCGTCCGCGCATCTTTATTCAGCACATCGACACTGGTCGCCGCGAGCAGATCACCAACTTTGAAGGCATCAACGGCGCCCCTGCGTGGTCCCCGGATGGCAACAAGCTGGCGTTCGTGCTTTCCAAAGACGGTAACCCGGAAATCTATGTGATGACCCTGGCTACCCGCCAGATCAGCCGCGTCACCAACGATCCGTCGATCGATACTGAACCGTTTTTCGGTAAGGACGGCACCACGCTGTACTTCACGTCTGACCGCGGCGGCAAGCCACAAATCTACAAAACCAGCATCAACGGCGGCAGTGCCGAACGTGTAACGTTCATCGGTAACTACAACGCCAACCCGAAATTGTCGGCCGATGAAAAGACGCTGGTAATGATTCACCGTCAGGACGGCTTCACAAATTTCAAGGTAGCAGTGCAGGATTTGCAGCGCGGTAGCGTAAAAATCCTCACAGACAGCAACCTTGATGAGTCGCCTACTGTCGCGCCCAACGGCACCATGGTAATCTACGCCACCCGCCAGCAGGGCCGGGGAGTCTTGATGCTCGTGTCCATTAATGGACGCGTAAGGCTCCCGCTTCCTACCGCTCAAGGCGAAGTCAGAGAACCTTCCTGGTCCCCTTACCTGAACTGACGCGGCGCTACACGTTTTGCTTAACACACTTGGGGTTCATTAGGAGTTTCACGATGGAAATGCTGAAGTTTGGTAAATTTGCTGCTCTGGCTCTGGCCATGGCTGTAGCTGTAGGTTGCTCGTCCAAAGGTGGCGATAACGCTGGCCAAGGCGCTGCTGTAGATCCTAACGCTGGTTACGGTGCTAACACTGGCGCTGTTGATGGCAGCCTGAGCGAAGAAGCTGCTCTGCGCGCTATCACCACTTTCTACTTCGAATACGACAGTTCGGACCTGAAACCAGAAGCCATGCGTGCCCTGGACGTTCATGCTAAAGACCTGAAAGCCAATGGCGCTAAAGTCGTTCTGGAAGGCAACACCGACGAACGTGGTACTCGTGAGTACAACATCGCACTGGGCGAGCGTCGCGCGAAAGCCGTTCAACGCTACCTGGTACTGCAAGGTGTTTCCCCAGCACAGCTGGAATTGGTTTCCTACGGTGAAGAGCGTCCAGTTGCTACCGGCAACGACGAGCAATCCTGGGCTCAAAACCGTCGCGTCGAACTGCGTAAGTAATTTGACATGCGAACGTGCCGTCGTGCTCTAACCGTTTTGACTCTCGCCCTTCCGCTTTTTGCGTGGGGTGCGGTTCCTGTGGTCGATAACAATTCTGGCTCTGGTAGCAGCAGTTATCCGCCAGCGGGTTATGGCACGTCCGGCGCCTATGCAGGGGGAGGGGTTACGGCCCCTGCCTCGGCACAAGGTCAGCTGTTCATGCAGTTGCAACAAATGCAGGAAGAGATCGCCAAATTGCGCGGTACGGTCGAGGTTCAACAGAACGATATCGATCGGATGAAGCAAGAGGCATTGGAGCGTTATCAGGAACTTGATAAGCGTATCAGTGCTGGACCTGGAGCTGGCGGCGCACCTGCCGCAGGAGCTACCGATAATTCTCAATCCAGCGGCGATATAAATGCCGGTGGTGCGCCTACGGCACCTGCAGCGCAGGCTCCGGCGGCAAACGCGGAACCGGGTGATCCGGCGAAGGAAAAAGTCTATTACGACGCTGCCTTCGATCTGATCAAAGCCAAGGATTTCGACAAGGCCAGTCAGGCCTTCACGGCTTTTCTGCGCAAATACCCAAACAGTCAATACGCGGGCAATGCCCAGTACTGGCTGGGTGAAGTGAACCTGGCCAAGGGCGACCTTCAAGGCGCCGGTCAAGCATTCGCCAAAGTCAGCCAGCTGTATCCAAAGCACGCTAAAGTGCCGGATTCACTGTACAAACTTGCGGATGTCGAACGCCGTCTCGGTCATACCGACAAGGTAAAAGGCATCTTGCAACAGGTGGTTTCCCAGTACCCTGGCACCTCCGCTGCACAGTTGGCTCAGCGCGATTTGCAACGCATGTAATGTGTCTGTCAGTTAGCTGAACTGATCACCTGTCTAGTCCTGAAATAGGTTTACACCTATTTCGGTCTCAAAACGCCCGATGCACCGCATCGGGCGTTTTGTATTTTAGGGCCAGATGCGGTCGTTCAGCATTGTAAATCCGAACCGATTCATCGACCATTTTTGCTGCTTCTTCCAAGTTCTTGGGGCGGTGCAGCAAGAACTCCATCTTTAAAATACCGTTCACTCGCTCGGCCAGAGCATTTTGATAACAGTCGTAGCCATCCGTCATCGAACAGGTGATCTCGTGTTTCCTGTGCGCACGCTGATATAGATCAGAGCAGTACTGGGCGCCGCGGTCCGAGTGATGAACCAACGGCTGCGTGGTCTTTCGCTCGTCAAGCGCGTTCTTGAACGCTTTGATCACAGACTCCGTATGCAAAGTTTCATGTACGTGATAACCCACGATCTTGCGTGAGTAAGCGTCTGTGACAAGGCTCAAGTAGGCCACGCTTTGTTGCGTGGGCAGGTAAGTTATGTCTGCCACCCATACTTGCTCAGGGCCGTTGGCGACGATCTGCTCAGGACCCTCCTTGAGCAGGTTAGGATGGCGCCGAAAGCGGTGATGGCTGTGCGTCGTTTTGTGATAGGCGCGCTTGGGCAGCACGAGTTCCCTGGCGTCTCGCAAGATGCTAAATAACCGGTCACGCCCCACCTGTAGGCCAGTCTCTGCTTCGGTATGCAGTAAGTAGTGCAATTTGCGAGTACCGAGTCTTGGCTGGCGGCGGCGTTTTTCCAAAACGAAATCCACCACCTTTTGGTCATTATTAACCCGCGCATCGTAAGCTCGGTTGCGCTTGTAATACGCCTGACGAGAAATACCCATGAACAGGCAAGCCCTGGCAGTGCTCAGGTCTTGGATTTGCCGTTGTGAGAGGACTTGCCGGGTCGCTTTTTTACGATCGAAACGCCGTAATCGTTTTTCAACACATTCACAACGGCTTCGAAAAACTGGGCCTTCTGGTTGCTCACTACGAGCTGCTCTTCAAGTTCTTTGATTCGCTGCTCGGGCGTCAGCGGTAAATTTGGCTCGGTCATCGGCTTGACCCTCAGCACGCGAATAGACGCGCCTTGACTCCAATCCTGCCGACCATGCTTGCGTAACCACACCAGCACCGTCGACCGACCCTGGATGCCATAGCGCCGTTGAGCTTCTTTATAACTCAACTCGCCTTTTTCAACCTGATCAACAACCGCCAATTTAAAAGCGAGCGTGTAATCGCGCTGACTGCGCCTTTTCCCTGAATCCATTACGTCCTCCTGA
>NZ_JAQGNX010000172.1 GCF_028293835.1 Pseudomonas sp.
AAGAAAAAAGCCAAGGTTTACGATGAAGTCGCTAAAGACGTGAAACAGGCAGCCGTGCTCGGCGCCGGGATCATGGGCGGCGGCATTGCTTATCAGTCAGCTGTCAAAGGCACGCCGATTCTGATGAAGGACATCCGTGAGGACGCCATTCAATTGGGTCTGAACGAAGCGTCGAAACTGCTGGGCAATCGTGTCGACAAGGGTCGTTTGACCTCAGCGAAGATGGCTGTTGCGCTCAACGCGATCCGTCCTACGCTGTCCTACGGCGATTTTGGCACCGTCGACTTCGTGGTTGAAGCCGTGGTCGAGAATCCCAAAGTCAAGCAAGCGGTGTTGGCTGAAGTCGAAGGTCAGGTCGGTAGCGACACCATCCTGGCATCGAATACCTCGACCATTTCCATCAGCCTGTTGGCCAAAGCCCTCAAGCGTCCGGAAAACTTCGTGGGTATGCACTTCTTCAACCCCGTGCACATGATGCCGCTGGTGGAAGTCATTCGTGGCGAGAAGTCCAGTGAAGTTGCAGTCGCAACCGCTGTGGCCTACGCCAAGAAAATCGGCAAAAACCCGATCGTGGTCAACGATTGCCCAGGCTTCCTGGTTAACCGTGTGTTGTTCCCGTACTTCGGCGGTTTCGCCAAGCTCGTCAGCGCCGGTGTGGACTTCGTCCGTATCGACAAGGTCATGGAAAAGTTCGGCTGGCCAATGGGCCCGGCGTACCTGATGGATGTGGTCGGTATCGACACCGGCCACCACGGCCGCGATGTCATGGCTGAAGGCTTCCCTGACCGCATGAAAGACGACCGTCGTTCGGCTGTAGACGTGCTTTACGACGCCAATCGTCTGGGTCAGAAAAACGGCAAGGGTTTCTACGCGTACGAAATGGACAAGAAGGGCAAGCCGAAGAAAGTCACGGATGCCGCTGTGCTTGAAGTCCTCAAGCCGATTGTCTACGAACAACGCGAAGTGTCCGACGACGACATTATCAACTGGTTGATGATTCCGCTGTGCCTGGAAACGGTTCGTTGCCTTGAAGACGGCATCGTTGAAACCGCCGCCGAAGCCGACATGGGCTTGATCTACGGTATTGGTTTCCCTCCATTCCGTGGCGGCGCGCTGCGTTACATCGACTCGGTTGGTGTGGCTGAATTCGTTGCCCTGGCTGACAAATATGCTGATTTGGGTGCTTTGTACCACCCCACCGCGAAGCTGCGTGAGATGGCTAAAAATGGCCAGAGCTTCTTCGGTTAAGCGCCCAACGACTGAGAGGAATTTATGAGCTTGAATCCGAGAGACGTCGTGATTGTTGACTTCGGTCGCACCCCGATGGGCCGCTCCAAGGGTGGCATGCACCGTAATACCCGCGCCGAAGACATGTCTGCGCACCTGATCAGCAAACTGCTGGAACGCAACGTCAAGGTTGACCCTTCGGAAGTCGAAGACGTGATCTGGGGCTGTGTGAACCAGACCATGGAGCAGGGCTGGAACATCGCCCGCATGACCTCGTTGCTGACTCAGATTCCCCACACGGCGGCTGCGCAGACAGTAAGCCGTCTGTGTGGTTCATCAATGAGTGCGCTGCACACTGCCGCCCAAGCCATCATGACCGGTAACGGTGATGTGTTCGTGGTGGGCGGTGTTGAGCACATGGGCCACGTCAGCATGATGCATGGCGTAGACCCCAACCCACACATGTCGCTGTACGCAGCCAAGGCGTCAGGCATGATGGGCTTGACCGCTGAAATGCTTGGAAAAATGCACGGTATAACCCGCGAAGCCCAGGACGCGTTCGGCGTCCGTTCGCATCAGTTGGCCCACAAGGCAACGGTCGAAGGCAAGTTCAAGGACGAAATCATCCCGATGCACGGGTATGACGAGAACGGCTTCCTGAAAATGTTCGACTACGACGAAACCATTCGTCCGGATACCACACTGGAAAGTCTTGCGGCCTTGAAGCCAGCCTTTAATCCTAAAGGTGGTACGGTAACAGCGGGCACTTCCTCGCAAATCACCGATGGCGCATCGTGCATGATCGTCATGTCGGCACAGCGCGCTCAAGACCTCGGCATCCAGCCAATGGCGGTTATCCGCTCGATGGCAGTGGCCGGTGTAGACCCGGCAATCATGGGCTATGGCCCGGTACCGGCGACGCAAAAGGCCTTGAAGCGTGCGGGTCTGAGTATTGCCGATATCGACTTCTTCGAGCTCAACGAAGCGTTCGCCGCACAGGCCTTGCCAGTGTTGAAAGATCTGAAAGTACTCGACAAGATGAACGAGAAGGTTAACCTGCACGGCGGCGCAATCGCTCTTGGCCATCCATTCGGGTGTTCCGGGGCACGTATCTCAGGTACGTTGCTGAACGTCATGAAGCAAAATGGCGGCAACCTCGGTGTTGCAACCATGTGCATCGGCCTCGGTCAGGGCATTGCCACCGTCTTCGAACGCGTTTAACGGTTCGTTTGATGGAAGCCGGGGCCAGGTGCCCCGGCTTTTGCTTTTATGAAAACCCGGTTTTTTGAAAAAAGTTGTATTTCAAGAAAATTTATTTTCAGGTTTGATTTTCGAGGGGGGTCACATGCAGTTACAGCCAGGACTCTATCGCCATTACAAGGGCCCGGAGTACCGTGTATTCAGCATTGCCCGGCACTCCGAAACCGAAGAAGAAGTGGTGTTCTATCAAGCCCTCTATGGCGATTACGGCCTTTGGGTGCGCCCCTTAAGCATGTTCCTGGAGTCGGTCGAGGTTGACGGCGAACAGGTCCCACGCTTTGCTCTGGTTCAGGTTGAACCAAGTCTGTTTTCAAGGCCTTCAGGAGAGATCGCGCAGTAGCCTGTGCTTGACCTCGCCTTATTGCCACTATATATAGCGGTGCCTCGACAGGGCACTAAGCGCCTTTCATTTATAAATTCAGGAATTTTCTGATCCATGGGCAAATCGCTGGTCATCGTGGAATCCCCGGCTAAGGCCAAGACCATCAACAAGTACTTGGGTAACCAGTACGTGGTGAAGTCGAGTATCGGCCATATCCGAGACTTGCCCACCAGCGGTTCGGCTAGCGCCAGCAAAGAGCCTGCTGCCAAACGCGGCAAGGCGGCTGTGGGCGAAGTGCCTGCCCTGACGCCTAAAGAAAAGGCCAAGCGTCAGCTTGTGTCGCGAATGGGTGTTGATCCTGATCATGGCTGGAAAGCCAAGTACGAAATCCTTCCGGGTAAAGAGAAGGTGATCGAAGAGCTGCGCCGGCTCGCCAAAGATGCTGACATCATCTATCTCGCAACCGACTTGGACCGCGAGGGGGAAGCCATTGCCTGGCACCTGCGCGAAGCCATCGGTGGTGACGACAGCCGCTATAAGCGCGTGGTGTTCAACGAGATCACCAAGAAAGCGATCCAGGAAGCGTTCTCCAAGCCCGGTGAACTCGATATCGATCGGGTCAACGCTCAGCAGGCTCGCCGCTTCCTCGACCGCGTCGTGGGCTACATGGTGTCGCCGCTGCTTTGGCAGAAAGTTGCCCGCGGCTTGTCCGCAGGTCGTGTGCAGTCGGTTGCGGTAAAGCTGGTTGTAGAGCGTGAACGCGAGATCCGTGCGTTCAACCCTGAAGAGTACTGGGAAATCCACGCAGACCTCGGTACCGCCAAGGGCGCTAATGTGCGTTTCGAAGTGGCCCGTGAAAACGGCGAGGCCTTCAAGCCTCTGAACGAAACCACGGCCATGGCTGCGCTGGACAAGCTCAAGGCCTCCAGCTACAGCATCGTCAAGCGCGAAGACAAACCGACCAGCAGCAAGCCGTCGGCCCCGTTTATCACGTCTACATTGCAACAGGCCGCAAGTAACCGCCTGGGCTATGGCGTGAAGAAAACCATGATGATGGCCCAGCGCTTGTACGAAGCGGGTTACATCACTTACATGCGTACCGACTCGACTAACCTGTCGGTGGACGCTGTAACCATGGCCCGGACTTACATAGAAACCGAGTTCGGCAAGAAGTACTTGCCGGAGTCGCCGAACGTTTACAGCAGTAAAGAAGGCGCACAAGAAGCGCACGAAGCGATTCGTCCGTCTGACGTTAATACCCACCCGAGCAAGCTGACGGGTATGGAACGTGACGCTGAGCGCCTCTATGAGCTTATCTGGCGCCAATTCGTGGCGTGCCAGATGCCACCGGCCCAATACCTGTCCACTACCGTCAGTGTCGCGGCTGGGACCTTTGAGCTGCGCGCCAAGGGCCGCATCCTCAAGTTCGACGGTTACACCCGCGTTTTGCCGCAAATGGCCAAGCCAGGCGACGACGATGTATTGCCCGACATGGGGCAGGGCGACAACCTCAAGCTGAACAAGCTTGACCCGACGCAACACTTTACCAAGCCACCTGCGCGTTACTCGGAAGCAAGCCTGGTCAAAGAAATGGAAAAACGCGGGATCGGCCGTCCGTCGACCTACGCCGCGATCATTTCGACTATTCAGGATCGAGGCTATGTAGCGCTGCATAACCGCCGTTTCTATTCTGAAAAAATGGGCGACATCGTTACCGGGCGCTTGTCCGAGAGTTTCTCCAACCTCATGGACTACGGTTTTACCGCTGGCATGGAAGAGAACCTCGATGACGTTGCTCAAGGTCAGCGCGACTGGAAAAGCGTACTCGACGAGTTCTACGGCGACTTCAAGAAAAAACTCGAAGTGGCTGAAGCTGCGGACAGCGGGATGCGCGCCAACCAGCCGGTGATGACCGATATCGCCTGTAAGGTGTGCGGTCGCCCAATGCAGATCCGTACCGCATCCACCGGCGTGTTCCTTGGTTGCTCCGGCTACAGCCTGCCACCGAAAGAACGCTGCAAGGCGACGATCAACCTGACGCCTGGGGACGAAATTGCCGAAGACGATGAAGGCGAGTCTGAATCCCGTGTACTGCGTGGCAAGCACCGCTGCCATATCTGTAACACGGCGATGGACGCCTACTTGCTTGACGAAAAGCGCAAGCTGCATATCTGCGGTAATAACCCGGACTGCGTGGGTTATGAAGTCGAAGAGGGCACTTACCGGATCAAAGGCTATGAAGGTCCGAGCCTGGAATGTGACAAGTGCGGCAGCGAGATGCAGCTCAAGACGGGCCGTTTCGGCAAATTCTTCGGTTGCACCAACCCGGAGTGCAAGAACACACGCAAACTGTTGAAAAGCGGTGAAGCGGCCGGGCCGAAGATGGACCCGGTGAAAATGCCGGAGCTGAAATGCGAGAAGGTTACAGACACTTATATCTTGCGTGATGGCGCTTCGGGCCTGTTTCTGGCTGCCAGTCAGTTCCCGAAGAACCGAGAAACCCGTGCGCCATTAGTGATTGAGATTGTTCCCCATAGGGACGAGATTGATCCTAAGTATCACTTCCTGTGCGATGCGCCGAAGAAGGATCCGGACGGGCACCCTGCGGTGATACGTTACAGCCGCAAGACCAAAGAGCAATATGTGCAGACCGAAGTGGAAGGCAAGCCTACAGGCTGGCGAGCTTTTTATGACGGCAAGGCTTGGAAGGTCGAAGACAAGCGTTGATGGCTGTGTCTGACGCCTTGGCGGCAGACAGCCCTTTTTTGTTGTCGGAGCTGGCTCGCCCGGTACGCATAAAAGCGTGTTGCGCGAGCCAGCTTTGCTTTATGCCCAGCAGTTCTAAAATTGTTTGCACAGGAGAACCTCGCCATGGCCCATGAGCTTTATACCCGCACCAATCAAAAAATCTATTTCGCCGGACTTGCGCTGGACGCCCTCGGCAAAGCTGAAGACAGCCGGGCAATGAATGCCCAGGCGCTGATCCAGGCCGAGCGGGAGTCAGCGCTGTTTCACTTGTATGGCGCCTTGCTGGGTTTGTGCCACGAGATCGCCGGATTTTATCGCTTGCCTCAAGCCAATGCGCCCCGGGCAGAGATGCTGCTGACAGAAGATGCAGTGAATTCGATTGCGATTCCTGAGCTGGCCGAGTTGATCGAGTTGGCCCAGCATTCCGAAACCTGGCTTGCCCAAATGCTGGCGGCCTATAACGCGCTGTTTCAACCACCCCGTGCGCCGAAGAAGCCTAAAGGGGATGTCACCCAGCCGATGATCATCGCTATCAGTGTGGGAGACGAGTCTGTACCTGAGCTCACTCGCGCCGAAATGGAAAGCTGGCGTCAGCAACTCAAGGGGCTGACGGTTCGTTTTCGCGAAGGGCTTAGTGAGTGCTGATTGATCGATGGGCTAGGGGTTGGGTCGACTGGCTGGTACAATGCCGGCCTTTCGTGGAGAGCCGATAGCTATGCCAACGTCCTTTTTAGAAATTGTCGAGTTGCCTGACGGTCGTATTGAACTGCGCCGCGCCGAGGACGAGGGTTCCTTGGTTACGTTGGATTTCTCTGCAGATGCAAAAGTCTTCCTGCAAGGTCAGCACGTAGAAATTGCCAAAGCCATGCTGAGTGTCGGCGTGCAAATGGCTGGACGTCTCGCCGAAGGCGACCTTGATAGACACGATGGCCCGCGCGTTCTCCACTGATCGTCTGCATTGACGTGAGCAGTCGAATCGAGGCTGGCCAGTCAACCTGGATCAATCAGCCCGAATCAGTTCAGCCCAGACGAATATTCAAGCTTTGCGCATCCCCGGTCCTTGCAGCGTTAATCAGTTGTTGGCGTCCCGCGCCATTGATCGGATTTATCCAGCTGACCACCGTGTGGCTGCGGCCCAACTTCAATGCCTCGCAGGACAACTGCAACGCAGTTTGAGTGCCGCGTGGCTGCAGCAGAAGGATTCGCTCTCGATTCAGTCCCGCATCTCGTAGCCACGCCTGAGTCAGGCTCGACGGCGGCGCGATCAGGGTTAGCCAGCGTGCGTCCTGGTCCTGGCTCAATTCGCGCAGAATCGGTGCTAAAAGGTTGAGGCAGTTCCCGGCCGCACCGCGCAATGACAGTTCACTAAAAGCTTCTGGCTCTGTATTCCAGGGCGTTTCGACCACATCTGTAAGTAGCGGGGCGATGGGCTGTGCCATAAATGCCTCGAACAGTGGTAATTGAGCATGCTGTGGGGTGTGTGGGAACTGCATAACGTCTCCTTAGCGGCGAATTACGCCAACGCTCAAGCCTTCGATCACCAGATCCTGATCTTTCAGGTTCACTTCGATAGGTGCGAAATCAGGGTTTTCAGCCATCAACCAGACTTTGCTGCCTTCGCGTTTGAAACGCTTTACTGTCACTTCATCGCCGATTCGAGCCACGACGATCTGCCCGTTACGCGCTTCGCGGCAGGTGTGCACAGCGATCAGGTCACCGTCGAGAATGCCAACGTCTTTCATGCTCATGCCATGGACGCGTAGCAGATAATCCGCAGCGGGATGGAAGAATGCCGGATTGATGTTGCAGGACTCTTCTATATGTTGCTGCGCAAGAATCGGGGCGCCGGCGGCAACTCGACCAATGATCGGCAGGCTGCTTTCTTCCGATTTAGCTTCAAAGCCCGGGATCCGTATGCCCCGTGAGGCGCCAGGCGTCATCTCGATAGCGCCTTTGCGGGCAAGGGCCTTGAGGTGTTCTTCGGCGGCATTGGGCGATTTGAAGCCGAGCTCCTGGGCGATTTCCGCGCGGGTCGGTGGATAGCCATTGTCTTCCAGGCAGCGTTTGATGAACCCCAGAATTTCAGCTTGGCGTGGCGTCAGTTTCAGCATGTCGATCGCTCTGGCTTTTTATACAGTGACTGGGATTATATACAGTGATTGCGTCTTGGCAATCGTCCTTTTTATTCTCGCCGCTGGACGGTCTCGGCCAGGCACTCGAAGGACCGACGCAAGGGCTTGCCTACACCTGGCTACACGCCCCGTTTATAGGGTTGTTTAGCCCCGTATCTGTGCTTAAATGCGAGCATGACTGTTCGGCCAGAAAATGGACGGCCAGGGTTGACAAGAGGTCTGTCTGAAACGTATGTTTCAAACAAGTGTTTGTCAGGCGAAGATCATGGCACAGTCGGAAACAGTGGAACGCATCCTTGATGCTGCAGAGCAGTTGTTTGCGGAGAAAGGTTTTGCCGAAACTTCGCTGCGGTTGATTACCAGCAAGGCATCGGTGAATCTGGCGGCGGTGAATTACCACTTCGGTTCAAAAAAGGCCTTGATTCAGGCAGTGTTCTCACGCTTTCTTGGACCTTTCTGCGTCAGTCTCGACCGCGAGCTGGAGCGTCGTCAGACCAAACCCGAGCAGAAACCGTCCCTTGAAGAGCTGCTTGAAATCCTCGTCGAGCAAGCGTTGGCGGTCCAGCCCCGCAGTAATAATGACCTGTCTATATTCATGCGTTTGCTGGGCCTTGCGTTCAGCCAGAGCCAGGGTCACTTGCGGCGTTACCTTGAGGATATGTACGGCAAGGTTTTTCGTCGCTATATGCTGCTGGTTAACGAAGCTGCGCCCCGTATCCCTCCCATTGAACTGTTTTGGCGCGTGCATTTTATGCTGGGTGCGGCGGCGTTCAGCATGTCCGGCATCAAGGCATTGCGCGCTATCGCCGAGACTGATTTCGGCGTGAACACTTCCATCGAACAGGTGATGCGGCTGATGGTGCCGTTCCTGGCCGCCGGTATGCGCGCCGAAACCGGTGTCACTGATGCAGCGATGGTCTCGGCGCAGCTCAAACCTCGAAGCAAAAGCCCGGCCGCCGCCAAGGTTTAGCCGTTAACGGGTGGGCGCGATAGCGTTCATCCGCTAAGCTAGCCGCCCATGCGTACCCCTCGATTTATACAGGCCTTACTTACCAGCCCATTCGTGCGCAGTTCTGCGGGCCACGAATGGGCTGTGCATTGGGCTGTCTCCACCGTGCTTGAAGCCGTGCCTGATCAGGGCATCGCTGCTTAAACAGAGGAATTTCACTATGAGTTCAGGCCTGCAAGGCTCGTTGATGGTAGATGTCGCCGGAAAATGGCTGACGGCTGAAGATCGCCAATTTTTGCGTCAACCTGAAGTCGGTGGTTTGATCATTTTCGCCCGTAACATTGAGCACCCCCGTCAGGTTCGTGAACTCAGTGCGGCCATTCGTGCCGTTCGCCCGGACCTGCTGCTGGCGGTGGACCAGGAGGGCGGCCGTGTCCAGCGTTTGCGTCAAGGCTTTGTCCGTTTGCCAGCAATGCGGGCGATTGCCGATAACCCGAACGCTGAAGTATTGGCCGAGCATTGCGGCTGGCTGATGGCAACTGAAGTGCTGGCGGTGGGCTTGGATCTTAGTTTTGCGCCGGTATTGGACCTGGATTACCAGCGCAGTGCAGTAGTAGGTAGTCGGGCGTTCGACGGCGATCCCGAGCGTGCAGCGTTGCTGGCGGGCGCTTTTATTCGCGGCATGAACGCCGCGGGGATGGCCGCCACCGGCAAGCATTTTCCCGGCCACGGCTGGGCTGAAGCCGACTCCCACGTCGCGATTCCCACCGACGAGCGCAGTCTGGATGAGATACGCGCCAACGATCTCGTGCCATTCGCTCGACTAAGCAAACAACTGGCCGCAGTGATGCCGGCTCACGTGATCTACCCACAGGTCGATTCGCAGCCTGCGGGATTTTCCCGGCGCTGGCTGCAGGACATCTTGCGTGGCGAATTACACTTCGATGGCGTCATTTTCAGCGATGACCTGTCCATGGCTGGCGCACAGGTGGTAGGGGACGCGGCGAGCCGCATCGAGGCGGCGTTGTCCGCTGGCTGTGACATGGGCCTGGTGTGCAACGACCGGGCTGCGGCTGAACTGGCGCTCGTCACCGCCCAGCGGCTCAAGGTCACCCCTTCGCCACGTATTGCGCGAATGCGCGGACAAGCCTACGCCACCACTGAATACCGCCAGCACCCGCGTTGGCTGGCCGCACTTGAAGCGTTGCGTGCTGCGCAGCTGATTGACTGATCGACTAAGGATTTTGCCATGACTGTTTATGCAATTATCGGCGGCACCGGCCTGACGCAACTGGAGGGCTTGAACATTCGCCAGTCCCTGCCGATGAACACGCCTTACGGCTTGCCGTCCGGCGAGATTCAAGTCGGTGATTACGCTGGCCGCGAGGTGCTATTTTTGGCGCGCCACGGCCATCCCCACCGTTTCCCGCCCCATCAGGTTAACTACCGCGCCAATCTTTGGGCGCTGAAACAGGCCGGTGCCGAGGCGATTCTGGCGGTCAATGCCGTAGGCGGGATTCACCCGGCGATGGGAACTGGCCACTTTTGTGTGCCGCATCAATTGATCGATTACACCAGTGGTCGCGAACACACCTATTTCGCCGATGACCTGGAACAGGTTACCCACATCGATTTCAGCTATCCCTACAGCGAAGAGTTGCGCGCCCGGCTGATCGCAGCACTGACGGCTGAAGGGTGTGAGTTCAGCGATCAAGGCGTTTACGCCTGCACCCAAGGGCCGCGCCTGGAGACGGTGGCGGAAATCGTCCGTCTGGAGCGTGATGGTTGCGACATCGTGGGAATGACGGGTATGCCTGAAGCAGCTTTGGCCCGGGAGATCGATCTGGCGTATGCGTGTCTGGCGTTGGTGGTTAACCCGGCCGCCGGCAAATCCTCGGCGGTGATTACCATGGCTGAGATTGAACAAGCTTTGCACGACGGCATGGGCAAGGTAAAAGCGACCTTGGCTCGGGTGCTGACTGCGATCTAAAGGAAGCAGTGATCCACTACAGGTGTTTAATCGGACCTCCAAGAGAGATTCAATGGGGTTTGGCCTTCTTCGATGACGGCGATGCCAGCGGCAGCGGCGCGAACAGGGCGCTGATGTCTTCGCTTTCCAGCTTCCAGTCGCCGGCCACGCGGCCGTCCAGTACGCCGGCGGCCAGTGCCGATTTGTCTTGCTGCAATCGCTGGATTTTCTCTTCCACGGTGCCGCGGGCGATCATCTTGTAGACGAACACCGGCTTTTCCTGGCCGATGCGGTACGCGCGGTCGGTGGCCTGGTGTTCGGCGGCGGGGTTCCACCACGGATCGTAATGGATCACGGTATCGGCGGCGGTCAGGTTCAGGCCGGTACCGCCGGCCTTGAGGCTGATCAGGAAAATCGGCAGCTTGCCGCTCTGGAAGTCATGCACCGGCGTGCGTCGATCCCGGGTTGCGCCAGTCAGTAACGCGTACTCGATGCCGCGCTGTTTCAGCTCTTCCTCGATCAAGGTCAGCATCGAGGTGAACTGCGAGAACAACAGAATCTTGCGGCCCTCGGCCAGCAACTCCTCGAACATCTCCATCAGGCTGTGCAACTTGGCTGAGGTGCCATGTCGCCCGGTGGGTGGGGCGCTGTTGACCAGGCGCAAGTCGCAACACACCTGACGCAGCTTGAGCAGTGCCTCAAGAATGATGATCTGGCTGCGGGCCACGCCCTTGCGGGTGATTTCGTCTCGAACTTTCTTGTCCATCGCCAGGCGCACGGTTTCATAGACATCGCGCTGGGTGTCGTTGAGTTCGACCCAATGGATGATTTCAGTCTTGGGCGGCAGCTCGGTGGCGACCTGTTCCTTGGTGCGCCGCAGCAAGAAAGGCTTGATCCGTGCGTTAAGGTGCTGCAGGCGGTCGTCGTTGCCCTGTTTTTCGATGGGGGTGCGGTAGTTT
>NZ_JAQGNX010000001.1 GCF_028293835.1 Pseudomonas sp.
TTTTTTATAACAAGCATCCCGCCATCGACTGTAGTCATATGCTTGATGGCTTGAAAGGAAAATATTGCATAATCTCCGATGCTGCCAATTGGTTGGTCATCGTATTCAGCTCCCAGCGCGTGTGCACAATCCTCAATTAGAGACAAGCTATATCGGTCAGCAATATTTCTTAACTCTTTAAGACTCGCAGGGTAGCCCGCATAATGCACAACACAAATAGCTTTTGTATTCGTAGTTATCAGGGCCTCAACCGAAGCTGGAAACAAGTTTCCAGTCGTCGCGTCAACATCGGCAAATACGGGTTTTGCGCCAACTTGCAGAATAGTAGTGTTAGTTGGCTCAGCGGTCATCGAGGTCGTTATCACCTCGTCTCCCGGCATAACGCCTGACAGCAGGAACGCTAAGTGTAAGGCAGCTGTGCCGCTACTCGTGGCAAGTACGTTTTTCAATTTAAATTGTTCTGAAAACCTTTTTTCGAACTGGTAAACAAACTCCCCTTCTGCGATCATCCCGCTATAAAGTACTGATTCCAAAGCTGGCATCAACCGATCACGCGAAGGCATCGCGACCTTTACTAGCGGAATCATGGGGTTTTTATTTGACATGATTTAGACTCTATCAAGAAATTCGATTGCAATGTAATTTAATATGGATGAATTTTTTAATTCTTTAACCATACACACCGCTGAAGGTTCAAGGCTGATTTCGAAGTTCCGTTCTAGCAATTCAACAATTATCCCATCGCTTTCTAACACGTTGAATGACCACTTATTTGGTAAAGAACTCATTAACAGGTCGACGACATCACTATTCTTCCCTTGCCATTTTGCTAATGTAATTCCCTTATTTTGGGTTTCCAGAACTACTATACTTGCAAGCTCACTTCTGATTAATTTACCGGTTTTTGCGAAAGGTGGTAATCCTTGTTGCTTTTTCGTACTTAATAGATCTGGCCACACATCGGTCGAATAAATTACTTTGCACGTGTTTACACATTTTTGTTCAGCAGTTCCAAACATTTCTTGTACGTTCGAAATAAACCCGTGACGGGTGTAAATCTCTGGTAGTTGAGTCCAGAGTAGCAGTGCATCAAGATTAATTTTCTTCCCATGTTCGATCGCTTCTGACATGAGGCGATTGCTAAAGCCGTTCCCCCTCCACCCCTCCGCCACACAGACCAAACCAATCAGCCCGATGTATCTATCATCTGCCATGCTAATTATTTTTATTATTAGCGTTGCAATTATTACCTGCTTATTCTCAGGTTCAGCATCGTATAAACCGATGCAAACAACGTTTTCATTATTATCCATCCACGGAAAATGGACTGGAAGACTGATTCCGCGCCCTTTTGACGCAAAAAAAACGTTCCATAGTAGGGTTCGGCTAGGTGCTGGTACACCCGCCGTGAAAACAACCGTCAGAGTGTCGGGGTTGATCACTAAGTTAAGCTCCTGCCCGAGATCATAAATCATATATCCAAGGTTAGTGCAAAATGCAATTTTTTGCCGTCTATCGGGTGGTTACGATCTCAACCGCGCTCGCCTTGGAGGTCGTTCAAGCACGCTACCGCCCCAGGATTTACCGTTGGGTTCCTGAAAACGCGTTCATCTATTGTTCCCACTGAATCATTAGGACTCAGTGGCCTCACCTGTTGCAGTCGATACTCGCCATCGGTACGGTAATTTGGTGTTGACGGTTTAGAAAATGGATCAGCAAAATAACTCGCTCCTCACCGTCCATTGAAATAAAGATTGCATCAAGCTCACTGGCTGCGCCATCAATAATTCGTACATTATCGCCTAAGCTTAGCTTCATCTTCACGTCGATTTCTACTCGATCCTGAAGCTGTTTAATAAGACTATCATCCACTGCAACTGGCGCTCCACCGAAGTTGACAACACGACTGACTCCTCGCGTCGAGCGAAGTGGTCCCCAGTTGGATTCTCGGGGGAGGAAAATAAATAGGTAACCTGGAAACAGCGACTCAGTGACCCACATCGGCTTGCCGCGGATAATTTTTTCAAATTTCCGCTTAGGCCGAAAAATTTCATAGCCTTGGCCAGCCAGATTCTCTTCAGCACGCTCATCCTGCCGTAGCTTGCACTGGACTAGGTACCAATTTCTCTCCGTCGCGTACGTTGAGCCATCTGCAGTGGCTGTAAAAATAGTCATCATTCTTTCATCATTGACAATGCGTCCATAGCTAAGTCGGGCTAGCTGATTGAGTCTTCTGGCCATGCAACCCACCGGTTCCATGGGGCGATGCAGACAAAAACGGCGGTAACTCTACCCGGCATATATTCAACTCGCCGACACTGATTGCCTTTTGGACCGTAACGTTGAGTGCTCCTATCCCATCAAATTGCCACCTACAATTACCCTAACCTCAAGTGGTGGAAGGATAAAGCTGATGCTAAATTCTAGCAAACCTTCTGGTCCTCATGTGCAGAATCACTTTTCGATAGGGCGTTCGCGCGTGTAGTAATAGGGAGGCACGCACATCTCCGCGTTGTATCAAACCAACTCCGAGCGATCATGCCCCCAACAGTAAATAAATGAAGCAACCTGACGCTGCTCGGATATTAGCTATCCCTATCGACTCCGACCTTTTCGAACTAAAATCAAATGGCGGAACAGAGCGATCAGCAAACCTAAACCTCCACCCAGAATCATGCCTACTGCAACGATTAAAAGCTTTTTCGGTTTAATAGGACGATCTGGTTGTTCTACAGAGCCATCAACCCTATAAACCGACACTGCATTAGGATTAACTTGCATATTCTTGTAGAAGCTCTGTTTAATTTGCAATGATCGAAGAGAAACAATGAACGGGTCATTCGACTTACGTTCGTCGAGATTTCTGATTTCAGCCTCAAGCGCCTTGGTCCCACGCATATAGGTTAGTTCGCCATTCATTGCGGCTGAAACTTCTGCCGCAACGTTGCCCGAAATTATTGGAGGGTCCGTAAGGTGGATAGCTTGTGCTATTTTTAACGCTTCATGCAATTGGGTTATGGAGTCTGCGCGGATTTTATCTTCGGTCTCCTGTAACGTTATAATTTGTTGACCTAAATTGCGTGCACGAACCTCCGCCTCACGGGCAACGTTTTTAATCACTTCGTTTTTAGCTGCGACACCAGCCCGAGCAACAAATGCTTTAGTCCACTCTGTAGCTTGAGCTGGATTTTGACTCTGGACACTTACCGAATAACGATCTGGTTGCTCTTTTGTAGGAAGCCCTATAGCCAAATCGTTCAAATACTCAGAATATAAACCATCTTGTGATCCGACTCTTCTAGCCTCTGGCAATGAAGGTAAATACACCTCTACAAAAAATGCCCTGCGCAAATCCTCGCTTTGAAGATTTCTGATAAAAACGTCATATATATCTCTTATAGAAAATGGAACAAGTTCAGCCGCTGTCGTCCGCCCGTAATTGAAATCGGCGATCTCATTCGACGTCGGAGGTTGCAAAAAAATGCGAGCCTCGTAGATAGGTTTAGTCAGAAGTGCATAGGCAGCAGCGATGGCGGTTACAAGTACCGCTACGCTCACGATCAGAAGCTTTTGCTTCCAAAGGACACCTAATAATTCGAACAGATCAATTTCATCCGCATCCTGCGTGCTTGCTGAGTTATTCACCATTTTGGATCTCTGGCCTTATTTGACATTGGTTAGCTTGGTTTTACCCAGCCCTTGCTTTGATTTTGTGAAGAATGATGATGCCACAATACTGCAGAATCAAACTTCGTTTTGCTCCTAGCGACCCTGCTCGTCCAGCAGCTTCTGCAAATACAGCCCGTAGCCGGTCTTTTTCAACCGGCTCGCTTGTTCGCCCAATTTCGCCGCGTCAATCCAACCCGAATTGAACGCGATCTCTTCCAGACAAGCGACCTTCAAACCCTGACGCTGCTCAATTGTGTGAACAAAATGACTCGCCTCAAGCAGCGACTCATGAGTCCCGGTATCCAGCCAGGCGAAGCCACGACCCAATATCTCTACATTGAGGCTCTGCTGTTCGAGATAGGCGAGGTTGACGTCGGTGATTTCCAGCTCGCCCCGCTCGGAAGGCTTGATGCTTTTAGCAATTTCCACGACCTGGTTGTCATAGAAATACAGGCCAGTGACCGCATAATTCGATTTCGGCACAGGCGGTTTTTCTTCAATGCTCAGGGCACGGCCAGATTTATCGAACTCGACTACACCAAAGCGCTCGGGATCGGCTACGTGGTAGCCGAACACCGTTGCCCCGTGAGTCTGGTCGTTAGCGGAGCGCAGGTTGTCGGAAAAGTGCTGGCCGTAAAATATGTTATCGCCCAGGATCAAGCAGCATGGGTCTTTGCCAATGAACGCTTCGCCGATGATGAAAGCCTGGGCCAAGCCATCAGGGGTAGGCTGTTCGGCGTACGTCAGCTGAATACCGTATTGACTACCATCTCCTAACAGCTTACGGAAGGAAGGGAGATCCTCCGGAGTAGAAATGATCAAGACTTCACGCATGCCGGCGAGCATCAGAACCGACAACGGATAGAAAATCATCGGCTTGTCGAAGATTGGCAGCATCTGTTTAGACACACCCAGCGTCAGGGGATGCAGGCGCGTGCCCGAACCACCAGCGAGGATAATGCCTTTACGAACAGGGGTGGTGGTCATCTAGTCAGGGCTTCCGTAAGCATTCGGGTTACTCCACTTTGCCAATCCGGCAAGTGCAGCGAAAAAAGTCGCGCAGTTTCTGAGTATCCAGACGAAAATTCAAGTGGTCGCCGAGCAGGTATTGGATAAGCCGCAGTAGCCATTGGTTCAACTTCCTCGACGGACGATCTTTCGCCGGCAGTCGCAGGATGGAAAACACCATGATTAGTGGAAGATTGCGACGCTGTTCGTAATCCACCCAGCATATTGAGCAAGCGCTGTAGCTCCCAATCTACCTGGCTGTTTTTCCCTAACAACCAAATCTTCATGGCTTGCCTGAGGCTGTCGTGTAGTGGGCATCAATCCACTGCTGATAAGCACCGCTCTTTACGTGTGCAACCCATTCCGGGTTATCCAGGTACCACGCCACGGTTTTGCGAATGCCTGACTCGAATGTCTCTTGGGGCACCCAACCCAGCTCTCGCTGAATCTTGCTGGCATCGATTGCGTAGCGCAGGTCATGCCCTGGCCGATCTTGTACGTAAGTGATCAAACTCGCGTGCGGGCGGAATTTTGAATCAGGTCTTAGCTCATCAAGCAATTCACACAGCGTGTGGACGACATCGAGATTCTGCTTCTCGTTGTGGCCACCGATGTTGTAGGTCTCGCCGACCTTTCCAATGGAAACGACCTGGTACAACGCTCGGGCGTGGTCTTCCACATACAACCAATCGCGCACTTGATTGCCTTTGCCGTATACCGGCAGCGGCTTGCCTTCCAAAGCGTTAAGGATGATCAGCGGGATCAACTTCTCAGGAAAATGGTACGGGCCGTAGTTGTTCGAGCAGTTGGTTACCAAAATGGGCAGGCCGTAGGTACGGCTCCAGGCGCGGACCAGATGGTCGGAGCTGGCTTTGCTGGCCGAGTAGGGTGAGCTCGGCTGGTAAGGTGTCTCTTCGGTGAAGAGGTCATCGGGTGCTGCCAGGTCGCCGTACACTTCATCCGTGGAGATGTGATGAAAGCGGAAGGCGGCCTTGCGAACGTCGTCGAGGCCGTTCAAATAGTGTCGGGCCACTTCCAACAAGGTGTAAGTGCCGATGATATTGGTCTGGATAAACGTCGACGGGCCGGTGATTGAGCGATCCACATGGGACTCTGCGGCCAGATGCATCACGACGTCAGGATTATGATCGCGAAATACTCGCTCAACGTCATCGCGATTACAAATGTCGACCCGCTCGAACGCGTAACGTGAGTCATTAGCCACCTCAGCGAGAGACTCTAAATTGCCCGCGTAGGTCAGTTTATCGACGTTCACTACAGAATCAGAGGTGCTGGTAATAATGTGGCGGATGACAGCGGACCCGATAAAGCCTGCACCGCCAGTGACTAAAATCTTCACGCGAATCAAATCCCTGATTGATTGGGCCAAGTGTAGGAAAGTCTTGTCCAATCTTTAAATAGACTACCGCCCCGCCCCTCAGCAAAGGGAGCGGTCGACTGAGACCGGCGATGTGACAGCCGAGCTTGACGGCTCAATGCGCCATCTTACCGCTAAAACGTGCTTTGTTATTAATACAAACATATTTTATCTAGACGATTTTTTCGTTATAAACGAACGGTTATGAAAATAGCGTTGGCGTGACCCGAACCAAACATATGCTGATCCGAGTCATGCCTAAAAAAAAAACTTAGCTGCCAGCGATCACGACCTCCCCTTCCCGCTTCGCCAGCGAATACTTCCTACGTAAAACCTCACTCAAAGCCTTCTTCGCCCCAGCCTCCCCATGAACCAGCCTGATCTCCGAAGGCCACTCATCCATACCCGTCACAAAATCCACCAATCCCTGCTGATCAGCATGAGCGGAATAGCCGCCTAAGGTAGTGACGGCTGCACGAACCACGTAGCGATCTTTGTCCAGCTCAACATACCCGCCCCGTGGACCATGAGCCTGGAGCGCTGCCCCTGGAGTTCCTTTGGCCTGGTAGCCGACGAAGATCACGTTATGACGGCTGTCACCCAGCATGGCTTTCAAGTAGTTAACGATTCGGCCACCTGCGCACATCCCGTGGCCAGCAATCACAATCGCCGGGCGAGCGGTGCTTGTCAGGTAATTAACGGTTCGCAGGTGTTGGTCGTGGCTGTCGATGGTGACCAATTGAGAGAACTTGAGCGGTGTGCGACCGCTTTCGAGCCGAGCCGATGCTTCGGCATCCCAGGTATCGTCGAATTGCTGATAAACCTTTGTGATGCGACTTGCCAGCGGAGAATCGAGGATGATCGGCAACTGCGGCCAGTTAACGGTTTCGCCTCGCTGATTGTCCCCTTGCGTAAGGTAGGTGTTGTGCCCAAGCGCTTTGCGGTGAAGGATGTCCTCGATCTCGTAGAGCAGCTCTTGAGTACGGCCCAGGCTGAACGCGGGGATTAATATCGTGCCGTTGTCTTCAAGCGCTTTATCGATAGCCTGCTCCAGGCGCAGGTGACGGGTCGTGCGGTCTTCATGCAGACGATCACCGTAGGTACTTTCCAACAGCAGAATATCCGCACGCTCCGGGGATTTGGGGCTTGGCAATAGGGGGGTGTGCGACGCACCCAGGTCACCGGAGAACACCACGCGCTGCTGCCTGTTTTCCACGTGATAAACCATGTCGCATTCGACGTAGGCCGAGCCTAAGACATGGCCGGCGCGCTGCAGGCGAATACGACAGGTCAGTTCCGGCAAGCTAATAAGGTCGAACCACGTATTGAAGGGCAACGCGATGGTGCGCTTGGCAATCAGCTCAAGGTATTGGTCAACCTCTTTCTGGGTACGACCGACTTGAAGCCGAAAGGCATCTTCCAGAACCAGAGGCATCAGCTGAGCCGAGGGCTCGCTGCAGAGTATCGGGCCCGAGAAGCCCGCCGCCAACAACTGAGGGATGCGACCGATGTGGTCGGCATGAACATGAGTCACGATAAGCGCTTTGATGGTTTTTAGCGAAAACAGCACTGCGGATTGCGCGGCCGCAGCCTCCTTTCCGTTGCCGACATCAGAACCTTGAAACAAGCCACAATCAATCAGGAAGCTATGCTCGGCATCAACACACAGTTGATGACATGAACCGGTAACGCCTTGTGTAGCACCGTGATGAATGATCTCAGGAAAAAGCATGCGACTCCCTTGGGTAAAGCGATTTTGAGGCGCAATTAGCCCATAAAAAACAGGCTAATGCAGCCAAACCAAGGGGGAAATAAGCGGCTAACGTTTTACAAAATCTTTCTGCCGCAGTAAGGCGGCGGGATTAAAGACCGAAGATCAGGCGGTTTTAACCCCTTTGGGTCGCTTGCGCAGTGAAGCGACCCAACTTAGCAGCGGCCCGATCATCATTCCGACGAGCAGTGCCAGAATAATAGGGATTGCTACCGACATCTGCGGCCCCGCCCAACCAAGAAAGACCAACGCAACAGGCTGTTGGTTTTCCAACATGAACACTACCGTCGCCAGAACTACCAGCGATGTGATTAAGACAAAGATGACGCGTTTCAAGTTGCGCATTTGGCGCTCCTGTCTACTGGAGCATTAATAGCCCTCTTCCTCGTCTTCATTGACCCGGTCGCGCAATTCTTTTCCCGGTTTGAAGTGAGGGACGAACTTGCCATCCAGGCTAACGGATTGGCCAGTCTTCGGGTTCCGGCCTACGCGGGGGGCACGGTAATGAAGGGAGAAGCTGCCAAAGCCACGTATCTCGATGCGATCACCGGTGGCGAGGCATTGGGACATTTGCTCAAGCATTGTCTTGATGGCCAGCTCGACATCCTTGGATGAGAGCAGTCCCTGATGGGTGACAATTCGTTCGATCAACTCCGACTTCGTCATATTTTTCCCTTCTGTTTCAAGCAGCTAGGTAAAGCGCTTCAAAGGTTTTAGCATGACTTGAAGGATTTGAACAGTCCGAGGGTTGACTTATCTGGATGGACGAATGGGCTCGAGTGCTACGGATGTTATTTTTCACAAAACGACTGCACGAAGGTCCCTGCTGACTAATGGCAAACGATCAGCATGCGGCGACTAAAATAGCCTGCAGGGTTCCAGCCAAACGCATAGTCATCGGGATCTTCTTTGACATCGCTGGACTTGGCGATGACCTTGTAAGCGCGGGGGCGGCACACATGCTCGGCCCGGGTATAGCACCGGTCCCAGTTGGAAAACATACCTGAACATTCAACCCGTACCGCGCTTTGACCGCGTACGGCTTTGGTTTTTTGGGCGGAGGAACAACCGGCAAGTGTGATTATTAGCAGCAATATTATAACTTGGCGCATGTATTCCCTTATGCGGGCGTGTGCCCGGCGACATCTCGGAGATGCTCTGAGTCTAGCCGGGTATGGGCCTGACTGTCTGCATCGGAAAGATAAGCGCGGGACGCGGGAATATTCCTACAGAAAATGTTGGAGGCGGGACTCTCGGGCCGGGCGGTCTATGCGGGCGGATTGCAGACAGCAAAAAGCCCGGATAACCGGGCTTTTTGGCTGACCCCTGTAGGGCTGTCAGTCAATCAATAGCGCTGATACTGCGAACCGAACTCTTTGCGGTTTTCAGCGACGATCACGTTGCCGTGCAGGTTAGCTTCCAGACGATCAAACGTCTTGGCTGTGTTGTCAGCAACGCGGACGTGATCCGATTCAGCGACAACCACCGGCTTGGCGGCCGACGTGCTGGTCATAGGGCTGGCGAAGGCTGAAGTAGCGGCCAGAACCGAAAGGGCAAAGCCGAAAGCGATGGTAGTTTTCATGGTTAAGCTCCAGTAGGTAGTTCAAGAGAGGTTGTTGGAAGCGATGGCGCTAAGTTACCGCCCTGCCCTTCATATGAAAAACCACGGGTAAGCATGATGACTATTGTTGGTGTTGATTCGTGGGGTTCGCCGACGGAGGTCGGTGTATCAGGCGACACCGAGTTGTGGCCATTTGCGGGTAAGCCTGTTCCACAGGATCCATAGGAGGGTCCGCCACGTCTTCGACGCCGCGCTGTCGCGCAGCAAACACAAACCTGTAGGTGCAGGGCCTTCACTAAATCGCAGGCATGAAAAAGGGCGACCGAAGTCGCCCTTTTTCTAATGGTTAATCAGAACTTAGTTCTGTTTTTCCATTTGTGCGCGAAGCAGGTCACCAATGGTGGTAGGACCTGTGCTTTCCGCAGCTTCTGGCTTAGTGCGCAGGCTTTGGATAGCTTCTTTCTCGTCTTCAACGTCTTTCGACTTGATGGACAATTGGATTACGCGGCTCTTGCGGTCAACGCTGATGATCTTGGCTTCAACTTCTTCGCCTTCTTTCAGAACGTTACGCGCGTCTTCAACGCGGTCACGGCTGATTTCGGAGGCTTTCAGGGAAGCTTCGATGTCGTCGGCCAGAGTGATGATGGCGCCTTTGGCGTCAACTTCTTTAACGATACCGCGAACGATAGCGCCTTTGTCGTTGGTCATCACGTACTCGGAGAACGGATCGCTTTCCAGCTGCTTGATACCCAGCGAGATGCGCTCACGCTCTGGATCAACAGACAGGATCACGGTGTCGAGCTCGTCGCCCTTCTTGAAGCGACGTACGGCTTCTTCGCCCACTTCGTTCCAGGAGATGTCGGACAGGTGAACCAGGCCGTCGATGCCGCCGTCCAGACCAATGAAGATACCGAAATCGGTGATCGACTTGATGGTGCCGGAGATTTTATCGCCCTTGTTGAACTGGCCAGAGAAATCTTCCCATGGGTTAGATTTGCACTGCTTGATGCCGAGGGAGATACGACGACGCTCTTCGTCGATGTCCAGAACCATAACTTCCACTTCGTCGCCAACTTGTACGACTTTCGAAGGGTGGATGTTTTTGTTGGTCCAGTCCATTTCGGAAACGTGTACCAGGCCTTCAACGCCTTCTTCCAGCTCAGCGAAGCAGCCGTAGTCGGTCAGGTTGGTAACACGAGCGGTCACGCGAGTGCCTTCTGGGTAACGCGCTTTGATAGCGACCCATGGATCTTCGCCCAACTGCTTCAGACCCAGGGAAACACGATTGCGTTCGCGATCGTACTTCAGGACCTTGACATCGATCTCATCGCCAACGTTGACGATTTCCGATGGATGCTTGATACGTTTCCAAGCCATGTCGGTAATGTGCAGCAGGCCATCGACGCCACCCAGATCGACGAATGCGCCGTAATCGGTGAGGTTTTTGACGATACCTTTGACTTGCTGACCTTCTTGCAAGGATTCCAGCAGAGCTTCGCGCTCAGCGCTGTTCTCGGCTTCAAGGACGCTACGGCGGGAAACGACAACGTTGTTGCGTTTCTGGTCGAGTTTGATGACCTTGAATTCGAGCTCTTTGCCTTCCAGGTGGGTGGTGTCGCGCACTGGGCGGACATCAACCAGAGAACCAGGCAGGAACGCACGGATGCCGTTAACGTCGACAGTGAAGCCGCCTTTAACCTTACCGTTGATAACGCCCTTGACCACTTCTTCAGCTGCGAAAGCCGCTTCCAGAACGATCCAGCACTCAGCACGCTTGGCTTTTTCGCGGGACAGCTTGGTTTCGCCAAAGCCATCTTCGACCGCGTCCAGTGCAACGTGCACTTCGTCGCCGATCTTGATGGTCAGCTCGCCAGCATCGTTGTGGAACTGCTCAAGCGGGATGAGGCCTTCAGATTTCAGACCGGCGTGGACCGTCACCCAACCAGCCTGGTAATCGATATCAACGATGATCGCGGTGATGATCGAACCGGCCTGAAGGTTGAGGGTCTTTAGGCTTTCTTCAAAAAGTTCTGCAAAGCTTTCGCTCATTTTAATTCCTGTTGATCAAGGGCGAAGAATACGCCCATCTGCCACATTCCAGACAACGTGGGTTTCGTTCAAGTAAAAGAAAGCCTGTGGGACTATGACTGGTCTCCCACACGCTTCTTCTGTCATCCGGCGATATCGCGTAATGCGACTTCACTCAAGATGCGTTCCAACACCTGCTCAATCGATAATTCGGTGGAATCCAGCTGTATGGCGTCATGCGCCGGCTTGAGCGGGGCTACCGCTCGCTGGGTGTCACGCTCATCGCGTGCACATATCTCATCTAGCAGACTCGACAGACTAACATCATCACCCTTGGCCTTCAACTGCAAGTAACGGCGACGGGCACGTTCCTCGGCCGTAGCGGTAAGAAAAATCTTCAACGGCGCGTCGGGAAAAACCACCGTACCCATGTCGCGACCGTCTGCCACAAGGCCTGGCGCTTCGAGGAAGGCGCGCTGACGCTGGAGCAATGCATCGCGAACCGCAGGCAAAGAAGCGACCTGTGACGCGCCATTACCAATCTGTTCGTTGCGGATGGCGTGGGTAACGTCCTCGCCTTCGAGGGTAATACGCTGCCCATGATCATCGTTGCCGGCATTGAACTGCACGTCCAGGTGCGCGGCGAGCAATTTCAGCGCTTCTTCGTTGGTCAGGTCGACGCCGTGGTTGCGTGCAGCGAAGGCCAGCAAGCGATACAGCGCACCGGAATCCAGCAGGCACCAGCCCAAATGCTTGGCCAATCTGCCGGCGACCGTGCCTTTACCGGAACCGCTAGGCCCGTCGATGGTGATGACTGGAGGTTGAATCTTCACGACTGCGCCTCTTTAACGACCCGCATGCCGACTTTCCCACACAATTCGAGGAAGTTGGGGAACGAAGTGGCAACGTTGGCGCAGTCATGAATGCGGATCGGCGCCGACGCACGCAGGGAAGCCACGCTGAAGGCCATGCCAATCCGGTGATCGCCATGGGCGTGGACTTCACCGCCGCTGAACGCGTCAGCGCCAAAGCCAGCGCCATCAATAATGATGCCGTCTGCGGTTGGCTCAGCTTTGACGCCCAAGGCGAGTAAGCCGTCCGCCATGACCTGAATGCGGTCTGACTCTTTGACGCGAAGCTCTTCGGCGCCGCGCAATACCGTACGCCCATCGGCACAGGCCGCAGCCACGAACAGCACCGGAAATTCGTCGATGGCTAATGGCACCAGTTCTTCGGGGATGTCGATGCCTTTGAGTTTGGCCGAGCGCACGCGCAGGTCAGCCACAGGCTCGCCGCCGACTTCCCGTTGGTTTTCGAGGGTGATGTCAGCGCCCATCAACCGAAGGATGTCGATGACCCCGGTGCGGGTCGGGTTGATGCCGACGTGTTCCAGCAGTAAATCCGAGTTTTCGGCAATTGACGCCGCCACCAGGAAGAACGCCGACGAGGAGATATCCGCAGGCACTTCGATGTGGGTCGCGGTCAGCGTGTGGCCAGATTCCACGGAAGCGGTGCTGCCCTCGGTGGTTACCGGGTAGCCAAAACCGCGCAGCATGCGTTCGGTATGATCGCGGGTTGGTGCGGGCTCGGTGACGCGGGTTTCGCCCTCGGCGTACAAGCCCGCCAACAACAGGCAGGATTTAACCTGGGCACTCGCCATCGGCAAGGTGTACGTCAGACCTGTCAGACGCTTGCCGCCACGGATGACCATCGGCGGACGGCCTTCAGCGGCAGTCTCGATCACGGCGCCCATTTCCCGCAAGGGATTGGCCACGCGATTCATCGGACGCTTGGACAATGACGGGTCGCCGGTCAGGGTGCTGTCGAAACTTTGCGCCGCCAGCAAACCGGACAGCAGGCGCATGGAAGTGCCGGAGTTGCCCAGATAGATCGGGCCCGGAGCCGCTTTCAAGCCATGCAGGCCGACCCCGTGAACGGTCACGCGGCCATGGTTCGGGCCTTCAATGACCACGCCCATGTCACGGAACGCCTGGATGGTCGCCAGGGCGTCTTCGCCTTCGAGGAAGCCTTCGACTTCGGTAGTGCCTTCGGCCAGGGAGCCGAGCATGATCGAGCGGTGAGAAATTGATTTGTCGCCTGGAACTCGGATGCGTCCGGAAACGCGTCCACCAGGGTTAGCCAGGAAGATCAGGTCGTTGGAGTTCATAGCGTCCACATAGGCCCGACGGGCCAGGATTTTACTGAAATGCTCGCGAGCAACACGGGCGCGGGTGAAGACGCCCAACAATTGATGCCCATCCCCTGCATCGACCGCGTCGCGCAAGGCGTCGAGATCGCTGCGAAATGTATCTAATGTGCGTAACACCGCCTCGCGGTTGGCGAGAAAGATGTCGTGCCACATCACCGGGTCGCTTCCGGCGATTCTTGTGAAATCGCGAAAACCACCCGCAGCGTATCGAAAAATGTCCAGATTTTCGTTGCGTTTGGCCAGTGAATCCACCAGACCAAAGGCCAGCAGGTGCGGCAAATGACTGGTGGCGGCCAACACTTCGTCGTGGCGCTCGACCTGCATGTGCTCAACATCTGCGCCCAGCTCAGACCATAAGCGGTCGATCAGGGCCAATGCCGCCGGGTCAGTTTCGGCCAGCGGGGTCAAAATAACTTTGTGGCGACGGAACAGCTGGGCGTTGGACGCTTCCACCCCGCTCTGCTCGGACCCGGCAATCGGATGCCCAGGCACAAAGCGCGCGGGACAATTACCAAAGGCCAGGCGCGCGGCACGCACTACATTACCCTTGGCGCTGCCGACGTCGGTCAACACCGCGTCACCCAAGTCGAATGTCGCCAACAGCGCCAACAGTTTTTCCATCGCCAGAATAGGCACGGCGAGCATGATGACGTCAGCGCCGCGACAGGCGGCAGCAATGTCGCCTTCGCAGCGATCAACCACACCTAGCTCAATGGCCAACTCGCATGAGTGCGGGTTCAGATCGACACCCACCACTTCCCCACACAGCCCGCTTTCACGCAGGCCTTTGGCAAAGGAGCCGCCGATTAAACCGAGGCCGATCACCACCAGGCGACTGATCATAGGCCGGGCCGATTGCAGTGGCATGACATCAACCACGCGCCAGCACCGTCGCCAACGCGTCGAGGAACCGCAGATTTTCACTCGGCAGGCCGATGCTCACCCGCAGGTGATTGGGCATGCCGTAACCAGCAATCGGACGCACGATTACACCTTCGCCCAGCAGCCCTTGATACACCGAGGCGCTTTCGCGACCGAGATCAACGGCCAGGAAGTTGGCTTTCGATGCAATCCAGCTCAGGCCCAGCTCGCGTAGACCCTGCTCCAGCGAGCGCATGCCCACTTCGTTCAGGCGGCGGCTTTCAGCGACATACTCGACATCGTCCAGCGCTGCACAGGCGGCCGCCAGTGCAAGGCTGTTCACATTGAATGGCTGGCGGACGCGATTGAGTACATCTGCAACGGCTGGCGATGACAAGCCATAGCCGACACGCAACGACGCCAGGCCATAGGCTTTGGAAAAGGTGCGCGAGACCAGCAAGTTCGGATAGTCAGCCAGATAATCCAGGCCGTTCGGCAGGTCGCTGCCCGCGGCGTATTCGATATAAGCCTCGTCCAGCACCACCACGACAGTGGCCGGCACTTTGGCAAGGAAATCAGCCAACGCGCTCGGACCAAACCAGGTCCCGGTGGGGTTGTTCGGATTAGCGATGAACACCACGCGGGTGTCGCTATCGATAGCGGCCAACATGGCTGGCAGGTCGTGGCCCCACTCTTTGGCGGGCGCGACGCGGGCATCGGCGCCTACCGCTTGGGTGACAATCGGATAGATGGCGAATGCATGCTCACTGAACACCGCATTCAAGCCCGGCGCCAAATAGGCACGGGCGACCAGTTCCAGAATGTCGTTGGAACCGTTGCCCAACGTCACTTGATTGGCCTGAACACCGCAACGCTCAGACAGCTTGGCTTTGAGATCAAAGCCGTTGCCGTCCGGATAACGCGTTAGCTCGGCCAATTCGCGGTGAATCGCTGCCAAGGCTTTGGGACTGGCACCCAGAGGGTTTTCGTTGCTGGCCAATTTGATAATGCCGGCCGGATCGATGTTCAGCTCGCGCGCCAATTCATCCACAGGCTTGCCCGGGACGTATGGCGAGAGTTTTTGCACGCCTGGCTGGGCCAGAGCGAGGAAATCGCTGCTCATGCTAGTAAACCTTTTATCAAATAACCCATAACTTATTGAATTCGCACACACCAACTGTAGGAGCGAACGTGTTCGTTCCTACAGTTAATCTTCGGCAGCTCCCACAGTTACCGTGTTTGCCGCACGTTCTTTTACAAAACCGCTTTCGGGTACGAACCGAGCACTTTTAGCGCGACGGCTTCCTGACTGATCTGCTCCAGCACGGCTTTGATCAGCGGATCCCGGTGATGGCCCACGAAATCGATGAAGAACACGTAGGTCCATTTACCGCTGCGCGAAGGCCGGGTCTCGATGCGAGTCAGGTCGATCCCGTTCTGATGGAACGGCACCAGTAATTCGTGCAACGCACCGGGCTTGTTGCTCATCGACACAATAATCGAGGTTTTGTCATCGCCAGTCGGCGGGACTTCCTGGCTGCCAATAATCAGGAAGCGCGTGGCGTTGTCCGGGCGGTCTTCAATTTTTTCGGCGATACGCGTCAGGCCGTACAGGCCAGCGGCCATGTCCCCGGCAATCGCGGCAGAACTCCATTCGCCTTTGACGCGTTTGGCGGCTTCGGCGTTGCTGGCGACGGCGATACGCTCGACGTTCGGGTAGTGCGCGTCCAGCCACTTACGGCATTGGGCCAAGGACTGAGCGTGGGAATAGATGCGGCTGATGCTGTCGGTCTTGGTGTTATCGCCGATCAACAAATGATGGTGAATACGCAGTTCGACTTCGCCACAGATCACCATGTCGTGTTCGAGGAAGCTGTCGAGGGTGTGATTGACAGCGCCCTCGGTGGAGTTTTCCACCGGGACCACGCCGAAGTTCACCGACCCTGCGGCGACTTCACGGAACACTTCGTCGATAGCGGCCATGGGCAGGCTGATCACGGCGTGGCCAAAATGCTTCATGGCCGCTGCCTGAGTGAACGTGCCTTCCGGACCGAGGTACGAAACTTTCAATGGCTGCTCAAGCGCCAGGCACGAAGACATGATTTCGCGGAACAAACGCGCCATTTCTTCGTTGCCCAACGGCCCTTTGTTGCGCTCCATCACACGCTTCAGCACCTGGGCTTCGCGTTCTGGACGGTAGAAAACCGGCACTTCGCCTTCCTTCAGCGAGGCCATTTTCACCCGTGCAACTTCTTGCGCACAGCGGGCGCGCTCACTGATCAACTCCAGGACTTTCTCGTCCAGGCTGTCGATGCGTACCCGCAGCGCCTTGAGTTCTTGTTCAGACATTAGCCGTGTTCCTTCTCGAACTCTGCCATGTAAGACACCAGGGCATTGACCCCATGGATATCTACGGCGTTATAGATGGAGGCACGCATGCCACCGACCGAACGATGGCCCTTGAGATTGAGCAGGCCGTGCGCTTCGGCACCGATCAGGAACGGCTTGTCCAGACGATCATCGGCCAGACGGAACGGCACGTTCATCCACGAGCGATCGGGCTTGTTGATGGGGTTGCTGTACAAGCCGCTGGCGTCGATGAAGTCATACAGCGTGCGCTGTTTGAGGTCATTGCGCTTGCCCATGGCTTCAACGCCGCCTTGCTCCTTGAGCCATTCGAACACCAGACCCGACAGGTACCAGGACAACGTTGGCGGGGTGTTGTACATCGAGGCGTTATCGGCGGCGACTTTGTAGTTGAGCATGGTCGGGCAGATGGAACGGGCACGCCCCAGCAGGTCTTCGCGAATGATCACGACGACAATGCCGCTAGGGCCGATGTTCTTTTGTGCGCCAGCGTAGATCATGCCGAATCTGGAAATGTCCACAGGTCGCGACAGAATATCCGAGGACATGTCGGCCACCAGCGGGACATCGCCAGTCTCAGGGATCCAGTTAAATTCCAGGCCGCCAATGGTTTCGTTGGGTGCGTAGTGAACGTAGGCAGCGTCTTTGGACAGCTTCCACTCGTTCTGACCCGGAATAGCGAAATAGTCGTAAGGCTTGGCGGTGGCTGCAATGTTGACGTTGCCGTAGCGCGAAGCTTCTTCGATAGCTTTCTGCGACCAGATACCAGTGTCGATGTAATCGGCGGTGGCGTCTTCGGGCAGCAGGTTCAGCGGAATCTGTGCAAATTGCTGGCTTGCGCCGCCTTGCAGGAACAACACTTTGTAGTTCGAGGGAATGCTTAGCAGGTCGCGCAGGTCTTGTTCGGCCTTATTGGCTATGGAGACGAACTCATCGCTGCGATGACTCATCTCCATGACCGACAGGCCTTTGCCATGCCAGTCCAGAAGTTCCGCCTGGGCACGCAGCAGAACAGCTTCGGGAAGCGCGGCAGGACCGGCGCAGAAGTTAAAAGCTCGCTTGCTCATATCCACTCTCGTCAAATGCTGGGGTCTGTACGCGTTGCGTGTGTATCAAATGAACCGCATCTGTAGGAGCTGCCGAAGGCTGCGATCGGCCGGGAACCGGTCGCTGGACCTAAATCCATGAGGCCGTTCCGGCCTTATCGCAGCCTTCGGCAGCTCCTACAGGTTTTGCTTTACTCCTCTTCTGGCGCGTCGGCCTGGAGGGTGTCGGAGGCGTCGTCAGCGTCCGGGACGATCAAGTCATCGTCGCCTTCCATTACTTCGCCGTCGAATGCTTCGCCTTCAAGCTCCTCGCCTTCCTCACCCTCAACTTCTGAAGGTTCTTGAACGCGTTCCAGACCAACCAGTTTTTCGTCACTGGCCAGTTTGATCAGGGTCACGCCTTGGGTGTTACGGCCCAGGCTTGACACCTCATCGACACGGGTGCGAACCAACGTGCCCTGGTCGGAAATCAACATGATTTCTTCGCCGTCGAGTACTTGTACCGCGCCGACCAAGCGGCCGTTACGGTCGTTGCTGACCATGGCGATAACGCCCTGCCCGCCACGTTTGTACTCTGGGAACTCGGTGATCGCCGTGCGCTTGCCGAAACCACGTTCGGATGCAGTCAGAATCTGGCTGCCTTCTTCCGGGATCAGCATGGAAATCAGCTTTTGCCCTTCTGGCAGACGCATGCCGCGCACACCGCGAGCGGTACGGCCCATGGCGCGAACGTCGGACTCTTTGAAGCGCGTGACCTTGCCGCCGTCAGAGAACAGCATGACTTCGCGCTCGCCATCGGTGATAGCTGCAGAAATCAGGATGTCGCCTTCGTCCAGCTCCAGCGCGATCAGGCCAACACTGCGTTGACGGCTGAATTGCACCAGCGGGGTTTTCTTCACCGTACCGTTGGCGGTAGACATGAAGATAAACGGCGCTTTCTTCCGGTCTTCGGCCTTGATACGGGCTTTGCGTTCTTCTTCGGTTTCGTCGGTGGCGACTTCGTCCGACTCAACGGTGATGACATCATCACCGCCTTCTTCTTCGGACTTCTTGCGCATGGCTTCCATGTCCACCGGCAACATGGTGGTGATGTATTCACCCTCACTCAGCGGCAACAGGTTGACCAACGGACGACCACGGGCAGCGCGGGACGCTTCCGGAATTTCATAGGTCTTGAGCCAGTACACCTTACCCTTGCTGGAGAACATCAACAGCGTGGTGTGGCTGTTGGCAACCAGCAGGTGCGCGATGTAGTCCTCGTCCTTGACGCCAGTAGCCGACTTGCCTTTACCGCCACGGCGCTGAGCCTGGTAGACGGCCAATGGCTGAGTCTTGGCATAACCACCGTGAGAGATGGTGACAACCCGCTCTTCTTCGGTGATCAGGTCGCCCAGGGTCAGGTCCAAACGGGCATCGAGAATCTCGGTGCGACGGGCATCGCCGTATTCAGCGCGGATCAACTCCAGTTCTTCGCGGATGATTTCCATCAAACGCTCGGCACTGTTGAGGATGCGCAGCAGTTCGCCGATCTGGGTCAGGATTTCCTGGTATTCGGTCAACAGTTTTTCGTGTTCGAGACCGGTCAACCGGTGCAGACGCAGTTCAAGAATCGCCTGGGCCTGTTCTGGCGACAGGAAATACTTGCCGTCGCGCAGACCGTATTGCGGGTCAAGGTTGTCCGGGCGGCAAGAATCGGCGCCGGCACGCTCAACCATTTCAACAACCGCGCTGGATTCCCACGGGGTTGCGATCAACGCCACTTTGGCTTCAGCCGGCGTCGGCGAGGCCTTGATCAGCGCAATAACCGGGTCGATGTTCGACAAGGCAACGGCTTGACCTTCAAGCAAATGACCGCGTTCACGGGCTTTACGCAGCTCGAAAACAGTACGACGGGTAACTACTTCGCGACGGTGACGAACGAAGGCTTCCAGCAGGTCCTTGAGGTTCAGGATTCGCGGACGGCCATCAATCAACGCAACGATGTTGATACCGAAAACACTTTGCAACTGGGTCTGAGCGTAAAGGTTGTTCAGAACAACTTCCGGCACTTCGCCACGACGCAGCTCGATCACCACGCGCATACCGTCTTTGTCAGACTCGTCGCGCAGTTCAGTAATACCTTCGAGCTTTTTCTCTTTGACCAGCTCGGCGATCTTCTCGATCAGACGCGCCTTGTTCAGTTGGTACGGCAATTCAGTGATGACGATTTGCTGACGACCACCGACCTTGTCGATGTCTTCGATCATCGAACGCGCACGCATGTAAATGCGCCCGCGACCGGTGCGATAGGCTTCGACGATACCGGCGCGACCGTTGATGATCGCGGCGGTCGGGAAGTCTGGACCGGGGATGAACTGCATCAGCTCATCGATGGTGATGTCGGCGTTATCGATCAGCGCCAGGCAACCGTCGATGACTTCACCAAGGTTGTGCGGCGGAATGTTGGTCGCCATGCCCACAGCGATACCGCTGGAACCGTTGACCAACAAATTGGGGATACGCGTCGGCATGACCGCAGGGATCATTTCGGTGCCGTCGTAGTTCGGCACCCAGTCCACGGTTTCTTTATGCAGGTCGGCCAGCAGTTCATGCGCCAACTTGGTCATGCGCACTTCGGTGTATCGCATGGCCGCGGCGTTGTCGCCGTCCACCGAACCGAAGTTGCCCTGACCGTCTACCAGCAGGTAGCGCAGGGAGAATGGCTGCGCCATACGTACGATGGTGTCGTAAACGGCAGTGTCACCGTGGGGGTGATACTTACCGATAACGTCGCCGACCACACGGGCAGATTTCTTGTACGGTTTGTTCCAGTCGTTACCCAGTTCGCTCATTGCGAACAGTACACGCCGGTGCACAGGCTTCAAGCCATCACGCGCATCGGGCAGTGCTCGACCGACGATGACGCTCATCGCGTAGTCGAGGTAGGACTGTTTCAGCTCGTCTTCGATATTGACCGGGAGGATTTCTTTGGCCAGTTCGCCCATGAGAAGCCTGATTCCTTTTTCTGGTGAAACTTCGTCACATCCATGCGGGACGAACGAAGCTCGCCGCTGCAGGCGTTTGCCATGCAGCGACTTACGACAAATCAACGAGTTGTGCCATGGATCTGCGCAGTAAAGGCAGCGACATTGCACTGCCCTGGAAACCGCCGAATGTTATCACAATCGCGATCAGGGACCTATCCCTTGAAAGCCTGCCGAACCACTAATCGATGAGTGATCGGGCTTTATGGCGGCTCTGAGGGGCTTGGGCGGGTTTCGTAGCGGCTTGCTGACGGGTGTAAGTGATGCTGGAGACTGTGAAAAGGCCAGCATGGGGTTGCTTTGGTATGGAAATGTTGGTTGGCGTTGGATTTGGAGATCACGTGGCCTCGAAATCTCTGCAGGAGCGAATTCATTCGCGATGGAGCGCGAAGCGGTCCCCAAGCGGTAAATACAGAACTAGCAGTCAGAAACCGAATCCGCCACTCCACGGCCTTCGGCCAGAAGCGGGCAGGCAGCAGCCCAAACGCATAACTGCTGTTGATCTTCGCTTGTAAACCAGCAGGCCCGCAGGGCCTTCATCAATCAGGCCCCGTAAAACCATCTAGGCCGAGTGCAGGCGTTGCGCAGGGGGTAACGAGGCAAGGATGCCGAGTTAGCCGTGCGCGGCCAGGGATGGCCGCTCACGGCGACCCCCGGAGCGGCGCCGGAACGAGGGAAGTCGAGCCTTAGCGAGACCCGATGGTGAGGCAAGCGTTTTTGGTTACTTTTTTGGCGGTTGAAAAAAGTGACTCGCTGTAAGAGCGAAACCATAAGACCAGCAACCACACATAATGGATATACACACCAAATCCAGCGCCAATACGTAGCCAATACACTGCCTCGCCAACAAGTTGGCTTCTACAGATACGGGACGCCCGCAGGTTTCCGTCAATGCAACCGCTTACGACACATCAACAACGCCATCTTCGCGGTGTCGGGCCGCTCAACAATGCCCTTCTCAGTCACAATCGCATCAATCAAATCCGCCGGCGTAACATCAAACACCGGATTAAACGCATCAACATCCGCCCCAACCCGCTTGCCACCCAATTCCAGCAACTCACGACTTTCGCGCTCTTCAATAGGAATGTCGTCACCGCTGGCCAGGGCCATGTCGATGGTCGAACTAGGCGCGACGACCATAAAACGTACGCCGTGGTGCATGGCCGCGACGGCCAGCTGGTAAGTACCGATTTTGTTCGCCACGTCACCGTTGGCGGTAATGCGGTCGGCGCCGACGATGACCCAGGTAATGCCTTTGGTCTTCATCAAATGTGCAGCTGCCGAGTCAGCATTGACCGTGACAGGGATACCTTCGTTGGCCAGTTCCCAGGCAGTCAGCCGTGATCCCTGGAGCCAAGGCCGGGTTTCGTCGGCATATACGCGCTCGATCATGCCCTCCAGATGCGCTGCCCGGATCACGCCCAGAGCCGTACCAAATCCACCGGTTGCCAGCGCACCGGTGTTGCAATGAGTCAATACGGTTTGCAGGTTGCCTTGATGCTTGCGGATCAGGTCAGCACCGAGCTGGGCCATGGTCAGGTTAGCTTCGCGGTCGCTGAGGTGAATCGCCACCGCCTCTGCTTCCAACACCGCCAACGGCGATTCATTGTTCTTAATCCGTGCCAAGCGATCGCGCATGCGGTTTAGCGCCCAGAACAGATTGACCGCAGTGGGTCGCGAATTGGCCAGCACTTCGAAGTCCTGTACCAGCGCCCCGGCCCAGTCGCCACCTTTGGCAAATCGCTCGCGCGCCGCCAGGGCAATGCCGTAGGCCGCAGCGATGCCAATGGCTGGCGCGCCACGCACGACCATCGAACGAATCGCCTCTGCCACACCCGCAGCGGTGGTGTAGGCATGCCAGGTTTCCTCGAATGGCAGCACACGCTGATCGAGCAAATACAGAGCGTCGTCCCGCCAATCGATGGCTTTCACCTTCTCCGCAGCCAATAGTCGATCGCGCATCTGTCACCCCACCACTGAGAAATTCAAAAAGCTGGAAATCAAAAGCCGCCGATTATAGCGAGCCGCCCACCAAGACGCTCGGGTATACTTCGCCGTCCCTGTCCCTTTACATAAGATAAGCCCTGGAAGCCCCGCCATGCCCAACGCCGCCGCCCCGCTCGACCTGCTGCTCTTGCCCACTTGGCTGGTGCCGGTCGAACCTGCCGGGGTAGTCCTTAAAGAGCATGGCCTGGGCATTCGCGATGGCCTTATTGTCTACCTCGGCCCCAGAGCCGAAGCCTTGAAACAGCCAGCACTGGAAGTCCGCGAGCTGCCGGGCATGTTACTCAGCCCTGGTTTGATCAATGCCCATGGGCATGCGGCGATGACGTTGTTTCGTGGGTTGGCCGATGATTTGCCATTGATGACCTGGCTGGAGAACCACATCTGGCCCGCCGAAGCCAAATGGGTCGATGAAGAGTTTGTCCGTGATGGCACCGACCTGGCCATCGCCGAGCAACTGAAAGGCGGCATCACCTGTTTCTCTGACATGTACTTCTATCCGCAAGTTGCCAGCGAACGTGTGCATAACAGCGGCATCCGCGCACAAATCACCGTGCCGGTGCTGGATTTTCCGATTCCCGGAGCACGCACCACTGACGAAGCGCTGCATAAAGGCGTCGAGCTGTTCAACGACCTCAAGCACCATCCGCGAATCAAAATTGCCTTCGGCCCCCATGCGCCGTACACCATTGGCGACGACAACCTGGAAAAAATCCGCATCCTCGCCGATGAGCTCGACGCGATGATCCACATGCACGTGCATGAGACCGCCTTCGAAGTGCAACAGTCCATAGAGACACGCCAGGAACGGCCATTGGCCCGACTGAACCGCCTCGGACTGTTGGGCCCGCGCTTTCAAGCGGTGCACATGACTCAGATCAGCGACGAAGACCTGGCGTTACTGGTAGAAAGCAACTCCAGCGTGATCCATTGCCCGGAATCGAACCTGAAGCTGGCCAGCGGTTTTTGCCCAGTGGAGCGTTTGTGGCAGGCCGGGGTCAACGTCGCGGTGGGCACCGACGGCGCCGCCAGCAACAATGATTTGGACCTGCTAGGCGAAACCCGCACCGCAGCGCTGCTGGCAAAAGCTGTTGCAGGCTCGGCGACTGCACTGGACGCCCACCGCGCGCTGCGCATGGCCACGCTGAACGGAGCACGCGCCATGGGCATTCAGGCCGAAACCGGCTCGCTGGAAATTGGCAAGGCCGCCGATATGGTCGCATTTGACCTGTCCGGACTGGCCCAACAGCCGGTTTATGACCCGGTGTCACAGCTTATATATGCCACCGGCCGCGACTGTGTCACCCATGTTTGGGTGGCGGGTAAGCATTTACTCGACGACAAGCGCCTGACGCGCATGGACGAACAAGCGCTGTGCGCAACCGCCAAGGCGTGGGGCCAGCGGATATCGGGCCAAAAAAGCCAGACCGAATAATGACCGTTTGGGTCTAACCCCCCGAGCAGGTCGCAAGAATCAAGTTTTAGAGGATTACCCATGAGCAACGTCGACCACGCTGAAATCGCTAAATTCGAGGCTTTGGCCCATCGCTGGTGGGACCGCAACAGCGAATTCAAGCCGCTGCACGACATCAACCCGCTGCGGGTCAACTGGATCGACGAACGCGTCAGTCTCGCGGGCAAGTCCGTACTGGATGTGGGGTGTGGCGGCGGTATTCTCAGCGAAGCCATGGCCCTGCGCGGCGCTACGGTCATGGGCATCGACATGGGTGAAGCACCGTTAGCGGTTGCGCGGTTGCATCAGTTGGAATCCGGCGTGACCGTCGATTATCGACAGATCACCGCCGAAGACCTGGCCGACGAAATGCCCGAGCAGTTCGATGTGGTGACGTGCCTGGAAATGCTGGAGCACGTGCCCGATCCTTCGTCAGTGATTCGTGCCTGTTTTCGCATGGTCAAGCCGGGCGGCCAAGTGTTTTTCTCTACCATCAACCGCAACCCCAAGGCGTACCTGTTCGCGATTATCGGCGCTGAATACATCATGGGCTTGCTGCCGCGCGGTACGCACGATTTCAAGAAATTCATTCGCCCTTCCGAATTGGGTGCCTGGAGCCGAGAAGCCGGTTTGCAGGTCAAGGACATCATCGGCCTGACCTACAACCCGCTGACCAAGCACTACAAGTTAGCGTCCGACGTCGATGTCAACTACATGATTCAAACACTTCGAGAGGCGTGAACCCATGCGTTTGCGAGCGGTTTTGTTCGACATGGACGGTACGCTGCTCGATACCGCGCCGGATTTCATCGCCATCTGCCAGAGCATGCTTGCCGACCGTGGCTTTCCTGCGGTGGCAGACAAATTGATACGTGATGAAATCTCCGGTGGTGCCAAGGCAATGGTGGCGGCGACGTTCGCGCTGTCGCCCACTGCGCCGGAGTTTGAAGCGCTGCGCCTGGAATTTCTTGAACGCTATCAAGTGGATTGCGCCGTCCACAGCAAGCTGTTCGATGGCATGGCGCAGTTATTGGCCGACATCGAGAAAGCCAAGCTGATCTGGGGCGTGGTCACCAATAAACCGGTGCGCTTTGCTCAGCCGATCATGGAGCAACTGGGATTGGCGAAGCGCTCGGCCATCCTGATCTGCCCGGACCATGTGACCCACAGCAAGCCGCACCCGGAACCGCTGATTCTCGCCTGCAAGATGCTTGATCTGCCCCCGGCCAGCGTGTTGTTTGTCGGCGATGACTTACGTGACATCGAGTCGGGCCGCGACGCCGGGACCAAAACCGCCGCGGTGCGTTATGGCTATATCCACCCACACGACAACCCGGATCATTGGGGCGCCGACGTCGTGGTCGATCACCCGTCGGACCTGCGCCGCGTACTCGATAACGCGCTGTGTAGCTGCTGAATTGCTGAGTACTGGCTTTTGTAAGAGCGCGCTTGCCCGCGATCGGCGGCGAGGCAGTGGTAATTCAGACAGCTCGTTCTTCCTGTGCAGGCTGTGTAAGACCTGATTTGGGCATTTGGGACCGCTTCGCGATCCATCGCGGGCAAGCGCGCTCCTACAATGACGGTGTGTGCTGCGCTATTTATTTCTGCTGGAGTTTTTATGTTTGATTATTCTGCACCCGCTGAACTGCTCAAGGGCCGGGTTATTCTGGTGACGGGCGCTGGCCGTGGGATTGGTGCTGCGGCGGCCAAGACCTACGCGGCGCATGGTGCCACGGTGCTGTTGCTGGGCAAGACCGAAGCCAACCTGACTCAGGTCTACGATGAAATCGAAGCCGCGGGCCATCCTCAGCCAGGCGTCATTCCGTTCAACCTTGAGACCGCCCTGCCCCATCAATACGATGAATTGGCAGCGATGATCGAAACTGAATTCGGCCACCTCGACGGCTTGCTACACAACGCCTCGATCATTGGCCCACGAACGCCGATAGAACAGCTGTCCGGCGAGAACTTCATGCGCGTCATGCACATCAACGTCAACGCCATGTTCATGCTCACCAGCACCCTGCTGCCACTGCTCAAGCTGTCCAGCGACGCCTCGGTAGTCTTCACCTCCAGCAGTGTCGGACGCAAAGGCCGGGCTTATTGGGGTGCGTACGGGGTGTCGAAATTCGCCACGGAAGGCTTTATGCAAACCCTGGCCGATGAGTTGGAAGACGTCGCAGCCGTTCGCGCCAACAGCATCAACCCCGGCGCTACCCGCACCAGCATGCGCGCCCAGGCGTACCCGGGCGAAAACCCACAAAACAACCCCGCGCCTGAAGCCATCATGCCCGTGTACCTGTATTTGATGGGTCCGGACAGCTCCGGCGTCAACGGCCAGGCATTCGACGCTCAATGACTCATAGACCGTTTCCCTGGCGGGTAAACGACGTGCACGGACATGCCGTCGGCAATGACGTGCACAAGGCCGTAACGAATTCGATCAGGGGTTGACTGCGTAATATCGATAGGGTGTTCAGGTTCGGCGCAGAAGGGTTTTTAACCGTGCGGTCCAATACCCCGGGCGACGCGGCGGCAATGGCGGGTTAAGCTCGATTAGCTCGATGCGCTCAACCAGCTCAATACTTCGAACCTACAGCTCACAGCTTGAAGCGCGTACCTGCGTCTATGCCTTTTCTACTGCCCGCTCGCGAGCATGTGGCGCTTTTTCCTGCTGCATGCAGCGTTCCAGGAACAGGTACATGTAATCATAGCTTTTGGTGATGGCCTGGCGAAGCTCTGTCTGCAGCTGAACGCTTGGGTTATTGCCAGCCAACGTGCAGATAATTTCCAGCGCTTCCCACGGGTGAGAGTCATCGTACTGCGCGTGCATTTTCAACCATTTCATTGCGCGCTTGCGTTGGTCGTCGGGGAAACCCGCCGCATACACGTCGCTTGAGCACACAACGGCAGACCACTCACCGGTCGCGCCTTCAATGGCGTAATTAGTGGCCGCCACAGCGACGATCAATGAATCTGACGCGCTGGTGTGCCAGCACCAATGGCTAAGCGCATGTAACTCCGACGGCACATGCTGAGCCTGCAAGTCTTGCAGACTGACGCCGTGGGCGAGGCTCCAATTCACCCAATAATCAGCATGATTGAGTTCAACCCGAATATTTCGCATCAACCAGCGACGCGCCATGTCTTCGCCGGGATGACGGGCGAAACGGGTCTTGGTCAGGTTTTGCGACATATAGATCGCAAACTGCTCTACCACCGGCCAGCCGCCAATTAAATACTGGCGCATGGTTTTAGCGCTCAAACGCCCGTCACGCATTCGCTGATAAAGCTCATGCTCGACCACCCGACGCTTGGCTTCACTGCAGTTTTGAATCAGTTGCTGCGCCCAGCCCGGGTAACTGGCGGCTTCCATAAGCGGCCCGGTTCGGCTAAAGGTATCGATCACTAGCATTCTCCTTTTTTTTGTAAGTGACAGGTCTTACGCCAACAGCACTTCACCGCCAGCGTTAAAAACAGTTTAGCGAAAAGTCCCAGGCGCCCGAAAGAGCAGCGGTGCGGGCCGAACAGGCCGGGCATGCAAGCTTTCACACGTAAACGGCTGCGGGCGCTCAATAATGTAGCCCTGCGCAAAATCAACGCCGATCTCTAACAACGCCTGCTCGATCTGGGGCGTTTCTACAAATTCGGCTATGGTTTTTTTCCCCATGACGTGGCCGATGTGATTGATTACTTCGACCATGGCCCGATTAATCGGGTCATCAAGCATGTCCTTGACGAAGCTACCGTCTATCTTGAGAAAGTCTACAGGCAAATGTTTGAGGTAAGCGAACGACGACATCCCGGCACAGAAGTCATCCAGCGAGAACAGGCACCCTAACCCTTTTAACTCGTTAATAAAACGGATTGCGCTGCCAAGGTTAGAGATGGCACTGGTTTCGGTAATTTCAAAGCAAATCAGATCAGGAGGTATCTGGTAGGTGTCAAACTGCTCCTTCAGATACTCCAAAAACGCGTCATCGCCGATACTGGTGCCTGACAGGTTGATCGCACACATCGCCATCGGCCCCGTGTGTTTATTTTCGCGCAGGCATTGAGCGATGATTTTGAACACGTTCTGCACCACCCAACGATCAAGGGTGGTCATCAGCCCATAACGCTCGGCAGCAGGAATGAAACTGTCGGGCAAAATCATCCGCCCGGTTTCATCACGCAAGCGCAGGAGGATTTCGATATGGCCTCCGTGGTGGGCATTCACTTGCCCGATGTCGGCAATTTCCTGGGCGTATAGGCAGAAACGGTTTTCTTCCAGTGCGATGTGCAAACGCTGAACCCAGGCCATTTCACCGAAACGCATGGAGAGCTCCGAATCGTCGGCGTGATACACCTGCACCCGGTTACGGCCTTTTTCCTTGGCCATGTAGCACGCCATGTCTGCCGCGCGCAGCGAGGTTTCGAGGGTGGTCGGGCTTTGGGAAATATGCACCAGGCCAATACTGACCGTGGTCACGAATGGCCGACCCTTCCAGACGAAATGCAGGCTTTGCACCGTTGCACGCAGGGACTCTGCAATGCGTTCGGCGGCTTGCGGCGGACAGTTTTTCAGCAGGATGCCAAATTCGTCGCCGCCCAGTCGCGCCAGTGTGTCGCCTTCACGCAGGCCCTGCTGGAGCAACGTGCAAATATGTCGCAGCAGCTCGTCACCCGCCGCATGGCCGCTGGTATCGTTAACCAGTTTGAATTGATCGAGGTCCAGGAACATCAGTGAATGCCGATCCGAATGGCGCGTCAGCATGCCCAGCGCCTGCTCCAGACGTAATTCGAATTCACGCCGGTTGGCCAACCCGGTCAAGGCGTCATGGGTTGCCTGCCAGGACAGGTTGGCGATGTACTGCCGTTCCTGAGTCATATCATGCAAGACCAGCACGGTGCCGCTGGTTTTGCCATTGGTCTGGATGGGCGAACCCACCAGCGCCACCGAGACCGTGCTGCCATCGAGCCGTTGGATCAGCCGGGAATGCTCACTGCCGCCACTCAACTTTCCACCGAGAATGTGCTCGATGAGGGTGAAGCTGTCTTTCTGGTCGTTCTCGTCCAACAGGTTGAACAGCGCGGCCAGGGGCAACCCTTGAGCCTGATCGCTTTTCCAGTGGGTCAGCTGCTCGGCGGCGGGGTTCATGTAGGCAATCGAACCGTCGACATCGGTGGTGATCACCCCGTCGCCAATGGACTCAAGGGTTACCTGGGCGCGTTCTTTTTCCTGCTGCAACGCACTGGCAAACGCCCGGCGCTGCGTCAGCAGTTTATGGGTGCGCAGCAGCGCCAACAAAATCAATCCCAAGGCGGTGGTCATGTTGACTATCAACAGCAGCCGCAAGATAAACCGTGAGCCTTCTCCCAATGCGTCACTGAACGCTTTGGCCGCCGGAGTAACACCCTCGTTGATCGCATTAATCCGCGTCTTCCAGCCCAATACGTCGCCATCGCTGACCGTACCTTGGGTAACGGCGCTGTGCATCTGCCGCGCAATAGCATCAAGTTGCAGCAAATACCCGTCGCCAATCCGCCATAAGTCGATGGCTTTTTCCAGGTAGCTGAAATGACGGAAATTCAGATACAGCCAAATAATGCTCGGTGCATCATCCGGGTGGTTACCGCCTTGCAAAAGTCCGGCACGGGCAGCCGACAAGTCTGGAATCGGACGATCAAGGGCCACGCGCAGATCGTGACCCCCTTGAGGAATAGCAATTGCTTCCTGGTACTTCAGGTAGTTCTGCTCATCCCGGCTATTGGCATATAAGTTCAGGTAGTAAATGGCGTCTTTCTGCCCTTTCGACCACAGACTTTCACCGGCGACATAACCACGCACAGCTGACAGCGTGTACAGGCTCAAACACCCCAAAAGCGCCTGAAACAGCACAACGGCGATAAATGGCCAAACGATACCCAACAACCGGGGCTCAAGACTGCGCGTTCGCTTCATGGGTTCCCTTTCATAATCCGTCCTTTAATACTCACCATGTAGCAAAGTGACAGTGCTCTCAGACTAGGCTAAACCGCGCGACAACAGGTCTTTTTTCTTAAAAATTAAAACGATGCGGCAGGGCAATACGCGCCCGTCATCAGCGGTACTCCATATGAATACGAAGAACAGGGAAAAGTTCGCGCTATAGCGCATGGAAATAAAAATCTGTAACGACGTCGCCGCTAGATTTGTTGTAGATGCCCATAGAGTTTGGCGTAAAGACCGCCGTCTGCGATCAACTGTTGATGGTCGCCATCTTCGGCGATACGCCCGCCATCAAACACCAGTACCCGGTCCGCCTGTTTCACCGCCGAGAGACGATGAGCAATGATCAATGTGGTGCGGCCGCTGAGAAAACGCGCCAGCGCTTGATGCAGGTTGTATTCGGTGGCGGCGTCCAGAGCCGATGTCGCTTCATCGAGGATAACGACCTTAGGTTCAGCCAACACCATACGGGCGATGGCCAATCGTTGCCGCTGGCCGCCAGACAAGCGCACCCCGGAACGGCCGACGATGGTGTCCAGACCCTTGGGCAAACTGTGAATCGTCACGTCCAGCTGAGCGATTTCCAGCGCCCGCCAGCAGCTTTCGTCACTGCGCTCACGGCCCATGGTCAAGTTGGCGCGTACGCTGTCGTTGAATAACGCGGGGTGTTGCAGCACCACGGCGACATGTTCGCGCACGGATTCCAGACCAATGTCCTGCTGGGTCATGCCACCAAAACGGATGCTGCCGGACTGCGCCGTATACAGCCCGAGCAGCAATTGCACCAAGGTGCTTTTGCCGCCGCCGCTGGCACCGACGATGGCAACCTTCTCTCCCGGTTCGATCGTCAGGTTCAACTGATCAAGCACCGGTTCTTCGCCATAGCGGAAGGTCAGGTTACGCACCTCGATGCCAACCGTCTCATGCCCGGTAAACGGGTCACCGCCACCGGGGTAGTGCGGCTCATCGGCGCGCGCCAGCAATTCGTTGATCCGGGTTAGCGCGCCGCCCGCGGCGTAGTACGCATACTGCAGATTGAGCAGTTGTTCCACCGGGCCGATCATGAACCATAAGTAACTGAACACCGCGAGCATTTGGCCGATGGACAGGTCGGAGAACAGCACGGTAAGCATGGCCGCCGCGCGAAATATATCGATGCCAAATTGAAACAACAGGCCGCTGGCTCGGTTGGACGCATCGCTTTTCCATTGCGAAGCCACGGCGTAATCGCGCACTTCCCTGGCCCGCACACCGAGCCTGCCAAGAAAGAATCCCTGACGATTACCGGCGCGAACTTCTTGAATCGCATCCAGGGTTTCTGCCAGCGCTTGGGTGAAGCGTGAAGTGCTATCGTTTTCCTGCTTCTTCAAGTGCTTGACGCGTTTGCCCAGCTGTACCGTGGCGTAGATCACCAGCGGATTAAACAGCAAGATCAGCACCGCAAGTTGCCAATGCATCCACAGCAGAATGCCTGCGGTGCCCACCAGGGTCAGCATGGCGACCAGAAATCGACTCAGGGTTTCGCCGACAAACCTGTCCAGCGTGTCGAGGTCGGTGACCAGGTGCGTGGTGACGGTGCCACTGCCCAGGCTCTCGTATTCAGCCAGGGATATACGCTTGAGTCGCTCGATCAGGCGCAGGCGAATCCGATACACGATGTCTTTGGCTAACCGGGCGAACAATCGCGCCTGCAAGACGTTGAACACCAGCGCACCGAGACGCAGGGTGAAGGTCGCCAAGAGCATCAGGCCGATGTAACCCACGGCTTTTTGCAAGCCGTCAGGGAGAAAGTGATTCATGAACTTGAGGGCGGAATCGCCGTGTCCGAGCAGGACTTCGTCCACCAGCAATGGCAACAGCAACGGAATCGGCACACTGCACAAGGTGGCTAGCACGGCCACGCCGTTGGCGATCCACAGCGATTTGCGGTGATGCAGTGCCAGGCGGCGAATTTCGGCCCAGCTCAGTCGGTCAATGCGCGGTGCCGAATCAGCGTGATGCGGTTGTTCAGACACTGGCTGCACGCTCCAGCCAACGACTGAGCAACGGAGCCAGTTCATCGAGGGATTGATAGCCGTTAGTCAGCAGCGCCAGTTGACCCTTACGCTCAGCGAGTAGGGTCGGGAAGCCGGCAATCCCCAAGTCTTGCACCCAGGTAAAGTCCGCCGCTGTGGCCGTCAGTTGTTCAGCGCTGTCGAAGGCCTCGGCGAACACGATGCGTGGCAGGCCCGCCTGTTCCGCCAGTTCAACCAGCACCGAGGCCTGGGTCACGTCGCGGCCTTCGGTGTAGAACGCCGTTTGAATCAATTTGACCAGTCCCCAGGCCATCTGCGGATCAAGGCTGCGTGCTGCGACCATGGCGCGACATGCAGGCTCTGTGTCGTAGACAAATCCATCTGGCAATGCGCTGTCAAACAGAAACGGCTGACCGGTGAGCTTCGCCACCGCTTGCCAGTGTTCAAGGATGTAGCGGCGCGTGGTGGGTTCAAGCGCCGCGCCGCTGCCCGTGCGTAAACCGCCCGCTACCAGATGCAGCTCCACGCCCGCCGCCTGCGCCTGTTGCACCAAGGCTTCGGCCACCGGCGCAAAGCCCCAGCACCAGGAACACATAGGGTCCATCACATAGAGCAGGCGGGCTTGCATGGCTCAGGCCTCGGTAGGCAGTCGATAGTTGCGACCGATAGGGTGCGGTTCGTTGCGCGCTTTCGCCAGTTCGATTTGCTTCTGCCGGTCAATGGCGCTGCGCCGGGTTTTGTCGCTCAATTTATCCCAGCAATGGGGGCAGCTAATGCCGGGTGTGTAGTGTTCGCTGGCCCGGTCTTCGACGCTGACGGGCGTGCGGCACGCGTGGCATTGATCGTAGTTGCCCTCGGTCAGGTCGTGGCGAACGGTCACTCGGTTATCGAATACAAAACAGTCGCCGCGCCACTGGCTTTCATCCTGCGGGACTGTTTCCAGGTACTTGAGGATGCCGCCCTTGAGGTGGTAAACCTCGTCAAAGCCTTGGCTGAGCATGTAGCTGGAGGCTTTTTCACAGCGAATGCCGCCGGTGCAGAACATGGCGACTTTCTTGTGCCTGGCCGGGTCGAAGTGGGCTTTGATGTAGTCAGGGAATTCGCGAAAGCTGGTGGTCTTTGGATCGATAGCGCCTTGGAACGTACCTATCGACACTTCGTAGTCGTTGCGGGTATCGATCAGTAGGACTTCAGGGTCGCTGATCAGCGCATTCCAGTTTTCCGGATCGACATAGGTGCCGACCTGTTTGTTCGGGTCGACGCCTTCAACCCCAAGGGTGACGATTTCTTTCTTGAGCTTAACCTTGGTCCGGTAGAACGGCTGATCGTCACAGTACGATTCCTTGTGATCGATATCGTCCATGCGCGGGTCGTTTTTCAGCCAGGCCATCAAACCGTCGATACCTTCACGGCTGCCGGAAACGGTGCCGTTGATGCCTTCTTCAGCGATGAGCAGCGTGCCTTTGATGCCGTTGTCGACCATCGCTTGCTGCAGGGGCTCGCGCAGGTCAACGTAATCGGTCAGCGTGACGAATTTATACAATGCCGCCACGACAATCTTTTGAGTCATGTTGTTTCTCCAGGTGGGTGCTCTCGCAAAGAGCCGACCCGATACAAAAAAAAGCGCCGACTAAGCGGCGCGATCACGATTCTAACAAAATCCAACAATGAAAACTGTAGGAGCTCAACCTCAGTGGCCACCAGCACACGTCGGTGACTCGGGAGCGGCAGCGGTTTTAGCCCATTCTTCGGGCGTGTAGGTGTGCAGCGCCAAGGCATGGAACTCGCCCATCAGATCACCCAGCGCGGCGTAAACCTTCTGGTGACGCTTGACCGCATTCAAGCCGGCAAACTGATCACTGACCAGCACCGCCTTGAAATGGGTTTGCAGGCCACGGCTGTGCATGTGGCTTTCATCAAGCACTTGCAGGTGCTGCGGCTGCAAAGCGGCCAGCGCCGCCTCGATTCGCTGTTGCATGGTCATGTTGGGCTTCGCTTAAGGCTTCTTGGCCGGAGCAGGAGGTGGGACAGCGTTCTTGCCCGGGTCCAGTTCATTGGTCATATCGGCCAGCAACTTGTTGACAACCGGTACTGCGGCTTCCAGTTTACCTTGGGTCAACTGAGCCGATTGCTGAGTCAGTTCAGGCATCTTGGTCAATACTTTCTTGCCCAGTGGGGACTGATAGAACGCAACCAGATCCTTCAACTCTTGCTCAGTAAAGTTCGCGGTGTAGAGCTTGACCATGTCTGGCTTAAGCTTGTTCCAGCCAATGGATTGGTCCAGGGCGGCGTTGGCTTTGGCCTGGTACGTTTCAAGCAGGGCTTTTTTCGACTCAGGGGCTTTGGACTCGTCAAAGCGCTGTAGGAACATTTGCTGCACTTGCATGTACACCGGGGTACCGAGCTTATCGGCATGAGCCAGCTTCAGGAAAGTTTCGGCACTGGCGTTGTGGCTAGCGGTATCGGCAAAAACCTGGCCGCTGGCGCATACCAGAGCAACCGCAGTACAGATGGCACGAAGACGGGTCATCGAGTTTCCTTATCATCTAGCAGGCGAGGCTGAACCCCAAGGCCGAACATTCTGCACCCATGTCCGCTTGCGGCTCAAGCCCTGACTGCCTCAGCGGTTCGTTCAGCGGCTTAAAAGCCGTTTCAGGGAACCCCTCGGGATTAACTAAGCCTAAACTGCGCATTCAGCCATGAGGAGCAAGCAGATGAGCCGTATCGAAACCGACAGCATTGGTCAGATCGACGTTCCCGACGACGCTTATTGGGGGGCTCAGACTCAACGCTCGCTGATTAACTTTGCCATCGGTGACCAGCGTATGCCGCTGGCTGTACTGCATGCCCTGGCATTGATCAAAAAAGCTGCAGCGCGAGTCAATGACCGTAACGGCGACCTGCCCGCTGATATTGCCCGCCTGATCGAACAGTCGGCCGATGAAGTTCTGGGGGGCCAACTGGATGGGCAATTCCCACTGGTGGTGTGGCAGACCGGCAGCGGCACCCAAAGCAACATGAACGTCAACGAAGTGATTGCCGGGCGCGCTAATGAGTTGGCCGGCAAGGGTCGCGGCGGCAAGTCCCCGGTGCACCCCAACGACCATGTAAATCGGTCGCAAAGCTCTAACGATTGTTTCCCAACGGCGATGCACATTGCCGCAGCGCAAGCGGTCAATGAACATCTGCTACCAGCGATTGCTGAATTGTCCGACGGCCTGGCTGAGCAATCCGCGCGGCATATGGGGCTGGTTAAAACCGGTCGTACGCACATGATGGACGCGACGCCCATCACCTTTGGCCAAGAGCTGTCGGCGTTCGTGGCGCAGCTGGATTACTCCGTCAAAGCGATTCGGCACACGCTGCCAGCGGTGTACGAGCTGGCCCAGGGCGGCACCGCTGTGGGCACTGGCTTGAACGCACCACAAGGGTTTGCCGAAGCAGTGGCTGCGGAATTGGCGGCGCTTTCCGGCCTGCCCTTCGTCACTGCGCCGAACAAATTTGCCGCGCTGGCAGGTCATGAGCCGCTGACGGCATTATCTGGCGCGCTGAAAACCTTGGCCGTGACCTTGATGAAAATCGCCAACGACCTGCGTCTGCTGGGTTCCGGTCCGCGGGCGGGCCTGGCTGAAGTCAAGTTGCCGGCCAACGAGCCGGGCAGTTCGATCATGCCAGGCAAGGTCAACCCGACTCAGTGCGAAGCGCTGTCGATGCTGGCCTGCCAGGTCTTGGGCAATGATGTCACGATCGGCTTCGCCGCCAGTCAGGGCCATTTGCAGTTGAACGTGTTCAAGCCCGTGATCATCCATAACCTGCTGCAATCGATTCGTTTGCTGGCAGATGGCTGCAGCAACTTCCAGGAGCACTGCGTTGCTGGAATGGAGCCTGACGCTGCAAAAATGGCCGAGCATCTGGAACGCGGCTTGATGCTGGTGACAGCGTTGAACCCACACATTGGCTACGACAAATCAGCGCAAATCGCCAAAAAAGCCTACAGCGAAGGGTTGACCCTGCGCGAAGCCTCGTTGGCGTTGGGGTTTTTGACAGAAGAAGAGTTCGACGCCTGGGTGCGGCCGGAAAATATGCTTGAGGCGGGTAAGTGACTATTAGGCCCTGCGGGGCTCTGTAAGAGCCGACTTGTTGGCGACATGCCCGGCACAGCGGTCGTCCTGAACCACCGCTGTGCTGCTGAAATCGCCAGTAAGAGTTGACCCCTCCAGAGGATTTACTGAGGGCTTGTCAAACCGCAGCCAGCCTTAGTTTCCTTGCCCGCAGTCCGGCGATTATTGAGGGGGCGAGCGCGGTGACGGCTGAGCCCAGCACGACCAATACGGCACCTGTGTAGCCCAGGCCGTTGAGGTCTTCTGCTTGCACGTAGTCCGGCCATAACCAGGCGGCCGTCGCCACTGTGGCCAAGGTGACTAACGGCGTCAGCGCCAAAGTGGCGCTGACTCGGGAGGCTTCCCAATGAGCCAATGCTTCCGCAAATGCGCCATACGCCACCAATGTGTTCAGACAGCACGCCAGCAATAGCCAACCTTGCAATGGGCTCAATTGCAGCGCTTCGGCCGGGTGTGCCCACGGCGTGATCAACAAGGCACAAAACAGGTAAATCACCATCATTACTTGCAGCGAATTCCACACGGTCAGCAGCTGTTTTTGGCTCAGGCCGTAGAACGTCCACACCGCTGAGGCCAGCAACACCGTGAGTATCCCGGCGGTGTAATCCCCCAGCGACGTCAGTAGTTCCTCCAGACGCTGATTGAAGAACAAAGCAAAACCCACCAGCAGCACCAATAGCCCAATCCCCTGGCCCATGCTGAATCGCTCTTTGAACAGAAAAACACTGCTGATAAGCAACAGAATGGGCCCTACCTGGATCACCAACTGCGCGGTGCTGGGGCTGAGCATTTTGAGGCCGATCAAGTACAACAGGTAGTTGCCCACCAAGCCGAACACCGACAGTACCAGCAGAATTTTACCTCTGCGTCCGAGTACTTTAAAACTCGGCAGGCGCCGCACCGAGGCCAGCCAGATAAACAGCAACGAGCCTGAAACCAATAGTCGGAACCACGTCACCGTCACGGGGTCCATCACTTGCAGCACTTGTTTAAGCTTGACTGGCAGGACACCCCATAACACGGCGGTGACCAGCGCCAAAGACAGGCCATACAACCAGCGGCCAGATGAAACATGCATGAAAGGACTCTCGATAATGGCAGTAACACGAAATGCTACGAAGGACGCCATTCTAGGCATGGATTGTTTGGCGACATAGGGACAGTTGCGGTGGAGATAATGGAAAACTGTGTTTATTGTCCCAACGCTGTCACAGAACTGATGGTTTTGTGCCACTGTCGAAGTGATTTAAGTTAATGTTTTGTGACTAACCCAAGCAGTCCCAGGTCCGACTTCAGGTAACGACCATGTACGGAAAGCGCTCGCAAGATCCAATCCCCACCGTTCACTACCGCAGTGATCGTGTTTCGCTGGTCAATGGGCATTACTTTTTCAGCACCCGGGAAAACACTCTGGAAGGCCCGTATTACACGCGCCTTGATGCGGAACGTGAAACCGGGGCTTACATCAATCGCATGATTCAGGCCAAGGCAGCACAGCAGTCTTCGTTGAATGGTTGATGCTGTTGCTACAGGTGATTGCGCTGATAGGTGTCTGCATCCATTGCCGCGATTTGTCCGTCGATGAGCGCGTCAAACGGTAACAACAGCTCATTGAAGGTCTGCGGCGCTTCCAACGTATTCAGCGCGTGGGTGATCGCTTCTATGGTGGATAACGCGTCCGGCCCCGGTGCTTTGCGCAATCTGTAGCGTGACGTGGCAGCCGCCCCCAGCGTGACCCGTGGCAACGCAGCCAGGGCCGGGTTCAGGTGTAGTAATTTACGTGCCTTGCGCCACGTTCCGTCCGGCACTACTAACAGCAATGGCTGACCGTGTGGCGTGTCGCTGCCGCCCGCATTCGCCTGCAACGTCTGCGCATCGTCCCCCGGAAATAATAACCGCGCCAGATAGCCCGGCCGATTCAGCAATCCGTTCAGGTCCTCAATCACCTCCCCCACTACCAACTCGGCATTGATCAGCCCCAACACGGCCAGGCGTGCAGTGTTCAGGGCATGGCCGACCTCGCTTGGATGCTGAATCACCAGCACCCGCGTGCGGCTGTCGAGCTGCGGTATCAGTGCGCACAGGCAATGGGTTTCGGGACGCAGACAACGGGCGCATTGGGTCCGGGACATGGGCGCCTCTCAGCTCTGATTCTGGTTGAGCTGGGTTTTCAGCAGATCACGAAACGCCTGGATCAACGGTTCCCGGCTGCGGCCCCGGCGCGCGATCATGGAAAACGGCGCTTGATAGCCGAACGTGGCGGGCAGCAACACCCGTAAATGGCCGGAGTCGGTCCAAGCCTGGGCGTAATGCTCGGGCAGATAACCGATGTAGGCCCCCGACAGCACCAATATAAGCTGCGCTTCCATACTTTCTACCGTGGCGGCGCTGTGCTTGAAACCGTGTCGTGCCAGTTCGGCTTGACTCCAATAACCGCGCCCGACCATACGTTGCTGGGCAATCACCGGCTCGGGGATGCGACGCTCAGCGAACAATGGGTGCCGGTTACTGCAATACAGCCAGTGTTGTTCGCGGTACAGCGGTTGATACACCAAACCGCTCATGCGCGTGGAAAAAGCACCGATGGCCAGGTCGAGACGGTTGTCCTGCACGCCGAGTTGTAATTCATAGGGACTCATGACCGACAAGTGCAAATGCACCGCGGGATGATCCTGGCTGTAGGCGCCAATAGCTTCGGCAAAGGGCAACGCCCGGTCACTGACCGTGGAATCGATAACGCCTAAATTCAGAGTCCCTCGCAGCTCGCCTTTAAGTGCTGCGGCGTATTGCTCGAACCCTTCCAACTCGCCCAACAGGCGTAGGGTTTCCTGATGGAATAGCTCGCCTTTGCTGGTCAGACTGAACCCGCCGCGCCCACGGTGGCACAACACCAACCCCAAGGCCGCTTCGAGCTGACTCATGTAGGTGCTGATGGCTGAGGTCGACAGGTTGAGTTCCTGCTGAGCGCTGGCAAACCCCTGATGGCGCACCACACTGGCGAATATCCGCAGGAGTTTCAGGTCGGGTAAAGTGCTGGCCATTAAAAATCCGTGAATGTCATTGGATGCCAATCTGCAGGAGATCGGCGCAGAACGGCGTTCAGTCTAGCGTTAGTTCAGAATTCTCTGAACTAAGTATTTCGCCTCAGCGATTCCTTCCACGGGTTGCGCTTTGCAGAATCCGCTCATACCACAACGACAATGAGGCTATCCCGTGGAAAAGATTTTTCACCAACCACTGGGCGGCAATGAAATGCCGCGCTTCGCCGGCATTGCCACCATGATGCGTTTGCCGCACCTGCAATCGGCCGCTGGGCTGGATGCTGCTTTCGTTGGCGTGCCGCTGGACATCGGTACCTCGCTACGCCCCGGCACGCGCTTCGGGCCACGTGAAATTCGTGCCGAGTCGGTGATGATTCGCCCGTACAACATGGCCACCGGCGCCGCCCCGTTTGACTCGTTGTCCGTGGCCGATATTGGTGACGTGGCGATCAACACGTTCAACTTGCTGGATGCCGTACGCATTATCGAAGAGTCCTACGATCAGATTCTCGAACACGATGTCATTCCGCTGACCCTGGGTGGCGACCACACCATCACCCTGCCGATCCTGCGTGCGATTCACAAAAAGCATGGCAAGGTCGGACTGGTGCACATCGACGCTCACGCCGACGTCAACGACCACATGTTCGGCGAGAAAATCGCCCACGGCACCACCTTCCGCCGCGCGGTTGAAGAAGGCTTGCTGGATTGCGACCGGGTGGTTCAGATCGGTCTGCGTGCCCAAGGCTATACCGCTGAAGATTTCAACTGGAGCCGCAAACAAGGCTTCCGTGTGGTTCAGGCCGAGGAGTGCTGGCATAAGTCGCTGTCGCAACTAATGGAAGAAGTCCGCGAGAAAGTCGGCGGCGGTCCGGTGTACCTGAGCTTCGACATCGACGGCATCGACCCCGCGTGGGCGCCCGGTACGGGCACACCTGAAATTGGCGGCTTGACCACGATTCAGGCCATCGAGATCATCCGCGGGTGCCAAGGCCTCGAATTGGTTGGCTGCGACCTGGTAGAGGTCTCGCCGCCGTACGACACCACCGGCAACACCTCGTTGCTGGGCGCTAACCTGCTGTACGAAATGCTCTGCGTGCTGCCGGGCGTTACACACCGCTAAAGTAATACCCCGCTAAAACTGTTGAACCCACCCGACCGCATTGTTTGCCGTCGGGTGTGGCTGATAAACGACTGCGTTCGACAGTCGACGAACATTATAAAAACAATGATTGGAGACACCCTGCCATGGCTTTAGATATTTTCGTTGTCCTCATTTATGCCGCCGGCATGCTGGTACTCGGCTGGTACGGCATGCGCAAGGCTAAAACCCACGAAGACTACCTGGTTGCCGGCCGTAACCTCGGCCCAACCCTGTACATGGGCACCATGGCCGCGACGGTACTCGGCGGTGCATCCACCGTCGGCACCGTCCGTTTGGGTTATGTTCACGGCATTTCAGGATTTTGGCTGTGCGCAGCCTTGGGTCTAGGCATCATTGCCTTGAACCTGTTTCTGGCTAAGCCCCTGCTCAAGCTGCGCATTTTCACTGTCACTCAGGTGCTGGAAAAGCGCTACAACCCCATGGCCCGCCAGGCCAGTGCCGTGATTATGTTGGCCTACGCCCTGATGATTGGCGTGACCTCGATTCTCGCCATCGGCACGGTAATGCAAGTGCTGTTCGGCTTGCCGTTCTGGCTGTCAGTGTTGCTGGGCGGTGGCGTGGTAGTGGTGTATTCGGCGATTGGCGGAATGTGGTCGCTGACCCTGACCGATATCGTCCAGTTTGTGATCAAAACCGTAGGCCTGATGTTTATCTTGCTGCCTATCTGCCTATACCGCGTCGGTGGTTGGGATCAATTGGTGGCCAAGCTGCCAGCGTCGAGTTTCAGCTGGACCACCATCGGCTGGGACACGATCATCACCTACTTCCTGATCTACTTCTTCGGCATTTTGATTGGCCAGGACATCTGGCAACGGGTGTTCACCGCCCGGACGGATAAAGTTGCCAAATACGCGGGTTCTGTTGCCGGTGTGTATTGCATTTTCTATGGCCTGGCCTGCGCGCTGATTGGCATGGCGGCCCATGTGCTGCTGCCCGATCTGGACAACGTCAACAACGCCTTCGCCGCCATCGTCAAAGTGTCATTGCCCGACGGCCTGCGCGGCTTAGTGATCGCGGCGGCATTGGCGGCCATGATGTCCACGGCCAGCGCTGGCCTGCTTGCGGCATCAACCACCCTCACCGAGGACCTGTTGCCGCGCCTGCGTGGCGGCAAACAATCAAGCCTGGGCATCAACCGACTGTTCACAGCGCTAACCGGCCTGGTGGTACTCGCCATCGCGTTGGTAGTGCACGACGTCATCAGCGCGCTCACCCTGGCGTACAACCTGCTGGTGGGCGGCATGTTGGTCCCGCTGATCGGGGCCATCTACTGGAAAAAAGCCACTACCGCAGGCGCGATCAGCAGCATGGTGCTGGGCTTCCTGACTGCGCTGGCGTTCATGCTCAAAGACGGCTTCGATGCTAATACGCCGATCTACTACAGCTTGTCGGTGGGTTTGATCAGCTTCGTAGTGATCAGCCTGTTATCGCCGCGGCCTGTGGTCATTGCACAGACGGTTTGATCGCAACCTGTGGACTGAGTTTATTGGGGAAGCGAGTGGCGCGGTTTGTCTGACGGACCGCGTTGCTGCCTTCGCGAACACGTTCGCTCCCACCGGGATCTGCGTCACGCCGGGTATACCGCGAACAAGTTAGCTACAGAGTATTTCTGGACCCACGCCTGATCACAGAGTGAGCTAGCCTTACCGAACAGAGCCTCGGTTCCTTGAGTACGGGGTTCATTTTCTGTCAGTGACAGAAGCAGGCGTTTCATGGAGCGGCTCGACGTTCAACAACGACTCTACAACACCTTGGGAGTCATGCTGATAGACAAAGCTGAGATTAAGGAAGATGCAACGCTCAGAGATTTAGCGCTGGATGATTTGGAGATCGAGGCATTGCTCGATCAACTGGAGTTCGAATTCGATATTGTCTTTCCAATTCGCATCAGAAAACGCATTTACAAAGCGCCCGAACACCTGACGCTGCAAATTCTGGTTGACGTTATTCTGGTGCTGATTGAAAACGACTGAGTACCACGACTTACCGGCGTGGGCGCCGACGCTCGTCGTCAGTACGAACCGGGATAGGCTGCAGCTTCGGCCGTTCGATCAGGCCCAGAGCAACGCCGAGGTCATGGAGCCATTCTTGCAATTTACTATTCATAACGCCCCCCTTCAGGGAAATACTCCGCGACTGACATCCGCCTTGTCGCGTCCTACTAATCATAGTGCGATGTCGTACTTTACGCCTGCTTCCGAATGTCGCGGGAAGAATTTGTGACATTAAGTCTCAACACACCATCCGCTCGTCGACTGAAACCATCTGCTCGTCCGTAAAACATTAAATAGCTGTTAACGATTAAACGTTCAATCAGACTTTAGCCGTGACATGGCGGCACATATCAATAGACCTACCCGTTGCGCTCATGCCTACAAACCAAGCGACCGACGGTCATCTGCCCTGGATATTCGGGTCTACTCCGGCAGCTGCAACACGCCATCGTCGTCAGTCATGGCCCTTTCAAGCAGGTCCGCTGGCAGGTTCTTGCTGGCTCGGGCGCCGAGCAGCTTCAATTGTTCGCTACGGCTGACCAGATTACCGCGACCTTCAGTCAATTTGTTACGAGCCGCGCCATACGCTTTATCGAGTTGCTGCAGCCGATTGCCGACTTCATCGAGGTCTTGGATGAACAGCACAAACTTGTCGTACAGCCAGCCCGCACGTTCGGCGATTTCCCGCGCATTCTGACTTTGCCGCTCTTGCTTCCACAAGCTGTCGATCACCCGCAACGTTGCCAATAACGTCGTCGGGCTTACGATCACGATATTGCGGTCGAAGGCCTCTTGGAAAAGATTGGGCTCCGCTTGCAACGCTGCCGAAAACGCCGCTTCGATAGGCACGAACAGCAAGACAAAATCCAGACTGTGCAGACCTTCGAGACGCTTATAGTCTTTACCGGACAGGCCTTTGACGTGATTGCGCAACGACAGCACGTGTTGCTTCAGTGCGGCCTGGCCAATGACATCATCGTCGGCAGACACGTATTGCTGGTAAGCGGTCAGGCTGACCTTGGCGTCGACTACGACTTGTTTATTGCCGGGCAGCATGATTAACACGTCTGGCTGGAAACGTTCGCCATCCGGCCCTTTCAGACTCACCTGGGTCTGATATTCGCGGCCCTTTTCCAGGCCCGCGTGCTCCAGCACCCGCTCCAGGATCAGTTCGCCCCAGTTGCCCTGAGTCTTCTGCCCCTTAAGCGCACGGGTGAGGTTGGTGGCCTCGTCACTGAGGCGCTGGTTCAGCTGTTGCAGACGCTCCAGTTCTTTACTCAGCGAGAACCGTTCCCGAGCTTCCTGCTGGTAACTTTCTTCCACACGCTTTTCAAACGATTGAATGCGCTCTTTCAACGGATCGAGCAGTTGGCCAAGCTGTTGCTGGCTGGTTTCAGCGAAACGTTGCTCCCGTTCGTCGAAAATTTTACCGGCCAATTCGGCAAACTGGGCACGCAGTTCATCCCGGGAACCCTGGAGGTCGCTCAGGCGCTGCTGATGGCTTTCTTGCTGCTCACGAAGCGCTGCGCCCAATGACGCGCAATGCGCATCCAGGTGACGCAACTCAGCTTCTTTACTGGTTCGTTCCTGAGTCCACAGCTGAGCAGCGTCGTGGGCGCTGCCACGTTCTTGCTGTAATAACTCAACCTCACGACGCGCTGCCGCAAGGTCAGCTTGCTTAGCTGCATTAGCGTGGCTCAAGTCGCTGATCTCATCGCGGCTCGCATCAAGCTGGGCGTTGAGCCCGTGTTGGGCCATTTGTGCGGTGCTCAGCCGTTCGTCGAGCAATGCGGCATCGGCCCGTTCTAACGCGAGCCGCCGCTGCAGTTGCCAAGCCAGTGCCAGCAATGGCAATGCCGCCACAGCCAAGCCAAGCAACAGGCTGGTCAGGTCCAATGCCATAAAAAACTCCAGGTCCAGCGTCAAATTCGGCGTGGATTTTGCCACCGCCAAGAAAAAAAACCCAGCACCCGCGGACTAGAGCAAGCGCTCGGGACAATCCACAGAAGCTGTGGATAACTCAGTGGACAACCCGCCTTGAACCCTCGCAAAGGCCGATGGAATGGGGCCTGCGTTCAAACTGACGATTTTTTCACCAGTGAAAAAAAACGATGTTTTTCATTGACTTAATAATTCGTGCCAAAACAACAAACGTTCTGCCGAGGTGATAACCGGTGCATGGCAGGTTGCTGCCAACGTGTGTACAAGTCCACACCAACGGCTATAACGCGACCGATTTAAAGTGCATAACCCGTTCTTGCAAGCCCTCAAGCGTCGCACCATCAGGCACACGGTTCATCCCGCGGAAAATGTTTTGCACCCACGGCTTCCCTTGTGCGTCCTATTCGGTTAATATTGCCGCCGTTAGTACCAAGCTGAAAGTCAATTCTGGTCGAACAAATCCCCTCGGCACCCACGTTTAACACGTGAAATGTTGTCGACAACAAGGGATCGACCACCTCGATGGTTTCCAGACATAAACTCGATACACTGCCTTCCTCATTAACAGGAAGGGTGTTAGCAGCTCTGATGCCCTGATAGAACCAGCCTGCAAATTGATCAGGATCTCCACCTCTGGCGTCGAACCTTTGCCATTGTTGTGCCGCCTGCCCTCCTAAGTACCTACCGGTCAGCCCGAGCGCCATACGATTAAGCGCGCTTCAACTGTCTGCTTTGTTCCAGTCAGGTTACTCGCCCAGCCACGTTGCATTTGAAGCACGGGCCCGCGTTAACTGGAACGTTTTATTTTTGCACGGTCTTATACCGTGTCGCTTTAGGAAACACCCAACCATGAATAATCATATCCAGACCCAGGACGCCATCCGCACCCTGACTAACGCTTTTGCTCCGATGAACTGCCTGATCATGGCCGCTCGTAAAGGCTGCTTCAGCTTCACCATCGTCAACGAACACGGCATCGCGCGTCACAGCGAACGTCTTTACCCCGATCAGTATTCCAGCGCCGAACCGCTGCAAATGGTGATCGACCGCACACGTCAGGCACTGGTTGCCTGAAGGTGCTGACGCCCTTCACTTGCTGAAGCGCTCATATATCAAGCCTCGCCTCGCAGCGGGGCTTTTTATTGCCCCGGATTTGCCTTAACCGATGGTCGACGTCTGCCAAGCGCAAGCACAAATATTTCAGAAACAGTCCTTTACGCTCGTAATTTGACACTACACTTCAACTCAAGCGACCTTGGTCGCTTCCGGCGGGCTCTAGTCGATTCACTGCTGCCAAGCGTCAGAGCCTCGTCGGCCATCTACCTGTTTACAAATTGATAAAGCTGCGCAACTTCACGACGTCTTGGCAAAACTGTGTAACTACCCATTAACAGCGCGTTTGGAACCTTCACTGATTGCACGGATTTACTGGAGATCGATGCCGTTTGGAAAGATTGTCCTACAAGATGGCTCTATTCCGGGCAATTCAGGCTATAGCGCAACGGCGAAAATGTTGGTAATTTCCGCCCGGTGATCAACAAGGAGTTCTAATAATGAAAAAAGTAATGCTCAAGACCACACTTAGCCTCGCTGTAGGCCTTATCTCTACCCAGCTCTTCGCGAGCGGTTTTGCACTTAACGAACAAAGCGTAAGTGGGATGGGCACCGGCTACGCAGGCCGCTCCTCTTCCGCCGATGACGCGAGCACCGTTGTCGGTAACCCGGCCGGCATGTCGAAAATCAAACGCGAACAAATCAGCCTGGGTGCGGTTGCTATCGATGCCAGCACCGACATCAAACATACAAGCGGCCAACCAGGCAGCACCAACGACGGCGACATGGTTCCGCTGACCGTTGTTCCTTTTGGCTACTACGTCAAACCAATCGACGAGCATTGGGCAGTGGGTCTGGGTGTCTATGCGCCGTTCGGTCTGGTGACCGACTATGAAAAAAGCTTCCAGGGACGTTACTACGGTGACAAGAGCAACGTCTCGGTCCTCACGGTTCAACCGACCATCAGCTATGCGTTTAACGACTACGTGTCGATCGGTGCAGGTCCCACCTTCAACCACATCAAAGGTGAGTTGACCTCGGCCATTCAGGTGAACCCTGCTGGCACCAACGACAGCAAAGCGCGCATCAACGGTGAAGACAACGCATGGGGTTACAACGTCGGCATCCTCGTCACGCCGACTGCCACTACCAATTTGGGCGTGACCTATCACTCCAAAGTGAGCTTCGCCCTGGAAGGTAACACCAAGTACGCTGGCGCGAATTTCGGCCCTAACGGCCTTAAGTTTGACGGCGGTCTGGACCTTACTACACCAGAGTCGGTTGACTTCTCCATCACCCAGAAGCTTAACCAGGACTGGACCGTATACGCCGGCAGCACGTGGACCCGTTGGAGCCGCCTCAAAGACATCACCGTCAACAACGAAGGCGTTCCAGCGCTCCTTGGCGGCAACAGCGGTCCCCTGGGGACGATTTCCGAGCAGGAAAACTGGCATGACACCTGGGCGCAAGCCATCGGCGCCGCTTACCAGTTGAACAAAGAAGTCGTGTTACGCGCCGGTTTCTCGGTTGACCAATCGCCTACCAACAACGTTGATCGTTCGGTACGGATTCCAACCGGCGACCGCCGCATCTTCAGCCTGGGTGCTGGCTGGAGCCCTACCGACGACATCACTATCGACGTTGCTTATTCTTACTTGAAAGAAGAAAGCGTGTCGGTCAACGACACAGGTAAAGGCGCGCCGTATAGCGCCACCTACCACAACAGCGCCAACGGCTTCGGTTCGTCTCTGACCTACCGCTTCTGACGCGCCCATTCGCGGCAGGCTGAAAGGTCTGCATCGCGAATACTAAAAAGCCCGACCGCCAGCAGTGGCAGTCGGGCTTTTTCATGGCTTTGTTTATCAAAGGCTAACGCTTGGACGCGATGACTTTCTCGACAGCCGCGATCATCGCCGGGTCGTCCGGCTTGGTGGGGTGCCGGTCGCCCGCGACCCCGGCCTATCGCAGCAACCACAAAGGCCGGATATACACTCCAAACCCAGCGCCAACACAAAACCCTCGCCAACACGTTAGTTCCTACAGATTGCCAACACCACCAACACCCCCATTTCCAACAACTCCAACATTGCCCCGGCCGTATCCCCCGTACTCCCCCCCAGCCTGCGAATCATCAAACCCCGCAACCCATAAAAACCAACAACCGCCGTCACCAGCACAACAAGCCCACCAACCCCGGCCACCAACAAACAACCCATCGCACTCACAACCAATACCTGTTTCCCGGCTGTGCGAGGAACATGATCAGCCAATGCCTGTCCCAACCCGCCAGCCCGCACGTAAGGGGTACTCAAGAACAAACCGAGCATGGCGCTGCGACCGATCACTGGGGCCAGTAACAAACCGATGGTGTGATGGCTTTCAATCAACGCCAGCACTGCACAGAATTTGAGTAACAACACCAGCACCAGGGTAACCACCGCAATCGGCCCGCTGCGAGGGTCTTTCATGATGCTCAATGTGCGTTCGCGATCACCGAATCCACCCAGCCAGGCGTCAGCGCTGTCGGCCAGGCCGTCGAGGTGCAGGCCGCCGCTGAGCAACACCCAAACGGTCAACAGCAACGCCGCGTGCAGCAACGACGGCGCGTTGGCCAACAGCGTATTCAGGCCCAACAGCAGCAACCCAAACAGCCCGCCCACCAGCGGATAAAACAATAACGAGCGACCCAATTCGTCTGGTTTCGGCATCCCCGGCAAACGAACAGGCAGGCTGCTGAGAAATTGTAGGGCGATCCACAGCGGCAATAACTTCATTCGCTCAGCACACCGTTGGCATCGATCTGAATCGACAACAGCGCGCCGTGCCCAACGTCGACTTGTAACAACTGCTCACGGGGCAGCCCTCGCGCCTGAGCCAATAACAAGCGCATGACGCCGCCATGACAGACCAGCAATACCCGTTCGCCGACGTATGTCTGTTGTAAGCGCAACGCGGCCCCGAGTACCCGCGCTGAAAACACCGGCAATGGCTCACCCTGGGGTGGGGTAAAGGCATACGGATCCGCCCAAAACAAACCCAGACCCTCGGCGTCGGTTTCCATCAATTGCGCTGCGCTTCGCCCTTCCCACTCGCCGAAGTGCAGTTCTTGCATGTCAGGCTCCAACTGCACCAGCAGCCCTAGCTTCTCAGCCAATTCTTCGGCAAAGCGCGCGCAGCGTTGCAGCGGCGAGCTGATGATGCGGCTCCATGGCCCGGCACCGACCACTGCCGCCCGCATCTGCATCCAACCGACATCCGTCAGTGCGTCATCCAGGCTGCCGCGCAAACCGCCACCCAGTTCGGTTTCGCCATGGCGCAGCAGGTCGAGGCGTAGGGTCATGCCGGGCGGTCCGCCACGGCAGCTTCGGCGAAGGTCGCCATGCCGTTGTGCAGCTCGCAGGCCAGACGCAGCAAAGGCACGGCCAGTGCCGCGCCGCTACCCTCGCCCAAGCGTAAACCGAGGTCGAGCAATGGCTCGGCTTGTAACACTTCCAGCAAATGACGATGGCCCGGCTCCGCACCGCGATGGGCAAACAACAGCCAATCGCGGCACGACGGGTTCAAGCGCACCGCGACCAACGCCGCAACGCTACAGATAAAGCCATCGACCAACACCGCGACGCCTTCTTGGGCACAAGCCAGATAAGCTCCCACCAACGCAGCAATTTCAAAGCCGCCCAAACAAAACAGACCACGCAGCGGATCGCTTGCGTGTTCGGCGTGCAAGGCCAGCGCACGTTCGATGACCAGTGCTTTATGAGTGACGCCCGCCACGTTCAGACCCGTACCTGGCCCAACCAATAAACTCACTGGGCTTTCCAACAGCAGGCATGCCAAAGCACTGGCGGCGGTGGTATTGCCAATGCCCATTTCGCCGCCGATGAACAGTTCTGCCCCCGACGCCACTGCGCGCAGGACACTGTCGCGCCCCGCCTCCAAGGCCAGTAAGCCTTGGGCGTCTGTCATGGCCGGGGCTTCGACGAAGTTCGCGGTGCCCGCCCCCAGGTTGAGGTGGCGAACGCCTGGCAGGTTCAATGGCGAAACAGTGCCCAAGTCGACCACTTCCAGTTGTGCCGGCAGTTGCCGAGCCAGCACGCTAATAGCGGCGCCACCGGTGACAAAGTTGTGCAGCATTTGTCCGGTCACGGCTTGGGGAAACGCAGAAACGCCTTCAGCCACCACCCCATGATCGCCGGCGAAAATCGCGATCCAGACATTATCGACCGTCGGTTTTGCGCGCCCTTGCAGGCCGGCAAGCTGCACCGCAACGCGTTCCAGTTGCCCAAGGGAGCCAGCCGGTTTAGTCAGTTGTTGCTGACGGGCCAAGGCTTCTTCACGGGCCGGAACGTCCATCGCCTGTGCAGGCATGAGCCACCAGGAATTACTCATAATGCGGGTCCTTTCAACGTCAGCGGCAAGCCAGCAACAGTCAACACCACACGCTGGCAACGTTCCGCCAGGGCTTGGTGCAGCCAGCCGGCTTCGTCGACATAACGGCGGGTCAGTTCGCCGAGGGGCACGACGCCCAACCCGGTTTCGTTGCTGACAAAAATGATTTCGCCCGGCAGATCCGCCAGGCAGCTCAACAGCGCCTCGCGTTCGCTGGCCAGGCGTTCGGAATCTTCCAGCATCAACAGATTAGTCAGCCACAACGTCAGGCAATCCACCAATAAACAACGATCGCCGCGCCCCTGTTCGCGCAGTACCCGCGCCAGCTCGATGGGTTCTTCGATCAAGCCCCACTGCTGGGGGCGGCGCTGGCGGTGCAGGGCCACGCGCTGATTCATTTCGCCGTCCAATGGCTGACTGGTAGCGATATAAATAACGTCGAGCGCGCTTTGAGCCGCCAGCCGTTCGGCCAACGCGCTCTTGCCGGAACGCGCCCCGCCGAGGATCAGTTGCAGCATGTCAATTGACCTCCGCGGACGAAGCATCCAAACCACAGAGCTGGCGTAATAGCGCGCCATCCAGATGATTCTCCACCAAGTCCGCCAAGCGCTCGATGTCGCGTTCGCGCAAGGCGTGGTAATCCACGTCCTGCACGTCCTGTAACCCGGCCCAGCGCAGCAAAGCGCTACAGGCTTGCGGCGATTCAAACAGGCCGTGCAGATAGGTGCCGATAATCTGCCCGTCGGTACTTTGCACACCGTCACAGCGGCCATCGTCCAAGCGCACCGCCGGGGTATCCAAGGCCGTTCCCTGGGTGACCCCCGCGTGAATTTCGTAACCGCTGACGAGGGCATCTTCCAGCAGCAGTCGGCCTCGCACGTTACGCAGTTGCTTTTCTGCCTCCAGCACCGTGCTGATGTCCAGCAAGGCAAAACCAGCGCTGGACCCAGGCCCCCCTTCCAGCCCCAGGGGATCATGGATGTGCTGGCCGAGCATCTGCAAGCCGCCGCAAACGCCAATCACTTTGCCGCCATAGCGCAGATGACGGGCAATGGCGGTGTCCCAGCCGTTGGCGCGCAGATAGCCCAGGTCGCTGCGCACGCTTTTCGAGCCAGGCAAGATGATCAGGTCGGCGGCCGGAATCCCCTGGCCGGGACCGATGAATTGCAGATTAACCTGAGGGTGCAAGCGCAACGGATCGAAGTCCGTGTGGTTGCTGATGCGCGGCAACACCGGCACCACCACATTTAACACCTGCTCGACCTTCTCGGTTTGGCGCTGATCAAGCCCGTCTTCGGCCTCAAGGTGCAAGTCCATCACGTAGGGCAGTACGCCGATCACTGGTTTGCCGGTGCGCGCTTCGAGCCAGTCGAGGCCCGGCTGCAGCAGGGCGATGTCGCCGCGAAAACGGTTGATGATAAAGCCTTTGACCCGCGCCTGTTCGCTGGGGGACAGCAATTCCAGGGTGCCCACCAAATGCGCAAAAACCCCGCCGCGATTGATGTCGGCGATCAACAGCACCGGGCAATCCACCGCCTCGGCGAAGCCCATGTTGGCGATGTCACCGGCGCGCAAATTGATTTCGGCCGGGGAGCCCGCCCCTTCCACCATCACCACCGGGTACGTTGCGCTCAAGCGTAGGTGGGAGGCCAATACTGCCTGCATCGCTATTTCTTTATAGCGGTGATAGGCCACCGCGTTCATGGTCGTGACGGCCCGCCCGTGAATGATCACTTGCGCGCCGGTGTCACTGTTGGGCTTGAGCAGCACCGGATTCATGTCGGTGTGGGGCTCCAGTCCGGCGGCTTGCGCCTGCACCGCCTGAGCACGGCCTATCTCGCCACCGTCGGCGGTCACCGCGCTGTTAAGCGCCATATTTTGCGGCTTGAATGGCACCACACTGACACCTTGGCGGGTCAGCCAGCGGCACAACGCTGTCACCAGGGTACTTTTGCCGGCATCGGAGGTGGTGCCCTGCACCATCAACGTGGTCATGGGGTTTCCCTGTCGTATTCGCTGAGTACCTGTTCCAGCCGTTGCCAGCAGAGTTCATCCGCTGGCAATCCAAAGCGCACGCTGTCGTTATGCGGACGATCCCGGCTGACAAACAAACGCAACAGAACCCCCCGACGGGCGCAGAATTCGTGCAGCGCAACGGCGTGCGGGGTGCTGAGCCATTGAAACAATGCGCAGCCACCCTGGGGTTTCAGGCCATACCAGGTCAGCATCGCCGCCAGACGGTCACTGGCCTGCTCGGCGCGCAGACGTTGCTGGTGATGGCCAACAACGTCTTTCAGACACGCTTGACCCAACACCCGGGTCGGCCCGCTGACAGCCCAAGGGCCGATGTGCCGCTCCAGCAGTTTAAGCAATTGCGGCTCAGCGAGGACGAAACCCAGGCGCACCCCGGCCAGCCCGAAAAACTTGCCAAACGACCGCAATACGATCAACCCCACTCGCCACGTCTCGGCGCTCAGGCTGAATGGCGGTGTGTTGTCCATGAACGCTTCATCGACCACCAACCAGCCACCGCGCTGGGCCAACCGTGCGTGCCATGCCAGCAAGCGCTCGGGAGGAATATTCAAGCCGGTGGGATTGTTGGGATTGACCACCACCAACACGTTTAGGTTGTCGAGAAAGAACTCAACTTCGTGTTCGAGCACTTCCCGGACCAGAAAACCGTTACTGCGCCAGGCTTCCGCGTGCTCGGCATAGCACGGTGACAGCACCCCCACTTTGCCCGAGCGACGCAATCGCGGCAGCGCCTGAATCGCCGCCTGGGAACCGGGAACTGGCAGCACCTGTGGTGCGCCGTAATATTCACAGGCAGCCTTTTCCAGACCGTCATCGGTTTCCGGCAGACGCGCCCATGCACGGGCCGGGATGTCTGGAACGGGCCATGACCACGGCGCGATGCCACTGGACAGGTCCAGCCAATCTTGCTCGGCGATGCCGTATTTCAACGCCGCTTCCCGCAAGCGGCCGCCATGTTCAAGCATAACGTTCAAACATAAAACTCAGCCCCCACACACACGACCAATAACCATAACCAGACCCCGCGCTGAACCAGTTGCCAGCCACGGTCGATTGAATCGGCATCAGCGGCAGCGCCTTCGCCCAGTTGCGGACGCTGGTGCAGTTCGCCGTGATAAACCGCTGCTCCGCCCAACTCGACGCTTAACGCGCCAGCGCCTGCGGCCATGACCGGGCCAGCGTTGGGACTGTCCCAAAGCGGCGCCTGGTAACGCCAGCAACGCAGCGCCAATCGGGTGTTGCCCAGTAAGGCGTAGGTCAGCGCCACCAGCCGTGCGGGAATGTAATTAAGAACGTCATCGATTTTCGCCGCTGCCCAGCCGAAACGCTGGAAACGTTCGTTACGATAACCCCACATGGCATCCAGGGTATTGCTCAAGCGGTACAGGACCACGCCTGGCACACCGGCGACCACAAACCAGAACAACGCGGCAAATACTGCATCGCTGCCATTTTCCAGAACCGACTCCGTGGCGGCCCGCGCTACTTCGGTGGCATCCAGCTCGGCGGTTTGCCGGCTCACCAGATACGAAACCCGGCGTCGCGCCTGGTCGAGATTTTCAGCGCGTAACGCCTGCGCCACCGGTTCAACGTGCTCGCCAAGGCTGCGCAGGCCCAGCGCGCAATACAGCGCGGCGATATCAACCAGCCAGCCTATATACGGCAGCCAGCTCAAGGCCGTCGCCAATAGCGTCAACGGGATAACAGCGATGAACCACGCCGTCACGCCATGGCTGCGCCAGCCACGTCCCGCCGAATTGAAACGCTGCTCGATGCGGTCCGCAAAACGTCCGAACGCCACCAACGGGTGCGCTCGTTTCGGCTCGCCGAGCAATGCGTCCAGTGCGAACCCGGCGACGCTCAGTAACGCCACGCTCATCGGGTCATTCCCCACTGGTTTTCATACAGCAGCTCACTCAACGGCCGTACTTCGGCCCAACCTTCCAATACCAACATCGGCGCCGGGTAAAACTCGGCCACCGGTCCCAAGCATAAGACCGCCAGAGGCTTGGCCCCGGCTGGCATGCCGAGCAGGTCAGCCAAGGCTTGGGGTTCGAACAGCGACACCCAACCCATGCCGAGCCCTTCAGCGCGCGCGGCCAGCCATAAATTCTGAATTGCGCAGGACAACGATGCCATGTCCATCTCCGGCAAGGTACGGCGACCGAAGATGTGCTTCTCGCGACCGTCCATCAGCGCGGCGACCAGCACCTCCGCACAGTCATTGATGCCTTCGACTTTGAGCTTCATGAAGTCGTCCGAGCGCTCACCCAACGCTTCAGCGGTGCGAATCCGCTCTTCCTCTACCTGGGCCTGAATACGTGCACGCAAATCCCGGTCAGTGATCCGAATAAAACGCCACGGCTGCATCAAGCCAACGCTGGGCGCGTGATGCGCTGCTTCAAGCAAACGAGCAAGCAATTCAGGGGCCACTTCACCGCCTATGAAGTGGCGCATGTCTCGCCGCTCGGCTATCGCCCGATACACCGCGGCACGTTCATCGGGGCTGAAGGCCTGATCATTCATGGTTTGAAAAGCGCCGCAACCGCTTGTGGGTTGGAAGGGAAATAGAAGTGCACATAAGACGCGGTCATGCGCCCGTCACGGTAAACGGCCTCAGCGCCGCGCCCGCCATTGGGGCTGACGCCACGGGCAATGGGCTGTAATTGGGTGCTGGTCAGCGAATGGTGATAGGTATGCCCACGCAGCACACCTTCCGGCAACTCGACGGTTTGCAATGCCAGCGCGGCCAAACGTTTTTGCATCACCGCTTCGCCCGTGAGCAAACCCACCAGTTCAGCCCGTTGGCCATCGACATCGGTCAAGGCATCCAGCAAATAGAGCATGCCGCCACACTCCGCCAACAGCGGTTTACCTGCGGCATAGTGCGCACGAATAGCCGCCAGCATTGGCAAGTTTTGTCCCAGGGTCACGTGGTGCAATTCCGGGTAGCCGCCGGGCAAGTATAGGCTGTCAGCGGGGGGAATCCGGGTGTCGTGGATCGGCGAGAAAAACGCCAGTTCGGCGCCCATGGCCCGCAGCAGGTCCAGGTTAGCGCCATAGATAAAGGCAAAGGCCTCGTCGTGGGCTACGGCAATGCGTACGCCATTCAGTAACGGCTCGGTCGGCGCCTCTTCGGGTACGGAAAATTCAACCGGTGGCGGCAGCGACACTTCACAGGTGCTGCCTAACGCAGCGGCGGCGGCATCGAGTCGGGCGTCCAGATCAGTCAGCTCGCTGGCCTGGACCAGCCCCAAATGACGGCTGGGCAATTCGATCCCGGTGTCCCGGGACAACGCACCGTACCAACGCAGGCCTTCTGTCAGGCTGCCCTCAAGCAATTGCGCATGGCGCACGGTGCCGACGCGATTGGCCAAAACTCCGGCAAACGGCAAATCCGGCTGATAACGGGCCAAGCCCAACGCCAAGGCACCGAAGGTTTGTGCCATGGCCGTGCCGTCAATCACTGCCAACACCGGCACCCCGAAGTGCCGGGCGAGGTCAGCGCTGGAAGGTGTTCCATCGAACAAGCCCATGACGCCTTCGATCAGGATCAGGTCCGCCTCGCCTGCCGCTTCCCATAGCAGGCGACGACTTTCATCGGCGCCTACCATCCATAAGTCCAACTGATAAACCGGCGCACCGCTGGCCCGCTCAAGGATCATCGGGTCGAGAAAATCCGGTCCACATTTGAACACGCGCACGCTGCGACCCTGATTGCGATGCAGACGCGCCAACGCGGCGGTCACCGTGGTTTTGCCCTGGCCAGACGCTGGCGCAGCGATCAATACCGCCGGGCAATGACGCGACGTTCTCATTGATGCGTACTCACAACTCGATGCCTTTTTGCGCGCGGATGCCAGCCTGGAAGGCATGCTTGACCACGGCGATGTCGGAGACAGTGTCCGCCAGCTCGATCATCTCCGGCTTGGCTCCGCGACCGGTGACCAGCACGTGCTGCATCGGCGGACGGCCCTGCAAATCGCTGAGCACTTTTTCAAGGTCCAGGTAACCGTGCTTGAGGGCGATGTTCAGTTCATCAAGGACGATCAAGCCGATACTCGGGTCGCGAAGCATCTCCCGGGACACTTCCCAGGCGGCTTCGGCGGCAGCGATATCGCGCTGACGGTCCTGAGTTTCCCAGGTGAAGCCTTCGCCCATGACGTGATAGCGCACTTGCTCGGGAAACCGTCGAAAGAACAGCTCTTCGCCGGTGCTGTTGCGACCTTTGATGAATTGCACCACGCCGCACTGCATCCCATGGCCCATGGCTCGGGCGAGCATGCCGAACGCAGAGCTGCTTTTGCCCTTGCCATTGCCGGTAAGCACTAGCAACAAGCCGCATTCATCCGGTGAATTGGCGATGCGTTCGTCGATGACGGCTTTTTTGCGCTGCATACGCGCCAGATGGCGCTCATCACGTTCGGGGGTTTCGTTCATCTCAGCTCTCCGCTTGAGGCAGGCGATAGCAAACGGAAGGCACTGAAATTGACTGCCAGCACGGCCCAAAAAGCCCTGCGCAGAGCATCGCCCGCCGTGATGCTGTTGAATGGATCAGGCCGGTCTCCGGGCTCATGAGTGGGAATTCCCTGCTATGCGCCTTCCCATGTCGCTTCGGACACAGTGGCTGAAATGCACAGCTTCGACTCATTTACCGTTGCGGGGGCAGCGCCGGGATCGAGCGCTTGACGCGCCCTCACCGGCTTCCCTGTTTCACTCCGCCAATCGTTGATTGCGAAGCACCTGAAACACGTCGCGAAGGGTAGAGGGTTGGGGGTAGAGCGTCAATCAAAGTGCCGCTTGCTTTGGGACGCTTGAACGGTTTAAACCACATACGGGGTCGCGCACCCGGAAAGTTGAACCTCAACAGCTCAACTGCCTCTGATTATTGACGCGACTTTTCGTCTTTCATGGAGATCACTCATGCCCACAATAAGACCTCAATGGGTCGTTCTGCTGGTAGTGACCGCTGGCCTCGCGGCTTGCGGCGACACGTCCCGGTTGCAAGTAGCCGATGGCACTGGCCCCACGCCCAAACTGCCAGAACCCACCAAGACGTTGATCCCTACCGTGAACATTGCGCCTGCCGTGGGCTGGGCAAAAGGCGAGAAACCGATCGCCGCACCCGGAACCCAGGTGGCTGCCTTCGCCGAAAACCTGGATCACCCGCGTTGGCTGTATGTACTTCCAAACGGTGATGTGTTGGTGGCAGAAACCAATTCTCCCGCCAAGCCAGACGACTCGCCGGGTATTCGCGGCTGGGTCATGAAAAAAGTCATGGGCCGTGCGGGTGCAGGCGTACCCAGCGCTAACAGGATCACTTTGCTGCGGGACAACGACCATAATGGCGTGGCGCAAACGCGCACGGTGTTTCTGAAAGGCTTGAATTCGCCTTTTGGCATGGCGCTGGTCGGCAATGACTTTTACGTTGCCGACACCGACAAGTTACTGCGTTATCACTATGAGAAAGGCCAGACCTCCATCCTCGGCGAGCCGACCACCGTGACTGAATTGCCGGCCGGGCCGATTAACCACCACTGGACCAAAAACGTCATCGCCAGCAAAGACGGGAAGAAGCTGTACGTGACGGTGGGCTCCAACAGTAACGTCGGCGAAAACGGCCTGGACAAGGAAGAAGGCCGGGCTGCCATTTGGGAAGTTGACGCGGCCACGGGCGCGCATCGAGTTTTCGCCTCCGGCCTGCGCAACCCCAACGGCATGGATTGGGAGCCGCAAACCGGCAAACTGTGGACATCAGTCAATGAACGCGACGAGATCGGCAGCGATTTGGTACCCGATTACGTAACCTCGGTAAAAGACGGGGGGTTTTATGGCTGGCCGTTCAGCTATTACGGCCAGCATGTGGACGTGCGGGTTAAACCACAAAATCCGCAGATGGTGGCCAAGGCCATACCGCCTGATTACGCGGTGGGCCCACACACCGCATCACTGGGCATGACCTTCGCCGACGGTAAATCGCTGCCTGCACCCTTCAATCAAGGGATGTTCGTTAGCCAACACGGCTCATGGAACCGTAACCCGCACAGCGGCTATAAAGTGTTGTTCGTGCCGTTTGCCAACGGCAAACCCAGCGGGACACCGGTTGACCTGCTGAGCGGTTTTCTAAACGCAGACGACAAAGCCCAGGGCCGGCCTGTCGGTGTGATCAATGATCAACAGGGTGGTTTGTTGGTGGCGGATGACGTAGGCAACAAAATCTGGCGCGTGACCGCGGCGAAAGGACAACAGGCGCCAGCGGCTACGCCTTGATGGAATATCCGGACGCCAATCTGTAGGAGCCAACGTGTTGGCGAGGCTTCAACGCGGTACACAGACACACCGCATCGAATCATTCGCGAACAAGTTCGCTCCACCGAGCTCAGACCGCCAAAGCTTCAGCACCTCCTCACCAAGTGCAGAATTGTCTCTTCTCTATAGCTACAACGCTTTGACCTGTCCCGGCTCGTACACTGACTCAACCGGGGCGATGCCATTGATTAGTGGCGCGCCGAAGTCGGCTTGGCTGACTTCGAATTGATCGCCTGGCTGCGTACGTACCCCGTCAGCAAACGACAGCGTGGCAGTGCCGAAAAAATGCACGTGCACATCGCCCGGCGTGAGGAACTGGTTGTATTTGAAGTGGTGGTATTCGAGGTTCTCGAAGCTGTGGCACATGTTGGCCTCGCCGCTGAGAAACTCTTTTTCCCAAAGCACTTCGCCATCGCGGCGAATGCGGCTGGTGCCTGCGAGGTTTTTTGGCAGTTCTCCAACCCTCAGTTCCGGGCCGAACGAACAGGCGCGCAACTTCGAGTGAGCGAGGTACAGGTAGTTTTTACGCTCCATCACATGGTCGGAGAATTCGTTACCGATGGCAAAACCCAGTCGGTACGGCTTGCGGTCATGACCGATCACGTACAAACCGCTGAGTTCCGGCTCTTCGCCTGCATCTTCAGCGAACGGTGGCAGCGGAAACGCCTGGCCCGGACGCACCACAATGCTGCCGTCACCTTTATAGAACCATTCGGGTTGCACACCGGCTACACCGGCCTGCGGCTTGCCGCCTTCCAGACCCCACTGAAAAATACGCATGCTGTCGGTCAGCGAGGCATCATCTACCGCGTGCTGGTGCATTTTGTCTCGAGCAGACGCACTGCCCAAATGGGTCAAACCGGTGCCGCTGACCAACACGTGCGCGGGATCGGGATGGTCCAGCGGCGGCAAGATTCGCAAATCTTGCAGCAATTGCGCGTAGTCGTGATTGGCGCCGAGGCCTTGGCTGTCGACTTGCTCAACCAGGCTCACGCCCGCTTCGATGGCCGACAACGCCAATTCCCGAACGCTGTCGGCGCCCAGCACTTCATGGACACGGTCACTGTCGACCACGCCAACGCGACGCTGGCCGTTGCTCAATTCGAACTGTACTAAACGCATATTCATGCTCCTTACTTGGCAGGATTCAAGGACGACTGGCGGGCTGCGCCCTTTGGTTACGGGCGCTGGCGGCAAATTCTGTGGGAGCCAACGCGTGTTTGCGCTCCAGTAGACTGTAGACGACGCCGGTCAACACCAGCCCGAACAGCATCACCGCAGACAAGAAGTACAAGCCCGACGCAAGGCTGCCGGTGTATTCCTTCAACGCGCCGATGACGAACGGTCCGATATAACCGCCGAGATTGCCCACAGAATTAATCAACGCAATACCTGCCGCTGCGCTGGCACCGGCAAAGAAACGCCCCGGCAACGTCCAGAACACGGCGGTGCAAGAAAACAGCGAAAATGCCACCAGACACAAGGCGGCCAGTTGCAGCATGGGCAACGTCAGCCAGGCGCTCAAGAACAAGCCGATGGCGCCCAACACATACAGCACCGCCAAATGGCCATAGCGATCATTCAAGCGATCGGAACTGCGCGGAATGATCAGCAAACCGATGATGCCGAAGATATACGGCACGGCGGAAACGAAACCGGTGGCGAGGTCGCTGCCGCCGAACTGTTTGATCAACGTCGGCAGCCATAAACCCAAGCCATAAATGCTCAAGGTGACTGGCAGATAGAACAGCGCCAGCAGTAACACCCGCTTGTCTTTGAGCGCGTGCAGCGGGTTGCCGTGACGGGTCTGGCCGTATTCTTCCAAGTCCTGTTTAAGCTCGCCGGCCAACCAGTCCTTCTCTGACTGATCCATCCATTTGACTTGCTTGGGACCATCCGGCAACCAACGCAGCACCGGCCAGGTCAGCAGAATCGCCGGGGTGCCGATCACGATGAACAGCCATTGCCAGCCATGGAGGCCGAGCACGCCGTCCATGCCCAACAGGCCACCGGATACCGGACCGGTGATCATCATGGCAATGGGTTGCGAGAGGATGAACAGCCCCAGGATTTTGCCGCGATGGCGAACCGGGAACCACTGCGTAATGTAGTACAGCACCCCGGGGAAAAAACCGGCCTCAGCCGCGCCGAGCAGCAAACGCATGGCGTAGAAACTGTGCGGGCCCTGAACGAAGGCCATACCGATGGTGATCGCGCCCCAGGTAATCATGATCCGGGCGAACCAGCGGCGAGCGCCGAAGCGTTCGAGCATCAGGTTACTGGGGATTTCCAGCAGGAAGTAGCCAATGAAAAACAGACCAGCGCCCAAGCCATAAGCGGCATCACCGATACCGAGGTCCGCGCCCATGTGCAGCTTGGCGAAACCCACGGCGGAGCGATCGACGTAAGCGACCAGGTACAACAGGATCAGAAAAGGGATCAGTTTCAGGGTGATGCGACGTATAAGCCTGAGTTCCTGGCTCATGAAAGCGGTCTCCATTTATTGTTGTTATGGAAGCTCTGGGGCTCGCCTCTGCCCGTCGACGCCTCGATAAAAGCGCCATCGTCGACAGGGTCGTCCCTCAATGAAAATCGACTATATAGTATTACTATTTGAGCTACAACACTTCCAAAGCCAACCATTTAGGCTTACTTTAACCTTCGAAAAAGCCATTAAGTCTTACAATAAGAGTGCTGATCATGTCTGACCTGCCTGATAAAAAACCTACCCTGCGCTCTGCCCAATGGTTCGGTACCGCCGATAAAAACGGCTTTATGTACCGCAGCTGGATGAAGAATCAGGGCATTGCCGATCATCAATTCAGCAAACCGATCATTGGCATCTGCAACACGTGGTCGGAGTTGACCCCGTGCAATGCGCATTTCCGCACCATCGCCGAACACGTGAAACGTGGCGTGATCGAAGCCGGTGGTTTCCCGGTGGAATTCCCGGTGTTCTCCAACGGCGAATCCAACCTGCGCCCTACCGCCATGTTCACCCGCAACCTGACCAGCATGGACGTTGAAGAAGCGATTCGCGGCAACCCCATCGATGGCGTGGTGTTGCTGACCGGCTGCGATAAAACTACCCCTGCCCTGCTGATGGGCGCGGCCAGCTGTGATATCCCGGCCATCGTCGTTACTGGCGGACCGATGCTCAACGGCAAGCACAAAGGCAAAGACATCGGCTCTGGCACGGTGGTCTGGCAGATGCACGAAGCTTATAAAGGCGGGCAGATTACCCTGGACGATTTCTTGTCGGCCGAAGGCGACATGTCCCGTTCAGCCGGCACCTGCAACACCATGGGCACCGCCTCGACCATGGCCTGCATGGCCGAAGCGCTGGGCACGTCATTGCCCCACAACGCCGCGATTCCGGCCGTCGACTCTCGCCGTTATGTACTGGCGCACATGTCCGGCATGCGTGCCGTCGAGATGGTCAAAGAAGACCTGCGCCTGTCGAAAATCCTCACCAAAGAAGCCTTCGAAAATGCCATCCGGGTGAACGCCGCCATTGGCGGCTCGACCAACGCGGTGATTCACTTGAAAGCGATTGCCGGGCGGATCGGTGTCGAGCTGGACCTGGACGACTGGACGCGCATGGGCCGTGGCATGCCGACCATTGTCGACCTGCAACCGTCCGGGCGTTTTTTGATGGAAGAGTTCTACTACGCCGGCGGGTTGCCTGCAGTGCTGCGTCGCCTTGATGAAGCCAATTTGCTGCCGAACCCGGACGCCCTGACGGTCAACGGCAAGAGCATTCGCGACAACGTCAAAGCCGCGCCGATTTATGGCGATGACGAAGTGATTCGTGCCCTGGACAATCCGATTCGTGCGGACGGCGGGATCTGCGTGTTGCGTGGGAATTTGGCGCCGCTGGGTGCGGTGCTTAAACCTTCGGCCGCCACTGCCGAGCTGATGCAGCACCGGGGCCGTGCAGTGGTGTTCGAGAATTTCGACCATTACAAGGCTCGGATCAACGACCCGGAACTGGACATCGACGCGACCTGCGTCATGGTCATGAAAAACTGCGGGCCGAAGGGTTATCCAGGCATGGCAGAGGTGGGCAACATGGGCCTGCCGGCAAAACTGTTGGCTCAGGGTGTGACTGACATGGTGCGCATTTCCGATGCACGCATGAGCGGCACCGCGTACGGCACCGTGGTTCTACACGTCGCGCCCGAAGCCGCAGCGGGCGGGCCGTTGGCGGTAGTGCAAGAAGGTGACTTCATCGAACTCGACTGCGCCAGTGGTCGCTTGCATCTGGACATTTCCGACGCCGAACTGGCAGCGCGTCTGGCCGAATGGAAGGCGCCGCAGAAGCTGATATCGGGCGGCTATCGCCAGTTGTACATCGACCATGTGATGCAAGCGGACCAAGGCTGCGACTTTGACTTCCTGGTCGGCTGCCGCGGCGCCGAAGTGCCGCGTCATTCTCATTGATTAAGGTCCTTGGCGACGGTGTGCTTCAAACACACCGTCTAAAGCCATCCGCGCCGCACTTGAATTTGTAGGAGCTGCCGAAGGCTGCGATTGGGCCGAAATAATCGCAGCCTTCGGCAGCTCCTACAGAAAGCCCGCTGCAGCACCGAATTTATTCCGGAAGGGGCCTCAACGGTGTTTACGCCCAGCGCAATGCTATGATTCGCCGCATTCACGCTCAGGATCGACCCGCACCCCATGGATTACCGTAAGCCTTCCGACCGTAAAAGCATGCACGCCCGTATTGTTCAGGAAATCGGCATGCAGATTGTCTCCGGCCGCTTCAAGCCCGACGACAAACTGCCTGCTGAAGCGACCCTGTGCGAAGAATATGCGGTCAGCCGGCCGGTGTTGCGTGAGGCCACGCGGGTCCTGGTTGCCAAAGGCCTGGTGTATTCCCGGCCTCGCGTTGGCACGGTGGTCAAGCCGCGTCGTGAATGGCATTTGCTCGACCCCGACGTGTTGCACTGGGTCATGCAAAGCACCCCGCAAAATGAGTTCTTCACCCTGCTGACCAGCGTGCGCAGCATTATCGAACCCGCCGCCGCCGCCCTCGCCGCCCAGCACGCGACAGACGCGGACATCGCTTCGATCAGCGAGGCGTACCATCGCATGGACGCCGCGACCACGCCTGAAGAGCTATTGCAACCAGACCTGGATTTCCACAGCCGTATCGCCGACGCCACCCACAACGATTTGCTCGCACACTTGAGCAATATGTTGTCTCTGGCCTTGCGTGAGGCATTGAAGCATTCCAATCAGCGGCCCAACTTGCATGAGTTGGCGATGCCGCGTCACAAGGCGATCCTCACCGCCATCCAAAACCGCGACGCCCTCGGCGCGAAGCACGCGACACTGGTGCAATTGGACGACGCAAAAAATGCCCTGAAGCTGGTGCTAGGCCAAGAATCCGGAGGTTAATTCCATCTGTAAGAGCCAACATGTCGGCGAGAGGTGTGACGCGGTGTATCAGGCACAGCCCCTCGTCAACAAGTTGGCTCCACCAGGGGGTTAGGCTACGGATTACGCGCGAGATGCTCTGGCTGAATCACGCGTTTGGCGTTGAGGTAGGCTTTTTGCCAATAGGGTTTGGACAGGCTGTCCAGGCGTACCGTACCGCCGGTTGCGGGAGCATGGACGAAGCGTCCTTCTCCGACATAAATCCCTGCATGACTGACCGTTGAGCCACCGCCCGTGGCGAAGAACAATAAATCCCCGGACTGCAAATCGTCGATGCCGACATTTTGTGCGCGCATGCTGAGCATGTCGTGGGTCGTACGAGGCAGCGCGATGCCTGCCGCGTCGCGGTAGACATAACCGATCAATCCGCTGCAATCAAAACCTGAGTCAGGTGTATTACCGCCCCAGCGATACGGCGTGCCGACCAATCCCAATGCGCGAAAAAGCACATCCTGAGCAGCCGGCGAGAAAGCGTCGGGAGAAACGGAAGCCGCGGGCTTAAAAACAACCCGTGGACTTTGCGGTGGTGGAGCGTGGCCAGCACATGCACTGAGCAAAGCGACCAACAACCCAACGGAACCAAGGCGTAACGTGATCGACATAAACACAACAACCTGAGCGTGGATGCGGCTTACTGCGCCGAGAACCGAATCTGCGTTTAATGAGCTGGAAGCTCGTTACCGCAGTTAACGTCGCCATTACGTCGCCTGCTTCCCGAATGAATCGGTCCACAGAGGACGCAATTCCTGAGACATTGCGTCGTCTGCTTTCCGAATGAATTCAGTTCAGTAGACGCTATATCTCAGGTTATTACTGGTGTTGGGTTTGAATTGTAGTCGGCGCCATGGCTAATGCACGTTTGGCTTCGATAAAAGTCTTTTTCCAGTAACTGTCGTCCAGGCTATCGACCCGAACACCGCCGCTGCGAGTGCTGCTGGAGTGGATGAACTGGTCATCGCCCAGGTAGATACCTGCATGGCTGACACGACCGCGACCTTTAGTGCTGAAGAACAACAGGTCACCTGGCTTCAGGTCGTTGCGAGCCACCAGCGGTGCGTTGACGTTAATCATTTCCCGGGTGGAGCGTGGCAGGTTCATGCCGGCCTGTTCGCGAAACAGATAACCGATGAAACCGCTGCAATCGAAACCTGACTCGGAAGTACCACCTGCCCGGTAACGCGTACCGATCAGGGACATGCCGCGCTCAAGGATGCTGTCTGCAAGGAGGGGCATCTGGTACGGCTTGCTGCTTGCGAATTCGGACAGTTCTTTCTCGGTGATCAGCTCGTCCGAGAACAGAGCGTCAGCATCAGCCCCATCAGCCATTTGTGCGCGTGAATGCGATGAAACGCCTGGAGAATGCGCAGTAATGGAAGCCTGGGAGTTTTGTGATTGCTGTTGTTGCGAGACGGGCATCTGTGCCGCGCAACCAAAAAGGAGTGATACCAGTGCGAGGGGCACGAGGGGTGCGAAGCGAGTTAGCATGGGCACGACCGTGGGAAATATGTAAAGAAGCCGAGACTATGCCTTCTATGATCCTCATTTGCAAATTCAATCGAACTAAATGTGACTTACCAGTTCCTCCATAACCTCTAAGGCTCTACAGCCGAGAAACACGTCCATCGCCGCACTGTGGTCCGTGCGCTGTGGATTTATCTCGGCGGTAAAGCCACCCGCGACCCGCGCCCGCAACACCGGCTCATGGATGTACGGAAAACTCGCCGTCGTGCCGATGGTCAGTACCGCATCAAAACCCTTGGCCATTTCCTCGTACAGCGTCTCTATCGCCCGCTGGGGCAGCATTTCCTGAAACAGCACCACCGGCGGTCGCAATACTCCTTGGCATTGTTTGCACAGCGGCGGCATTGGCCGATGCAGGTGTTCGCTCAATTGCGGATCGACAGCGCCGCACGACTGGCAAAACAGCGGCGAAAGCGTGCCGTGGATCTCAATCAAGCGCTCATCCGGGCTGCCCGCTGCACGATGATAGCCATCGACGTTTTGCGTCAATACCCAGCATTCGGGCTTGATCCGCTGCAACTGGGCGATAGCGTAGTGCGCAGGGTTGGGTTGCGCGCCGAGGCACGCCTTGCCCAGTTCAGCGATGTATTTCCAGCACAACGCCGGATCACGACGCAGCATCGGCCCGGACAATGCCATTTCAATGGGCAGACCGTCGGTCGTGGTGCCGTTGTAGAGCCCGCCTACACCGCGATAGGTGGGCAAACCTGAATCCGCCGACAGACCGGCGCCGGTAATGACCAAAATGCGCTGGGCATGCCGTAGCGCCGCCGCTGTCTGTAACAGCAGATCGCGCGCTATCACGACTGGATTACCAACCCAACGTTTCTTTCAAGAACGGAATGGTCAGCTTGCGCTGTGCTTGCAGGGATGCCTGGTCGAGGCGCTCCAGCAACTCGAACAACGCACTCATGCTGCGAGTCCCACGGGTCAGAATGAAATGGCCGACTTCATCGGTCAGGTGCAGGCCACGGCGTGAGGCGCGAAGTTGCAGCGCGCGTAGCTTGTCTTCGTCGGACAACCCGCGCATCTGAAACACCAGGGCCATGGTCAGCCGGGATTTGAGGTCGAGGAGTTTGACTGGCAACTCACGGGGCGACTGAGACGCAGCAATCAACAGACGACGGCCGCTGTCGCGCAGGCGATTGAACAAATGGAACAACGCCTCTTCCCATTCCGGCTTACCCACCACCGCTTGCAGGTCGTCCAGACAGACCAGTTCGTACTGTTCCAGGTTGTCGAGCAGCTTGACCCCTTCACCGATCAGCTCGGCCAACGGCAGGTACACGGCCGGCTCGCCCATTTGCTCGAAGCGCAGGCAAGCGGCTTGCAATAGATGAGTACGCCCGACGCCGTCCTTGCCCCAAAGATAAATCAGGCTTTCGGTCCAGCCGGCATCGGCTTCGCACAGCCGCTCCACATAGCCGAGTGCTGCGGCATTGGCGCCTGGATAGTAATTGATGAAAGTGGCGTCATCACGCAGACGCACACCCAAGGGCAGCTGAATCGGTTTCATGCTGGCTTAACGGTTCAGGCGAACCGCTGGGGGCCTCTGTGTAAAGTGTGCAAAGTTTATACCGGTGACGCTGAGCGCACAATGCGGCAGCAAAATCAAAGGTTTGCAGTGGCCGTCTAACCCGACACTTCTAGGAGCGCGCATGCCCGCGATCAGCTGCGAAGCAGTCGTAATCCAGCCAAGGTGATTCCTCAGGCCGACATTGAGTCCAGCAGTTGGGACCGCTTCGCGCTCCATCGCGGGCAAGCGCGCTCCTACAGGAATGGTGCGTACCGACTACAAATCGGGGTCTTCCATCCCGCCATAGATATCTGACTCCTTATAAAGGTCATGGACATGCCGCACCAGCACCATGATCACCGCGGCGACCGGCAACGCCAGCAACACCCCGGTGAAGCCAAACAGTTCACCGCCAGCCAGGATTGCGAAAATGACCGCCACCGGGTGCAGACCGATTCGGTCACCTACCAATAACGGCGTGAGCACCATGCCTTCCAGCGCCTGACCAATCATAAACACCGCAACAATCCCCATCATCGGGTACAGATCACCGCCAAACTGGAACAACCCGGCAACAATCGCCGAGCCGATACCAATCACGAAGCCCATGTAGGGGACGATGGCAGCAAGCCCAGCGATCACGCCGATCAACAGGCCCAGTTCCAGGCCCACCAACATCAGGCCCGCTGCGTAAATAAAGCCCAGAGCGACCATCACCAGCAGCTGACCGCGAATAAACGCGCCTAGCACTTCGTGGCATTCGTGCGCCAACTTGATGATTTGTCCTTCACGATGACGTGGCAGAAGGCTACGCACCTTAGCCATCATGACGTCCCAGTCGCGCAGCAAGTAAAAGCACACCACCGGGATCAACACCAGGTTGGTCAGCCAGCCGATCAGCGCCAGGCTTGAAGCCGTAGCCTGCGCCAGTACCACACCGACGATGTCACTGGTCTGGCCCATGTGTTCGGAAATAGCCGCCTTGACCTTGTCGAACTTCCAAAACCCGTCCGCCAGCCCCAGCCTGGCCTGAGTCCACGGCAACGCCGTGTGCTGCAACCAATCGAGTATTTGCGGCGCCAACTCATACAGCCGGAACAATTGCTTGGCGAGCATGGGCACCAAGACCAGTAACAAGGCCATGAACACCATGCTGAACAGGCCAAACACCACCACCACGCCCAACGTGCGTGACAAACCGACAGCTTCCAACCGATCAACCAAGGGATCAGCCATGTACGCCAACAGCAGCGCGATCAAAAACGGCGTCAAAATCGGGTGTAGCAAAAATACAAACACGCACAGCAGGACAATCCCGCCAATCCAAAACCAACGACGTGAATCAGCCATTACTGCCCCTTACACCCATGAATTAAACCCAACAACAATTCTGTGTTACCAACGGAAATTCAATTGCGGCGTCGATGACGGCGCAGGCACCGGCGCGACCGTAGCCACCGGTCCGGCGCCCACCCCTGCTGACGGCTGGGCAGGTGGCTGTACAGCTGCCATCGGCGCGACCTCGCTGGCAGGAACCTCTTGCAACCTCGCCAGCGCTAGCTGCGAGCGCAATTGATCAGCGCTACCGCTGAGCTCGTAGGTAATTGCATCGCCCTCCACCAGTTTCAGTTTCGCGCCGAACGGATCAAGCAAGCGCCCCAGTTGCGCATAACGCTCTAAAGTCATGCCTTGTACGCGCAGCACCAGACTGGTGGATGCGCCAGGCTTGGCCACAAAGTGCGGGGCCAGACGCTCGCTGACTGCCAGCATTATCGCATCGGCCAGCGCTGCGGTATCGGCGCCGGTGGCGGTGCCCTGTTCACGTTGCGCGCCGAGCCATAAACGCCAGGTGCCCTGCCATTGGCCGTCATTTTCACGGGCATGCACGGCCAACAAGGCATCAGCGCCATACCGATCAGACGCGTCTTTCAACGGCGCAGGATCGGTGCCTTCAAGGTTCTTCGCCGTAGCGACGATTTGCTCGCTCAGATCAGCCAGTGGCAAACGTAGCGGCAAACCACGGTGCTGAGCGGCGCGACGCAACGGTTCGGCCAAGGCCTGACCGTCACCGACCAGGTTCGAACCATCGGTGGCATCGTTCAACCACCAGCCCAAAATGGCCGGGCGATTGCTGCCCCATACGGACAAACCTGCCTTGCGCATGGAGTTGTCAGCGCTCACCGGATCGAAATCCACCAGCAAGCTTTCCGGCGGACCGGCCTCGTAGCCGTACTTGGTGATGATCTGCTGCGGGTCTTTGCGCACCTCAGACAAGCCAGCACTTTGTGCGGCCCTGGGATCACCGGTCAGGCGCAGAACCAAGGTTTCCAACGCCCGTTGGGTAGCTTGGGTGCGCTCTTCGGGTGATTGCCCGGTGACCGGCTCACGCACTTGATAAAGATTGCTGACGGTCTCAGCGAAACTCGGCAGGCTGACCAGGGACAGGCAGCCTACCAACAGTATTTTGGAAAAACGCAGGTTAGGAAGACGCATTGAGGTTCCCAAAGGGCAAAAAATGACACAAGAAAAGAACGCGCGAGACAACTGATGCGGTTCAGACCACACATCGGGTCGAATCATTCACAATTAATAGTAGCTACACCTTATACAGACGCCGACGAACGAGCCAGCCTGCGTGTCCAGCTGAATTATTTTCTCCTGAAATGCCTACCCGTCGGCCTAAGGATGGCCGCTGCCCTGTAAGCCTGATAAAATCGCGCGCCTTC